>NCGN01000016.1 GCA_002281575.1 Sphingobacteriia bacterium 28-36-52
AATGGATTGGTATTATCACTCACTTCTCTTCCATCAATCACCCCATCTCCATCACTGTCTTTATTTAGTGGATTAGTACCTCTCGCTACTTCATCACCGTCGCGCATAAAGTCTACATCCGTATCCACCTCCAACGGATTGGTCTTAAGCGCTAGTTCCTGCTGGTTCGTCAATCCGTCATTATCACAATCTGTAGACAGCCATATCGCACTCGGTGCAACTGTCTGACTAGATAACTTGAACGAACAACCATCAGATGGACTCGTGCCATCCCTAATCTCTATATTATCCAATACCCCGTCTCCATCACTGTCCCCCTTCTTTGGATCGGTGCCTCTCGCTACCTCATCTCCATCGATAACCCCATCTCCATCCGAATCAGCTACTAGCGGATTTGTTCCCTTGTCAATTTCTATTTGATTCGTTAGGCCATCCCCATCGCAGTCCGCTGACTGCCATGCTGCACTCGGTGTAACCGTCTGACTCATTAAGTTGAATGAACAAGATTCCAATGGATTGGTACCATCTTCCACTTCCTTACCATCCTTAACACCGTCTCCATCACTATCCCCACTGAAAATATTTGTACCTCTATCTTTCTCTTGTTGATTCGTTAAGCCATCCCCATCACAGTCAGCTGACTGCCATGCTGCACTCGGTGTAACCGTCTGACTCGTTAATTTGAATGAACAAGATTCTAACGGATTGGTACCGTCTGATACTTCTTTACCATCCAATACACCGTCTCCATCACTATCCCCTTTTAAAGGATCTGTCCCCTTTTCCTTCTCTTCTTGATTCGTTAAACCATCTCCATCACAATCCGATAACAACCATGAAGATCCTGGCGTAACTGTCTGACTAGATAATTTAAATGAACATACTTCTAAAGGCTTCGTGCCATCAGCAACTTCTTTGCCATCCAACACACCATCGCCATCACTATCCCCAATCAAAGGATTCGTACCCTTGTTTTTTTCCTCTTGATTGGTTAAACCATCTCCATCACAATCCGCTGACTGCCATGTTGCACTCGGCGTAACCGTTTGACTAGATAACTTGAACGAACAGGATTCTAATACATTGGTATTATCTACAACCTCCCTACTATCTAATACACCATCTCCGTCCCTATCTTCATCAACATCATTTACAGTAATGGTAAAGATTTTTTCAAAACTCAAACCACCCGCATCTGTATCACTGCCACTAATATTAAATGCATCATTATCTGTGTCACCTGTACCAGCTACTAAAGTATAAGTGTGAGTATCACCTGCATCAGGATCTGAAGTATTAAGCGAACCCAAAATTGCATTCAAGGCATTATTTTCATTAATAGTTTGTGTACTTAAACTGATATCTGTTGGTGCACTATTATAAATTAAAGTGATGTTAGCTGACACACTTGTAGCAAAATCAGTTGCAGTAACTGTATATTGAACAGTTCCTGTTACTAACTGATTTAAAGTACCCGAGATAATTCCAGTTGAACTATTAATGGATAAACCCTGTGGTAAATTAGGATTAATTGAGTATTGACTTATTGACGCCGCCCCAGTAATAATAGGCAACATAGATACTATTGGCGTGTTCCTCAATACCGATTGAACAGAAGGATTATATCTTAAACTTTGAGGAGGTTCATTAATTACACGTAAATTCAAAATTGCAGAAACTGATCCACCACTATTTGTAGCTGTTACAGTATAGTTTGCTGCTGAACTTAAAACTGTTGGAGTTCCAGAAATTATACCAGTCTGGGTATTTAAGATAAGGCCAGAAGGTAAAGCAGGTGAAATAGTATAAGAAGTAACAGCTCCTCCTTCTACTGAAGGAAGTAAGGAAACAATTTGCGAATTTTTGTAAAAAGTATTAGGAGTTAAATAACGTAAATTAATTGGGGCTATATCTTTAACTGTAATATTAATATTTTTAGATACTGAGCCGCCTGAATTTGTGGCTGTAACCACATAGGTGCTAAGTGGACTTACAACAGTAGGTGTCCCAGATATTATACCAGTTTGTGCATTCAAAGAGAGACCCGAAGGTAATGACGGATTAATGCTATAAGAAACAACTGCCCCTCCAGATACAGACGGTAAAAGGTTATTAATTGTGACACCTTTAGTAAATACATTAGGAGTTGTATATTGCAAATTTGATGGTTGTATATCATTTACAGTAATTACTAGGCTAGAAGTAAAGGAGCCGCCTGTATTTGATGCAGTAACAGTATAAGTAGTCATAGGACTTATAACTGTTGGTGTCCCTGAAATCACACCAGTAGCTGAATTGATGGAAAGACCTTGTGGCAAAGTTGGACTGACACTATATAATGTAGGCGCACCACCCGTTATTGTAGGAGTAAGTGCACTTATGACAGTACCCTTTCGAAATACATTTGGAGTATTATAAGTCAAACTCTGGATAGGTAAATCATTAACAATAATATTCAGGTTTGCTGTAGTAGAACCGGTACTATTAGATGCAGTCACTGTATAAATAACATTTGCAGATACAACCGAAGGGGTGCCAGATATAACACCAGTATTTTCATTAAAAGTCAGACCTTGCGGTAACGAAGGGCTAATACTATAATTCGTAACAGGGCCTCGAACTAAAATAGGTGCTAATTGACTAATTGGGGTTCCTATAACGTAGGTGTTAGGCGAATTATAAGACAATCCTAAAGGTGGGACTTCATTTACTTTTATATTCACAATTGCATTTACAGTTCCAGCACTATTAGACGCAGTAATAGTGTAGTCTGTTGCATCACTAACTACTCTGGGTGTTCCTGAAATTACCCCTGAACTTTGATTTAAAGTTAAACCAGCTGGTAAATTGGGAGAAACTGTATATGAAGAGGGGGGTCCGCCTCTAACAACTGGATTTAGATTTGAAATAGTTGTTTCTCTTTGAAATACATTAGGCGTTGTATAACTTATACTAATAGGAGAGAGCACATTGACAACAATATTTGTGTTTGCCGAATTAGAACATAGAGTCTGTGGGTCAGTATATGTATATTTCACTGTAACAGAACCTTCGCCTAGACCAGATAGTAGCCCAGATGTAGCATTGATTGTCGCAATTTGTGAATTTTGGGTAGACCAAACGCCTCCAGTAGTGGCATTATTCAATAAAATTGAGTTTTGCACATAAACACTTGAGGGGCCAGTAATCAATGACACTGAAGGCAAAGCATTAACGACGGTCGTAATTGAATTAGAATTACCACTTGCAAGAACAACGCAACGATCATTATTCTCAACTAGAGCATATACAACATCATTATTAGTCAAATTACTTATTGTATAAGTCGCTCCTGTTACACCATTTACCAAATTCCCATTTAAATACCATTTATAAAGTGGAGTTCCGGTTATATTAGTAGCTGTTGCAGTAAAAGTAACAGAACTAGTAGTACATATTATATTGTCTAAATCACTGGAAGTAATAGTAACAGTTGGATTAACTGGTGTTGACACTGTGCCACCGAGAGGGATTACGAGATTATTTGTATTTGGTGAAGACAGCACTAAGTCCCCACTAAAAGATCCTAGTTGATTTGAACTACTAGACCTAATATAAATTTTTTGAGCATTAACCAAACCAAGTGTTTGAGCAAGTACAATAGGGTTATTTGAAAATCCAGAGTTGCTCGTTGTAGAAATCTCAAATCCAGTAGGTGGAGTAACCATTATATCACCTGTGAGATACGTACCATCAATAGTTATATTTTGAACACATGAGCTATTCTGATTGTAAGCAGTAAAGCTGTTTAAATCCCCGCTCTTTGTTATGGACAATGTAGGAACTGTATTCAGAACATCTACAACAACAGGTGTTGCATTGTTAGATTCAAGACTTCCATCAAATGCCTTTACTGTAAATAAAGTAATATTTTCACCTGAAGCAAGTGGCTGCCAGATTAAGTAATCATCAGGCCCAATCACTGAACCAGCAACAAGTGCTGTATTCCCATTTAAAAGCAGTGAGCCATTTTGGGCTACAGTAGTCACTTTATATTTCAATACAGGTAGATCTTCAGGATCTTGGTCATTGAAATTAACAGAGGCATTTTTAAGATCAACATAGGTTATCTTATTATTAAAATTAAGATACTTACTAGAAAGCTTATTTACGGACGTTAAAGTCGGAGCAAACGAAACTACTATTGCGGACTGAACCTCCTCAGAATTAGCACCATACACGTCCGTAACTCTGAATTTAATGATCCGTTCTTTACCAACATTATTAGCTATAGCTTGAAATTTTATAGAACGCAGAAGACTTTTGTAATTCTCAACAGAAGATGTTCCTGCAAAAGATAATATACCAGTTTGAGCATTATAAGTGCCTGTTATTCCAGAACCAGCTGGAATTGTCCAAAAAAGAGAATCTCCTGCTGTAAAGTTTTGTGAAATACTTACTCTAGCTTCTAGAATATTGTCATTATCTGGATCAATCATCGGCAAAACACTATAAACGTTAATTGGTGTTCCGCCCATTGCATAATATAATCGATATAAAGGTTTCCCTAACAATTCAACTTCTCCGATTTGCATAACATCAAATGGAGACAAAAGTGTTGGAAATGTTAGTCTGTATGCGTTATACCATTCTGTATTTGTAAAAGTCGACCCAACAACTTTTGTGAAACGATCAGTTCCAAAAACAATATTTGTTGCGCCATTTTCCACAATAGTAGTGAAAGTGGCTCCTTCATCTTTTGAACCTTCTAATTTGTACGTTATTGGGTCTCGATCTTCACTATCATTAGCAGTTGTAAAAGTTAGTTGTGTTACCAGTGTGGGACCAGCAGCAGGAATAACCATCAAGCCTGAATTTGCTCCAGAAAAATTAAGGTATTTTGTTGCAATTGAATTATCAATTGAATTTTGAACTTGCTCAGAGCTAGGTGAAGTTGAGCCTAGGGGAATGTTTGTTATCTGATCACCTGGCATCGTAACATCCTTGAATGTTGAATCAACTCTTCCAATGTTGGGGGCATCATTTTCAGCGACTACTTCTACAATCAAATCTTTAGTGAGGAATCCTGAAGGATCACCAATTGATAATTGTATAGTTCTTGAAAGTATTGGGGAATTTGAGGAGTTAAAATAAGTGAAATTATTAATTATTTTATTAATGTATTCAACTGTGGCATTTGCAGTAAGGGTAATAGTAAGATGTTCACCATTTATACCTGAACCAGTTAAACTTGAGGGATAAGTGCCTATTTCAGTATTCCCAATTTTTATAGAATATGTTTGAGCCTGAAGTTGAGATGCAGATACATTCAACTCTCCGGAATTAGTTCCTTCATTTTTTATACTTAATCGATCTTCTGTATTTCCACCGAAAGGGTATGATAATTCTAATGTTGCAAAATCAAAAGATGTGCTGTTTGTGTAATATTGAGTAGTTGATTTTGGAAACAAATACTGAGCTTCATTATTTACTGTATTTTCCAAAAAAGTAACCGAGCTCCTACTATCATCGATCGCTTTTGTATTTGAGTAATTCCAGACATAAGTACTAGATGCAGTATTTCCATTTGAAGTATTATCAGTAAAAGTATTTGCACCAACATTAACTGTTACTGATCCAGTGTTGGTAGGTGTAAGTGTTGCTAAATATGTATTTCCGGAACCAGAAAATCCAGACAAAATCCCATTAGTTACTGTTACATCAGATATTGTGAAGTCAGTCGTGTTCTCACTTATTGCAAAAGTAACCTGTAAGCTAGCATCACTACTCGTTGATCCGCTGTTTCGTATTATTCCAGATGAATTTTTTGCAGAAATACTTACGGCTGGGGACTGAACATCGTAGTTCCAGACAAATACATTAGAGACGGTATTCCCAACATTACTTGAATTTGTAAATTTATTAGATGCAACAGATACATTTACCGTTCCAGAATTTGCCGCAGGAGTTAGCGTAGCAGAGTAAACACTACCCGTTCCTGAAAAATTACTTAATATCCCCCCCGTTATAGAAATATCACTTTCTTGAAAATCTGAAGAAGCCTGACTCGTTGTGAAAGTCAATAATAATTGAGAATCATTCGTAGTAGAACCACTATTTATATTTTGATTTGAAGAATTTGTAGCAGAAATGGTGATTGTTGGAGGCTGAGAAATAATCAGTTCATTAGTTGTATTATCTGATAGCGTAAAGCCACTTGAATTAGTTATCACTGCTGTAACAGGATAAGTTGTATTAGACAAGAGATTTGCGGAACTTGGGATATTAAGTGACCAAGTGTTCCCTGTGACTGAAAGACCATCAATGGCCGCATATACAAAGCCATTCACTTCAACAGTAAGTGTTTCTCCCTGTTGCAAAGTGACTGTACCGGTGATTGTGGGAGTTGTACTTGCTGTAGTTTGTGCGCTAGAAGTAACTGGCCCGACTGGTCTGGATGATATACTAGTTGCTAAATAATTGTTTAAATCTGCTAATACAGAAGTTGTAGCTGCATTCCCACTTAAATTAGTTCCGTTTGTTAGAACTGTATTGAAATTATTGAATCTAACTACAAAATTTGAAGAATTACTAACTGTATAGTTAGATCCGCCGTATGAACTTAAATTAAAAGAAGTCAAGGATGTGGCTGGTATAAAACCCATTAATGACGTGGGATTTCCATCACGCCAAACAACAGCACCAGCTATATCCACATACTTATTAGCTAGTGTTACTAATCTTAACGTTCCTGGTATGTCATTACCTTGTATGCTGGTGGTATACTGATTAGTAGCTGAGTTCTGTATGAAATAAGCCTTACTTATTTGTAAAGTCTGAAAATTAGTGATGTTGTTCGCTTGTTGTGGATTAGTACCTACCGTACCAATCGCTCCATAAGTAAACGGAACACTTAATTGATTTTGAGCAATAAGAGACTTAGAAGTTAAAAGGATACAAATAGACAATAAAACTGCTTTGAAAGCAGTATTTAGAATACTGGACATGTAGAAGATATTAGATGTTCAATTACCAGCAGATGTTATGCTGCTAATAATTTTACGAAGTTATGACAGAGCCTACATGGACATGTAGGGATATTAGCTTATAAAAATCAATAATTCAGCAAAAAATATATTAAATTAATTTTCTTATGTAAACACTAAATTTTGTTTACGTATAATGAAAGATTGAAACTTCTTTAATATTTCAACTTTTCAGGCGGATAATACCAAAACACTTTGCTATAATATGATTTGAGAAAAAATGATATTGCTGCTTCACCAGATTATAAGAGAACTCTTAGATTCGAAAAGTACAGGAAATTAGACAATACTTATTTAAGGAAGTCCTTTAATTAACACATTGTAAAATCACATTTGAAGCTAAATCAACATACAGAAGTAACAGCTAAAACAAACCACTAATTAATCAAAAAATATAACTAAATCAGCGCCTTTAATTATCAATATTTTTTCGTGCATTAAACACCATGTCTTTGATTACTGCATCCAACTTTTCAACTTCGCTAGAAAGGTTAGCTAAAAAATATTTTTTTTCATCCTCCGTTATTACAAAATCAGACGCCTTTAGCACTTGTGCTATCCCCATCATGTTGGAAACAGGAGCCCTGAGCAAGTGGGAACTACTCCAAGCTATTTCATCTAATGATTGTTGGTATTGCTTTTGAAGTGATTCCATTTTCTTCTTAGTATCTATTTTATTTACCCCAATCGACACACCAATAACACTTCCATTGGATGCATAATGTGCCTGAAAGTTCAACTGCATCCACGTAAATTTAGTGTCCCCAAAAAGCAAAAATCTTTGTTCAATCTGTACTGGATTACCTTCTAAAGCAAGCGTAACGTATTGCTCTAATTGGGCTTTTGAAGCGGTATCCAGGTAATCCGTTACCACATCATTTAATTGAAGCGATCGGTTATAAATACTTTTAAAGTAATCTTCACCAAGCCTATTTATGTAGATTAATTTGTAGTTCGTATCTATCAAAACATTGCCTTCATATTTACTTTTTTCCAAAAAATTTAGGTTTTCCGTCTGATATTTAACAATTTTCATCAAACTCTCGCGATTGTTATCAACTGAAGTAAATACGTTATCTCCGTACAACAAGTCAGGAAACTTAAATGCCAAAATAATCACGTTAGATACCCCGATGATATTCGCTATCAAAGTAATAATAATTAACGAAGCATTAAACTGCACCAGATATACAGCTACTAAAAAGCCAACAATGCCAAAGTATTTTGTTATTAAATAATAATTTATAAAAGCAAATTTTCGATTGTAATCAGTGATAATACTGGTTTTAATCGTTCTTTTAAAATGGATAAATGTTCGCAAAGAAAGAAATATATAGGTACACCAACTTACTATCTTTATTACAGTGTGAACGCTACTAGGTAATATTCCTTCATTAAAGCGCGTAAATGGAGCTGAATAATTTTTTTTAATAGTATCAATCATCTCTAATTTTACACTAGCATCTTGTAGATAAAAAGGAATCAATTCAATAAAATGTAAAATAAAAGGCAGAAAATGCAACCAGTCCCATTTTCTCAATGACTTTTCTTTGTAAAATAAAGTTCTAACAAAAAAATAGATCGCTGGTCCTACTAAATAATGGAATGCCGCAGGAACTCTTAAAAAATGAGGATATTGATAAATGAGTCCGCTGGAAAAAAGCCAATAAAAAACCGACGTGAGTATCAAAACAATGTTCGATATAAATAAAAAGAACATAGGTAATTGGCGATCACCTCTGGTTAATACAATGGCATAGCAAAAAACAGAAAAGGCAAATGCTATAATATTGAAGTAATGAAAAAAAAGATGCATAGTTATTCAGAGATGATTGGATATCGTTTTCAAAATTAACGCAATCCAATGGGCCAAATTTTCCCTAAAAAATACTTAATACATAATCTATTAGCTAAAAACTATAATTTTTTAAGCTTTTACGGCTATATAATATCATAATATAACCCTTTATTAAAAAATTTCATTTTGCAAGAACCACAACGGTGAACTGGTTCCTTAATTTCACCTGCCAACACCCATTTATCAACACAGGCTTAACCCGCTTGCCGTTAATAAACCACTTGGCAGCAATGTTAGAAGGCTGTTTAAATACCAATTCCCAATCCTTGACATCTTGAGAGATGGTATAAGTCGTTTTTTGGGATGTTTTGACAAATGAAACGCCAATTGTCTGGTTACCAACAATTACATTTTCCAACGCTCCATAGGTTAAGGAATCTGGTAAAGAAGGAGCAATTACAATCTCTTTCTTATACGCTTCAGGTTGTATGCCAAAAAACTGCTTTATAACAGGAATAGCATAAGCATATACATTCCAAGCCTGTGTCATCATTCCATAATCAGGAGAAACCTCGTACATAGAACCAGGCAATGCATAGCCGAATGTTTTATCTACCTTTTTCAAAAGCGAATATGCTTCATTAGGCCTTCCATAATTATTTTCGGCAATAATCTGAACGGCAGTGGGCAAAGTCATTACAGTACCGGTATAAGTAAAATCATTTTTCCCCACTGCTGCTGCATAGGAATATTCCTGCTCGTCCCGTTTTACATTCTTATCGATTCCTGTTACATACATGCCGAATGGATTAGAAAATTTCCTTGCTGTATTCAGGGCTTTTATGGCATTTTGCTTCGGCGCAATCCCTGTTTCCAATGGTGTATTCACTACCCAGTTATGATGCATTACAAAACCTTTGGGTTGATTACTTGTATCCTTTTGGGTTTGTTCCTTTAAATCATTCAGAACCCTTACGGCCCAATCATTCCCCAATGTATCTGCTCGAATTATTGCATCAGAGATCAATTGCAATGCTTGGGTTTTAGTAGCAATAAAATCGGCATAGGAATGATCATTTTCAACCCAAAATTTATCATTGATTTTCTTTTTTATCAAATCCGCTTTTTGCTGATAATCTTTTGCTAAATCCAGCTTTTTTAGAAATAAAGCCATCTGTGCCGCATCCGAAAATGCTTTCTGCGTATAGGTGGCTACATCTATCATTTCAGAAGTGAGTCCATGAATTTCCATCATACCAGCACCATCTGGTAATAAATTACGGTCTGCATCATTTTCATTCAAAACCCAGTTCAAGCCTTTCACTACTGCAGGAAAATATTTCTCAAGAAATGCCTGATCCCCTGTCCAGCAAAATACTTCCCAGAGCAGGGAGATAAATTGAGGCGTTTCGTTTACGTTTCCCGGATTAAATACGGCTCCATTGGTTGAAACTTCATGTACAATTCTGCCATTGCCATTATGTTTCTCAGAAATGCGCTGTATTAAATCAATGGAACTATACACTAGGTCCTTCTGACCCATTGCTATCAGCGCCTTTAAGGTATACGCCATATCACCTCCAAACCACCAAGGATAATCAGGCAACCCTGCAACGATGCCTCTCCCCATTCCATCAACATCTGCAATCAACCAATCACTATTGTACTTTAACCACTCAAAACTTCTTGCTAAAGAGGTATCGTTCAACTGTAGTTTGGCAACCGTATTCATTTTTTGCAGGCGCTTTATTTTCTTTTCCAACAAGACATAGGCAGACCTATGCAGTGTTTCATAAGCAGCTATTGCAAGCTCTTTAGTTTGGGCTGAACCTGCAATTACAAATGGCAAGGAAACAGATTCATTAGGGGATATAGTCAATTCATAATTTGTGTGCGTGACCGTTGTATTGATTTTCTCTGTTACAGGTTTTATAACAGGAGTTGAAGTGTTATTAGATGAATTTCCAAAAACCAACCACCAAGGATTCAATGAATCCTTTACAATCCAGCGCCGATGATTAGCCTCATAAATAGCCAAATCCCTTGAATTCACCATTCCTGTTCGCTCACCCAGCCAAACAGGCATTAAATTAGAAATAGCTTCAAATTCAAAATTCAATTGACGTTTGTGTTTGCCTTTATTGGTGATTTTATACTCAACATACAAAGCTCCTAACTGATCAGGCACAAACTGAAATCGTTCTACAATAAGGGCTGAATCATCCATATTGAAAACATGCTTATTCCCAAAAGGATAATTTTCAAAAGAATCAGCTTTATTGAGCATTACGGTTTTCTGACCCAAGTACAAAGTAGCGGTAAATCCATTCATCAGTTTAATTGGATGATGCCAGATTCCACCCATTTCCCCTTTCACATGCCATCCCAAGTCTGGGAAGCTTCCATCTTGATGCCCTACCATGTATAACTTGTCTCCCGCAGTATTGTAAGGTGTTCCTAGAAAAGCCGGCTTTCCCAGAAGGGAAGTCCTATTATTGAACAAATGGCTAACTGATTGTACAGCCGCGTTTTGGGCGTTTAAGAATAAAAAGCTCAAAAATAAGACACTGAAAAGGAGAATTGACTTTATAGCTGACATAATGAACTGAATTAAGAATACCGTTTATACGGTATCGAATTAAAATTAATGGAACTTAGATTTACTTACTAATTATCAGCTTATGATTACAAGGAATATCTGTAAACTAATTCTATTTATTGCAATAAGCAAAACAAGCTTTTCACAAAAAGGGGAGGTATACATCAGTGGTATGTACAAATACAGAATCTTGAGTGCAAAAGGCATTGTATTAGATGCCCCCATGGTAAAAGATAAAGAAACAAAGAAAAAGGTTAGCAAAAGTCTTGCGGATGGTTGGGGATATTCGAGTTCAGATGCAAAAAGAGTACTAAACGGATTAGAAAAAGAGGGGCAACCAGAATGGATTCAAGATGGTATTAGTGCCGAAGATGAAAAAGTGATTCAAACCCTAAATGGATTTAATGTAATGCCATTATCCTATGAGGACCGGGTGCTGGAGTTTTTCCCAAGTGTGAATCAACATATTCCTGCTGAATATAGGTTCAAGAAGCCATTTTGTTTAGTTGTACAACATTACTATGTTGTACTAGACAGCTACTATTCTAAAATCCTAGAAACTGTTGATACCAGTAAGCAAATAAAAAATATAGAAGCATTTACACAATTTCCAATTCAACTAAATAAATTAAAGACTCATACACAATCAACTGCCTACTACGGGACAAGGCCTCCTAATTGGGAAATTAAAACTGCCAGGATGAAAAGGATTTTTAAAGCGGACTCAACTCATTTTTTAAGGGCTGAAAATGCCAACAACTGGCCGAAAGGATTAACCAGTTTATCATCTGACAATTTGACCAAATTAAAAGCGTATTATTTGTTTAGCTTCTGGATAAATAAAACAGAATATTTATACATCAGAATACCAGGAAAAGAAAATGCATTCATTTTTCCAGAAATAGGATTCTTAGCCCATCATGACTTATACTATACCGTTGAAAATAATAGCAATTATATAACTTGGACAGGAGCAAAACCTCCTAAAGACTATAGGATTAAAAATATTATAGAAGTTATGCAAAAAAGCTTGATTGCTTATTCCAATCACCACGATTTTAGAGACTTATATAAACCTGGAACAACTTGGGATGTTAACACAGGCGGGTCTATGATTCCCACTGACTTATATGTATTGGAACCAAGAGCAGCGGCACAGGTAATATTTAAAAAAAGCAAACTAGATACTTATCAATTAATGGCGCCGCTTGAAAAAAGTGCAGATCGCTTTGATGCCGAACAAACCGCCTATCAATTGGCTTTTCAAGTAGCAGATGAAGCTAAACTCTTTTTGAAACCCAATGGCGAACCAATTGAATTTTACTTGAGCGAACCCAGATCGTTCAATGGTGGCATTATCTATGTGTTACAGTATAAAAACGATAAGCTATTAGGCAACAATCAATATCAGGTATTTAGCATCCATACCGTTGATAATGTGGTTTGGTTAAACTATATTTTCAGAAACGAGATTTATGGATATTTGTTCTAAATTCAGCGAATGAAGTATATATCATTTGTTGTTTTGTTGATTTCATTAAAAGGACTGGCTCAAACACCTGCAAGCAAATTAGATAGTTTCTGGACTAAGCTTCAACAGCATTGTGGCAAAGCTTATGAAGGGACCATTGTAAGTGGAGCTACTCCAGATTTCAGCAACAAAAAACTAACCATGCATGTAAAAGCTTGTGCAGAAAATAGCATCAGAATACCATTCAATGTAGGGGATAACAGATCTAGAACCTGGGTACTTACCAAGAACCAGAACCGTATCACGCTGAAGCATGACCATCGGCATGAAGATGGAACTGAAGATTTGGTAACACAATACGGAGGCACCAGCACCAATGAAGGATTTTCTTATATGCAGATTTTTCCGGCTGATATTCAAACACAAAAAAACATTCCTGCAGCAGCATCCAATGTTTGGTGGATTACCATCAACGACAGCAGTTTTACCTACAACCTCAGAAGAATTGGCTCAGACAGACTGTTCACGGTGACCTTTAATCTAAAGCAGCCGATAGAAGCGCCATTGGCTCCCTGGGGCTGGAAAGATTAATGCAGTACCACGGTACCACCCATATCTTCCAGCGCAACCCCTTTGGTTTCCGGCATCATTTTCCACACATACAACAGTTGTAATACCATCATAAAGGCAAAGAATCCAAATATAACCGTACCGGAAACATTGGCGGCAAAATAAGGAAACACCTGTGCAATTAATGCGGCAAAAACCCAGTGCACCAGGCATCCGAACGAAGTACCGCTTGCACGCACAGAATTGGGGAATAACTCAGACAGGAATACCCAGATCACAGCTCCCTGGCCCACTGCATGCGCAGCGATAAACATAAATACATAATACACAACCATGGAATGATCGGTACTGTTAAAAGAAATCGCAATCATGGATAGTGAAATAATATATCCAGCAGATCCAATAAACATCAATACCCTTCTTCCAAATCGATCAATCAGGTACCAACCGGCAATCGTGAAAATCAAATTCATCACGCCAATCCCCACAGTGGACAGCAATGCGCCTTCTCTGCCAATCCCAGCCATTTCAAATACTTTGGGAGCAAAATAAATAATGGCATTAATACCCGATAACTGATTAAAAAAAGCAATTAAAAAAGCCAGTAATAATGGTTTAAAAAATTTCTTATTGAACAAAGGTTCTGTGGTGGCTTTCCCAACCGATGCTTTGATATCTGCAATCACTTTTGGCGCATCTTCACCTGTTAAAGCGAGTACCTTGGCCGCAGCAGCATCGTCTTTTTTAAAGAGCACTAACCACCTGGGTGTTTCGGGTGTAATCACCATTAATAAAGAGAAAAACAATGAAGGAATCGCCACTACACCCAGCATCCAACGCCAGTCGTTTTCACCACCAACGCCTGCCAGTAAATAATTAGAGAAATAGGCAATCAGAATTCCTGCTACCACATTCAGCTGAAAAGAAATTACCATCCTACCTCTGTACTTGGGTGGAGCAATTTCAGAAATGTACACAGGTGCAACTACTGAAGAAGCTCCGATGCTCAGTCCGCTTACAAAGCGGAAAAACATAAATGCATACACATTGGTTGCCAGTGCTGCGCCTATAGAAGTAACTAAAAACAAAATGCCAATCCAGATAAGGGTTTGCTTTCTTCCGATTTTATTCGCCGGAATATTTCCCAACGCTGCGCCAAAAGCAGTACCATACAATGCCATGGCAATCGCCGTTCCATGCATCCAGTCAGACAAGGACCAGAGTTGTTGAATAGCTTGTTCGGCTCCGGATATTACAGCTACATCTAATCCAAAAAGGAATCCTCCCAGGCCAACGGTAATTGACCAGATTGCTAACTTATTATTCATGGCAAGTTTTGTTCAAAGTAATTTATTCAATAAATGGATGCTGAACAAAATAAACCGAAATTTGATGCTATGAAAAAGATATTAGCCATCTGTCTGCTTTTTGCGCTGAATAGCTATGGACAAAATGCTGCAACAAATACCAATAATGCTGCAAGCCAGCAACTGACTGCACTGAAAGAGAAAACCCTTTTGATGCTGGAAGCTAGTTATGCTGCTGATAAAAAAACAGCTTTGCAGATCTGGGACTATGCAGAATTGGGATACAAGGAAAATAGAAGTGCAGCCTTACATGTACAGAATCTAAAAGACGCAGGCTTTGCGGTAGAAACAGGCGTCGCAGGTATTCCAACGGCTTTTGTAGCGACTTATGGATCGGGCAGCCCTGTTATCGGTATCCTTGCTGAGTACGATGCACTACCGGGCTTAGCGCAGGAAGCAGTGCCTGAAAAAAAATCAATTGATGGAAAAACAGGAGGCCATGGATGCGGTCATCATTTATTCGGGACCGCCTCTGTGTCTGCAGGCATTGCCATTAAAAAATTGATTGAAGAAAAGAAAATGACAGGCACCATCAAAGTATATGGTTGTCCTGCCGAGGAAGGTGGCAGTGGCAAAGTATATATGGTTAGAGAAGGATTATTCAAGAATGTAGATGCGGTAATTCACTGGCATCCAGCCAATCAGAACAGGGTAATCATGACCAGTTTCATTGCTAATAAATCTGCCAAGTTCCGTTTTAACGGAATTGCTTCCCATGCCGCCATGTCTCCTGAAAATGGCCGCTCTGCTTTGGATGCAGTAGAAGCCCTGAACCATATGGCCAATATGATGCGAGAGCATATTCCACAGGAGACCCGCATTCATTATGTAATAACCAATGGTGGAAAAGCACCGAATGTAGTACCGGATTTTGCAGAAGTATATTATTATGTACGTCATCCCAAAAGAGAAGTAGCTGTAGATGTTTTTGACAGAATTACCAAAGCAGCAGAAGGAGCAGCATTGGGTACAGGCACCAAAATGAGTTATGAAATTGTTGGTGGCACGCACGATTTGCTGATCAATAAAACCCTAGCCGAACTCATGCAGGATAACCTGACTAAAACCGGAGGAGTAAATTATACAGAAGAAGAAAAAGCTTTCGGTAAAAAAATTCAGGCCAGCTTTATTGGGAATGCACCACCAATTGAAGAAGCAGCTACCATCAAACCATTGCAGAAAGAAGCAGATGCAGGTGGCGGTTCCAGCGATGTAAGTGATGTGAGCTATGTAGTACCAACGGTGGGATTAGAAGCCGCTACCTGGATTCCGGGTACTTCAGCGCATAGCTGGCAAGCCGTTGCCTGTGGCGGAACAGAGATTGGCACAAAAGGAATGTTAGTGGCTGCCAAAACGATGGCCTTAACAGCTATTGACCTATTCAATAAGCCAGCAGTGATTCAAAAAGCAAAAGAAGAATTCATAAAGAGTGTAGGAACCTATCAATACAAGCCTTTACTGGGCAACAGAAAACCTGCACTCAACTACAGAGACTAATCAGGTTATATATTATCTGCTCAACAGATATTCCTTAAAAGAAGCATAGTCCTTTTGCATGGGTATGCTTCTTTTTTGTTTGCCAAATAATTCCATCGCCGCAGGCGGGATTGGGGCCTCTATTCCGGCAGCTTCTTTTACTGCTTCAGGAAACTTTACTGGATGAGCTGTTTCTAAAATATAGCCCCTGGCATTTTTATTTGCCTGCTGATATTGCGACAATGCTGCATAAGCCACTGCCCCATGCGGGTCCAGCAAATAACCATATTGCTGATACACTTTTTGAATCGTTTCCAAAGTTACTTCATCCGTAATGGTATAGCCCGACACCATGCGCTGTAGTGTATCATAATCCTGATTCATCAATTCCATGATTCGGATAAAATTGCTGGGATTGCCTACATCCATGGCATTAGACAAAGTAGATACACTGGGCTTAATTTGGTATGCACCTGTTTTTAAATAAGCAGGAACTGTATCGTTCACATTACATGCGGCTATAAAATGTTGTACAGGCAATCCTGTTTTATGCGCCATAATCCCTGCGCAAAGATTTCCAAAATTGCCGCTTGGCACAGCAATCACAGGAGGCTTATCGTACTCCCATTGCTGATGGGCTAAAAAATAATAAATCTGCTGAGAAAGCCATCTGGCTACATTGATAGAATTGGCTGAGCTCAGATTCATTCTGGAATAAATAGCTTCATCCATAAACGCTTCTTTCACCAGCGCCTGACAATCATCAAAGCTTCCGTTTATTTCCAGTGCAGTGATATTGGATCCGCAGGTAGTCAATTGTAGTTCCTGTACAGGACTTACTTTACCAGATGGATACAGAATAACCACTTCAATTCCTTCAACACCCAAAAAGCCATTAGCCACAGCACCGCCCGTATCACCGGAAGTGGCTACCAATATAGTAGTTGGGGCTGTTGCATTGCTGGAAAAAAAGGAAAGACAACGACTCATGAATCTGGCACCTACATCTTTAAAAGCAAACGTGGGACCATGAAATAATTCCAAAGAAGCAATATCTTCATGAATAGTATGCAAAGGAAAGGGGAAAGCAATGGTTTCTGTAACTATCTCCTGTAATACATTTTTTGGAATGGTGTCACCAACGAAAGGCTCCATTACGCGAAAAGCAATTTCTTCTTTTGAAAAATTCCGAAGCTGCTGAATAAACGGAGTTGAATGTTGGGGAATCCTTTCAGGAAAATACAATCCCTTATCAGGCGCCTGTCCTCTTAAAGTAGCTTCCCTGAAATCTACTGAAGGTGATTGCTTATTTAAACTATAGTATTTCATGAAGCTTCACTTAAAAGAATTCCGCGAGTATTGATTGTTGTTAAATAAGTATGATAACCCAGACCAATTTGATCATAGATCTGTCGCATGGCCATTTCAACAGATTTGGCAGTACTTTCATTGGTACTTAACATGAATATAGAAGGGCCTGAACCGGAAATTCCACCTCCCAGTGCACCCAGTTCTTTACTCACCCTTTTAATTTTATCAAAAGCAGGAATCAGTATACTGCGGGTAGGCTCAATTAAAAAGTCTTCCAAAGATCTTCCGATTAAATCATAATCACCTTGCTCCAGGCCCGCTACAAGGCCTGCAATATTGCCCCACTGCTTAATGGCATCTTTCAACAATACCTGCTGCTTTAATATACTTCTGGCATCCGATGTTTTTACTTCAATCTGAGGATGAATAATGGTAACATATAAATCGGGCACATTCAACTTCACAATATCCAGCGGAAAAACAGAACGAATTAAAGTAACACCTCCATAAATACAAGGAGCAATATTGTCTGCGTGTTTTACACCCGAAGCCAGCTTCTCTCCATTCATCGCAAATTTTACCAACTCTTCATTGGAAAAAGGATTGCCCAGCAATGCATTGGCACCTGCTACTGCCCCTGCTGAACTCGCCGCACTGGAACCCACTCCGCTACCTGGTTTAATTTGCTTGTTAATCTTCAATTTAAATCCCACCGGCTGCCCAAACGCTTCCATCAAAGCAAGCAAGGCTGCGCCCGCTACATTTTGCAAAGGGTCTGTTGGTAAATTAAAATCGTCTTCGTTCTGTATCACAATACCTGGCTCTTCGGTTAATTCAATATGCATAATATCATAGGGCTCGTGAACGGCAAAGCCCAACACATCAAAACCACAAACCATATTGGCAACAGTAGCAGGACTCTGTATCGTAATTCTTTTACCCATCTAAGCCACACGTATAATATCTGCAAATACACCAGAAGCAGTTACTTCCGCACCCGCTCCTGCTCCTTTAATAACCAAGGGTTGTTCGGGATACCTTTCGGTATAAAACAAAACCAGGTTATCCTTTCCATATAAATGATAGAAATCGGAGTCCGCAGGAATTTCCTGCAATCCAACTTTTGCTGCGCCATTATAGTATTCAGCAACAAATTTCAACTTGGCAAGATTGGCATGCGCAGACGCATACAATTTTTTAAAATGGTCTTCCTGTTTTTCCATTTCTGCATAAAAATCTGCAACAGTGCCTTCAAAGCAACTGGCGGGCAAAAAGGACTCATTGGAAATCTGATCCATTTCCATCGTCTCTCCTGCTTCTCTGGCAAGAATCATAATTTTCCGCATCACATCTGTTCCGCCCAAATCCAGTCTTGGATCCGGCTCTGTATAACCTTCGTCCTGAGCTCTCTTTACTACCTGTGCAAAAGGAATGGTGCCGTCATAATGATTGAATACGAAATTCAAAGTGCCTGACAGAACCGCCTGAATTCGGGTAATCTTGTCTCCACTTCGGGTAAGATCGTTGAGTGTACCAATAATCGGCAAACCCGCTCCCACATTGGTCTCAAACAAGAAACGTGTATTGTAGGTTCTGGCCAGACTCTTTAGCTTCTTATAATTTTCATAAGCTGAGGAACAGGCAATTTTATTACAGGCTACCACAGCCACACTTTTGGCTAGTAATGTTCCATATACAGAAGCTACCACTTCATTGGCAGTTACATCAACAAATACACTGTTGCGTAAGTTTTTTTCAATGATAGCTTCAACAAATCCATGAATATTCATTTCCGGTGATGTATCTAATACCGGCTTCCAGTTATTCAGGTCAATTCCGGCATCGTTCAAAAGGGCACGTTTGCTATTCGCAATTCCCACTACCTGAATTTGCAAACGCATATGATCTTTTAGATACTGCAATTGCTGATTCAATTGACTCAAGAGTTTTCCTCCTACATTACCAGCCCCTGCAATAAATACATTGAGTTGTTTATAGGTTGTTTCAAAGAAGTCTTCGTGCAATACATTGATGGCTTTTTTAACATCACTAGCTGCAATTACAGCAGATATATTTTTCTCGGAAGACCCCTGTGCAATGGCCCTTACATTAATACCATTTCTTCCCAGCCCGCCAAACATTCTGCCACTAATGCCCGGTAAACTTTTCATTTGTTCACCTACCACTGCCACTATGCTCAATTCTGTTTCTACTGAAACCGGATTTACTTTTCCGTTTTCAATTTCATAGGCAAAAAAAGCATCAATCGCCTGTTGTGCAATATTGGCATCTGTTTCATTGATGGCTACACAAATAGAATACTCCGAAGAGCTTTGGGTAATTAAAATAACATTGATCCTATTCAAAGCCAGCACTTCAAACAATCGCTTGCTAAATCCAGGTATGCCAATCATCCCACTTCCCTCCAGACTCAACAAAGCAATTCGGTTAATACTCGATATGCCTCTAACCACATCGGAATTGGCTACGGCATGTTGTTGAATCACTGTACCAGCAGCTTCCGGTTCAAAAGTATTCTTGACCCAAACAGGAATATTTTTTTTCATCACCGGCTGGATGGTGGGCGGATAAATAATTTTAGCGCCAAAATGCGAGAGCTCCATCGCTTCCTCATAAGAAATGGCTTCAATAGGTCTGGGGTTCTGCACCAGACGCGGATCGGCCGTCATCATACCTGTAACATCCGTCCAGATTTCAAGTGCAGTAGCATGGGTAGCAGCAGCAAATATGGCTCCGGTATAATCCGATCCACCCCTACCCAAGGTAGTGGTATATCCTTTTTCATTGGCAGCAATGAATCCGGGAGCCACATACAAAGAAGAGGGATTGCTTTGCAAAAATGAAAGAATCTGTTGATTGGTCTTTTCAAACTGCACGCTGGCATTTCCATAAAAATCATTAGTGGAAATAAGTTTTCTGGAATCAGTCCAGATGGGCTGCGTATTGAGTTCCTTCAGTGCTGCCGTAATAATATAGGAAGAGAGCAATTCACCATAACTTACCAGTCGGTCCTGAATTCTGGCAGACAATTCTCCGAGTAAAAAAATGCCGTCGCAGATTCTCTCCAGTTCATTCAGTTGTTGTTTCACCCAACTTAAAGTAGCGCTCTGATTTTGTATAGGCAATAATCCCCTTACAGCTTCCAGGTGTTTTACTTCAAGCTCCTTGATTTGATCTTTATAGGATTCATCTCCTGCAGCCGCTTTTGCACCAATCCCAATTAACTGATCCGTTACGCCACCCAGTGCAGATACTACTAAAATAACAGGCTCTTTTTGTACCGCCTTTGCTACAATGGCAGTTACCTTACTGATGTTTACAGCGTTGGCAACAGAACTTCCTCCAAACTTTAATACCTGCATAACCCCTTGATTAAATTAAATACCCGAATAAATTATCATTCTTATTGATGGGCGTAAAATTGATATGATAGCGTTGCATATTCTCCAGCAAACGCTCATAATCTGCCCTATCCTGCATTTCAATACCTACTAAGGCAGGACCTGTTTCCTTGTTGTGCTTTTGCATGTATTCGAAACGAACAATATCATCAGTTGGACCCAATACATGATTCACAAACTCTTTCAATGCACCCGGCCGCTGCGCAAAACGGATCAGGAAAAAATGTTTCAGTCCTTCAAACTGCAAGGACCTTTCTTTAATCTCCTGCATACGATCAATATCATTGTTGCTTCCGCTTACAATGCAAACCACTTTCTTTCCCTTGATGCTTTCACTAAAATTATCGAGTGCAGCAACAGACAAAGCACCTGCAGGCTCCACCACAATTGCATCTTCATTGTATAATTTTAAGATCGTAGAACAGACTTTTCCTTCATTTACCAACACCATTTCATCAATCACTTCTTTACAAATATCAAAAGGATAATCCCCTACACGCTTTACGGCTGCGCCATCTACAAAGGGATCAATGCTGTCTAACTTCACAGGCGCTCCCTGTTTCAATGCCTCCGACATGGACGGAGCCCCTTCGGGTTCAACACCGATGATTTTAGTATCAGGAGATACTTGTTGAAAGTAAGCGCCAACCCCTGCAATTAATCCACCACCTCCAACAGGGGCAAACAAATAATCAATGTCTTGCAAATCTTCCAGTATCTCCAATCCAACAGTGGCCTGACCTTCTATCACTTTGGGATGATCGAATGGAGGAATAAAACTCATGCCATTGGCTTCTGTATATGCCTTGGCAGCAGCTGCACAATCATCAAACGTGTCCCCCACCAATTTGATCTCTATATTACCATCCCCAAACATTTTTGTTTGTCTTACTTTCTGATTGGGCGTGATAATGGGCATAAATACAATGCCCTTTATATTCAGCACTTTACAGCTATAGGCAAAGCCCTGGGCATGGTTGCCGGCACTGGCACATACAACCCCTTTGGCTCTCTGATCTTCGGGCAAACTACTGATCATATTGTAAGCCCCGCGTAATTTATAAGAGCGTACAATTTGTAAATCCTCCCGCTTTAAATAAACCGCGCAATTGTATTTCTTAGAAAGAGCAGCATTGTAAATAAGCGGCGTGTGCTTTACCACATCCCTCAATTTTTTAACAGCCGCATCAATATCTAATTCAAACAATACTTGTGCAGATTGACTGTCAACTGTAGATTGATTCCCTATCGTTGTATGATTCGCCATTTGTTTAATCCTTCTTACTGATTGGTTGCGATGGTTTTCATATCGGTCATCGCTTGTCTTAATTTTTCTCCTACTATTTCTACAGGATGGTATCTAATCACTGCATTCACTGCAATCAGGGTTTTATTGTCTACGCCATTGTCTTTTCCGTCATTGAAGTTTTTCCCAATCACATCTGTATCAATATGGCTCATAAAATCTGCTAATAATGGCTTACAGGCATGATCAAATAAATAACAGCCATACTCAGCCGTATCAGAAATTACGCGGTTCATCTCGTATAATTTCTTTCGTGCTATAGTATTAGCAATCAAAGGAGTTTCGTGCAATGATTCGTAATATGCTGACTCTTCTTTAATACCAGCCTCGACCATGGTTTCAAAAGCTAACTCTACACCAGACCTTACAAAAGCAACCATTAATAATCCGTTATCAAAAAATTCTTGCTCGGTAATCTTCATATTACCTGGAGCTGTTTTTTCAAAAGCCGTAGCACCAGTTGCTTCTCTCCAGGTCAGTAATTTTTTATCTCCATTGGCCCAATCTTCCATCATACCCGAAGAAAACGTACCGCTCATAATATCATCCTGGTGTTTTTGAAATAAGGGACGCATAATTTCTTTCAATTCTTCTGAAAGTTCAAATGCTTTTAGCTTGGCAGGATTAGACAAGCGATCCATCATAGCCGTGATACCGCCTTGCTTTAATGCTTCTGTAATTACTTCCCATCCGTATTGGATTAATTTTGCTGCATATCCAGCGTTAATTCCTTTTTCAAACATTTTATTGAATGACAAAATAGAACCAGTCTGAAGCAAGCCACATAAAATAGTTTGTTCACCCATTAAGTCGGATTTCACTTCTGCCACAAAAGACGACTTTAATACACCTGCTCTATGTCCGCCCGTAGCTACACAATAAGCCTTAGCATAATCCCAGCCCTTCCCTTCTGGATCATTTTCTGGGTGTACTGCAATCAAAGTAGGTACGCCAAAGCCACGCTTGTATTCTTCTCGCACCTCAGTACCCGGACATTTGGGAGCAACCATGATTACCGTAATGTCTTTTCTGATCTGCATGCCTTCTTCTACAATATTAAAGCCATGAGAATAAGAGAGTGTAGCGCCTTTTTTCATCAAGGGCATAACAGCTGCTATTACCGAACTATGTTGTTTATCCGGAGTCAGGTTAATTACTACATCAGCCGTTGGAATCAATTCTTCATAGGTTCCCACTCTAAAATTATTATCCGTTGCATTTACATAAGAAGCCCTTTTTTGATCAATTGCCTCTTTTCTTAATGCATAGGAAATATCTAGTCCGGAATCACGCATATTCAACCCCTGATTCAAACCTTGTGCACCGCACCCAATGATTACCAGTTTTTTGCCAACCAATGCATTAATTCCATCAGCAAAAGCAGCTTTATCCATGAATTCGCAAACACCCAGCTGATTCAGCTGCTCGCGTAAAGGAAGAGAATTGAAATAATTAGCCATAGTTTATTATTTGTTGACGTTTTTTAAAAATGGTTTTGATATTTTATTAATTGAAAAAGGGTATTCTTTATGATAAACAGAAATATCCATTACATCGTAAACACAGTTTGTCCCAGATTAAGAAATTCATTTTCTACCAGTTCTTCTGCAGGCTCTACTGCTTCAAATTCTTTAATCTTTTCATGAAAACCGCTACTGGCTTTGATGATAGCAATTCTGGCAGTGCGGACAAATTCAATTAAGCCATATGGTTCCAGAAAATGAATCAGTCGATCAGTCTCTTCCCTATGACCTGTTGTTTCAAAAATGGTATAGTCTTTTCTAATCACTACTGCTCTTGCACCATATTCACGAAGCAATCTTTCTACTTTTAGTTTTTCAGCTACTGCATCCGTTGGAACTTTGTAGAGTGCCATTTCCTGCCAGATGATTTCATCATTGGTATTAAAATAGGCTTTCAATACTTCAACTTGTTTCTCAATCTGGAAGCAGAGTTTTCGCACTACTTCTTCTGTTTCGTTTATAACAATTGTAAAACGATGAATGGATTCCACTTCAGAAGGAGAAACATTGAGGCTATCAATATTGATTTTTCTTCTGCTGAAAATAATCGCAATACGATTCAGCAGACCAACCTGATTTTCTGTATAAACCGTTATCGTAAATTCTTTTTTCATTGCCTGTTATTTTAATCGGATTTCTGAAACACTGCAACCCTGTGGCACCATTGGGAAAACATTGTTTTCTTTTCCCACCATTACTTCCAGCAAATAAGAACCTGATGATTGTAACATGGTTGACAATGCAGCTCTTAAGTCAGTTCTATCAGCAACACTAGATCCATCAATACCATAGGCTTTAGCCAGCTGAACATAATCAGGACTTTGTATATCAACAAATGAATAGCGTTTGTCATTGAACAATTCCTGCCACTGACGAACCATTCCTAAGAATCGGTTGTTCAGAATCAAAATTTTTACATTCAGTCCCGTTTGCATAATGGTACCCAATTCCTGCAAAGTCATCTGAAAACCACCATCTCCAATAATGGCTACTACTGTTCGTTCCAGTGCGCCAAACTTTGCACCAATAGCAGCTGGTAAAGCAAATCCCATGGTACCTAGGCCGCCTGAAGTGATATTGCTTTTAGATGTATTGAATTTGGCATAACGGCAGGCTACCATTTGGTGTTGCCCTACATCGGTAACAATGATAGCATCTCCATTGGTTAGTTCATTCAATTGCTGAATTACTTCACCCATGGTCATTTCGCCTGATTTCGGAAACAATGCCGCCTCCATCACGGCTTCTCTTTCTTCGGCAGTATATTGATTAAACAAAGCCAACCATTCTTTGTGTTGCTTTGCTTCAACCAACTGTGTAAGTTGTGGAAGTGTTTCCTTACAATCACCCCAAACCGGTACCGCTACTTTTACGTTCTTATTTATTTCCGCAGGATCAATATCCAGATGAATGATTTGTGCCTGCTTGGCATACTTGTCTAATCGACCTGTAACCCGATCGTCAAAACGCATCCCCACTGCAATTAAAACATCACAGTCATTGGTTAATACATTGGGTCCGTAATTGCCGTGCATGCCTAACATACCCACATTCTGCGGATGATCAGTTGGCAAAGCACTTAATCCCAATATCGTCCAGGCAGCAGGGATACCAGACTTTTCAATGAAAGCCTTGAATTCTTTTTCTGCCTTACCTAAAATAACACCCTGTCCAAAAATCACAAAGGGTTTCTTTGCTTCATTAATCAACTTGGCAGCGGCTTCTATATATTCTTTTCTTACAATCGGCTTGGGACGATAACTGCGGATATGATTGCATCGAGTATATCCCTCGTAATTAAATTTCTGGATCTGTGCATTCTTGCTTATATCAATTAATACAGGACCCGGCCTACCTGAGCGGGCAATGTAAAATGCTTTTGCCAATACATGTGGTATTTCTGTTGCATCGGTAATCTGATAATTCCACTTCGTAACGGGAGTAGTAATATTCACCACATCTGTTTCCTGAAATGCATCCGTACCTAGCAAGTGCGCAAACACCTGCCCTGTAATGCAAACCAGCGGTGTACTATCTATCATGGCATCTGCCAATCCGGTTACTAAGTTGGTAGCGCCCGGCCCACTGGTAGCAAATACTACTCCAACTTTGCCACTACTTCTTGCATATCCTTGTCCTGCGTGTATACCACCTTGCTCATGTCTTACCAAAATATGTTTTAGTTTATCATGGTAGTCGTATAATGCATCATAAATAGGCATGATAGCCCCTCCAGGATAACCAAATATGGTGTCAACTCCTTCAGCAATACAAGCTTCCAAAACCGCTTGTGATCCAGACAGTTCGCGAACAACTGTTCCTGCTGCCGGTAGGGTTTCTTTATTTGTTAACAAGTCTAGTGTAGTACTCATACAGTAATATTTAAGCTTCATCGGTTACACAACCCTGAGAAGCATCTTTAACAGATTTGGCATATTTAAACAAAAGCCCTTTAGTGACTTTCAAAGCAGGCTTGCTCCAGTTTTTTCTTCTCTCTTCAATAATATCTTCTGCTACTTTCAGCGTCATTTTTTTGGTAGCCACATTTAGTTCAATGATATCATTGTCTTCTACCAATCCTATTAGCCCTCCATTTACCGCTTCTGGCGTAATATGACCTACTACAAATCCATGTGTGCCTCCACTGAATCGACCATCTGTAATTAACGCAACTGATTTTCCTAACCCTGCACCAATGATGGCTGAAGTTGGCTTCAACATTTCGGGCATTCCTGGAGCACCCACCGGACCCACATTTTTAATAACAACCACATCACCAGACTTAATTTTTCCGCTATTGATACCTTCAATTAATGCATGTTCGCCATCAAATACCCTGGCAGGACCTTCAAACAATTCTCCTTCCTTACCACTGATTTTGGCTACACTTCCTCCCGTTGCGAGATTGCCATATAAAATTTGCAAATGACCGGTAGCTTTTACTGGTGATTCTATGGGGAGTATAATTTTCTGCTGATCAAAATTCAAATCAGGAACCGCAGCTAGATTTTCTGCTAAGGTTTTACCCGTTACGGTTAAGCAATCTCCATGCAACAAACCCTTCTGCAATAAGTATTTCATCACAGCTGGCACCCCTCCATACTGATGCAAATCTTGCATCAAATATTTTCCGCTGGGTTTAAAATCGGCCAACACAGGAACCCTGTCAGAAATGATTTGAAAATCATCCTGTGTCACAACCACTCCAACACTTTTTGCCATGGCTATCATGTGCAATACAGCATTGGTGCTGCCGCCTAATACCATGATAATGGTGATTGCATTTTCAAATGCTTTTCGGGTCATGATATCAGAGGGAAGTATATTTTTCTCCATCAACACTTTAATGGCTTTACCAGCAGCAAGGCATTCCTTCTTTTTCTCTTGGCCTAAAGCAGGATTAGAAGAAGAATAAGGCAAACTCATTCCCAACGCTTCAATAGCGGATGCCATAGTATTGGCTGTATACATGCCACCACAAGCTCCAGCTCCTGGACAGGCGTGCTTAATGATTCCCTTGAAATCATTCTCATCTAATTGTCCGGCCAGCTTTTGACCCAACGCTTCAAAGGCTGAAACAATATTTAAATCCTGTCCTTTATAATGGCCTGGCGCAATGGTTCCACCATATACCATAATGGCGGGTCTGTTTAATCGACCCATCGCAATTAATGCACCTGGCATATTTTTATCACAACCCGGAATGGCTATGATTGAATCATAGTATTGAGCCCCACATACTGCTTCAATGGAATCAGCAATCACATCCCTGCTCACCAAAGAATACCGCATACCATCGGTACCGTTACTCATGCCGTCACTCACGCCGATGGTATTAAAAATCAATCCAACTAAATCATTTTCCCATACACCTTGTTTTACCAGTTTTGCCAAATCATTCAAATGCATATTACAAGTGTTCCCGTCATACCCCATACTCACTACCCCCACTTGCGCTTTCTGTAAATCTTCATCGGTTAACCCAATCCCATAAAACATGGCCTGTGCAGCAGGCTGCGTTGGATCCTGTGTAATGGTTTTACTATATTTATTCAACTCCATGATTTTGATTTAAATACTATTTAGTTAAAGGGGTAACCACTAATTTTTTATAGGCCTGCTGAACCTGATAACTTTTTGTTTCTGAAAAAGATGCAGGAAAAACATAGTCATCCAACGATTCCCATCCAATTACTTCAGCCGCAGTACCACAGAAAAAAGCAGCATCGGCAGATTTGATATCCTGCAGCGAATACGTATCTTCTCTCACTTGAATACCCAATTGAGCACAGATTTCTAAAACAGTAGCTCTTGTTATACCAGCCAGAATATGTCCTGGCTTGGGTGTAAACAACACACCATCTTTCTCAAAAAACATATTTGCTCCTGGGCCTTCAGCTAAATGATCATTCATGTCCAATAAAAAGGCTTCATCATAGCCTTTGTCTTTTGCCTCCTGACTTGCCAGAATGGAATTCACATAGTGACCGGCGGCTTTTGCATGAATCTTAAAGGCTTTGGGATTGGGACGCTGAAAAGAAGAAGTCATCATACGCAACAATTTGTCACCTAAAAATGGTGCCATTTCCCAGGCTTCAATAAAAACATAGGATTCGGAATTGCGTGCAAAACTCATATTGGCAGGTGCATACACTACAGGACGTATATAGGCATCTCCCAAATTATTTTGCTTCAATACGTCATAGGTAGCTGCAATTAATTCTTGTGTATCAAATGGAAAAGGGAGATTAATGGCTTCCGCAGAAATTTTTAATCGATCAAAATGTTCTACGGCTTTAAAAATAGCCGTTGAACCATCTGTTGCTTTGTAAGAACGTATGCCTTCAAAAACAGAATAACCATAATGAAGCGACTGGCTATACAAGTCCATAGTTGCTTCAGATGCTTTTACAAATTTTCCATTATGATAAATAATGGTATTGGGTTGATAATAATTCATTTCAAATGTTTTAAACAAAAAAGCCCCGCTGATGAGGCGGGGCTTGTATATTAAGTGATTCAATACTTAGTTAAGTCCACCTCCTTGCAGAGCGGTAATAATAATAATCGCAATCGCAATCATGTTAATGATTGTGTTTGTTTTAGTGATTACTATATTTCTTTTATTCTGCATGGAGCTGTTCGATTCAATCGAAGGTATGCGTATGCAGTAATAAAACAAAGAACTTTTTGAAAATATTTTTAAATAATGGTTGACGCATTCAAAGCAGCATTCTTGCCCTGATGGGTTTCATGCTTTTTCCGAATAAAATCAGCCAATAAATCTCCCACTGCTTCAGTACCGTAATTATTAATAGGATCAATATCTTTTGTAACAAAAGCATGCGTTAGGGTCCAATCAACGGCAGCCCTTACTGCACTTGCTTCTTCTGCTAAACCAAAATGATCTAGCATCATAGCAGCAGAAAGTACGGACCCAATGGGATTGGCAATGTCTTTACCAGCAGCCTGTGGATAGGAACCATGAATAGGTTCAAACATAGCAGCGGTTTTGCCGATAGAAGCAGAAGGAAGCAAACCGAGTGAACCACTCAACACACTGGCTTCATCGCTGATAATATCACCAAACATATTTTCAGTAAGTATTACATCAAACTGTGCGGGATTTACAATAATCTGCATAGCCGCATTGTCTACAAACATATAGTCCACGGTAACATCAGGAAACTGAATAGCCATAGCCTGCACAATACGACGCCACAAGCGGGAAGTCTCAAGTACATTCGCTTTATCAATCAGGGTTAATTTTTTTCTTCGATTCTGTGCATATTGAAATGCCATTTTTGCAACTCGAACTATTTCCAATTCATGATAAGCACACTCATCGGTAGCATAAGTCTTGTCTTCGGTTAGGGTTCTTTTACCAAAATAAATACCCCCCGTAAGTTCTCTGAAAATAATGCAATCCACTCCTTCCAGCTGCTTAGCTTTTACAGGAGACAAATGATGCAAGGAACGGTAGGTAATAATGGGGCGAATATTGGCAAACAGACCCAGCTCTTTTCGCAATTGCAATAAACCCTGCTCAGGTCTTACTTTAGCGGAAGGGTCATTGTCAAACTTAGGATGCCCAATAGCACCAAATAAAATAGCATCGCTCTCTTTACAAATAGCCAGGGTTTCATCCGGCAAAGTCGATCCTGTTGCATCAATGGATACCGCACCCATCAATGCATGCGAATAACTAAACTGATGCCCAAACTCTTCTGCAATGGCATTCAGTACTTTGATTGACTGTGCAGTTACTTCTGGTCCAATTCCATCGCCATTTATGACGGCTATTTTCTTTTCCATATTATACTTTTGCTAATTCAAATTGTTCAATTGCCGACTTGCGACTGATGAGAAAATCTATATCGTCGTATCCGTTAAGCAAACAAGTTTTCTTATACGGGTTCAATTCAAAAAATTCCTGTTCAGCTGTTTTCTCTATGGTGATCGTTTGCGCAGCAACATCAATACGCAACCTATCTGCTGAGTCTAGCGAAAAGATTTTCTGAAGAAAGGGCTCAGATACTATTACAGGCAAAACACCATTGTTCAAAGCATTATTCTTAAATATATCTGCAAAAAAACTGGAGACAACCGCTTTAAATCCATAATCAAGAAGGGACCAGGCAGCATGTTCACGGGAAGATCCGCATCCAAAGTTTTTGCCAGCTACCAATATGGATCCACTGAAATTTGGTTGATTCAAAACAAAATCGGCTTTTGGTTTTGCTTCATCATCATTTTCATAACGCCAGTCCCTGAAAAGATTTTTTCCAAATCCATCACGAGTAGTGGCTTTTAAAAAACGAGCAGGAATAATCTGGTCCGTATCCACATTTTCAACTGGCAGAGGAACAAATGAACTATGTATTTCTTTTAATGCTTGCACGTTACTTAAACTGTTTATTACATTTAACTAATCAATTCTCTTACATCGGTTACCACACCTGTGATGGCGGCGGCAGCAGCTGTTAATGGACTTGCCAATAAGGTTCTGGCACCAGCACCCTGTCTTCCCTCGAAGTTTCTGTTACTAGTACTAATACAATATTCACCTGCTGGCACTTTGTCTTCATTCATTCCCAAACAGGCACTACAGCCCGCCTGACGAATCTGAAAACCCGCTTCGGTAAATATTTTGTCTAATCCTTCGACATGTACTTGTTTGGCAACTTGTTGGGACCCGGGCACAATCATCACTTTTACAGAATCATGTTTTTTTCTACCCTTCACCAGATTCGCAACCAATCTCAGGTCTTCAATTCTTGAATTGGTGCAACTTCCAATAAAAACATGTTGAATAGGCATACCCAATAAAGAAGCACCACTTTGTAAATCCATATACCGTAACGCTTGCGCTACATTTTTTCTTTCCCCCTCATTGGCAATAGCATCAACCAGTGGAATTTTCGCTTGAACAGGAATGCCCAATCCAGGATTGGTTCCATAAGTTATCATGGGTTCAATTGCACTGGCGTCAATATACAACTCGACATCAAAGACAGCATCTGCATCGGAATACAATTCCTTCCATTCGGAAAGCCTCTTTTCCCATTCAAGCCCCTTTGGTGCATACACTCTTCCTTTAACATAATCGTAGGTAACCTGATCCGGTGCAATCATTCCACCTCGCGCTCCCATTTCAATACTCATATTGCAAATGGTCATCCTAGCTTCCATGGAAAGCGAACGAATGGTACTTCCTGCGTACTCAACAAAGTACCCAGTAGCACCACTGGCTGAAATTTTGGCAATGATGTAAAGAATAATATCCTTGGAAACCACACCTGGCTGCAAAGCCCCCTCAATATTGATACGCATGGTTTTAGGCTTGGTCTGCAATACGCATTGTGAAGCAAAAACCATTTCTACTTCACTGGTGCCAATGCCAAAAGCAATGGTTCCAAAAGCCCCGTGGGTGCTGGTATGGCTGTCTCCGCAAACAATGGTCATGCCCGGTTGGGTAATACCCAATTCCGGCCCAATTACGTGTACAATCCCCTGATAAGGATGTCCTAATCCATATAATTCTACTCCATGTTTCTCGCAGTTTTCTATCAACTGATCTACCTGCATTTTGCTCAGTTGATCCTTAATAGGCAAGTGCTGGTTTAAAGTAGGCACATTGTGATCCGCCGTTGCAATGGTTTGCTTGGGTCTGAACAGAGAAAGGCCTCGTTTCTCAATACCTTTAAATGCCTGTGGGCTGGTTACTTCGTGAATAAAATGCCTGTCAATATATAAAACGGATGGACCGTCTTCTATTTTCTCCACTACATGTGAATCCCAGATTTTATCAAATAATGTTTTACCCATAATATTTTACTAAGCAATAGCTCTCTGTATTTTATATTGGTTAGCTAAAAGATGCAAATCGGATTCTTCCACTTCTTTCTTGCTATCAGCAACCAGCAGAAAATCTTCATACAACACATCTATATCATCTCTATTGAAATCGAACCCTAACTTCTGTAAGCGGTGCGCTAGTGCACTTCTTCCGCTTCTGGCAGTTAGCACAATTTTACTTCCGGCTGCCCCAACCAGTTCGGGATTGATGATTTCATAGGTTTCAGCAGACTTTAAAAATCCATCCTGATGAATCCCTGAAGAATGAGAAAAAGCATTAGACCCTACAATCGCTTTGTTAGGCTGTACAGGCATCCGCATTACTTCAGAAACCTCTCTGCTCAATGGATTAAGCAATTGGGTTTTGATATTCGTGTACAAATCCAGTTGCTTGTGCTGTGCAATAATCATGACTACTTCTTCCAATGAAGTATTCCCTGCACGTTCCCCCAACCCATTGATTGTACATTCAATTTGTCTGGCACCATTGATTACACCGCTAATGGAATTGGCTGTAGCCAAACCCAAATCGTTGTGACAGTGACAAGAAATGATGGCTTTGTCAATATTCGACACATTGTTTTTTAAGAAAGCAATTTTCTCTCCGTACTGATGAGGCAGGCAATAGCCCGTTGTATCTGGAATATTCACTACAGAAGCACCTGCTGCAATCACGGCCTCAATTACCCTAGCCAGGTATTCATTGTCTGTTCTGCCTGCATCTTCTGCATAGAATTCTACATCATCAGTAAAATTGCGGGCCCACTTAACACATTGTATTGCTCTTGCTAATATCTCCTCACGAGTAGAATTGAATTTGGCTTTGATATGAAAATCAGAAGTGCCAATACCTGTGTGTATTCTGGGGCGAACTGCATACTTCAGGGCCTGTGCAGCCACTTCAATATCTTTTTGAACTGCTCTGGTTAAACCGCATACGGTAGCATGCTTAATGGTTCTTGCAATTTGAGAGACAGACTCAAAGTCTCCGGGGCTAGAAACAGGAAATCCCGCCTCAATAATGTCTACACCCAATTCTTCCAATTGCACAGCCAGTGAGAGTTTCTCTTTTGTGTTGAGTTTACATCCCGGCACCTGTTCGCCATCCCGAAGGGTGGTATCAAAAATGTGAATCTTATCGGCCATTGTCTTGGTTTTTACAGATAAAAAGACAGGCGCGTATCCATTGCTATTGATTGCCTTAAATAACAACAGTACGGCCTGTCGTATTCGAATTTAGATTGCCTTATCTTTAGTGTTGAAACAAAATAGAGCTGGTTTTACAATGCGTAACCGCAGTTGAAAACCATGAAACCCAATACAGTATTGAATTCTAGCTTAATATTTTTACGATGCCCAACCGGAATACAGACCCGCTTCACCAATTGATTCATTCCCTGGAAAGGGCAGAGAAGCGTAATTTTAAATTGTATATCACCCGGAATTCTGCATCAGGCAACTTAAAAGTGGTTCAGTTATTTGATGCACTCGATAAAATGAACCAATACGATGAAGCACAACTCCTGAAAAAAAATCCAGCTTTTCAAAAACAACAGCTGTCCAATTTAAAAGCACATTTATACCAGGAAATACTAGCGAGCGTTCGTTTGTTGCAACAAAACGAGAATATTGATTTGCAGTTGAATGAACAGCTCGACTTTGCCAGAATACTTTATAATAAAGGGTTAAATAACCAGAGTTTAAAAGTATTAGATAGGGTAAAAGAACTAGCCAAAGCCAATAACCAAGTTACCTATATTCAACAGGTATTGTTTCTGGAGAAAAAAATTGAATCGCTATATATTACCAGAAGCATGCAAGACAGAGCCGCAAAGCTTTGCAAAGAGTCTGACGAAACCAATTTGCGACTAAGCAATATCAGTACCTTGTCTAATCTTTCTTTGTTATTGTATGAATGGTATATCCGTCACGGACATGCCCGAAACGAATTGGACAAAAAAGCCCTGGCCATATATTTCAATCATCCGCTGCTTCACGAAAATGAGCAAGAGAAAGGGTTCTATGAAAAATTATATACTTACCAATGTTATTGCTGGTATGCATTTATTACACAGGACTTTCTGATGTATTATCGCTATTGCAGTAAATGGACGGAACTGTTTAAGGCTGAGCCCAAAATGATGGAGATTGAAACAGCCCACTATATAAAAGGCATGCACAATTTACTGGGCGCTCATTTTGATTTAAGAAATTACCGGAAATTTAATGAGACAGTAAAAGAACTAGAAGCATTCATGGAAATGCCATTTGTGCAAAACAATATCAATCACACCGTACAATGTTTTACCTATCTGTATACCGCAAAGTTGAACAAGCATTTCATGGAAGGAAGTTTTACCAGGGGATTACAACTGATACCAGAGATAGAGGAGAAGCTGGAGGCATACGAAGCGTATCTGGACCGGCACAGAACTCTGGTGTTTTACTATAAGATTGCTTCCCTGTATTTCGGAAGCGGAGATCCTGCCAGTAGTATTGACTACTTAAATAAAATCATCAATCTTAAAGTAGACCTTAGAAGCGACTTGCAATGTTATGCCAGATTGCTGCACCTGATTGCGCATTACGAGTTGGGTAATAATGACTATCTGAAGTACCTGTTGAAATCGGTGTATCGATTCATGGGTAAAATGCAACACCTGAGTGCAGCAGAAGAAGCCATTTTTAAATTCCTAAAACAGAGTTTTCATAGTCTCCCTAATCAAACAAAACCCTTGTTTGAACAATTACTGGCAACATTAAAAGATATGGCAGACGACAAAATGGAAACTAGGGCTTTTATGTACTTGGATGTAATTTCTTGGCTCGAAAGCAAAATTCAACGCAAACCCGTACAGACGATTATTCGACAAAAATTTCTTTCTGCCAAGAAAAGACTTAGTGACGCATAATTGCCTGCGTAATAGGGAAACTCATATGCATGGCACAACCTGCCGTGGGAGCCGTATGAATACTGATGGTTCCGTTAAACAATTCAACACGGCTAGTAATATTGTATAAACCAATACCTTTCTTTTGAACAGAAGCATCAAAGCCTACCCCATTGTCGTAAATAGACAAGTAAATACTGTTTTGGTTTCTCCCCAATTCTACTTTTAAGGTACTGGCCTGCGCATGCTTTAAAACATTGTTTACTTGCTCCTGTACAATACGAAATAAACTGAGTTTAAAATCATAGTGAATATCATCTTCAAAAAAAGTATCGTATAAAAACTCAATCTTCATTTCCTTAACTGCCTGCACATCTTCCAGCACACTTTCAATGGCTTTCACCAAACCAAAGTCTTTAATCAATGGAGTTACTAGGCCCTTAGATAATCTCCTGATTTCTTCAATGGCATGCAGAATATAATCTGCAGATTGTCTGAGCAATTCAGATCCCGGCACTTGCTTTTTTTCAGCAGACGCAATATACATCATCGCAACAGTTAGCTGCTGATTTACATTGTCGTGAAGTTCTCTGCTGATATCATGTCTTTCGGTTTCCTGGGTATTGATGACTGCTTCTGCAATTTCTTTTTGCTTGATCATCCGCTCTTCTTCCAGTTTTTTCTCCAGCAATAACTTGGCAGTCACATTTTGCGCAATGGCCATCACCGCATCTTTACCGCTATATTGAATACGGTGAGAATAAATATTCATGAAAATGCGTTCACCGGTTTTGGTCGTATGCTCCCAGGTACCCCCAGAATCCATATCAAGCGCACTGGCAATATGTTCAATAAACTGCTTTAGTTTTGCATAATGTTCAGGGGATCGCAAATCCCAAAGCGTCAATTGTAAAAACTCGTCCCTGCTATAACCATACTCTTTCACTGCCATATCATTCACTTCCAGAATCTGCTGGGTTTGCAAATCCCAGATAAAAATGGCCATGGGATTATAATAGAACAAACTACGATAGCGCTTTTCAGAAAGAAGAATTTTTTCCGCACTTTCCTTTCTTTCCGTTATATCCTGCATAGCGCCAATCATTCTAATTGGTCGATCGTTCTCATAAAGAATATACCCCCGGTCTAATACATAAGCATAGGTTCCATCCGCTTTTAAAAAACGATATTCTTCTTTCCAATAGGGACTTCCCGATTGGGAATATGCATGGGTTATACTGGTCTGCACTCTGTCTCTATCTTCCGGATGAATTTTATTAACCCAATCAGCAGCATCCACATATACATCTACCAGATCATAGCCAAAGGTTTTCTTGAAATTATCTCCTACCCACAAGACCGATTGATTATCCAAATTCATTTCCCAAACCGCATCACTGGTGGCTTGTACTACAATATTGTATCGTTCATTGCTAACGCGCATATTTTCGAGATTGCGCTTACGTTCAATGCTGTACTGTATTGATTTGGAAAGTAATTTTTCATCAAACTCACCTTTCACCAGGTAATCCTGCGCACCAGCCGCCATGGTTTCCAAAGCAGTATCCATATCAGACAAACCCGTTAAAACAATAATAGGAATAGCAGGCGCAACCCTATTGATATGTTTAAAAGAGTCAATTCCTACACTATCGGGTAGCGAAAGATCTAATAAAATCAAACTGGGTTTTTCTTTTTTCAACCAGGCATCTGCTTCTGCATTGCTACTGGCACGCATGATCTGATGAATAGGCAATCGGGTTTTCCACAACAAGCCCTCTAAAACAACCTGATCAGCGGGGTTATCTTCTACAACCAGAATGCGCATCAAGGCGTTAGACTCAGGCATAGATTCTTTCTATGGCGTCTTTGAATTTCTCGTTCACCACTTTTCGCTTCAAACTCAATTTAGGAGTCATTTCACCTGTATCTACTGTCCATTCATTCGGAAGCAGTTCAAACTTTTTAATTTGTTCTACGTGGTTAAAGAATTTATTGAAACTCTCTACCAGTTCACGATAGAGCTCTAGTACTTTCGGATGATGAATCACATCTTCATTGGTAGTGTAAGGAATCTCCTTCTCTCTCATCCACTCTTTTAGCGTAGCAAAGGAAGGTACAATTAAAGCTCCAACGAACTTTCGCTCAGACCCTACCACCATTACTTGTTCAACAAATGGGCTCTCTTTTAATTTATTTTCAATCGGCTGAGGAGCCACATATTTTCCTCCACTAGTTTTAAACAACTCTTTTTTACGATCGGTGATCTTCAGGAATTTACCTTCATCCCAAACACCTATATCGCCCGTTAACAACCATCCATCCAACATGGTTTCTGCAGTTAAATCAGGACGCTTATAATAGCCTTTCATTACACAAGGACCTGTTACCATGATTTCACCATCTTCTGCCAGTTTCACCTGAATGCCTTCAATTGCTGGACCCACTGTTCCAAACTTGGTACCGCCCTCTTCCTGACGGTTCACGCAAATTACTGGACTATTTTCGGTAGGACCATAGCCCTCATACACTGGCACACCAGCAGCATTAAAAATTCGCAAAAGCTTTACCTGACAGGCAGCTCCACCGGTAATAATGAAGGAGATATTACCTCCCAGGGCTTCACGCCATTTGGAGAAAATTAATTTATTGGCAATAGCCAGCTGAATATTGTACCAGAGGCCGCCACTGACTCTGTTATCGTATTTCTCAGCCAAGTCAACCGCCCAGAAGAACAGCTTTCTTTTGGTGCCCGTTAACTCATTGCCCTTCGCCATGATTTTTTCAAATACTTTTTCTAACAAACGAGGTACGGTAGTGAAACCGTTAGGTTTAATTTCTTTTAAATTATCGCCAATAGTATCAAGGCTTTCCGCATAGTAAATACTAATGCCACTGTATAAATAAATATAGGTACAGGTTTTTTCAAAAATATGATTCAGCGGAAGAAAGCTCAGCACTTTAGATTCAGGTGCATCATGGAAGGGAAAACTCTTTTTACTGAATTGAACATTGGAATAAATATTTGCATGCGACAACATCACGCCCTTAGGGGTTCCTGTGGTCCCAGAAGTATAAATGATGGTGGCCAGGTGATCAACCGGTACCGTTGCTTTTACGCTCTCTACCTCTGACAATAAAGAAGGAGTAGCCAGGTTGGTTACTTCAGACCAGTGTTGAGCTCCTGCTATGGTGTCAAAAGTGTACACTCCACGAATGGAAGGAACTTTATCCAGAATGCTATTGACTTTAGCCAGCAATTCTTCATTACTGACAAAAATATATTTAACAGCTGCGTCATTTAAAATGAAAGCAAGTTCATTGGGGTTAGTAGTCGGGTAAACTGGAACCAGGATGGCGCCAATCTGCTGCACTGCCAGGTCGGTAAAAACCCACTCAGGTCGATTGTTACTGATGATGGCAATTTTATCACTGCCTTCCGGAGAGAAATCGTTGGCACGAACACCTAAGGAGAGCAAACCCGCACTCAATCCGTTCACCGTATCGGCTACTTCCTTGGTACTATATTTTTTCCATTGTCCATTTATTTTAGCCGATAACATATCTTGTTTCGGAAAATGATCCAGTTGGTGTTGTACGGCATCAAAAAGTCGCTTAATAGTCATAACGCAATCGTTTAAAGTGAATTCACTTTATTTGAACGGTCAAATTAGGCAAATAACCACAAAAAAAAAAGCCAGTTTGCACTGGCTTAACAACTTAAAGGGATATACTTAATTTAAATAATATTGACCGCCCGGCTGTCGGTACACCCGGCTCCGCTGAAACTCCTTGAATTTATTGGCTTCATCCGCATGGGTTTCCTGCCATTTTTTATAGGCATCTGCATCGTAAACAGCACCAAATAACCATTGATTGTAGGCTTCAAAAATGTCTTCTCGAATCATATGTTGCCAATGTTGAAACAACTGGTATGGAAAAGCAGTAGCATTCTCAGTCATCCACTCGGTAAGTAAGCGGGTTCTTATGCTGCCAATATGATCAATGGTTAAACCATCGGCTACCATGGGTCTTGTTTTTTCGTAGATAGCCAGTTGTTTTTGCTCAAAAGCGGAATATTTGGGAACCAGGTGGTAAGGCGTTTTCACAATAGGACGCAACACATTTCGGTAGGCATCCCAAAGCGCTTTTTTCACTTCTTCGGTTCGGGTGGAATAGCTTTCGAGGTTAACAAATAACTCTCCATGAATCAAAACCCTGATCCAGTTCATTTCCTTGTAGTAGTATTTAGCCGCGAAATAATAATTGCCACTGTAAGAAGGCGCCAATTCAATCCCTTTTTCCCAGGTGGAAATGGCTTCTTCTTTTTTGTTCTCCTGCAATAAACTCTCACCGTACTCGCTATAAATAACACCCCCATCAGGAAATTTTTTCAAGGCTCTCTTATATACTTTATTCGCTGCCGCATAATCGGCAATGGCCTTATAAGACATCCCCAAAATCTGAAAGCTTTGTTGATCTGCATTGGGATGTTCAATGGCAATTTTCCCAGCATCAATGGCCTGTGCAAATTCTCTTTGCAGAAAATAACAGAAAGAAATATTCTTCAGGACTTCCAGGTTCTGCGGCTCCTGCGCTTTTGCTTTTTCCAGTGCCACCATCGCATTCGTGAAATCTCCCTGTTGCATTAGTGCCATAGCAGATTCCTGCAATTGCTTAACAGTAGGTGCTTGTGCAAGCAGCTGCAAGGCAAATAAAAACCCACAGCATCCTAACAATATTTTTTTCATACGTATGCTTTATTAATATGCATCAATGATTAATCAAATACTTTTAATCATTGATTAAATGTGTCAAAAGACCATCTCTCAACTTCGGTTCAAACCAGGTACTTTTAGGAGGCATTACATTGCCGCTGTCTGCAATGGCAAACAACTGATCAATGGTAACAGGATACAAGCTAATGGCAGCAGCCATTTCACCACTATCCACTCTTTGTTCCAAAGCGCCTAGCCCTCTAATTCCTCCCACAAAATCAATGCGCTTGTCGGTGCGTTGATCTAAGATACCTAAAATGGGACCCAATATTTTTTCTTGTAAAACCGACACATCCAATACACCAATCGGATCGTTGGAATAAGTGCCAGGCTTTGCCGTTAGCAAAAACCACTCACCACCCACATATAATCCCATGGTATGCAATTGCTCAGGCTTCACTATTTGTTTACCCATCAAAACCACATCGAAAGAACTAGCCAATGCCGCTAAAAAATCAGTCTTGCTCAACCCGTTCAAATCCTTTACCACACGATTGTAATCCATGATGTACAATTGATTCGAGGGGAACAAAGTCGTTAGAAAATAATTAGCCCCTTCAGGTACTTCGCCACTGATTTGCTTGCGTACTTTGGCAGCAGAAGCCGCACGGTGATGTCCGTCAGCGATATAGGTACAAGGAATTTCTTTTTCAAAAACAGCGGTAATGGATTCAACCGCATCAGAGTCGTTCACAATCCAGATGCTATGCTGAATCCCATCTTCAGCAATAAAATCATAAACAGGAGATTTGGCCTGCTTCCAATTATTGATAATGGTATCAACAGCAGCATGGTTGCGATACGCTAAAAACACATTGCCCGTTTGCGCACCCGTTGTTTTAATATGATTGATGCGATCCTGTTCTTTTTCCGGACGGGTAAACTCGTGTTTTTTAATCAGGTCATTTTCATAATCATCCACACTGCTCACGCAAACCAGACCTGTCTGGCTTCTGCCATTCATAATAAGCTGGTAGATATAATAGCAGGGTTTGGATTCTCTGAACAACACATCACGTTTAATGAATGCATCTAAATTGTCTTTAGCCTGTGCGTACACTTCTACACTATGAATATCTATTTTATCAGATAAGTCAATTTCACTTTTGGTGATATGTAAAAAAGTATGCGAATTGCCTTGTGCAGCAATTTTTGCTTCTGCACTGTTCAATACATCATAAGGTAAGCTGGCTACTTGCTTGGCCAGTTGTGGTTGGGGCCTGAGCGCCCTGAAAGGTTTGATTATTGCCATTCGGCAAATATCGGTGAATATTTACAAATGAAAAGTTAGGATAATACCCTACTATCCGTGCTTCTGCGCAAAATAATGCAACAGGTTACAAAATTCAGTAACACTATCCAGTGGCAAAGCATTGTACATGCTAACCCGAATACCTCCCACGGTTCTGTATCCCTTTACGCCTACCATGCCTTCCTGTTTGCAAAGTGCAAGGAAGGATTCTTCCAGGGAAGGATCTTTCAAAAAGAAAATTGCATTCATTTCACTTCTGTCTTCTTTGGCCACGGGAGCATCAAAAAGCGGAATGGAATCAATGGTATCATATAAAAGAGAAGACTTTCTGGCATTGCGCATGCCCATGGCATCCAAACCGCCTTCCTGAATAATCCAGCGAAGCGTAAGCATGCTCACATACACAGCAAACACAGGAGGCGTATTCATTAGAGAACCCGCTTCAATATGTTTCTGGTAATTCATAATGGCAGGAATCTTTCTTGCAATTTTTCCGAGCAAATCTTTTTTCACCACCACCAGGTTCACACCAGCAGCGCCCATATTTTTTTGAGCCCCTGCATAAATAAGAGAGAGTGTATTATAAGGAGCAGGTCTGCTGAAAATATCGCTGCTCATATCTGCCACCAGTGGCACAGAAGTTTCAGGATACTGATGCCATTGGGTACCTTCTACGGTATTGTTGGAAGTAAAATGCAAATAAGCGGCATCATTGGGTACTTCAATATTTTTAGGGATGGATCGGTACTGGCTGCCGGATCCGTCAGACACTATATCCACTTTACCGAACAGGCTGGCTTCCTTCCAGGCTTTGTTACCCCAAACGCCGTTATCGCAATAAGCCGCCATGGCATGGCTGTCCAGTAAATTCATAGGGACCTGCATAAACTGCGTGGTTGCTCCCCCATGCAAAAACAACACTTCATACGAATCATCTAATTGCATGAGTTCTTTCACTGCATTTCTGGCTTCGTCTAGAATTTCCAGAAACCAGGGCGTTCTATGACCAATTTCCAATAAGGAAAGACCCGTGTTTTTATAATTCAACACCGCTTCAGCAGCCTGCTTTAGTACAGGCGCCGGCAAAATAGAAGGACCAGAATTAAAATTATGCAGCTTCATACACAAAAGGTAAAGCACAAAGTAAACCGATTATCTTTACAAAATGCAACTCCCTTCCACCTTATTAGAAAATGCAGTAGCACAATTTGCCAAGCTACCGGGCATTGGAAAAAAGACCGCGCTCAGACTGGTCTTACATTTATTGAAGCAGGATGTAAATGAAGTCGCTTTATTTGGAGACACTTTAACCAAAATGCGAAAGGAGATACAGTTTTGCAAGCGATGCAACAATATCAGTGACGGAGAAATCTGCAGTATCTGCAGCAATACTGCGCGCAATCAGCATATTGTTTGTGTGGTAGAAAATATACGGGATGTGATTGCCATTGAAAGTACCCAGCAATTCAATGGAACTTATCATGTGCTCGGGGGGATTATATCGCCGTTGGATGGCATAGGCCCCGACCAACTAACAATTGAGCTGCTGGTGAACCGGATTACGCAGGAACGGGTAGAGGAACTGGTATTTGCCCTGAGTCCGAATATACAGGGAGACACCACCATCTATTTTATTCAGAAAAAAATTGCCCATTTGTCCTGCAAAATCACCACGATCGCCCGTGGCATAGCATTTGGAGGAGAACTGGAATATGCAGACGAAATGACGCTGGCCCGAAGCATTGCCAACCGACTGCCCGTACAACAGTATGTGCAATAAGATTTCGGGAAATTTGACAACAAATTCATAATTTCGTTGTTTAAACATTAAAATAGGTCCGTTATGAAAAAATGGGTTAAAATCATATTGATTCTTGGATTGGCGGGAGCCATTACCGGGGGGATTGTAGTCTACAAAATATTGACCAAGCCGCACAGGGATGTAACCACCGAAAAAGCAATCGCGATAAAGGCACAGGCATTGTTTGAAGCTTTCAAAAACGATGAAGCTGCAGCCAATGCACAATACCTCGACAAAGCCATTGAGATTGAAGGAGAAATTGTTGATTTCAGTACCAACCAGGATGGTCAGGTAGTGGTGAACTTTAAAACAGAAGATCCTTTCTTTGTGATCAACTGTACGTTTAAAACCAATCCGGGTGAGCTGAAAGCAGGCAGCACCATACGTTTCAAAGGAATCTGTACCGGCTATATACCGGATGCCAATGTGGTGATTAACGAAGGAGTGTTAATTCCATAGGCAAAAAAAATCGCAACCTAAATAATGTAAAATCTCGTTTCGCAAAATATAACACCATGAAAAAGTTTCTATTCATAGCTCTATGCAGCATTGCATTTACACAAACGCAAGCGCAAAAATTGTATGGCACCCGCAATGCCAAAGTAAGCTTTATTGCCACCAACGATGAAGACGTAAAAGCAGTAAACAATGAAGTAGCCAGCCGTTTATCCGATAAGGGAGAAATCAGCTTTAGCTTACTGATCAAAGGGTTTAAGTTTGAATACGCAGAAATGCAGGAAAAGTTCAACAACGACTACGCAGAAAGCAACAAATTTCCAAGAGCAGAATTCAAGGGAACCATCAGTAATATCAAAGACATCAATTTTACCAAGGATGGCAATTACAAAGCCGTGGTAAAAGGAAATTTAACCTTACATGGCGTAAGCAAACCTGTTACAGTAAATGGTACCATTACAGTGAAGGGTGGAAAAGTATCTGCAACAGGTAAGTTCCCTATTGTAATGAAAGACCACAAGATTGATGCATCTGCCGTAACAGAAAAAGTGAACGCGGAAATCAACGCGGTTTACCAATAGTACTTCAACCGCATTCGCGGCTATATTTTGACGGAATACAATATGGGTGTATCTTTGCACCGACTTTGGTGGATTTGTTTATTGTTCAGCCAAGGTCCTAGCCAATACGGTACTATACCGTCATGGGTTAGTTTTTAGAACTAATAAACGTTTGAAGTGCCTCCCCCCACATTCTGGCGTTTATTGGTTAATTAAATCACCAAAAGGTGTTTGAACCAATACATATGCTAATAAAAGAAGAACTCCAGAAAAGAATCCTAGTAATTGATGGTGCCATGGGTACCATGATACAGCGGCATAAACTTACTGAAGCCGATTACAGAGGCGAACAATTTAAGGACTGGCATCTAGACGTAAAGGGTAACAATGATTTGCTCTGCATTACACAACCACAAATTATTAGGGGCATCCACTTATTGTATTTAGAAGCAGGTGCAGATATTATTGAAACCAATACATTCAGTAGTACTACCATTGCCATGGCAGACTACGATATGCAAAGTTTGGCTTATGAGTTGAACGTAGCCGCCGCTAAATGTGCCCGCGAAGCAGTAGCGGAGTTTATGCAAAAACATCCAGGTACCAGACCCAAGTTTGTAGCAGGAGCAATAGGACCACTCAATAAAACTTTGAGCTTATCACCAGACGTAAACAACCCTGGATTTAGAGCAGTCACATTTGACGAAGTAGCCAACGCCTATTACGAGCAAATAGATGGATTGGTAAACGGAGGAGTAGATTTATTATTGATAGAAACCATTTTTGATACGTTGAATGCAAAGGGTGCAATCTACGCAGCCAAAAAATATTTCAGAGATAAGGGAATACCAGAACTACCCATCATGATCAGCGGCACAATTACCGATGCATCAGGTAGAACACTGAGTGGACAAACCCTTGAAGCATTTTACACATCAGTGATGCATGCCAATCCTATCAGCATTGGATTAAACTGTGCATTGGGTGCAGCAGAAATGAGAAGTCATATAGAAGAGTTATCACAAATAGCAGCTTGTTATACATCAGCCTATCCCAATGCAGGATTACCGAATGCCATGGGAGAATACGATGAAGCACCACACGAAACCGCACACTTTATAGAAGAGTGGGCCAAGCAAGGATTCGTGAATATCGTAGGTGGTTGTTGTGGAACAACACCCGACCATATTAAACATATTGCAGACAACGTTAGAAAAATGCAACCCAGACAATTACCTGTGGTTGAACCAACCATTTAAACAATGAGTACAATCAAACCATATTTAAGGCTTGCCGGATTAGAACCTTTGGTCATTAGACCAGAGACCAATTTTGTAAACGTAGGTGAAAGAACCAATGTAACTGGTTCAAAAAAGTTTGCACGCCTTATTAGAGAAAATAAATTTGAAGAAGCCCTATCCGTTGCCAGACAACAAGTAGAAAGCGGTGCGCAAATATTAGACGTGAACATGGACGATGCTTTGTTAGAAGGCGTAAGTGCTATGACCACTTATTTAAATTTATTACAAAGCGAACCGGATATTGCACGCATCCCCATCATGATCGACAGTTCTAAATTCGAGATCATTGAAGCAGGCTTAAAATGTGTGCAAGGCAAATGTATTGTGAACTCTATCTCCATGAAAGAAGGCGAAGCCAAATTCATAGAGCAAGCATTTATTTGCAAATCATTTGGTGCAGCAGTAATTGTGATGGCATTTGATGAAGTAGGACAAGCGGATACTAAGGAAAGAAAAATAGAAATCTGTCATCGCGCATACAAAATATTAACGGAGCAAGTAGGGTTTGATCCACAAGACATCATATTCGACCCCAATATATTTGCCATTGCAACAGGTATAGAAGAACACAATAATTATGCAGTAGATTTTATAGAAGCCACCAGAGAAATCAAGCGATTGATGCCATTGGCAAAGGTTTCAGGCGGTGTATCGAATGTATCTTTTTCTTTTAGAGGGAATGATCATGTAAGAGAAGCCATTCATTCAGTCTTCTTATTGCACGCGATTAAAGCAGGTATGGATATGGGGATTGTAAACGCCGGACAGTTGGTAGTGTACGACGAAATAGAACCCACCCTAAGGGCATTGTGTGAAGACGTAATCTTAAATAGAAACAACGACAACAACGAAGCCACAGAAAAATTAATACAGCACGCAGAAACCGTAAAAGCCAAGGGAAAAGTAGAAGTAAAAGATGAAGCTTGGAGAAAAGAGCCAGTAGAAAAAAGATTGGCGCACTCTTTAATTAATGGCATTACCGATTATATAGATGACGACACAGAAGAAGCCAGACAAAAATATCCAAGACCTTTGGATGTGATAGAAGGTCCATTGATGGATGGCATGAATATAGTTGGGGATTTATTTGGTGCAGGAAAAATGTTCTTACCTCAGGTAGTAAAAAGTGCCCGTGTAATGAAGAAAAGTGTGGCCATCTTAACACCCTTTATAGAACAAGAAAAAGAAGACAGAAAACAAGCACACTTAGCAGCGGGTACAGTTAATGAAGAAACAGCAGGTGCAGCAAAAATATTATTGGCTACGGTAAAAGGCGATGTACACGATATTGGAAAAAATATTGTGGGCGTAGTATTAGGCTGTAATGGCTACGATATTGTAGACATGGGTGTAATGGTACCAGCCGATAAAATATTGGAAGCAGCAGAAAGAGAGAAAGCAGATATTATTGGATTGAGTGGATTAATCACGCCTTCTTTAGATGAAATGGTGCATATAGCGCGTGAAATGAAACGCAGAAATATGAAGCAGCCATTATTAATTGGAGGCGCCACCACATCCAGAATGCATACCGCAGTAAAAATTGCACCAGAGTACGATAATGGCGTAGTGCATGTATTAGATGCTTCAAGAAGTGTAACCGTTGCAGGTTCTTTATTGAATAAAGAACAAAAGACCCCATTCCTAGAGGAGTTGGTACAAGAGTACAGCAAACTAAAAGAAGGATTCGACAACAAGAAATCAGTAAAGCAATACCTGCCTTATGCAGAGGCTTTGAAAAATAAAGTGGCCATTGATTGGGACAGTTATACTCCACCCACACCCAGCTTTACAGGCACCAAAGTATTTGACAATTATGATTTGAATGAGTTAAGAACATTCATTGACTGGAAGCCCTTTTTCATTACTTGGGAAATGCATGGAAATTTTCCAGCGATCTTAACGGATGAAGTAGTGGGAACAGAAGCTACTAAATTGTACAATGATGCCAATGCTTTGTTAGATAAAATTATTGTAGAGAAATGGTTAACGGCTAAAGGTGTGATAGGATTTTGGGAAGCAGCCAGCAACAATGATGATGTAGAAGTACGCACTGAAAAAGAAAAAGTACAATTGAGTTTTCATCGCCAACAAATCAAGAAAGCACCAGGGCAACCCAATTTATCATTAGCCGATTTTGTTAGCCCAGTAACAGCTAATAAAAAAGATTATATCGGTGCTTTTGCCGTAAGCATACATGGCATAGAACCGCATTTGGAAAAATTTGAAGCAGCCCACGATGACTACAATAAAATTATGTTGCAAGCATTGGCCGATCGCTTTGCAGAAGCATTTGCAGAAGCCTTACACTTGCATACGCGAAAAGAATATTGGGGTTATGATGCACAAGAACAATTAAGCCCAGAAGAATTAATTAAAGAACAATACAAGGGCATTCGCCCCGCACCAGGCTATCCAGCATGTCCAGACCATACAGAGAAATACAAGTTATTTGATTTGCTGAATGCGCAAAACAATGCAGGCATTAGCTTAACAGAAAGCTTGGCTATGTATCCAGCATCATCTGTATGTGGTTGGTATTTTTCGCATCCGCAAAGTCAGTATTTTGGAATTGGCAAAATTGAACAAGACCAATTTAAAGACTATGCAGCCCGTAAAGGCATGGATGAAGCTACTGCTGAGAAGTGGTTGAGGCCAATATTGTAGATTAATAACTATGGTTTTAGGCTTATTTATCTATCTCAATTCCTTTATTACTAACATTAAATTTTATGTTTAAAAGTAAGTTACGATTAGTTTCTATTTGATATCCTGAATTAAAGCATTCCGCTTTGATTGAGTCTATATAATATATACCAGTATTAATATCTTTATTATACATATAATCATACTTATAAATTATTTTATCTGATATCATTTTTGTAACACGATTTGCTTTCCATGTTTTAGTATGAAATAAATTGGTTGTGGCTCTATTAAGAGATTCAACTTTCATTTCCCAGATAAATTTCAATCTAATAATTGAATAATCAAATTCTCTTATCCTAACTTCTCCTTTCAGGTACCCTCTTGCTAACCCTCCAACAGTTCTACCTAAAAATGAATCTTTAAAAGATTGATTGGGCATGAAACTTACAATATAAATAAGACCATATTTTTCATCCTGGTATTTGGAAACAAGTTTAAAGTCTAATCCTTTATTATTATTTCCATCAATTGGTAACCCTTTTCGGAGCATATCAAACCATGGAATAATATCACCTGTACATAATTGGGGAACTCCAATAAGATTGGTGAAAAGTTTATCCTGATATAAAGTGTCTTTAATCCAATTAGGAGATTTCATGCTTTTATCAGCATTTCGATAATATACCTTTACAAATTCTTCAGCCTTTTCTTTTAAAGTGTCGTAATTATAAATTTCGGAGGAAAACTTTAAATTTTGACTAAAAGAAAAATTGCCATAGTTATCCTCAAAGCGATTGGCTACATGTTTAATTATTGCGTTTGCGCCTTTTGTTTTCTTTGCCTTACTTCTAATAATAATTTCAGGTAATAAGCTCTTTAATGGCTTCAAAAGCAACCGATTAACATGAAACAAATAAAACAGTTGTTCTTCATAACCAACTGCAGAAATTTTTACCTTTTTGGTGAAGCTTGAATTGGGAATAGAAAATGAGCCATCTTCATTTGAAACAATAGACATTTTATTTGTGTCATTTTCAATAAAAATGATTGTTGCAAATGGAATAGATTCCTTTGTAATAGAATCAATTATTTTAAAATAAATAATACTATCCTGTGACACACAATTTTTATTCAAAAGTGAATTATTGTATACATTGATAGGATTTCCCAATACTGCAAAATGAGAAAACATTGAATTAATTAGTAAAAACATTAGAATAAAAAAACCGAGTCTTAATTCATTATTAGTTTTATTTAACATAATAGTTTTTATGAAAGCAAAGATTAGAAAAGACATTGTTATTTAAGTTATTCGCATAGACTCAAATAAGAATGTCAAAAAAACAAAAGAATCTTATTCTATTGTTTTAACAAGCACCACATGTTCCTAAATTTGCACCACCACAACGTGTTGAAATATCAGCGGTTTCACAGCTATCAGCTAGCCACTGATTTCCGTACTGACCATTTGATAGAATTGGAGAATCGCAATAGCAAAGAATTTTACCTACACTAATTTCTCCACCAGTTGTTAATTTCATCTGAGCCCTTGTTAATAATTTAGTGAAATTAGATTCTGCCATTTTTAATTTTAAAGTGTTCATTTTGTTATTTATTAAATTGTTTATGGGTAAATCCTTAATAAAAAATAATTAACCCAATTAAATAGTTCTGCAGCTTAAAGCATCAGCAGATTGTTGGCCCACCAAACCACTTATTCGTCAATAAGTGAAGTACCATTTGGCTATTCTTCTCGGGTACTAATCGAAAAGAAATCATTTATTTTCAACAAATTAGAAATATAATGACTGATAATATGAAATTATCAAGATATTAATCTATAAAACCAAACAAAGTTGGTCTCAATTCAATATTAAGATTTTAAAGGCCTAATGTGTTAATTGATTATTTAAAATTTAATTGGAAAGAATCCAACAAACATATTTTAATTACAGATTAAATATCTTAAATATAGTTGAATATAAAAAAATATTACGGGGGGTATTTTTACCCCCAGCATCACCAATTAACCTTATTATTCTGCTCGTTCTTAAAAGTCTTGAAATTGTAAGAAAATGTAAGCATGAAATACCTGCCTAAAACATTGGTATTCGTTTCTGTAATATTATTCCCGATGACATTTCTACTAAAATTATTGTTTCGATTGAGTAAGTCGCGAATAATAAATTTTATTTCACCTTTATCTTCCTTTAAACAATAAACAGATACAGAGGGATTAATAAACAGATTGACTGGCAAGGCTGGTAGATTATCATAAACAATTTTATTTGCCAGTAAAGTGGTATTAAAAGAAAACTTCTTAAATAAGCGAGCAGAAAATTCTACATCAAGATTTTGGACATTCGATAATACATCAGCCGTAAAATTATTCGTGAATCGATTTACATTTGCGATATACGTATAACTATAGTAAAAACTGAATTTATCTTGCCAATTAAAACTGTTACCCACAGTTGTTCTAAACACATTCACTTTCTGTGAAAATTCAGTTTCATTAAATACTGTAGGTGTAACCATATTTTGGTAACTCAGATTTAAGTTAACTGAGTGATTATAGCGGTTGATTTTTTGGAAACTCTTGGAAATTCCTAATCTCATTACAAGTGAATGTCTATTGCCGGCATTCATTGATTTAATTTCCTGCTTACCATTATTCAATATTTTAACAGATTGTATGATTGGATTTTGAGTATTTCCATATAATAATTCATAATTTAAATTGAGTTGTTTCTTAATAAGAAATTTTCTGAAAGTAATTTTGAATGTACTTGCTTTTTCAGCTTGCAATTTTAAATTACCACTAAAAACAAAAACCGGATTTGTATTATCAACAATTGGGTTTAAGTCTTTAGCAAGTGGCAAATTGATTTGTTGATCAAATGAAAGTCTCAAACCCCCTTGTTTATAAAAAGAGAAATATAATAATGAATAGATGTAAGTATCTTTATAATCATTAAAACTCTTGTTACTTATATTTATATTTTGCTGAGCATTAAAAAATGTACCACTCATGGTTAGCGTATACTTCTTTAAGGTTAAATCGAACTGAGGAATTATTTTCAAAATAGAATTAGCTACGTTTACATCACTGGTTAAATTAGCGTCTACACTGTCATAATTTTTATTACCTATGTGTTGTAAGTAAGTAACAATAATATTCTTCGTATTATTAATATCAAAATTACTAGCTAGTGCAAAAGAAGCATTTTTCTTTTTCCAACCTGATAAAACCATACGATTAGTAATAAATAGCTTTTGGGGATTAAAAATTCGCAACTGTCGTATCATTGTATTTGTTGGAGTAGGAATCAAACTTATATTATCAATTTCTGTTAAAAAATTAGTTGGGTTTTGTACAACATTATAATATTGCTGAAAAGAAAATGATTTGTACTTGTCATTTTTCACAAATAATTTTGAGTGAAAAAATAAAGAGTGATAATAATTTTTGGGATTAATGCTTTGATTAAGTTTTCCATTAGAACTAAGAATATCACCAACTTTATCATTCGAATTTATAGTCGTATTAAATGTATTTGAATTTATAGCAGACCACTGATTTCCTACATTTAAAGTTAAATCTCTATTTCCAGATTTGCTTTTGCTCTTCAACCCAAAATTTAAATTCTGAATTGTTTTAATTGAAGTAAACTGATTAAGAATATTGTATTTATTTATAGTATCATT
>NCGN01000017.1 GCA_002281575.1 Sphingobacteriia bacterium 28-36-52
TGGTTGTTGGGCTTTGGCTATCTGTTTTTGTTTGTATGCATTGTATTTGTTGGGTTTGGTGGTGGTTTGTTTGCTTTATGTTCAGCTTTGCTTGTGGGGGTTTTGTTTGGTTGGTTTATGTTCTTTGTTGGGTTGGGGGGGGTATTGTATTAAGAAAAGATTAGGGGGTATTAGTTGTATTTGCGGTTTTAAGGGGTGGTTTAAGGGGGGGGGGGTGTTGTTATCTTTTTTAGGTTTTTACAGTAAAAACGGGTTATCTTTTTTATCTTTTTAGTGTTAAAATATCCTTAAAAGTTATCTTTTTGACTAAAAAAGATAAAATAAAGAACTAAAAAAGATAACTTTACAAAACTAAATAACTAAAAAAACTAAAAACAATGAACAAACACACACCCGCACCGTGGTTATTAGAAAAGACTGGCTATATAAATCATTTATCTGTGTATGTAAATGACAAATGGCTTTTTTCTTTTCATCAAAACGGCTTTTTTAAAGAAGAGAACGAAGCCAATGCCAAACTAATTGCAGCCGCACCTGAATTGTTGGAAGCGGCAATAAAGCTGCAAGAATGGAATAAAAAATATCCGCCAAATAAGATTTACGATTACGGTAGGGGAAAAGCGATTGAAGCCGAATTGACAGAAATAGTCAATATGCAAATTGAAGCCATCAAAAAATCAACCGAATAAACTAAAACAAAACAATAAAAATGGAAAATCAAGAATTAATTGAAGCGATTAAAAATTGCGGGGTTAAAAAATCACAAATTGAAGCTGATTTGGGTATGCCTAAAAACAGTCTTTCAGCTATGTTATCGGGTGTAAAACCTATGCCAAGTAAATGGGTTGGTGCTTTAACGGGTTATGTAAATAAACCAAGTGGTTTTGTAGAATCAAAAAAAGAAATTCCCGAAGAAGTTAAAAAAGAAATTGAAAAGGCTTTTGAAAAATCCGAACCCGCAGTATTTGTTCCAAACCCCGTTGTAGTTCCAAAAGGCGTTAATTTTGCATTAGGAAGCGATTTATTGAAGTCTACCCCTAAGAGTACGTTTCAGTTAATGTTGGCTGAATTTAATGGTTTAGTGATGGAACAACCACCCGTAAGTCAAGTAAAAAACCAACTTTTAGACCTACTAAAACGTGCAGAACACCCCGAATTTACAATAAGACAAGTAGAAGCAATAAGAGAAAGATGTAAAGAAGTACACGAGAACGCAAAATCTAAAGGATTTTACGACAACAAAAAGAATATAGGTGAAATGCTTTGCCTTATTCATAGTGAAGTTTCAGAAGCATTAGAGGCAGATAGGAATAATCAGTATTGTAAAATAACAGAACCCGAGATAAATGTCTTACTAGGATGGGTTGAACAATATGACTATCAAAAAGATTATAAAGACAAAGTTAAAGGCTCATTTGAAGAAGAAATGGCTGATATAGTTATTCGTGTAATGGATATGTGTGCTTACAAGGGAATTGACTTGGATTTGCACGTAAAATTAAAAATGCGCTATAATTCAAATCGTTCAAAAATGCACGGAAAATTATATTAAAATTAAACCCACCCCACTTTATAAACAATAAACAATGACTAAATTCAAATCAGGCACATATACCCCTAAAAGAAATCATTATTTTAGAGATAGCCACGAAGCGTTACTTAGAAAATTAGCCTTAGAGTACAATAAAACCCCTTTTAAAGACGATTTAAGCGACTTGTCTGATAATAGGCTGTTGGTATTGATAAATGGATTTTTGGGCAAATTAGGACTACAACAATACACCACAGAGGAACTACAAAGACCTTTATCACTCAAAAAACCCGTAATATGCAAGAATTAAAATGGGTAATATCTTCGGAAGGGTTCTATTGTACCGCTATTGATGGTTATAAACTGTATGCAGGGTCAAATAATGGGTTGTATTTTCAATGGTTAATTGAGAAAAATGGTGAGATATTAGCAAGTAGTTATGACAGAAAAGAAGAATCAACTACCCTTCAAGAAGCCAAAGTAAAATGCTACCAAAAATACCTTGAAATAAAACAAAAAGAAAAGCCCCAAAACTAATCGGGGCTTTTTTAAAAACCTTATTCATCACTTTCCGCAGCACCCGCATAAGCAAAATACAAACAAATAAGATAAACAGCAAGTAGGAAATACACCAACATAAATTAATCTTTTAATTCAATATCAATACCGCTAATGGGCGTTTCTAAAACCCTTAAATTACCTTCTATTTGACCTATAAGTTGAAGTATAATCTTCATTGTTTCTTGTTTGGTCAATACTTGCCTACACTTTCCATCAGAAAACTTGGCTATAATTATTGCATTTTCTATTTCGGGATTATCTTCTAACATAAGTTAAGGTTTAAAGGTTTGGGTGTAGTAATTATTAAATCTAGGCTGCGGCAATTCTTCCCAATCGCCACCTTCTTTATACGCTTCCTCTATCTGCTCACGAAACATACTCAAGGCTTGTTCTTGCATTACCTTAGAGCTTTCGGCATTATGAAAACCTTTTGCGTTTTCTATTAGCCATTGCACGGCTGTCTGTTTTTTTTCCATTTTTAAAGTTTAAAGGTTAATTCAGTATTAGTTAAAGCAAAGTATAGGTTTTGAAGTTGGTGGAGGTGTTTAATTTCTGTATCAAAACAACCATTATACCATGTGTTGTCATCTATACGTATGCGACCGCCTTTGTATAAAGGTGATAAGTATCCTCCGAATTCATCAGTAGCTTTCTCAAACCCGCACTTCTCTAATATTTCAGTGGTAAGGCGGATGGGTTGGTCTAATAGCCAATTTTCTGTCATTTCGCTGCTATTCCAATAGGCGCAACCGTCAAAGACAGTAAAACTATTTTCTTCAATTTTACTAACTACCCCACCAAATAACTTATTCCCTATTCTTAATTCACTTGCTAAAATTTCCATAAAAATGATTTATATGTTTTTAATCTTCCTCTTCTTAATGCGCAAAAAGCAGTCGGTATCCCGCCAACCTCTTTAGCCGCCTCTGTATATGAATTAAATTTTTTAATAAAAACTCCATTTAAATCATATTGGCAAACACATATTTTGTTTTTTGCGCTTACACCTTTTTTAGCTAAACTTTGCTTTTCTTTTTGGATGTCGGTATAGTCGTACTTTCTATGGCAAGACGGACAAAGCATAATATAGTTGTTTCTGTTCTTTGCATAATCCTTGCCCTTTAATAAAGCCCATTCAAATCTTTTTGGGTTAACTGATTCGCAATTTTCGTTTTCGCATTTATTAGCCTTGCCATGATGGTAGGAAATCCAATTGTGTATTCTAAAGTATTCTTTATCGTGTTTCATGATACAAATATACAAATATTTTCGTTTGCTTGTATCATTATCTCAATTTTTTACCTTTAATTAATAACAGCTTTATCGCTGCTTTGATTGTTGCGGATTGATTGCGGGGTTTCATGGTAGAATTAGTTTTGATGTAGTACTAAATAACTTACCTAGAAAATGCTCAACCTTGTGCCTGCCACATCTTGTTAATTCTCTAGGTATGGTTACATTTAATGCAACTATTTCGTGCATTATTTCCAATTCCTCCCTACTCTCCAACGTAATCTCTAACGTTACTGGCTTAAATTCTTCGGGTTGTTGTTTTACTGTTACTTTCATGTTATTTGGTTTTATTTTTTAAATTATTACTAATATCTATTAGCTCGTATAAAGCAAATACTGCCATTAAAGTGTATGCGGCGTCTTTCCCTAATATGCATAAATACAAGATAATTGCAATAGTGTAAAATACTTTCTTAATCATGTTATTTGGTTTTATTTAGTTGGTTAATGTAAAGATAAAAACATTAATTAATTAATACCAATTAAAATAACCTTAAATTTATTGTCGTATATCCCCACCTGTTATTTCTACATAACAAGGCTTGTTTTTTAATTCGTAAGTTTTGCAAATGTTTTTTATTTGAGTGTTCCTTTTTTTCTGTCTTTTGATAATCTTATTTTTTCTTCAATCTTATTGTTTATAAAAACTGTTGCTGTCATTTTATTTATATATAATGTTTTCTGCTTTTAGGGCTGCTTCTATTGTTAATCTATATGCACGATAAGCGTTTTTGTGTTTAGTTGTTTTTGAGCAAACTTCTCTTTTTTGGTAAATATTTCTGACTGTTGTTTTTAATACTTTTTCGCAAGTAACTCCATTTAATCCCGCCTCAACTAAAAATCGGCATATATAGTATTTTTCAGGATTGGTATCAATATTTACACTTCTTGATTTATCCCACTTAACTTTAGTTACAAAGTATTTATTTGTCTTGTCTAAAATAAATTGAATTGCTTTAGTGTAATCTTTCTTTTTTTCAAATAGCGATAATTCTTTTTCCCACGATTTAATTTTATAAACACAAGATTTTTTATACAACTCATACTTAAAAGAATATTCGCCATATTTCTTTTTATATTCTTCAATACGTTTTTGGTATTGCTTAATCCATCCGTTAATCTTAGCTTTTTTTTGTGCTATTGTTTGCATTTACTTTTTAAATTTTTTCTTTACGTCATTTAGTTTGTAACGGTATTCTGCAAGTAGTTGTTTAAGTTCTTCCCTTGTTGGTTTATAGACTTGTCTTGCTTGTGTTTCTAACCATTCTGTAATACCTTGTTTTTCTTTTTCTAAGGCTATTTTAAATGGCGTAATATCAGTTTCGTGTTTACTATTACAAGCGTAACATTGAACCCTACAATTATCTTCCATAAAGCGTAAGCCATAGTTAGAACGACTTGTATAATGCCCATTTGACATTTCTGCTATTGGTGCTTTTTTTGAGCAAGTGTAACACTCTACAAATCCCTTATCATCTGCGTATTTATTCCTTATGTAATGGGAAAAAACAAAATCTAAATCACTAATTAAATTCTGAATACTCTCGCTTTCTTCTTGTTCTTCGTGTTTCTCTACTCGTTTTTGTGTTGATTTAATAGTGGCGTGTGCTTTGCATAAATTTTTACTGAAAGCGTAGTCATAGCAGCCACAGTCCAATTTGCGTTTCTTTCTGATTATTGTACTGTTCATACTAATTATTTAAAAGATATTCTTCTGTTGGAACAACTACTATCGTATCTGCGAATAGACCTTTAGCTTCATTGCTTTTAGCTATTAACGGTAGTTTTAATTGGGCTATTTTATCATTTATTTCATCTACCATTTTCTTGTTATACCCAAATGGAACTTTTTGAAAAATAAGACAATCTTCTAATGATAAAACATTAGTGTAAGGCAATGAGCAATAAAGAGAATTAAAAATCTTATCTAACTCTGTTACTTCTTGTGGTTTCATTAGTTTTTATTTTTTATTATTTGGTTATTGTCTATTTCTTCAAAATCTTCATCACAAGCACCCCAAGTGTGTTTTTTATAATCAATTCCTATAAAAGACCACGAACTATAAGAAGAATCAAAATCATGGTATGTGGTGTATTTTGCTATAATCCAATCACCGCAATATTTTACCCAATAATAACCATCTTTTCTTTTCATTTTTATTGTTTTATTGTTTAATAAATTTACCATCTTTTAATACACTTCACAGCTTTCAACACAGCCACCATTACTATCAAGATAATTGTCAAATGCTGACATTTGCTTATATTTATCAATTAATTGGCTTTCATCAATAGATGGCGTAAAAGGTAGTTTTGATTCTTCAATTATTTCATCTATTGTCATATTATCTCTAAAGAACCTATAAGGCGGTTTTGCTTTTTTCATTCTTGATTCAGGGGTGAACATTTCGTACTTCTGCTCCATTTCTCTCCACCAATCAGCTAATTCAGGTTTATCTTTTAAGATAGTCATTAGTTTTCTTAATCCTTTTTTATAACATAAATCACAATTCCCCTCATAGCTTTTTAATTGTAAGTCAAATGGCTGTTTTGACCAAAATAAATTGACATCAGACTTTGTAACTTCTAATACTTCCGCAAAGTATAACAGTTTATTTTTTTTCTTTGAAACCCAATCTAATCTTTTAGGTTCATCTGTTCTAATACCTAAAACAGTTTCGTATTTCTTCCATCCAATACTTCTTGCATAACTCTTTATTGGTTGCGCTTTTAATTCTCTTGAACAATGTGGGGCATTTTGATTAGGTAATCCGTATTTAAAAATAACATCTTCAAATGGTTGACCATTTCTTTCTGCATCTTTAAAATTTGTTACAATATGCGTAGTTCCTTTTCTTTTCTCATTATGAACAAACGCTTCAACCCAAACTAAATTAAGATTAAAATACTTGTCGCATTTATCTACAAATTCAAGTGTTTCCTCTCTTTCACGACCCGTATTAGCAAACACAACAATCATTTCGTAATCGTGTCTTTTATTCCAAACATTCATCATAAAATAACACATATACGCACTTGTTCTGCCACCTGAAAAACTAAGCAATAATTTATTTTTATTCATTTTTTCACAAATTTACCATTTTCTAAAACCCATACACCTACCAAAACTCCATTCCTATACACTTCAAAAAACCCAAATAACCTACACATACTATACACCAACTCCCTTTCCTTATCTTCCATTTATCTTTTTTAATTAATTAATAGAACGAAGATAATAACATTTACCGAAATATTCCAAAATTTTAAAAAAATATTTTTTTGGAAATTACAACGATAGTTCTTTTCTTTGTTCAATAAATTTAAAAATCTATGAATAAAAAGGAATTATCAATCCCGAAACAAGTAGAGATACTTCTTGATGGGAGAACGCAAAGGTGGTTAGCTATGGAAATTAAAATGCCCGAAACAGACCTATCTAAAAGAATGAAAGGCGTGGTTAAGTTTCAGCAAGAAGAAATAGACCGAATAAACGCAAGGCTTAATGGTAGCATTAAATTAACCTATAAAATTTAAATAGTATGAATGTTTTAGAAAAAGAACTAGAGGATATTCTTTTTGAGCATATAGATAGTTTTGAAGTATTATATGAAAGGGGTTTTGAACATTATTGCCAAAGAAAATACCGACAAGTAAACTTAGGTGATTACGGTGTTGCAGATATAATAGGCATTAATGATTTTGAATCTGAAGTACATAGAGAAATTGTTGTTAATATTTACGAATTAAAGAAAGAAGAAATTTCTGTAACCACTTTTTTACAAGCTATTAGATACGCTAAAGCGTTAAAAATACTTCTTGAAAACTCAATTAAAGATGCTGAATTTCATTACAATATTATTTTAATAGGTAAAAGAATTAGTATTAGTTCGGATTTTGTGTATCTTCCTGATTTTTACGAAAACCTACATATTTATACCTATAAAATAGATTTTAATAAAGGAATTTATTTTAACAAAGAAGAGGGGTATAAATTAACAAATGGTAAAATACCTATCAAATCTGATTTCTTTTTTAAAGAACCTATTTAACAAAAAAAAATATGGCAATATTTAGAAAAATTCATGTTTCTTTTTGGAAGGATGAATTTATAGAAAGTTTAACACCTGAACAAAAGTATTTCTATCTATACTTAATGACAAACGATAGAACAAGGCAGTGTGGTATATATGAAATAACTTTTCGTCAGATATGCTATGATACAGGGTATAATGAAGAAACTGTAAAAAAATTAATTGAATATTTTATTATTTGCGATAAAATAAGATATTCTTTTAACACAAAAGAGATTGCTTTAAAGAATTGGGGGAAGTATAATGATTCTACAAGCCCGAAAGTAAAAGTGTGCGTAGATAAAGAACTTTCCTTAGTTAAGGATAGACTATTGATAGAGTACCTATACAGTACCGATACACATTCGCAAGAAGAACAAGAAGAAGAACAAGAAGAAGAACAAGAAGAAGATAATTTAAATATCCCCTTTGATGATTTTTGGAATTTATATGACAAAAAAAGAGGGCTAAGGGGTAAGGTAGAAGCTAAATGGTTAAAATTAACTAATTTTGAAAGAGAACAAGCAATGGCATATATCCCGAAGTACAAGGAATCGCAGCCAGACAAAACATTTAGAAAAGACCCTACAACCTTTATAAACAATAAGGCGTGGAATGATGAATTAATTATTCCTTTTTCAAAAAACCCTTCAAATAGCGGGAGGCAAAAAACACCCTACGAGATAGAAATAGAACAAAAAAGACAAGAGGCTTTAAAAAGGTCGCAATCATCTGTTAATTAATTAAAAATAAAATATGGTTTGTACTATTTTTAAAAATATATTTTCTAAACAGCCCTATTACGTTTCGGTTGCAGATGCCTTAAAAAGAATTGAAGGTGGTAATAGTAAGGATATAGTTTCAGAAATAAGGGCTACGTTAGATAAAGAAAAAGCTAATAAGATTAAGTTTAATTTGCCGTCAGTATGCTTTAGTGGTAAGTTTGGTGCTGATAGAAAAGATGAACAATTAGTTGAACATAGTGGGTTTATTGTATTGGATTTTGATGATGTTTACGAACTAAGAGAGAAGCAAACAGAGATTATTAGCCACGATTTTATCTATTCTTGTTGGGTAAGTCCGTCAGGTAAGGGGTTGAAGGCTTTGGTAAAAATAGCGGATGGCAGTAAGCATAGAGAACATTTCCAAGCGTTACAAGAGGTTTTCCCTGAAATAGATAAAAGCGGAATTAACGTAAGTAGGGTTTGTTATGAAAGTTACGACCCTGAAATTTATATAAACGAAAAGGCTGCTATTTTTAATAAAATAAAAAAGACCGAAAAGATAGCCACCTATGAAAAAACTAACGATGAAGACAAGATATTTAAAAACCTACTAAAGTGGCTGTCAAACAAGAATGAGGCTTTTGTAACAGGGGAAAGGAATAATTTTATATTTAAATTAGCTTGTGCTTGTTGTAAGTTTGGTATTTCTGAAACCTCCGCAAACTATATGATTAATTCAGAGTTTGTAAGCAATTCAGATTTTACAAAGACAGAAGCAGATAGGGCTATACGTTCAGCATATAAGGCAAACGCAAATGCTTTTGGTAGTGCATCATTTGATAAAGAAGTTTTAGTTGATAAGGTTACAAGGAAAGAAATTAAGGTTGATTCTATTATTGAAAATACAGACGATAGAACAAAAGATGTTATTTACGGTATTGATGTAAAAGAACAAGCCTTGTCGCTTTATGATAACGGATATGCTAAAGTTTATGGTATTGGAGTTCAAGAAATAGACGAAAGGTTTAAGCCGAAAAGAGGTGAAGTAACATTATTGACGGGTATAGGCAACTATGGTAAATCTTCTTTTAAGAAATGGTATCAAGCAATGAGAATGGTAATGTACGGTGAAAAGTTTGGTACGTTCTCCCCCGAAGATAACCCGCCCGAAGAATACTACCACGACTTTGTAGAAATTATATTGGGTTGCGATTGTACCCCAAGTAACCCACATAGACCGTCAAAGCAAACTTATGAATACGTTTATGACTACGTTTGTAAGCACATATTCTACGTTTACCCTAAAGACGTAAGCCCAACACCTGAATATGTGATGGAGATTTTTTTAGAACTAATCGTAAAGGAAAAGGTAGATGGTTGCGATATTGACCCCTTTAACCAAATGGCAAACAACTACGGTAAATTTGCGGGGAGAGATAAGTATTTAGAATGGGTATTGACATTGTTTTCAAGATTTGCTCAAATAAACAATGTTTTCTTTTGGATAATAGCACACCCTAAATCAATGGAAAAAGACAATAGTGGTAACTATAAATGCCCCGATGTATTTGATATTAACGATGGTGCTATGTGGAACAACAAGATGGATAATATATTGGTTTATCATAGACCATTTGGGCAAACAGACCCATCAAACCCAACAGCCGAATTTCACAGTAAAAAGATTAGACGACAAAAAACGGTAGGTAAGAAGGGGTTTGGGCTTTTTGAAATGGTATTTAAAACAAGAAGATTTTTCTTTAATGGGTTAGATGCGCTACAAAAAGTTCTTAACGATAATAATATTAATTTTTCAAACGACATAAAACCACAGCCACAAGCAAAACAAAATAATTGGCTACCATTTAAAGATGATAGCGGAGAAGAAATAAACTTTTAATTATGAAACGATTTATAACAAACGCAGAACACCACAACGACATTAGTATTGACATTTCAGACATTGCAGTATATTTTTATTTACAAGAAGATATACGAGCAGAAAACCACAGAAAACACCTAATAGAAGAAACCTTTATAGAGGATAGTGGTGAAACTATTAATCCGTTCTATTGGTTTTTTAAAGTAAGATGGGATGAAGATTTAAAACAACACCTACTTAAAAAAAATTGGATAACCCAAGAAATGATAGACTACATAGAACAAAAAATAAAATAAAAATGAAACTAAAAGACTACAAACAAGCCCATAAGTTACAAGAAGAAATATCCAAACTTAAATACGAATTAGAGGTATTAAAACAGAACTACGAAAAACCCACTTCAATAAGATTTGGTACAGAGTATAATGTAAGTATTCCAATAGAATTTGCTGATTGTATTTACAAGAAAGCAATAAGCGACCAAATGATATTACATACCGCAGAAATTCAAGGGCTACAAAACGATTTTGATAACCTATAACACATTAACAAAACTTTAAGGTGATTTTAATTAATTAATTAAGAAAATAAAAGTAGTTTTACGGTAATTAAAAAATCAATATGAAAAGAATAATCAATAATGTTTATCATTTCTTTAAGTTAAGAATGACATTACAGCCTTTTGATATTTACAAAGAGAAAAAATGCAAACGAAGCGAAAGTGGTGGTTATTGGATTGGGTACGATAAAAAAGTTTATTACGGATATAGGTGGATTGTTATTAAATCCTCTCAAAAGTCCTTTAGTGGAAATTTTATAGAACATTAAATAAATAAACCAATGAACCGAATAGCACCAAACAACCAATTTAAAGCAGAATATATTATTGAAGTATGGAAGGGGCATAAAGACACGCTGTATTTTGAATACCCTGCGTGGTATTTTAAATTTCCCCCTTCATCATTTAAAACATTGGCAGTATTTAAAGTAAGACAAAACAAATTACCCACTAAACATAACTTTAATAAATAAAAACTAAAATATGCTCAAAGCACAAGTATTAGGACATCTTGGTAATGACTGCCAAGTTTCAAACGTAAACGGGGTTACAATAATTAACTTTAATTGCTGCCATTCTGAAAAATACAAAAACAGAGAAGGGGTAATAGTGAACAAATCGGTATGGGTAAACTGCTCGTATTTCACAGAAAAAACAGCAATAGCTGCTTACCTGAAAAAAGGTGTTCAAATTTACGCAGAAGGAAATCCGTCGGTAGACGTTTATAAAAATAAAGAAGGTCAACAAATACCACAACTTAAATTAAGGGTAAATATGGTACAGCTTTTAGGAGGTAATAAACAAGAAAACAATAACCAACAAGCAGCACCACAAAGCGACCTTACTCAAAGTCAACAAGAGTTTTTAGCAGGTGGTGGGGAAGAAATAAGCGAACCGCCTTTTTAACAATACTTTAAGCATTTTTTAATTAATTAATTTATACTAGTATTGTATCTTTGTTTTACAAAAGTTCTTTAACAACTAACTGATTAACACTAAACAGTAACATAACAAGGGACGTGCGTAAACCTATGCAAAAGGTGTACCCTCGCACAAATGTTATAACACAGTCTAAGATGTGTTTGGTTTAGGCTAATATATTACAGGTGCAAAGATTCCTGTGCTGCCGTAAAACGTATGCGGTGGTTGACTCTAAAACGAGCGAATATCCACTTAGAGGACAGTTAGTTGTTATTTCTTTTAAATGAAAATATAAATCTTCTTATTTTCAGAAAACGGTTTAAAGTAAAATATAAAAATCTTTTATGAAGCACTTTGGTAAAGACCTGCATTTTATTAGTTGGATTAAAAGGGATGGTAGTGGAACTATAATGATAGGTTCTGAATGGGATAGCAGTAAAGATTATCCAAAGGTTGATGATGTTTCTTATTTAGATAATGACTTGTTTGACCTTAGTATTTTATCCTTAACCAACCAAACATTTATAGCAAGTGGTTTTAATTCTTTTGTTGTAAAAATAAAAAAACCATAAAAACAAAACAATATGTCAAAACTACAACCACCTAAAAACGATTGGTGTCGCTGCTTACTAATACTTCACATGAACTACATGGCAGGGGTATCAATGGCTAAAGTACTGAATACATTACCACATTTTTATAAGTTTCAGACTAGGCTTTTAGAGATTGAGAAGCTGCATCCAAAGTTAAAAATCTCCCGAACACAAGTAGCCTTTAAAAACAACAAGTTGAATAAATCGGGCTATTTTACAGTTTATACATTGTTATCGCCTCCGTCTTATGTAGTAAATCTTTACAACCTATTAAATAAAGAAGGATTAAAAGGAAAGTCAAAAAAAGATTAACTATTTTTACGAAATGAGCCGAAACAATAAAATAGCAAACACATATATTGGTAGTTCAGAAATTTACGGCGCAATAGAAAACGAATTAGAACACATACTTTACGACCTATCAATCCAAGACGTTAATGAAAGAAAAGAAAAAGCACAAAGATTTGAAAACGCAAATAGAGTAGCTGAATTTCTAAAAGTAAAAGTAGATTGTGTTTTTAGAAATAGAAAAGTAGGTAAGAAAGTTTTAGGAATAGATAATAAATATTATGCCATCCGTGTAGAAAACAAAAACATAAAATAAAAAACAAATGAAAAAAACAATTATCCCAATGCTATTATTAGCAGTATTAATCTTTAGTACAACACCACCAAAGTACACACTTGAAGAAACAGATGCAATCAAGGTATTTAATCAGTTGCAAATCCTAAAAGAAGTGCTACCAAATTCAGACCTACCCGCAAAAAACGTAACACAAATAATGAAGCAAACAGATAGCCTACAAGCCATCATAGTTACTCAATACAATAAGTTTCATCCCGACACAACTAAAACTAAAAAATAATGAACTTTAGATTAGCTATACACCTTATATTCTCTTTATTTTTCTTTCTATTTTTATTAATTAACGGGGAAGATTTTGATGTATTAAAAATAGGTGTATCGTTTGTCTTGTTTTGGTTTATGCACTTTTTATTAATTATATTTTTTGATAGAAAACAATAAAATATTTATGATTAAATGTCCTGCTTGTAATAGCAAATCAGATGAAAGATTAGTTAAAAAAGACGTTAAGTATTATCAATGTGGTTATTGTGGAACTTTATTTAGTGGCGAATTGCCTAACGATAATATGGTTGGTGGTGGTTTTGAGATTGAAAGAAACACGCAACAAAACGAAGATAGGCTTAAAAGGTTTTTAGATTTAGTTAGTAGAGATTCTAAATTTTTAGATTACGGCTGCGGTCACGGGATGCTTGTAGATTATCTTAAAACTAAAAAAATAAACGCTTTTGGGTATGATAGATATAATCCTGACTACAATTTTATAGCTGAACACGAATTTAATTTAGTTTCAATGGTAGAGGTTATAGAACATTTGTCGCATCCATTTTCCGAACTTGACCAAATTAATATACTTATGAAATCAGGCGGTATATTATATATTGAAACTTCATTTGTGGATGTAGCTAAAGAAGAAAATATACCACTTCAAGATTTCTTTTACGTAGAGCCATCGGTAGGTCATAGCACAATATTTTCACACAAAGGATTAGATATATTAATGGCAAAAAAAGGATTTACACCACTAAACCACATAAACCGAAATGTTAGACTATACAAAAAAGCCACATCAAATTAATGACGTGGCTAACACTTTTAGGATTAATTACGGGCTACCCAGCCAAAGTTGCCAACTGTGCAACGGTTTCTACTACATAGAATTGTGGTTGCTCTATGTTAAGGCCCGTTGGCAACGGTTGTACAATACCGTAAAGTCTTGTACCGCTGGTTGCAGTTACTACCCCCTCAACTTCTCTAAAAAGAGAGTTTTGAACAGGGAAGCCAAATCTTTGAGGTGCTGTTTTGAACATCTGATTATTAATTCCGTAGACGTTCAGACTTAAAATGTTTGCCATTTGTTTTGATTTTGAATGAGTGATTGAATAACCAAATATATAAAAAAATGTTAAAAGAAGAAGAAAACAAAAACTTTATTACCGTTAAGCACCTTGCAAATGCGGGGGATATTGTAGCGGCTTTAGCGGGTTTAAAAGAAATCTACAAGAAATACGGTAAGAAAATCATATTCTACCAATGGTTAAACGTACAAGCCCAATACTATCAAGGGGCAAATCATCCCGTATTGGATAATGAAGGGAATATGGTTTGTATGAATAAGACTACGTTTGAAATGATGAAACCCCTTCTTTTAGCCCAAGAATACATAGAAGATTTCAGGGAGTGGAAAGGAGAAAAAGTCCACGTTGACTTAGATATTATCAGAAACAAACTATTTGTTAATATGCCTTTTGGGATGATACAAAGTTGGTCTATGTTTGCTTTCCCCGATATGGCTTGCGATTTATCAAAAAGTTGGTTAAGTGTTTCACCGTCAGATAAATACAAAGACAAGATAATTATTAACTTTACAGAACGCTACCGAAACACAATGATTTCGTACTTCTTCTTAAAAGAACACCAAAAAGACTTAGTGTTTTCGGGAACTGAAAAGGAACATAAAACATTTTGTGAACTTTGGGGTATTGATGTTCCACGAATTGAATTGACCAGTTTTTTACAACTTGCAGAATACATCAAAGGTTGTAGGTTTTTTATGGGCAATCAAAGCAGCGGGTGGAATATGGCTAACGCAATGAGTGTACCAAGAATAGTAGAAATGTGCCAATTTGCCCCTAACTGTCAACCATTCGTAGGTGAATACAATTACGGCTTTTACCATCAAGATGCTTTGGAGTATTATTTTAATGAATTAAAAAGTAAATTTTAGTTATGATAAAACCCGCAAAAGGAAGATTACTAATTAAATGCGATAGAGATTTTAAGAACAACCACACCTTCCAAAGTGGTTTAACAATAAGACTTGAAAGAAACGTAAACAATCTAAACCATAGGGAAACAATGCCCGTACAAGGTGAACTATTAGCCCCTTATATGGATGCCCCCGTTGGTTCTACTATTATATTTCACCACAACTCAATACACCCATCAAACGAAATATACAACCATTCAGAACTAAGTGGTGAAGAAATAGCAAGTAACATAGGAATATATGCAATACCTGAAAGTGAATGTTACCTATGGAAGTCAAAAGATATGACCGAATACCAACCAATAAAAGGTTACGCAATAGGTCTAAGATGTTTTGAACCCTACAAAGGAATACTACAAGGAATACCACACAAAAAAATAACCGACACCCTTTACGTTACATCAGGAATATACAAAAACAAAATCGTAAGAACCGTCAAAGCAGCAGACTATGAAATAGTTTTTAGAAACGAAGAAGGAAAAGAACAAAGACTTATCCGATTCCGCACCTTCTACCCCGATTACAATGAACGTGAAGAAGTACTTTTCGTTGAAGAAAAGCTAACAAAAGATTTAATTAATGGGGAAATTTTAGTAGGTTTGACTGACGTTGATTGCAAAAAAATATCTGAAATATGAGTGAACTACAACCAATAGAAAACGAATCATTAGAGCAAAAAATTGTTAGACTTGAAAAATCAATAGAGTTTTTTAAAAGCAAGGTTGTTGCCTATGAGCAAAATGGGGCTGCTAAATTATATTATAGTCTAAACAGAAAAATGAATGAAATGGCAGATATGCTAAATAGTAATTCATTAAATAATATAAATATAGACGACCCGAAAGATAAAAGTTTTGATAGAATATTTAAGCTATTAGAAAAAAGTGAAACCGTTGCTAATTCAGCCAAAACATTGGGGTCTGTTGCGGGTATAACCAATGACGAAGAAGCTGATGTTAAAAGAAAACCGTTTGTAGATACGATAGCTGAAAAAAGAAACTAATGAGTGATGTTATAGAAATATACGGTTCTTCTATTAGGTTGCCCGAACCTCCTCCTATTGAACAAATAGACGGCTTTGATTTGCCCAAGACAGAACAAAAATGGAGAAGGAAAGAGTTGCCTAGTTTCTTTAACAAGGTAGAGTACGACAAGGAACACAACCTTATATTAACTAAAGACCAAGAAGAATACGCAAGAAAAGAGGTTCAAAGATGTAAGCGTGGTTTTTGGTTTTTTAATAACGGTGTTCCGACTTACATAACTGGCAAAAACTATTTCTATTTACAATGGTGGAAACTTGAAGATGATATTTATGCAGATTATAGAGATACGGATAGAAGATATTTTTTGTTTTTAGACTATTGGGAAAAAAGAGAATCTTGCATTGGCGTTGTAAGGGCTAAGAAGCGAAGGGAAGGTGCTACTTCGCAATCAACTGCAAATCTTATTTACGAGTGTATATTTTTTAAAGACTCAAAGTGCGGGTTGGTTTCAAAGACAAAAGAAGATAGTAAGACCGCATTTACGGATATGGTTTCTTTTGGGTATAGGCAATTACCCGTGTTCTTGAAACCTGCCCAAACAAATCGTGAGGATAGTGTAACGGAACTTGTTTTTGCACACAAATCGCAAACCACAAAAGATTCTAATGTTTCAGCTATTAAGGATGATGAAGGGCATAGGTCAAGGGTTAATTTCCGTGCGCCCGTATTAAATGCTTACGATTCAGGCAGGATGTCTAGGATATTGCTTGATGAAACTGGTAAGTACCCCGTTGATGTTCCCGCCTCAAAATTACTTTCAATCGTTTCTAAAACATTATTAAAAGGGGTAAAGAGAGTTGGTTTTACGGAAGTTCCTTCAACCGTAAACAGTCTTACTAAAGGTAGTGGGGGTGAGTTTAAGAAAATATGGGATTTAGCTAATCAGTTTAAATACAAGCCAACACCTAATAGACTTGTGCGTTATTTTGCACCTGCTTATGATGGATTTGAAGGGTTTATTGACGAATACGGAATGAGTGTAATTGATGCACCTACCGAACAACAATTTAAATACCTTGTAAATAAATGGGTTAAAAAAGATGAAGAAACGGGAGAGATAATATCAGAACTTTCAGAAGAAGATATTAAAAAAGGGGCTAAATACTACGTTCAAGTAAAAAGAAGAATAGGGCTTGAAGATGATGATTTGGAAGAAGAAATCCGTATGAACCCTTGTGATGAAGATGAAATTTTCCAATCAGCCGTTTCCGATTGCCACTTTAATTCTATAAACATTAAGAAGCAAAGAAAGATTATAGAAGAAAAACCACCCGTATTAAGAAAAGTTACTTTTTATAGAAGATTAGACCAAACAGTAGGATGGAGGGATGATGAAAATGGGTATTGGAATATATTGCATTTCCCGCCATCAGAAAAAGAAAACAAATCAGAAATAAAAGATAGGTTAAGAGTTCCTACAAATATATCTGATTATGTAATGGGTGTGGATGGTTACGCTAATAGTCAAGGGGTAAATGGTGGTAGAAAGTACGGCTCAAATGCTGCGGGTTTTATATTTGACCGAAATAGAATGATGTATATTGCTATGTACTTTGGTAGACCAAGAGTTAAAGACCTAATGCACGAACAAATACTATTGGCTTGTGAGTTCTATGGTTGCAAGGTTTGGTATGAAAAAACAGCAGACGACTATCTTTCCTATTTTAGAGAACGTGGTAAAATAGGCTATTTGGGCAAATACCCCGCTTCTTGTATTGACCCCGAAAAAAGAGAAAAGGCGGATAGGTTTTATGGATTCCCAATTAATCCATTTGCAATGACAAAGCAGCTTGATAACCTTATTGCGTATGCGGATAACGATAAAATAACGGGAGAAACTTATTGCAGTAGGATATACTTTGATAAGCTATTAGAGCAAATGTTAGTGTTTGAAGCAGAGAAAAGAACCGAATACGATGCCGTTGTAGCTGCAATGATAGCTCTTTGTTGTGCTTTAGAACCCGTAAACAAGCCAAATAAAATAGCAGCCCCAATAGTAAAAACTTATGCCAATGTCGCTACTTCATAATTTTTTGTTAATTTAGTAGGTATGAAAGGTGCTATGAAAAAACCTAATGGGGAGCCAACAAGAAAAGCATTAGAATTAAAGGCTTGGGGTTTTGGTTCGGTAGGGGCTGCAAGAAAATTTGCCAATACCCATAAGAAATCATAATTTTTAATTTTTCAGTAAAAAATATTTTGCAATATCAAAAAAGAGTATATTTGATATGAAATATTGTTAATTCTTAGTTAAAATAAATTTTAATAAGTGAGTTTTTCCCCTGATAATGCTTATAAGGATTCAAGTGGTGGCAGCGGTTCTACTATGAAGAATTTTCAGTTGTCGGGTGACCCGTCAGTAAAACTTGAAAAGTCTTATGGTGCTGATGTTGCACGTTATATATTTTCTACAATTAACGGAACGAATAGCTACTATTGGAAAAGAAATAATAGATTTATTTCAAATAGACAGTATGCCAACGGTAGAATAGATATGAGCCGCTATATGGATAGGCTTGAAATGAACGGCAAGTTTAACTATGTAAACATTGATTGGAACTGTATTAAAATATGTAACACAATTATAGGTAGGCTTGTAGGTGGTTGGATGAAAAGAAATGAGAAGATTAATGTAACAGCCGTTGACCCTATTTCCGCAAAACAAAAACAAGAACAAGCCGATAATGCTGAATTTGTATTTGACAACAAAGAAATGTTAATGCAATTACAGCAAGAATCAGGCGTACCATTAGTTCCACAAGACCAGTTCGTAGCAGAAGATAAGGATGAATTAGAAGAATGGTTATTGGAATTTAATAGAGTTCCCGAAGAAATTAAATATGAAATAGGGGCTAATAATATCCTAAAAGCAAACGGTTGGTTTGATACTCTAAAAGGTAAAATGTTACACGATTCAGCAGAAGTCGCATTGGTTGGAACATATACCTATATGAATGAAGATGGAGAGGTTGTTGTAGAGTGGGTAAGACCTGAAAATATGTTTTACTCTTATTCTGAATATCCTGATTTTAGAGATACTAAGTGGAGAGGTAGAATGACCGTAATGAAAGTTTCTGATTTAAGAAAGAAGTACGGCAAAGAAGGCGGTGGAGATTTGACAGAAGAACAAATATTTCAAATATCACAAACGGCAAAGGAATACCGTATGCTTGACCAATTACGTTGGATGCAGCAATGGAATATGTCTTTGATTAGACCGTATGATGAATGGAATATTGATATTATGGAGTTTGAACTGAAAAGTTTAGACGATGAAACATTTACCGTAACCACTACAAATAAAGGAACAACTTTAATTAACAAAGGTGCTTTTGATAAAATGAAAGCCAACCAAAAGTTAGTTAAAAAACAAACATACAATATCTACCGTTGCGTCTACGCTACTCAATCAAATACGGTTTTAGATTGGGGTTTAAAAGAAAATATGATTAGACCACAAGACCCAAAAGAAAGCGGGAATGTGGAATTTTCTTATAGTTTTTATATGCCACAGAATTACGATATGCGTAATTTGGCTATCCCCGAAAAGATACAAGAGCCTTTAGACCAAATGATTATAGCGAGGTTAAAGATTCAGCAATTAGTAGCTAAGATGAAACCCGCAGGTTCTATGATTAACGTAGACGCAATGCAAGAACTTGATTTGGGGTTAGGTGAAGTAACTAAGCCTTTAGAAGTTCAAAAGATATACGAACAAACAGGTAATTTATATTATAGAGGTCGTGATGCAGAAGGTAATCCTATCCCCGCACCGATTGCAGAACTTGCTAATGCAGGTTTTGTTGCACAAATGCAAGGGCTTATTTCTTTGTATCAATTCCATTATCAAGTATTAAAAGACGAATTAGGTCTTGACCCTAACTTATCTCAAAGCATAGCAGCCCCAAGAGTAACAAGTCAGAACGCTGAAAATGCAATGATTATTACTGATGCAACTACCGAACACTATTACGAAGCATACATTAGATGTATGGAAGATACTGCAAAAAAGGTAGCTTGTTTATTAAACCTAAGCGTTACACACGGGGCTAAAAAGTACAGAGAATTATTAAAGCAAGATGAAGTAGCAGGAAGAAATTTTACTACTAAGATTGAAATGCTACCTAACGACCAAGAACTTGCTAAGTTAGAGGCATTGCTAAATAATGCTATACAGACCAACAAAGACTTTATTCTATACATTGATCCGTTTCGTACTATGAGGATTGCCCGTGAAAACTTAAAATTTGCGGAATTATTATTTAGACAAGCTCAAAAAAGATATTTGAAAAGCCAAATGGAGATTGCTCAAAAGAATAGCGAATATAATGCTCAAATTCAAGTTCAATCTCAACAAAGCAAATCAGAAGCAGATGCACTATTAGAAGATAAGAAAAGTGAAGCTAAAAATAAACAGATACTTCTTGCGGGATATTTTGACCTTTTAAAAGCAAATGTTCAAGTTCCACAAGATATGCAAGGCGTTTTAGGTGAATTAGTGAGAAGTGTGGCAGTACCGTTAGCAATGCAAAATCAGCAAATGGAACAACAAATATTACAAGCCCAAATGCAGCAGCAAGGTCAAATGGAAGAACAAGAAGCGGGTCAAATAGGTATGGAAGAACAACAATTACAACAAGCATAAAAAATAAAGATATGGCAACTTTTGAAGTAACAAACCGAGTAACACAACAAGCCCTTAAAGCACAAGCGGTTCGTGTTATTTTAGATACAACTGAAACAGTAGGCGACTTACCAAACATAGTTGTCGGTCAATCAGTATATGTAAACACCTATAATATCTATGGTATTGTTTCAAGCGTAGATAGCTTAGGTAATTCATTCCAAGTATCTCCCGTATATCCGTTTAATGCCTTTTATGGTAGTCAAAGCGGTTATTTAGTAGCGGGTGATGTATTAACAGTCGTAAACCCATAAAATAATAATACAATGGCACTTAGTCAAATATTAGACCTAACCACAGATTACAATAACGGTAAATTAGCTACTATTGAAATAGGTGGTTATGACTATGCAATAGTTCAACTTGTTAATCCATCCGCAGCAGTAACATTTAAAACATCAAATGATGCTAATGCTATTGAAGGTGCAAGTGATGGTAACGCTTCTACCGCAATTAACTTTACAGATGTTCAAGGGATAAACCTTGCTTCGGGTTCAGGTGCTACATCATTGGCAGCAACGGGCTTAATTCGCTTTAACTATATCGGTAGATTTTTACGCTTAGATGGTGCGGGAACGGCTGTTTGCGATAAAGTTATTGTAAGATTATTTAAAATCAACTAATATGGAACTTACCCCTGAATTAATACAGTCAAAGTTGTTCTCAATGAGAACACAAGCGCACAAGTTTCATTTAGACACAAGAAGCTATGCAGAGCATCAAGCACTAAAAACTCTTTATAGTAGCATAGGTGATTTTGCTGATGAAATTTCAGAGAAGTTAATGGGGTATCAAAAAGGTAAGAGAATAGGTGTAGGAAAATTAGACGAACTACAAGTTTACAGCCAAGATGCGGTAAACAAAATGGTTAAAGACGGGATGGATTTTTCTTACAGCTTATACGAGTGGGCGGGTGATAAGAAGTATTGCGACTTAGAAAACATAGCACAATCACTAAGCGGTTTATTTGCAGAAACAGCATATCAACTTACACTTAGTTAAAAATATAAAACAAAACACAGTTTATGTCAGAAACAACACAAGAAGTAACGCAAGAAGTAACTCAATCAACAGCTAATCCATTTGATGATAGCAGTTGGGTTGAAACTAGCCCCGTTCAGCAGATTGCCACAGAGCAAGAAACGGGCAGCGTTCAAACAGAACAGACACAGACTACCCAAACAGAAACACAAGAAACACAGGTAGCTGAAACAACAACACAAGTAGACTACAATTCTTTCGTAAAAGAAAATTTTGGCTACGAATCATTGGATGAAGCAAAAGCTGAATTTGAGCAATTAAAAAAGCTAAAAGAAACAGCACCCCAAGAACAAAAATTTGCTAACGATGAAAGCAAAGCATTTTATCAAGCATTGTTGGAAGGGAAAACAGATGATGTCCTTAATTTTTTAAGTACGCAAAAAAAGATTGAAAAACTTGCAACAAGTGAAGTAGATGCTTACACAGCAGAAGAAATAATTAAAATGAACATCAAGCAAAAAAACAAAAACCTTTCAGACGATGAAGTGGACTTTGTTTTTAGCGAAAGATTTTCAATGCCCAAGAAACCCGTTCAAGGTACAGACGAATACGATGATGCTTACCAAGAAAGAGTTTCAGAGTGGGAAAGTAAATTTCAGGCAGCACAAAAAAAGCTAATCATTGAAGCTAAAATGGCTCAACCCGAAATTGAAAAAATAAAAAGTGAGTTAGTATTACCAAGCATACAAACACCTAATCAAGTTTCAGAAGCACAAATGCAAGAAGAATTGCAACAAGCAGAAGAAATGAGAAAAGAGTTTGAGCAAACATTAGAAAAAGAGTACAAGTCCTTTAGCGGGTTCAACGTAACTTTCAAAGACGAAAGCGCAGGTATTGAAATTCCAATATCTTACGTTCCTACCGATGAAGAAAAAGTATCTCTAAAACAAGAACTTTCTGATTTTGACTATTCAGAGTATTTCGGCAGCAGATGGTTTTCCAAAGAAGGCAAACCTGAAATCAAAAACATGATGGCTGATAAATATTTCTTGGAGAACAAAGAAAAAATCTTACAGAAAGTTGCAAACGAAGCCGCACAACAAATGCGACTAAAGATGATAGCCTTGCAAAGTAATATCAACTTAAAAGGAAACAACGGGCAACAACAAACTTTTACGCCAAATAACAACCAATCCGAAACGGATAAATTTGCGGCAGTTATGTTCGGGGCTTAATTTAAAAACAACCATTAAATTTTAAAACAATGGCAGGAATACAAACATCAAACATTTTACAGCCGGGTGCAGTCGCACTCCAAGCTAATCGGGCGTTAATCAGTAACTTACAGCTTTTAACGCCACAGTATTGGAATATGTACGTTGAAAAATACGGCAATGAAGATTTCACTTGGTGGTTATCTACCTTCGGTGGAGTTGAAGAAGTAAAAAACCAAGAGTTCTTTTGGTTTGAAAACAGAGGTAAATTAATGTTGGCAGTAAATAACTTAACCGAAGTTACAGCCCCCGCAGCAGGTGCAACTGTTAGTATCACCATTTCAAGCGGCTACTTTGATAGCGACCAAGAAAACCCAATTCGTGTTGGTGAAACATTGCGTATCGCATCTTCTAATATTGAAGGTGAAGTATTAACTTTAAATGACGGTACAGCAGGTGCTTTCGTTATTACTGTTAGACCTAAAATCTCTACACAAGCATTTGTATCAGGCGGTTCTGCAAACTTACTTGCAGGTGAAACCTTGTTACTTGCAGGTGATATGGATGCGGGTGAAGCGTCAGATTCAATCGTTGGTCAACAACACTTGGATATTAAGTACACCAACACTATCACCGAAATGCGTGAAAGTTGGTCAGCAACCGACCTTGCAGAAATGACAGAAGTATTCTACAACACAGGCGTTTCAGGTGATGCACCTGTTGGTCAAGCGGGTACTTCTTACTTCACCTATAAGGGTTTGGTAAAAGCAAATATGCGCTTCAAGAACAACGTAGAGTTCAAATTAATGCGTGGTAACGTGCAAAACAACACAGGATTATCTAACTCCGTAGGTTCTAAAGGTATCATCCCTCAAATTGAGGAAAGAGGTGAAACCGTAGGCTATACCCCTGGGGTTTTGGATATTGCTAAGTTGCACGAAATCACCCGTATTATGGACGTAAACGGTTGTGCAAAGCAAAACCTTTGGTTACAAGACATCTACCAAAAACAAAACTTCTCTGATGGTATCTTCAAGGAATACCCTGCGGGTGCTTTCGTTTGGGGGAGTGGTGAGAAATCACAAGAAGCAAGTGTAGCTTATGGCTTCCAAAACTTCTTCATTGATGGTTATATGTTCCAAACAAAAAAGTATGCAAACTTCAACACCGAAGTAGTTTACGGTAAAACTCCTGATAACGACTACTTCCGTAACTATGGTATCATTTGCCCAATGGGTGAAAGCCGTGATGCTCGTGATAGTTCTAAGGTTTACAAGAACATCACTATTATGGCACAGCAGCCGCCCAAGGGAGGTACAGTCGGAAATTATATCCGTTGTTGGCAACACGGTGGAGGTTCTTTGAACCCTACCAATGGCAAAATGGAAGATAAGGTTGAAATGATAACCTATAAATCTTCAAGAGTAGCAGCGGCCAACCAGTTCATTATTGTACAAGCGTCTTAGTATCAATAAGTTACGAATCACTTGGGGGCTATTAATTTAGCCCCCTTTTTAAATAATCCTTCCGTGATGGGAGGGGGCATTAAAAATAAAAAGCCCTTAATTTTAATAATAAAAAATATAAAAATGGCAAGACCAAAAAGCGGAACTACATTAAGTAGCATCCAAGCAACAATCGCAGGTGAGGGTAATTCTTTAGAGGCTATCCAAAATCACCAAACAGAACACGAGTATTCAGAAATAGCAAAAACACAAGCGGTAGAAAAGCCAAGTGAGTTTGTTGTTTTTAAGTTAGTTAATACTAAGAAGAAAGGTCGTGTGTACATTGATTCAATCAATGATACGTTTAATCCTCAAACAGAAAAGGTAGAACGTATGCGTTTATTATCGGGTGTAGATTCAATTTGGTTAAAAGACCAAAAAGATGTTACCGAAGAATACGCAAAGAATAACAGACGTACACTTATTTTTGAAGGAAAGATTCTAAGAATACCATCTTGGGATAAATCTGCTATTGAATTTGCAAGAAATTGTAGTCATTGCATTGATAACCCAAAAAGAAAGACGGGTTCTAAGACAGAATTTTTTGAGTGGAATCCTAAGAAACAAGCAGAAGAAGCATTGAAGAAACAACACTTTATGGTAGAAGCTATGCAAAAAGCATTTACCGTATCAGACGAAGTAATGAAGAAACACGCTTTGTACTTGAATGTTAGCTTTATTGATGAAGTAGGCTTTCCTAAATTAACCGAATCTATCAGAAAAGATTACGCTTTAAAGGCTCAACAAGACCCGCAAAGATTTATGCAAACACTTGAAAGCCCATTAGTAGAGATTTCATTCTTAGTTAAGAAGGCGTTAAGTGATTCTAAGATTGATATTGGTAGAGAAAGAAATAAGGCTTATTGGGCTACGGGCAAATTCATTTGTTCTATTCCACCACACCAAGCCGTACATGATTATTTGGTAGAGTTTGCTTCGGCAGGTTCACCTGAATCAAGGGATTTCTTAGAGCAACTTAAACTAACCGTTAGATAGTTACATATCCCCCCAAGCAGTCAAGCCCCTAAAATAAAAAATTAGGGGTTTTTTATTTGTAAATTATTATATTTGGTGTATAATTCAACCAATTATTAAAATGAATGTCAACGAGGTATATCAACTGATACTTTATATTGTAAATAAAAATCAGAATGGATATTTAAGCCCTGATGAATTTAATCTTACAATTAATCAAGCCCAAGTATCTTATATGGATTATTTGGTAGGTCAATTTCAACAATATCAAGCAGGTAGACCAATACCAACAGTTCAATTTGGCAATAACGAAACAACAAGACAAAGAGTAACCCCTTTTATATATAATCAATTACTTGCAGTAGATGCTAATGGGTTTTCTTCTTATCCAAGTGATTATTTATTAACTGATACAATGTTTACGGGGCTTTATGGTAAGATAAAATTTGTACAACAAGACTACTTAGCAAACTACCTTAATAGCAGAATAGCACCCGTTGCAACAAACCCAATATACCTTATAGAACGTGAAGGGTTTAGGTTTTATCCAAATGATATTGCACAAGCGAGAGTAAGTTATATTAAGTCACCAAGAACAATAGTTTACGGATATACTTTAAATGGTGATGGGTTGCCCGTTTATAATCCCTCAACAAGTGTAGACCCTGAATGGCAAGAATTGGATTTATTGGAGATTATAAGCAGAGCATTGAGAATGATTAGCGAAAATTTAAAAGATGTTAGTGTTGCAAATTATGCAAATCAAATAACTAAAACGGGTCAATAATGGCTACTATATCAAGATATGAATTAGCGGAAAGAATACAAAGGGTTATCTATAATGGATTACCTACGGATGATGCTACTATAACTATTCCCGTAATTAACCTTTGGATTAATGATGCTTTAGCTGCGGCTGCAAAAAAGAACTATACCGAATCATTACAGATTGAAGGTATAGCTTCCATAAACAACTCTTTCTATACTACATACAAAGGACTTGCAATAACACCCGATGAAGAAGGTGTATGGAAGTTTAGTTTGCCGCAAATACCTTTAGGATTGGGAAGAAACGAAGGGCTAAGTACGGTTCAATTTAAGGGTGACGGTAAGGTTTCATTTACCGCAATACCATTAACACAAAATCAAGTGGGATATGCAGATAATTTAAGAAAAGTACCTAACAAAATATTCTATTGGAATGAAGGTGAAACGGTTTATATAAAGTCGGCATTACAAATGAATCAATACACAGCAACCGTAAGAATGGTAAGCGGTGGTAATTCAAGCAACTTAGATAGCGTACTAAATATTCCCGATGATTATGTGGCAGATGTTATAGGATATGTAGTTAAATTATTAATGACTGAAAGAAGTCAACCGATAGACCAAGTAAACGATGGCGTAGATAAAGTATAAAAAACAATAATATGATTGCATTAAAGAACCAAGTTGTAGTAAAACCCTTTGAAGCGGATAACGTAAGTGCGGGTGGTATTATAGTTCCCGATTCGTTTAAACAAAGAAGCAATAAGGCTTTAGTAGTTTCTGCGGGTCGTGGTACAGCTAAAAGACCAATGTTGTATAAGGAAGGACAAACAGTTTACCACGTTAAAAATCACGGAACTGAAATAGAAAAAAACGGTGAAAAGCATTACATAATGGATATGGATGCTATATTAGCTTACGAAGATTAAATTTTAAATAAATGGCATATCAGTCGCAACAATACATTACACTTGATTCGGTGGTTAATAATTACCTTGACCAATCAGAACAAGGCGTACATAAGTATTATAAAATATGGCAACTTGCTTTTAGAGGGTTAGAAACATTAGGGCTTGATTTCTTTTATACGGTCAAATCAGTAAAGCTACCCGTTAATCCCAACAAAACAGTTTCATTGCCGTCTGATTATGTAAAATATACTAAGATAGGTGTACTAAATGGTAAAGGTGAAATAGTAGGTCTTACATACAACAATAAACTTACAACCTTTGCTGATTTGCTGCCCGATAGACAAGAAAAAACAGAAGATAATTCACTATTTGGTTGGTATAACTATCAAGCCCCTATCTTCTATAACTATTGGGATGGAATAGGTTACGCTGCCGTTTATGGTTTACCAAGTGGCGGTCAAAGAGTAGGCGAATTTAAAATAGATAACGAAAACAACCTTGTAGTTCTTAACGAACATTACGGTTACGATTATCTTATGGTAGAATACATTTCAAGCCCACAAGAAGGTGGAGATTATAAAATACCCGTACAATTTAGAGAAGCATTGATAGCTTATTTAGGATGGCAAGATATAGCGTTACTGCCAAATACAAGACGTGGAAGTTATGGTGATAAAGAACAAAGAAAAAGAAACTTTTACAACGAAAGAAGATTAGCTAACGCAAGGTATAAACCTTTATATTTGGAAGAAGCGTATGAATTAAATTTGCAAATGCAGAGAATTACTGTCAAGGGATAATAAAAAAACATAATACGAAATGCCTAATATAAATAGAGTTTTTACGGGTGGATTAAACTTAGACGACCATCCATATAGATTGCCCGAAAATGCTTATTTAGACAGTCTTAATATCACGAGAGATTCTCAAGGCGAAGGACAAGACGGTGTTGTGGCTAATATATTAGGTAACGTATCGGTAAGTAATTCTTTGCCATCAGGAACAAATAAAATAATTGGTGGTTTAGCGGATAAATTAAGAAATAGATATTACTTCTTTAATTGGAATAGCAATGGGAACAATGGTATTTATTATTATAGTCAAGATACGGGGGTTGTTACGAAAATACTTTTAAGTAAAACCGATAGCGGCGGTATTGATATTTTAAACTTTAATCCATCATACAAAATATACGGGGTAAACTTAATTTATAGGGATGATATAGAAGGAGATTTATTGTATTTTAATGACGGGTTAAATGAACCAAGAGTTATTAATACAGTTCGTACTTACGCAACGTGGTTGGAAGAATATATTTCAGTCGCAAAAGCACCTCCACAAATGTCGCCAAAAGTTACTTATGAAAATGATAACGAAGTAACAACTATTGTAACACCTGTATTAACGGGAGATAAGTCAATAGACCAAGATTTATTTACGGGTGGTATTCAAACGGACTTTGTATCACTTGATAGTATCACTTCTGATGTATTTACATTAGGGGTAGGTGGTCAATCACTTACTTATACGGGGGCTGCTGCTACTGCTGATTTTGATATTACATTCCCGTTTTCATACAATTTCCCATCGGGAACGGCTACGGTAGTTCTTACTAAAAACGGTACACCTATTGCCGCTTCTTCTCAAACAGTAAGTGCGGGGTTTAGTGGGTTTCTTTATAGCAAACAGTTTTCAGAAGCATTAGCAACAAATGATGTACTAAGGTTAAGGGTAACAATAACTACACCTATATCTTACCCTACTCAATTCTTTACTTGTAATTCGGGAAGTTTTGAAATATCTACTTCAATAACAAACCAAAAGGTAAGCGTAAACAACCTTAGAAATAGCTTATTTCAATTTAAGTATAGATTTGTATTTGCTGACTTTGAAAAATCAGTTTGGAGTTCTGCAAGTATTGTTCCACTACCAAATCAAGATAGCCTTTTACTTACAGAAGATGATATAACAAAGAACTGCCGCATATCCGTATCAATGAGTACGGGAGGTATTGATGTTGCTAAGATTGAATTAGCTGCAAGGCAAACAAAAGATGGCGTAACAAGTGATTACTTTTTAATTGATTCTTTTGATAAAGATGAACTTAGTATTGCCGATAACGATATTTATACTTTCAATTTTTATAATGACGGTCTTTATTCAACAATAGATATTATTGAATCATTATTACTACAAGACTATGTTCCTCAAAAAGCAAAAGCCCAAGAAATACTCAATGGAAATACACCTATTTACGGTGCGATTACCGAAGGTTACGATAAGGTTTCTACTTCATTAGAAATGTCAACTTTGCAAGAAACAGATGGTTATTTCTTAGACTATTGCGGTCTGTTATTCTTTGCACAAGTAAGTGGTTTAGATAGTGGGGTAAGCGGAACACAACTTAAAATACACCTTTACGGAACGGGAACTAATGCAGGCGGGAACGTATCAATATTAGATAACGCTGCTGCTACCTATATTATTAATGCAGTAGACGGAACGGGAACTAATATAGGTATATCTTATTTGAATACAAACATTGCCCCAACGGTAGCTGCTTTACTTGCTTCCATATCTACTGCTTTACAAGCTAATGGATGGTCGGAAGTTTCCTTAGATGGAAACATTTTAACAATGTCTTTTGCGGGTGGATTTACCTTGTATTCAAGTGGTGTTAAGTATTATGATAGAGTAGGTCAACCGTACAATACATTATTTGCATCAGCTTTTGATAGTGGGTATGAGTATGCAATTCAATACTTTGATAAGAGAGGTAGGACAAACGGTGCATTAACAAACATTGCAGCTACTTTCAATACCGACCAAAATGATGGAGTAAGATTTCCTCAACCAAGATTATCAATAAGCCATAGACCCCCAACGTGGGCAAGATACTATCAAGTACTTCGTTCAAATAATTCAACATACGGTAATAGATTAAATTGGGTAACGGTTTCCGCTTACTCAAACACAAACAATGCCACAGACGATAACCAATTTGCTTACTTAGGAATAGGTAATATTGAATTTTATAATAGAGAAATAAGTTCTAGGAAAGGGGTTGTATCATATACATTTCAAGCGGGAGATAGGGTAAGATTATTAAGTAGGTATAACGAAAATGCAGCCAATGTAGCTATAAACATTGTAGACTATGAAGTAGTAGGAACGGAAGTTAATCCTATCATTGATGGTATTACAAGATTTGGCACATTTGTAAAAATAAAATATCCAACAAACGATATTGATTCAAGTATGCGTTTTGATGGAACGGCTGCTTATCAGAACTACGAAATACTTTTATACAACTACATTAAAAATACTTCTACACAAGAAAAGCCATTTTTTGAATTTGGTAAATGTTTTGCAATAGGTAATGCGGGAACAAATACAGCTTATCATATTGGTCTTAATCAAACACAATCTACTGATTTAGTAGTACCTGCTTTAATTGATGTGGTTAATGGTGATTTGTTTTCAAGAAAAAGAAAAGTTCCTATTGGTACTCAATACTATTTACAAGCGGGGTTATTTGAAGCAAACGTTCCTTACATAAGCGTACCTATTACAGTACCCGCTTCACCCGTTACTGTGGGAACTTCTTATAGATTAGCTACTCAAATAAAACAAGCTGCGGGAATAGGTGTTTCTGATTATCCTACCAATAGCGCAACCGATAACTTATATCAAAATAATTCAGCAGTAGCCGTAACGGTTAATTTTAAAGCATCTTTTTCTTTAACGGCTGATTTAGCTTGTAAGGTTCAAGTGGTAGCTAAATTAACAAATGGGTCAGGAGTAAGCGTACAGCCTATAAGCACCGTTTTCTCAATGCCAAGTATTAACACAAACTATGACTTTACCTTTGACGGTAAGGTTTTAGTTCAACCAAGTAACAAATTATTCGTGCTACTTAATTTGGTAGGCTCTACGGTAGCTGCACCTTTCTTGAAAATAGGCTACTTTACACTTGAATTTGAGGTAGAAAAAACAGCAGAGATACAAATAGAAGAAAGTAGCTTTAGTGATGTTTTTGCACTTGTAACAAATAGCAATGGTAGAGTATCGGTAGTGGATGAAAACGCAAAGCAAACATATTTCCCTACCCTTGTTCGTTTCGGTCAATCATACCAAGCAGATACAAGCGTAAATGGGACTAATAGATTTTATCCTGAAAACTTTGATACTTACGATAGAGGTTTTGGGGATATTCAGAGATTTCACGTTAGGGATAGGTACTTAAAGGTTTACCAAAAGTTAAAAGTTGGTAACGTACCCGTATTGACCCAAATCGTCAAAGACGTTGCAGGGAATCCCCTCCAAGCCAACACCGACCAACTAATAAATAAAATACAGTACTATTCGGGTGATTATGGAATAGGCGATAGCCCTTGCAGCCTTGCGTGGGATAATTTTGCAGATTATTTTGTGGATGATTTTAGAGGTGTTGTATGTAGGTTAAGTCAAGACGGAATAAGCCCGATAAGCATAATGTATAAAACAAACTCTTTCTTTGCTTCAAAATTAAAAGCGTATAGAGATAGCCTAAATAACGGAATTGCAGCATCGGGTCAAGTGTATAAAGGCAATCCAACTGTTTACGGTACTTTTGATGCTTTTACAAACAAATACATAGTAGCATTAGAAGAAATAAATAGGTATTCAGACCCAAGTACACTATCATTTCGCCAAGACCCTTACACACTATCATTTGATGAAGTGCAAAACCAATGGGAAAGTTTTTATTCTTATCACCCCGAATGGTTAGGCACGTTAAATACTTTGTTGTTATCTTTTAAAAATGGTGGTTTATGGAGGCACAACAATACCGTTTATTGTAATTTTTACGGAACTCAATACGATGCAAGTATAGAAGCAGTATTTAATAACGGTGGCAACTTAAAGAAAACGTGGATTAGCCTTGCAGAATTTGCTAATACGGTTTGGGATTGTCCTGAAATAAGTTCGCAGCTAAATACTTACGGAACTACCCCACAATCAAGCCGAATACCTGCATCAAACTTTAAGACCTTAGAAAGCAACTACCATAGTAATTTCCTAAGAGATATTAATTCTTCGGGAGGTTTAGCTAACGGAAGTGCTTTAAAAGGGAATTATTTAATAATTAAATTCAGAAAACAAAACGCAAGTCAATTTTATTATATAAATTTGGTATCAGTTAATTTCATTGATAGCCCGTTGAATAAATCATAAAATATGCCATTACCCGCATTAGTAGCCGCAGCACCCGCAATAGCGCAAACAGTAGGGGGCTTATTCCAATCACTTTTTAGTGGTAGAAAAAAAGCCCAAAAAGAAATGGAAGGGTTACTTGATAAGTCACCTGCTTATACCCCAAATAAAGGTATATCAGACTATTATCAAGAATCATTAAATAGGTACAACGAAAGCCCTTATCAATCCGCTATTTACCAAAACGCAATGAGAAACGCACAAAGAGTAACAGCACAAGGTATTGGGGCGTTACAAGATAGAAGAAGTGCATTAGCGGGAGTTGGTAGATTAGCGGCTATTCAAAATGATGCAACCCAAAATGCAGTAGCACAAGCCGAAGGAAGAAGGGATGCAAGATTTAATCAATTAGGTCAAGCAACAAATATGAAAGCGGGTGAAGAAAGACGAGCATTTGATATTAACGTACTTACCCCTTATCAAAGAAGATTGCAAATGTCACAAATGAAAGCAAGTGCCGCTAACGCAAGATTTGATGCGGGATTGCAAAATGCTTTTAGTGGGCTATCAAACGTGGGTACTGCTTTATCTGCAATGCCATCATCTACAAAAGGGCAAAGTTTTAATACAGGTGGTGCTATGCAACAAGCTACGGTAGCATCACCAAAAATGGGTGCATTGAGTAGCTTTGGAAGTCAAAAACAAATAACTAACTTTAGACAACCTACCCAAATGTATTCATCACAAGGTAGTTTTTTTAATAACCCAATTCCTTATTCAGACTAATGGCTACAAGAACAATAAACCCTCAATCTAATCCTTATGGTGGCGGTGCTGTTATATTTGATAGTACGCCATACGTTGACTTTTATGTAAAGCAACAAATGCAAGAAAAAGCAAAAGACGAGGCTTTAGATAAATACTTTATGGATTGGGATAAGTCTATCAACCCTGCGGGAATGAGAAACGTAGATACCCAAGACTTTATGAATTTGATTAACGAAAACAAAGGGTATTACTTCAAAAACAAAGCAGCTATTAAAAATCCCGCATTAGATAATGGTGCGGCTTATAATGAATGGTTTGGTAGAAATAAAGCAGCGATGGGTCTTATTTCTCAATCAAAAGACTTAGCAGGGAAAGAAGAATTAATAAATAAAAACATACTACAAGCAAAGCAAAAAGGATTACCAATAACAGAAAGAGTAGTTGAAGATTTAGAGTTTTTTAGAAAACCATTGAAAAGTAAAGATTGGAGAGATTTCAACCCCGATAATTTAGATTTTCAGCCAAAGCCTTTTGACCCCGTAAGATTTACTAAAGATGTTTTTGGTGGGATTGAATTTAGTAAAAGACAAGTTGGTAAAGACCAAAAGTTACCTGAAACAAAAGAAATAAAAAGAATTACTGAAAAATATTTTTCAGACGATGCCTTACCTGCTATTCAAGCAAGGGCTGCATCCGCTTATAAAACAAGTCCATCCGTAAAAGAATTTGTTGATGGGTATATTCAAGACCCTGTAAAATACAAACAACTAAACGAGTTGTTTTCATCTAAATATAAAAAACCTATTGAAACAGCAGAAGATGCAGCTACCGCAGTAGCTTTGACTTTTAGCCCCGTAGGTAAAATGGAAGAAGAAATAGTACCCGATAAAGTTGCATTTGCGAATTTTAATAGCAATTTGATAAAAAGTAGGCAAAGAGCAAGTGGTAGCGGTGGCGCAGGTCAAACCATTGACTTTTTAAAGAAAGGAATAGATGTTATACAAAGCGGTAATACAGATTTAGTTAATGATTACTTTTCAGCGTGGAAAGCAGGTCAAAAAACAGATACAAGAGGCGGTAAGATAGGTTTCCAATCAGCAGAAATAACACCCGATAAAAAAGTTAAGATTAAATACACCGTACCATTTTCAGCAGGTAGTGGAGTTACGGTAGCAAGACCACAAGAAGAATTATTTGAATTAAACGACCCTCAATTACTAAATAAATTAACGGGGCTGCATCAAGTATTCTTAGGTAGTGATGTAAAAGCCGAAAGAGCCGCACAAGCAGAAGCAGTAAAATCGGCAAGTAGCAAACCCGCAGCAACACCACAAAAAAGTCAAGGTAAGATTGATTTAAGTATATTTGATAAAACAAAGAAACAAAAGTAATTTATGCCCCAAATAAATTTTGATATTAAAGCAGCAAAGAAAGCAGGTGCATCAAATAAGGATATAGCTGAATACTTCAAGTCAAATTATAAGATAGATTTTGATTTTGAACAAGCAGCTACTTCGGGGGTTTCTGATGATGATGTTATTTCTTACATTAATCAAAATTACGGTTCTGTAAAAAAAAAAGACAATACCGCATCTTCGGATACACCATCACAATTACCAAAGATTAGTCAAGTTTCTAAAGAGGGTACTAAAAAAGATAACGCTTATTTTAAACAAATAGCCGTAGGTATTAAACCATCAGCACAAGGTAATGTGGTGGAAAGAATATACGAAAACCCTATGGGTGTTGAAGTATTGCAAGTAGAACCTAAAAAAAGAGAATTAGCCCCTAAGCAGCCCGTACAAAAAGCAGAAACTAAAGATAAGCCATTAAGAGGCGTAAAACCTATTGCACCTACTAATTCAGAATTAAATGAACAAGGGTGGCTTTTAAATATGGTTTCGGCACTTGATAAAGGCGTGTATAAAACATTAGGAACTACCGCACAAGGGGCGGGAACACTTTTGCAAGGGGTTACGTCAAAGATTACGGGTGGAACGGGTGAAGGTTTTGTTAGTGATGCTTTAATTAAGTTTGGTGATTCTTACAACAAAATGATTGATGAATTAACCCCGCAAGATGAAAGTTTTAAGGGGAGTTTGTCAGACCAAGTAGGGCAAGCGTTAGGTTTTGTAGGTGGATTAGCTTTGACGGGTGGTGCTTCTTCGGCTGCAAGGGGTTCTTCTGCTTTAATACAACAAGCACCTAAAAGCGGTTCTTTGGCGAGTGCTGTAAAAGAATTAGTAAAAGGAACGGTAAGCCCAACGGGGGTTGTCGGTGGATTAACAATGGGTCAAGCTGAATTTGATAGGGCAAAACAAGCGGGGGCTACCGATGAACAAGCCTTTGAAGCGTTTTATAAAAATGCAGCAGTTGGTTCGGTGTTGGAACGCATACCCGTTATGCACTTTTTAAAGAGATTTAATAATGCTACTGCGGGTGGTGTTTTAAACTATATAAAAACAAAAGGAGTTGCGGGTCTTACGGGTGGTGTTGAAGAAATGACTACCGAAATGTTGCAGCAACTTTACGCTAATAAAACAGCTAAAGATATTTACAATACTAACCAAGACTTATTTGAAGGAGTTGTAGGGAATGGTACAATAGGATTTAGCGTAGGTTTCTTATTAAACGCAATGGGGGCTAACGCAAAAATATTAAGAAAGCAAGGGAAAGTTAATGAAGCTAAGTTAGTAGAAAATCAAGTAAAAGAACTTCAAGAAAAAGCAAAAGGTGTAGCACCAACCAATAACGCTATAACAACTAAAATAGCAGTAAATGGTAACGAAGAAGGATTGCAAAGAACACAAGCAGAATTAGACAATGATTTGCAAAAAGGACTTATTTCAGAAGAAGAGTATCAAGAAAAGGCAGCCATTGCTCAAAAAGCAGCAGAAGTTAATGTTAAGATACCCGATTACGTTGAAGGTGCAAATAGGGCTGAATCAATAGAATTAATAAATGAGAGAGAAGCATTACAGCAAGAACTAATGCAAAAAGAAGAACAAAAGAAAAGCATTGATGTAGCCTACCATAAATCTATTGATGAATCAAACAAAGAAGTTCAAAAAAGAATAGATGAAATAAACAACCAATTAGGTGAATTAGCTAAACCTGAAAAAAATAAAGTAGAAGAAGAAATAACCCCTCCTACTGATAAACAAATAGAAGATGATTTAAAAAACAATAGACTTGTAACCTTTGAGTATAATAGTGAATCAGAAATACCTGATGTTTTTAAAGACAAAGTGTCAAGCAAAGGAGAAAACAATGGTGTTGAATTTTTTAGGGTTACATTGCCTGAATCAGTAGCAAATTATGAGTTAAATAAACTTAATAAGCAAGACAAAGAAGTAGTTGTAGAAGAAGAAATACAACAACCAATAGAAGTTAGTGCTAAGCCTAATCCAATAGATGAACAAAGCATTGCAGCATCCCAAAAATGGATTAAAGATTTATATTCATTGCCTGATTTTACGAGAATACAAGATAAGAACGGCAATGTTTATGATATAAAAGACAGTAAAATAAGAAAATTAACTTTAGATAAAGAAGGGAATATACTTGATGCCGAAATAATCCATACAGATAGAGATATTCATAAAAGAGGAAGTTACGCCAATCCTGATTTTTTTAATGAAGGATATAAGGTTTTGCCCGAACAACCAATACAACAAATACCCGATGAAAACATACAACCACCTATTGAAGAACAACCACAAGGAGAAATAGTAGAAGCAGTAAGAGTAGAGCAAGAACCCGAAGCTAAGGAATCAAAGTCAACCAATAAGAATTTTACTACTCATAAAGGGGAAGTAGTAACGGGTGAAAAATTGCAAAGTGCGTTAGATGAAGTAGCAGACGATTATGTGAAAATGTATAATTCTATAAGAAAAGAAGATAAGTACGCCTCTCACGTCACTGAAAAGCAAAAAGACGACGCTTTATCTAAAGGTCTTGATTTTGCGGAAAAGATAAGAATTGGAGATGGGATAGATAATTTTACCGTTTGGCAAAGAGTTAATGAAAAAATTACGGGAGAATCTGTCCCTTTATTTTCCGATAAAACACCTAAAAATATAAATAAAGAAGATGCAAACGAATCCAAGCCCCAACAAATTGACATTAGCGGAAAGGTTCAAAGCCCTAAACCCGAAAGCAAAGAAGGAAGCCCTACAAGCCCTAAACCAAGTGAAGAAGGAAAGGGAAATGGAAGCCCTAAAGAAAAAGTCGGTGGAGAACCTATTGCAGAAGCAGAGCCTAAGCAAGAAGATGTAGAACCAAAAACACCCTTAGAAGAAAAATACGAACAAATTAATAAACTAAGAGGGGAAAAAGTAAAAGAATTAGCTAAACAAAAGCTAATATCCGATAACTTTGATAGCATAGTAGCCCAATTAATGACAAAGAATAAAATCAAAAGACAATGTTAAAAAGCCTATTATCTAAAAGCCTACAAAGTGGGTTACAAGAAGTCCTACAAATGGAACTATACCAAAAATGCGGTAAAAACGAAGCAGCTATACTTGAATTTGACGAATATCTTGGCGAACAATAACAAATAAACTACTCTAAATGGCTTGTGAATACTCTTTTGATGGCGGTAAAACCTTTATATCTAAGGAAGAATTTATTGAACAACTTGCAAAAGAACAATTAGATAAATTCATAGATGAAGGTATTATAAAACTTGGTAACATAAAAACACCACCACCAACACCACCAAAAGAAGAAGGTAAAGGAGAGGAAGAGCCATTTGTTCAAAAAATGAGGTCTTTTTACAAAAGCGTAATAGAAAGGGCAACAGGTTTAACTACTGAACAAAAAGAACTTCTTAAAGCAGACCCTAACGCTTTATATAACGTATTGCCCGTAGATGAATCAAAAAGAATAGCAAGGGAGGTTATAGAAGAAATAGGAGTTGAATCGGCTGTATTAGAAGCAAGTAAGTCAAACTCTCAATTTCAGCCCGTAGAAAAGGTTATGATTTTAGGGGCGGCTATGGATTATTACGCAGCAGAAGCAAAAAAAGCTAAAACACAAGAAGGTTTTAATAAAGCAGCAGACAATGAAATAGATGCACAAGAAAAAATGCTTCAAATAGCGGCAGAATTAGGAACATTAGGTACTGCTTATGGTAGGGCTATTAATATATTCAAAGAAGTTTATAAACTTTCAAGTTTTGCATTAGAAAGAAAGTTAAAAGAAACGGTAAAGAAAGTAAACGAATTAAAAGCCCCACAAGCTAACCAACAAGCAAAAGAAATAGGAAAAATAATTTCTAATGAAGAAGGTGACGTACAAGATGCAGCAAAAGACCTTACCGAAACTCAATTAATGAGAGAGGCTGATGCTCTTAGAAAAGTAGAAGAACTTGAAAAAGAAGTAGAAGCCCTTAAAAAAGAAATATTACAAAGAGATAATGCAGCCAAAGGAACAAAGAAAAACCCTTTAAAAATAAAGCGTGTTACAAATGATACGGAATACGATAAAAGAGTAAAAGAATTTAAGCAAAGACAAAGAAGCATTATATCTAAAGACGATGTTACAGACTTGACTTATTTTGGTTTATATCACATAGAAAACGGTCTAACAAAGTTTGCTGATTGGTATAATGTAATGAGCAAGGAATTTAAAGGTTTTAAAGATAAGCTAGGAGAGATATACGCAAACGCAAGGGGTAAGGCGGTAGAAAACGGGGCAGACGAAAAAGCATTTGATAATGATGATGCTATACAAAGTTATTTTGATAACCTACAAGCTGAATCAGATGCTAAAAAAATGGTTAATGCTACTAAACGGGCAGCAATAGCTAAATTCAATAAAGAAATGGCTAACAACCCCGAAAGAGCAAGAGTTTTAGCCCCAAGAATAGCAGCAGAAAGAGTTAGAAGGGATGCAGAGAGAAACTTAGATATGCCGTCAACAGAAAAAGAACAAACTTACCTTAAAAGACTTGTTCAAGTTGTTAATCAAAAAGCAAAAGAATATTATAAAGAAACAAGCCAAAAGACATCTAACATTAATGATATACTTGCTTTTGCAATAGCTAACGGTAAATCTGATTATGCTATATGGGAAAGAACACAGCAAGAAGTTCAAAAGCAAATAGACGAAGATACTTCGCTTACTGATGAACAAAAACAAGAAATAAAAGACTTTTTATCAGATTATCAAGAAAGCATTTTTGATACATTAATGACAGAAAAGCAAATTGACCAACTTGTTAGAGAAAAGCTAATAGAGGCGGGTTATTCTATTGAGAAAACAGTAAATGGTAAAGTAGTTAAATCAATAGATTGGTCTAAGATTATTGGTAGTGCAAAAACAATAAAAGAAGCAAGAGAAAAAATAGCTAAAGCAATTACTTCATTAGGTTTTACAGAACAACAAGCAAAAGGTGAAATAGATGCAGCAATACAAGCATTTGATTCAAAAGTAGCTGATAAAAAAGAAAAAGATATTAATGCTTTCTTAAATAAAAGCGTTCTAAATAAAGCCAAATCTGCATTAGGGGTAAAGAAAAAAGTTTCAAAGAACAAAATATCCCAAATGATAGAAATGAATAACAAAGGGATGCTTGATAATGAAAAGATAAAAAATGTGCTTGCAGATGAATTAGGACTAATAGAACTAACGAAAGAAGATATTGATAAAATAAAAGAACTTGCTGAATTAATAGAAGATGAAAGCATACCTCGCTTTATGAAAAGACAGAAAGAAGAAGAAATGCAATATCTTTTTGATTCAAAAGGCGGTAACGTAGATTATCTAGAAAACAGAGAAGCGGTAACAAACAATAGGCTTTCAAGTTCCTACAACCAAGCCCAAAATGCAACGGGATTCTCTAGGACATTTACGACAGCCCTTACACAAGCCATAAAAACAGGCAGCCCTATACAAGTTGCAAAAGTTTTTGGTAGGGAGTTTGTTAATTCTTGGTCAGACGCTAAATCTATTTTAATAAAAGGTAGGGTTAGTAGGGGTAGTGCATTTTCTGACTTAACAAGGGTTACGGAAGGAGAACCAAGAGTTAGGTTTTTAGAGTACGGTAAAGGTAAATTTTTAGGCGGCAATTTTTTAGGTAAGACATTATACGCAAAAATAGGAGGCAAGACAGTTGACTTAAACCCGCTAAATCAAGCGTATGAAAAAATTAAATACATTCAAAGGCTATTAGAAACAGTAGATACTTTCAGTTCAAGTGTTGTTTCGGGTCTTACTCAATATGGTCAAGTAAAAAATCAAGTAGATAGGTTTTATCCCGAATTAAGCAGTAAAGAAAAAGCTAAGAAAGTATGGGATATGATGTACAGCTTAGACAGAACAAAAGAAATAGACGTTGCAATAAAAGGTCTAAAAAAAGCAGGTATTGAAAACCCTACCAAGTACGAAACAAATAGAGCCATTAATGAAAAAGTAGAACGTGAAAGAAACAAAATAATATCAGACGAGTTCTATAAAAACGTAGAAAGCCTAAAACCAATGGCTGAAACAAAGCTAAAAGGAGAAGGTAATAATAACCCAACACCCGAACAAATACAAGAAGAAGCGTACAAAATGCTCGGTTATGACGAACCATTAGATGTAGTAGCAAGAGGGGAAAGACAAGCGGGAAGGGAAACGGGTAAAACGTCAACTTTTGGTATTACCTCCGCATTACTATTGCCTATTGATGGTATTCAAGCTATTGTCAGAAAAGTGGGTTCAAGTAAAACGCCTACCGCTACAAAGGTTTCTAACACTTTAGATTTTACTATGTCGCAGTTATTCCCATTTGTACACTCTATTGCACGTTGGACTGAAATGCAACTTGAATTAACCCCTTATGGTTTACTAAAAGGTGCAATATATAAGACAGGGTTACCTAAACAATTTGAGGGGAAGGCTAAAATACCTATGCAAGAATACAAGGAACTTGGGGATGATTTTATAATTCGTTCTGTTTTAGGTGCGGGTTATACAACTTTAGGTATGTTTGGTATAAGTTTTCTTAAAAATTTAGCAGGTGATGAAGATGAAGCAGAAGAAGCCATAAAAGGCAATAAGCAAGATGAAAAATTTACGCAAGAAAGAGTAAAAGGTGTTGTGCAACCAAAGCAATCTGTAAGAATAGGTGGTTATAATTTGCCGCTTCAAATATTAGGCAATGAAGGAATTGTAATGGGTATGTATGCTGATTTTAATAGTATGATGAAAGACCCTGAAATGGAAGAAAAAGGAATTACATATATATCCGTATTAGTGGCTATGAACGCAATATTAGATGCCACTTGGGCAAATAATGCAAGTAAATATGGCGGTATAGCAACTTCAATATTTAAAGGCAAAGAAGAAAAATACGAACCCGCCTTAGGTAGAATTGTCGGTAGCTTTATTGGTTCGCAAGTGCCATATAATAGACTTCAAACAGAGGTTGCAACTGTATTAAACCCACAAACTAAGCAATCGGTAGATTTTGGAGTAAATGTATTAAATCAAATGAGTATTACAAGGGCTTTTGGTGCGGGTAAGCCAAGTTTTGATTACAGAGGAAGAACATACGAATACGGAGATATTTATGTAAATAGTGCTGATGGTATTGTAAAAATGTTCCGTAAATCTAAATATGGTGATGATGCTGATAAATTTCTTTCAGAAATAAACTTTGCCGCTACTGATGCTTATAGAGAAACAAAAGATGCGGAAAACTACAAATACGCAATAGAAGAAAAAAATGGTCAAAAAAGGTTTATGACCACAGATGAATACTATGATTTTAAGTACGAAACAGCTAAAAAGTTTGATTCGTTAATTAAAGAAAAATATAAGTTAATTAATGAAGTAGAGATAAAAAATGAAAATGGTGTTGTTGACAAGTTAGAAACAGATTTATTTAAAAAAGAAATTTCTTCTTATTTACTTAATCATTCAAAAAAACAAGCTATAAAAGAAATTCAGAGAAGAACAAAATTCATACCTAGTGAAACAAACTACGAAAAAGCCATAAAAGAATCATTAATGAAGGTTGAAAAGAAATACAAGGAAATAGATATTTTAGGAGATATACTATTTGAAATAGAATAATGTTAAAAATTACTTAAAATCCAATTTGACATATTTTGTATTAAAAAAAATAATACAAAAGCTTTTACATTCTACGCACAAGCTAGTGCTTCACGTTGGCGAATGTTGGGTGGTGTCCTCAACCCAAATCTTTTAATATTGGTTGCTGCTAGAATATCTCTATCATGTGTTGTATTACAAACACCACAAGTCCACTCTCTATCTGAAAGCGTTAACTCGTTATTAATTACTCCACAACTGCACATTTTAGAGCTTGGCTCAAACCTTCCTATTTGTAAAACATTTTTACCTTTCCAATCCGCCTTATACTTTAACATTGTTTCAAAAGACCCCCAACTAGCATTTGCAATATGCTTTGCTAATTTGCGGTTCTTTATCATCCCTGCTACATTCAGATTTTCTATACATATCGTATCGTACTGATTGACTATCTCGGTACTTAATTTATGTTGAAAATCCTTACGTTGATTGGCTACTCTTTCGTGTATTTTAGCTAATACCAACCTTTGTTTTTCTCTACGTTTAGAACCCTTCTTTTTTCTTGATAGGCTTCTTTGCGCTATTCTTAATTTACGCTGCGCCTTGATTAAATTTTTAGGGTTCTCAAATTTTTTACCATTGGAAAGAACGGCAAAATGCTTAATTCCTAAGTCTACGCCAACACTTGTTTTTTCTTGAATGGGCTTTAACTTAGCCTTATTATCCAAAGTATCTACAAGAATTGATACAAAGTATCTGTTCGTTGGTGTTTTACTTACCGTATATTGCTTTATAATGCCTTCAAAAGTTCTGCTAATTCTTAAGTCAACAAGTCCTATTTTTGGCAGCTTTATTACTTGTTTTTCAAAATTTATTTTTGCCGCTATTGGTATTCTAAAAGATTGCCTTTTTGATTTTTTTTTAAATTTAGGAAAGGAAGCCCTCCCTTTAAAAAAATTAGTAAAAGCGTTATCAAGGTTAGATATTGCTTGTTGTAATGCTTGACTAGGTGTATTGTTTAACCAAGTGTTTTCTTCTTTTAAATCAGGCAATTGTTTTATTAAATCAAAACAAGAATAAGATTTACCTGCTTGGTAAGCGGCATTTTTAGTTTCTAAAGCCAAATTATATACAAACCTGCATGAATCCATAGCCCCACTCAATTGAGTTTTTTGTAATTTAGTAGGAAATAGTTCGTATTTAAATGTCTTTAACATGACACAAATATACTTATTTTAAATATATAAAAAAAATATTTAAATAAAATATGTATTTATATTTGGTAATTAAATTATATACCCAATGCTAACACCTAATTTTTCAGGTAGCCAAAATAGCGGAACGGCAAGTATCTGCACATTTGTTGACACTTCTACGGGCAGCGACCCCGCCATCACTCAAAGAAGAATATACTTACTTCAAGCTAACGGAACATATTTAGTTGAAAGCGGAACTACAACCGACTACACCCCGTGGGCTTTAGCTAATAGTTCTATTTCATTAGATGTGCTAACAAAAGATAGTGCATTACAAGTTCGGGTGGATTGGCTTGATGTTAATGATGTAGTGCTTTATACTAAGACATTATATTTTGGTTTTACAGCCTACAACGAAACATTCTACTACGGTCTTACACAAGATTTAGTAGCTAACCCGAGTCTATATGCAAGTCAAAATTGGTTCTTCAATAAGATGAAGCTAAGAGTATATATTGATAGTGGTAATCAAGCCGTATCATTTGCTTCTGACATTGCGAGTGGTCAACTTAGTTATGATTTAGCAACCGAAATGCAAACAAACCAAAACTTCTATTTCTAATGCCTACACCATCAACTACTATATCATTAGCTAAGATTTGTGAGTACCTATATACTGCAAATGGATTAAAGCAAGGTTTATTCTTTAACGGTCAAGTAGACCCAAGAAGAAACATACAACTCTATATGGAAAGAAAAGCAGTAGAGTACGGCAATAGTCAAAACTTAGATGGTATTCAAGGCGTATCAAACTACGTCTATACTCTATTAGGTGCTGAATTACAAAAAGCAAATGAGATATTAGAAAGCGGTTCAAGTGGTGGTATCATTGTTAATCCAAGTACGGGAGTATCAACCCTTGTTGACTACTATGATGATTATGTGATAGGTGATGTAGATGCACCAATATTAGACGGAGAAACAAGCTATACTATTGATATTGGAATGGGTAGAATATGGAGTGCAAATTCAATGATAGTAAGCCGTGACCAATCATTACTACCAAAAGACAAATCAGGTTATGTTACCTACAATGCAACCTA
>NCGN01000004.1 GCA_002281575.1 Sphingobacteriia bacterium 28-36-52
CGGTGATGAAGTAGCGAGAGGTACTAATCCACTAAATAAAGACAGTGATGGAGATGGGGTGATTGATGGAAGAGAAGTGAGTGATAATACCAATCCATTAGATGCCTGCTTATTTATCTTGTCTAGTCAGACCGTTACGCCTAGTGCTACTTGGCAGTCAGCAGACTGTGATGGGGATGGTTTAACGAACCAACAGGAAAAAACAAGAGGCACCGATCCATTGAATAAGGATACGGATGGAGATGGTGTGATTGATGGAAAAGAGGTTGCAGATAATACCAACCCATTAGACCAATGTTCATTGCGATTAGAGAGCCAAACAATTACCCCAAGTACACAATGGTTAAATGGGGATTGTAATGGAGATGGTATAAAGAACGGCCAGCAGTTGGTGGTAACGATGTATGCTACAAAGCCGCAGTTGTTAACGGATGGTACGCTGAATTTCAAGTATGTGACTACTGTTAGAAATTTACGTCCTGAGTCGATGGATGTAAACAGGGTACAAAACAATCTAGCGAATGCTTTTCTGGGACAAACTGCTTTTAAAGTAACTGGTATTAAGTCTTCGGGTACGCTAATTGCGGCTAATAATTATGATGGAAGAACGCAGACGAATAAGATTGCGAGTGGTAGTAAGATAAGAGGATACAGTAAGGACTCTGTTGTGGTGGATGTGAACGTGTCACCGAATGGGTTTGTTGGCATTGTAAACACTACTGCTGTAGTAGAGGGCACTGGCACTTTCGCACTACCTAATATAGTAAGTTCAACAGATACGACTCTTTCTACGAATGGTCAGATTATGCCTGGTGGATTACCTACCAAAGTGGAGATTCCTAAGGTAGATTACTTTATACCCGATGGTTTTTCACCGAACCGCGATGGCATTAACGATTACTTTGTTGTTATCCGTCCGTTCCAGGCCATTGTATCAATAGAAGTATTTAATCGTTGGGGTAATGTAGTGTATAAGAACAGTAATTATAACAACGATTGGGATGGAAGGACAATGCCACAAAATGGAAGTGGGGATGTTCCAGTAGGAACGTACTTCTACATTATTACGAGCAAAGAAAATAGCGGAAAAGTAAAGCAGTTCAAAGGGTCAATCACATTAAAACGTTAAAATAAAATATAGTGTTAAATGAAAAATAAGTTTCTACTTGTCATAGTAATGTTTACTATCGGTTTGTTGCAAAATGAGGCGAAAGCCCAGTCGGAGCCCATGTATTCTCAATACATGTTTAATATGCTGAATGTAAATCCTGCTTATGCTGGATCAAGAGGGGTAACGAGTGCCACTGCCATGTTTAGGAAACAGTGGGTTGATATGCCAGGTGCGCCTCAAACCACTGTGGTGTCTCTTGAGACCTCGCAGCGGGAAGGTAGGGTTGGTTTGGGTTTACAGCTATTGGACGATAAGATTGGTATTGAAAGAACAACGGGGCTTCTTGCGAGTTATGCTTTTAGAATTCCAGTAAGTGAAAAAGGTGTTTTATCGTTTGGAATTAGGGGGGGGCTAATTAATTACCGTGCTAATTTTACACAGGTAAATACGTTTACTCCTAACGATCCTGTTTTCAATCAAAGTGTTGCAGGTTTTTTACCAGCAGCAGGAGCGGGTGTTCATTTTACGACAGATCGATTTTATGCAGGGATATCCATTCCTTCTTTATTGGAGACGAAGCTGAATGTGCGTCAACAGGCGGACGTTAAATCTGGTACTTTCAAGAATTTGCATTTTTTCTATACGATGGGCGCTGTTTTTGATTTAAATGATGAGGTAAAATTAAAGCCCTCCATTTTAGTGAAGCGAGTAAATGGCGCTCCAGTGCAATTTGATTTTAATGCCAATTTTTGGTTGAAGGATATGATTGCCTTTGGTGTTTCTTATAGAACCAAAAGTGCCATTGTTGGGTTGGTTGAATGGCAGTTAACCGATCAGTTGCGATTTGGTTATAGCTATGATCATAATATTACAACGTTGCGTCCATATAGTCAGGGAACGCATGAACTGATGCTACGTTTTGAGCTTGGTTCATCTCGTTCATCATTTGTTTCACCAAGATATTTTTAATTTATGCGTTTATTATCTTTACTCTTCATTATTTTATTATTTGATTTAGGTTTGGCTTCTGCAGCTGATCAACCCAAGCAAACGGCTTCGCAACAAATCAAGCGTCAGGCGGACAAAATGCATGCAAGTAAAATGTATTTTGCTGCAATCCCCTTTTACCAAAAGCTATTGTCTCAGCAAGCCGATAGTGAGAATGCCTGGAAGTTGGCTGATTGTTATTGGCATATTGGTTACTATGATAGTGCTGTTGTCTATTTAAAGAAGGCCAATATCCATCCAACAATTTCAAATGAAAGATTAGCCGAATATTATATAAGAAAAGGCGATTATGATATGGCGATAACCCAGTTAGACGAAGCTATTACGCATGCCAATGAAAAAGAGAAAGCCTATTTACGCAATAAAAAACAGTCAGCGACGAACTATAAATTATTGCTTAAAGATTCTGCCGACTGGTCTGTTGCGTATTTGTCCGTTAATACAAGTGCTAGAGAATATGCACCTAGTTTGTATAATGGGGAGTTGTATTTTATTTCGAATAGAGATGCGGGCTTTATTGTGCCTAAAACGAATCTAACGGATGGATTGCCTTATGATGGTGTTTACAATGCAGGTGCATTGCCTTATTTACGTTCGGTGAATCCGGTTGCAGTAAAACGCATGCCACTAAAGCACAATAGTCGTCTTTTAGTGGATTTAACGCCCAATACGAGTAACGATAACAATGTATTGCAGCCTGTGTCTCGCATACAAATGCGCACTCCTTCAGGATCCATGCTGCCTAGGATTTTGAAAAATGCGGTTTTCAGAGGTCATGTTGGCCCGATTAGTTTAGCCAATAATAGCAGTGAAATTTACTTTACAAGAACTTCACGTCGTAAGGTAAATGGTATATTTCAGCTTGAGATTTGCAAGTCAGTGAAAAAGGGCAATGGTTGGTCTACTCCTGTCGTATTAGCGATTAATGATTCCTTGTCTTCGTCTTTTCATCCTTATTATGATGAGAAGAATCAGGCTTTGTATTTTTCTAGTGACAGAGCTGGTGGTCAAGGTGGTGCGGATATTTATAAATCAAGCCTTGAGTCAGGTGGCACTTGGTCACAGCCTGTTAATTTGGGCTCCACTATCAACAGTATGAAAGATGAAGGTTTTCCAACGGTATCTGATGGCAAACTTTATTTTTCTTCCAATGGCTGGCCAGGACTTGGAGGTGTAGATATTTTCACTGTTGACTTAAAAGAATTAAGCAGTGCTCCCAAAAATCTCGGATTTCCCATTAACTCTAATTCAGATGATTACTCCATTGTGTTTTTAGATACAAAGTCAGTTGGCTATTTTGCCACCAATCGATACGGAAGTGATGATATCTTAGGTTTTAACTATGCTCCAAAATACGTTACTGTAAAGAGCGCGGTTACGAATGAAAAAACTGGGCTTAGACAAGCAGGGGTAAAAGTGGTTTTAGAACAGCAAGAAGCCAATAATACTTGGAAGGAATTGGACAGTTATGTTACCGATCATAAGGGGGTATATACCTTTAAGGTGCGACCCAATCAATCGAATTATCGTTTTAGATTATTGGGCGAGAATGTTGCTACAGCTGAAAAGATCCAGTACTTTGATACGGAAGGGGTAACTGCATCAAAAGAATTAGCGGCCATTGATCTTGCTGTGCAAGCAAATACGAATACCAATGAACAATCAGAATCAGCTACATCAAGTGAATCAGCGGTAAACACGAATGTATCTTCCCCAACCACATTAGCTAAGTCTGATAAAGTAGCTTCAATAAGTAATGATATAAACAGTAGTACTACACAAAGAACTACTTTTAGGATTTACCACTATTTCAATAGTGCGGGATATGTGTTGGAAAGCCACAAAGATTTGCAGAAATTGATTAACTTGATGAATAGCAATAGCGGATTAAGATTGAAGATTTCTTCTGCTGCAGATTGTTATGGAACTGCGGCTTTGAACTTAGCATTGTCTAAGAATAGGGCAATGTATATTAAATCTCAATTCCCAAGATCATTACAAGGAAGAATTAGTGTGAACTGGTATGGAGATACAAAGCCAGCGAAACCATGTAATGATAAAAACCGAACTTATCTTTCCGAACAAATCAACCGATATACACAAATAGAAATATTGTAAGTTTTTACCCCCCCCCGAAATGCAATTTTTATTGCTTAATTAAAGTCCACAGCATTTGTTGTGGACTTTTTATTTTAGTAAAAAAAGTCAATTGGTATACTAGGTTGATTATTTAATTATAGTAATGAATTTTTTTGTGTTTAATTACTAATATTTGAATTTACTTGTTACAATACTTCCAAAGTTTTATAGTGTTATTAATTAAATTTAGAGCTGTCAATCAAAAGATGCAGAACTTATTTATTAAAATCTTTTTCTTAGTGTTTCTTCTTCTTAATTATTTTAATTCAGTTGCTCAATTTGACAGCGCAGTTTCAAATAAGGTTCACAAGATTTTTAGGGTTTCTAATCAAGCTTCTTATAAATTAGCTTTGGACATTTGGGATAGTTTATACTTTAATGGCGGAAAAAACTATATGTATCATATTGCTCCAATCGCGAAATGGCAAGCATTCATAAGTAGTATTGACACTAATTATATTTTGTTGGACTGTATCGACCCCCTAAATAGCTGGACAAGATTGTAACAACAGTTAAGTCACTAAATTTAGGAATCATGTCAAGAACAAGAAGGAGTTTCTCGGCTTCGGAGAAACTGTCAATCATCAATGAAGCAGATCAAATAGGTGTAAGTGCAACCTTACGCAAACACAATCTTTCCCCAACGGTATTTAGGCGGTGGAAGGAGAATTTTAATGAAGGAGGTGTAGCCAATCTTCAATCGTATGTAAAGCTTCGTAATCCAGAACTAGAAGCCTTGGAAGAACAAGTTCGTTTGCTGAAGAATATAGTAGCTAAGCAGCAAATTGAACTAGAGTTCAAAACAGAGCTTTTAAAAAAAAGTCAATTCCACGAGCAGCGTCGGTCGAAGTAATGCAGCAATTTCAGTCACATCCAATGGTAAGTAAACAGGATCTTTTGTCTTGGTCAGGTGTTACCCGCAGTAGTTATTACTACAAGCGAGGGGATGGTTTACGTGGTCGTAAACCATCCCAAATGACCGTTACGCAAGACGGGGAACTTGTTGCTAACACGGAAGTGGTTAATGTAGTAGAAGCTATTCTGCAACAAGAATTTTGCTGTTATGGCTACAAAAATGTTTGGGATGAACTCAAAGACTTGGGCTACATCATTAATCATAAGAAAGTATACAGGCTGATGAAGATCAACCATTTACTGTTCAATCGTCGCATTGGTTCCATTGGTGTTCCTCGACAGTTTGTACGCTTCAGAAAGATTAAGGCAGAAAAGCCTCTTGAACACCTGTGCATGGACATCAAGTACATACACATTCATGGGGCTCAAAGAAATGCTTTGCTGTTGACAGTTATTGATGCTTTTAGCCGAAAAGTATTGACGCATATGCTTCGCTTTAACATCAAAAAAGGTGATGTGATTATTTTACTGTCACTACTACTAATGGAATACAAGATTGAAAACGTTACGCTAAGAAACGATAATGGATCGCAGTTCATCGCAACCGTTGTTAGGCAGTTCTTAAAGGAAAAGGGTGTTAATCAGGAATTTACCCATGTAGCCACACCTGAAGAAAATGCCTATATAGAATCGCTTCATAGCAATGTTCAAAGAGAAGTGGTTGAACGATATGAGTTCGAATCCATTTATCATGCGCAATTAATTTTTAACCGCTATTACGACTGGTATAATAATCACCGGAAGCATGGCTCATTAGGCAGAAAATCACCAGAACAATTCTTGAAACTCTTTAACCAAAAATCCGTACCCTATAAAACAGAAAAAAAATCAGATATTGTCTCAAATTTTAACCCTGTTTTGTCCAAAAATTAAGGGGTCGATACAGGATTCCATTCATTCTAAAGTTCAAAATTTAGATTTAGTAATACTTGATATGGAATTAAATGCTCGGAAGGTGTTAGAAAATTAAGCTAAGATTGTTGATTTGGGCATTACCTTGTATTTTTATATTAGCTAAGAAAATCTAATCAAGGAAAAGCTGAAATGATTTATGCCTCAATCTAAATTTCATGGAGAAGAAATTTAATGATCCAAGATTAATTTCTATTAAAACACAGGTGCAATCCATTGGTTGGTTGAGTGTCTTGTTACCTGTAGCCATGCCTGCTGGTAACTATTTTTTAGCAGGTTGTGGTTTCATTCAAGAATCTGTAAGTGATTACTATTATACAATTACTGGTGATTTACTGGTGGGCTTATTATGTGCTGTGGCATTGTTTCTCATTTCTTATAAAGGATATCCTGGAGAACGTTTAGATAACTTTCTGTCTTCATTGGCAGGGATATTAGCATTGGGTGTAGCTTTTTTTCCTACCAATGAAACTAGTGCAGATAGCTGTGCAATTATTCATCTTCCTTTGAATGATTTGCGTAATAATCTCCATAATGTTTTTTCAGCAGCATTATTTTTGGTGTTGTCATCTATCTCTTTATTCATGTTTACCAAAAGTAAGGGGGCAGTCATGACGAAGCAGAAAAAAATGCGTAATCGTGTATATCGAATTTGTGGAGTGTTAATGTTGATTTGTATTGTTGTATTAGCATTCTATACAAATGTGCGGGACAATATGCTTTGGTTAAAACAATATAAGCCAGTCTTCTGGTTGGAATCCATGGCACTATTGGCTTTTGGTATTTCATGGCTCGTAAAAGGGGGATTGTTCTTAAAAGATAAATAAAGAGCTACGTTTGTCGTCTTACCTTGCAAGCCAAGATTGTCGGTCTGCGACCGACTTCTTCCCGTATTGAACTTACTCAAACCCATCGCAACAACCAAAGGTTGTTGCAGGGTTTATTTTCGCTCATCGCCTCATTCAAGTAAACTTGACTCGGCTCTTCGCAAAAATAAACCCCCGCAGCTGTTGCTGCGAGGGTTTGTGGTCTCGCCAAAACCGTCAATAAGTTATTGATTCTATTTGTTTTTGTATTGTTTTTTGCAGCGCACCTAGGTGCGCTGTTGTTATTTATTGGCCAGCCCAGAAAAAAATTTAATAATTCAAAAAAATTGTAAGAGTGTTGTATTCAACTATAATTACAACTATAAATAATTATAAATCAATTAATTATAATAAAACTAATATTAATTAATATAAAAATACAATCATGATTCCAGAGCCAAGATTTTACCTAAAAAATCAGAAATCAAGTGAACCTACACTCATTTATTTAGATGTGAGGTATACAAGTTTAGAAGGAGTTGAAAGGTTTACATTGACTACGGGGGAAAAAATCCGACCTGAAGAATGGAACTTTTCTACTCAAAGAGCAATTGTAAGTAAGCATTTACAAAAGAATAGTAGCCTTAATTTTTGGCTTGAGAAAATGGTCAACACTTTTAAGTCTGAGTTTAGAAATTTTCAGATAAATGGTATAATTCCAACTGCAGCTATTTTAAAGGAAAAGGTAAATGGGATATTAAATATTATTCCAATAACTGTACCTGACTCTCCAATTCAGAAACTTGAGTTATTCCCCTTCATAGAACAATTTATTAAAGATTGCATACCTGTTAGAAAAGAAGCTACCATAAAAACGTATTGGGGTACTTATAGAAAGATGCAACAATTTGCAGAAAAACTTGGTGTCAAAAACTTTGAATATAAAGACATCACTTTAGAATGGCGCAGTCAATTCATCAGTTTTTTGCAGTCAAAAGGGGTTAGTCGTAATACTGAAGGTAAGCATATCAAAACAATAAAGGTTTTCATGAACGAAGCAACTGAAAGGAATTTAAACACAAATATTGCTTTCAGAAGTAAAGGTTTCCAAAAACCGAATGAAGAAACACAAAAGATTTTTCTAACAATGGAAAAAATTAATAAACTAGCTGATCTTGACTTATCGAATAATACTTTGTATGATATAATTAGAGACTATTTTATAATTAGTTGTTTAACTGCTCTACGTTTTTCTGATGTTATACGGATAAGGAAAGAAAATATTAAGAAAAATTTTATTGAAATTAAAACAGTTAAGACTGGCCAAGGGGTAGTTATTCCAATTGCTCCACTTGTAAAAAATATTTTAATTAAATATAATTATGAATTGCCAAAAGCACCATGTAATCAGGTCTTTAACCGTTATTTAAAAGAAATAGGAAAGAAGGCGGGATTAAATGATTCAATTCAAATAACAAGAACAATTGGTGGCATAAAGAAGTCGGAAATAAAATTTGAATGGGAGCTATTAAGTAGCCATGTTGGTAGACGTAGTCTTATAAGCAATTGTATTTTAGAAGGTGTTAACACATCTAGCTTGATGGTATTAAGTGCTCATAAGTCTCTACGTTCATTCCAGAGTTATGTAAGAATTAGTCAGCAGCAAAATGCTGAGGCACTGACTAAGTATTCAATCTTTTCGTAAAAATATTTTCAATTGATAGGAAAGTTTTTAAATTCTTTTCATTTTGCCCCTGTAACCTTAAATAAAGTCAAAAATTGTAGAATAATGAGCCTTGAACTGACAATCCAATGCTTGTAGAAAGATCGGAGTAAAACGGCAAAAGCCAAAGTTTTAACAATTTTAAACTGATTTTATGTCACAAACATTTATTGAAATTTACACTATTGATGTACTAAGAGAGTTTATCAATAGTGCAGTTAAAGAAGCTGTAACTAGCTTAATTCCAATAGCGGAAGAAAAGAAAGATAATCCGCTATTAACTAAAAAAGAGGCAGCTAAATACCTTGGAGTCTCTATTGTTACGATGTCCAAGTATGTAAAGCAAGGACAAATAAAAGCTGTTACTATCTCTGGCAGCCGTCAACGTTTCTGGCAAGAGGATTTAGATAAATCCTTAAAAATAATGAGGTGTTATCGCTAATGTGATAATTTCTCGTCCCATTTTCCCATAGCGTCCCGCAAAAATGTGGGACACATCAATGTCACAAATAAAATAAAATATATGTTAAGTATTACAGAAAAAAAAGAGTTAATAACGAAAGCAACAGCCAATGGAAAATTGTATTATACGTGTTTAATACCAAATCTTAAACAGAAAGATTATGATTCATTCAAAACTGTATCCAACCCCTGTCGCATAGATAGAAAAGCTAGTTTGAGTGTATATCGCAATAAGGATTTTAATAAATGGTTACATAAAGATTTTGGGGATAGCAACTATCACGGTGACATGTTCGATTTTGCTGCAAAGTTTTATGGAATGGATATTAAAACTCAGTTTCCCGAGATTATGGATAAAATGTGGGTGGAGCTACAGTTGGACAAGGTTGAACATGTTGTATTGGAAAAATTGGCAATCGGATGGGATGGCACAAATAACGTGTTTTATTCAGGTATAAAAATACCTATTGCAAAATACTCAAGTACCCAATCATTCAAAAAAGATGACGATAAAGAAGAGGAACCATTATTGTTTTACAATGAAATCCCAGAAAATGAATTGACCATATTAGAAAAGGAGTTTTTAGCTAAAACTGGAATCAGCATTTCGATAATGAATCAATATGGAGTACATTTCATTAATCACTATTCTGAAGTTTACGAAGACCCAGCAAAGACTAAGCGTAGGAATAAACCAAATTCGATTGTATGGATAGTTTATGACTTCAAAAAATATTATAAGATTTATCAGCCAAATCCTAAAAGATTTTGGTATGTCGGCAAGAAAAAAGGAGTTCAATTATTTGGAACACCACAGATTGAATCCCAATTTGAAACTCTAACACCCTTATATCTTTCCGCTGGTGAAAAAGATACTCTAGTATTACTGAGCAAAGGTTACAAAGCAATGTGCTTAAATAGTGAAACACAGTTTGTTAATCAAGAGATGTATAATAGCTGGCGTAATAATAATTACGATATAATTGTAGCATACGATAATGATGCCACTGGTACTGCACAGGCAAATAAATTGCATACCGAATTTGGAGTAAAATATATTCAATGGCCTGAATGGCTTAAAGAAAAGGGCGGCAAAGATGTGACTGATTTTTTTGCTTTGGGTGGTACTAAAGAGGAATTTGAAATACTTTGTCTAATTAAACCGATTGAAATCAAGCAAGAGTGCAGACTTTCTGTTAGAACGGCTTTACAAAGACTAAAAGATGCGGAGGGTTGTCCAGATATTATATCACACGCAGATGTACTTTTCCAATCTAATGAATTGACTATCTTATTTGGTGATACTGGAAAAGGAAAAAGCATTTTTGCTGTAGGTCTGGCAGATGCAATCAGCAAGGGAACTTCCTTTATGGGTCTTGAAAATAAATGTGAACCTTTAATTGTACTGTTTTATGATTTTGAATTATCAGATAAACAGTTTCAAAAAAGATATAGCAATTTAAATGGAGTTTTCTATCAGTTTAATGATAACCTTTTCATTGATAATTTTGATCTCTCTTCTATTGATCTAAGTGATAAGAAAGTGGTGTTGGAAGAAGAATTAATGAAAAAAATAAGACTTGATTTGCATGCAACAGGCGCTAAGGTTTTAATTATTGATAATATAACCTTTTTAACTGCATTCTCTACTGAAGATGGGCAAGTAGCAATGAAATTGATGAGGTTATTAAAAGAACTCAAAACAACAGAGGGTATTTCAGTATTAGTTTTAGCACACACCCCAAAGCGTTTTGGCCTTGGTGGAATCACTTCTACGGATATAGCGGGTTCTAAGCACCTTTCGAACTTCGCAGATTCAGTCATGGCTCTCGGCGCATCGAAGAAAGACACTAATATCAGATACTTAATTCAGACCAAGGCAAGTCGTACTGGAGAAGTTAAATATGATGCAGAGAATGTTATTCTATGCGAGATAGAAAAAGAGGATTCATTTCTTACTCTCTCATTTAAAGGTTATGGCAAGGAACAGGAACACTTAGTACCAATGACCAACGATACACAAGAGGAGATGAAAAAGAAAGCAATTGAATTAAAAGAAATGGGTAAATCTTATCAAATGATTGCAGAGGAATTAGGGACAAGTAAATCAACTGTAGGTAGATGGTTTGCTCCACCAGTAGCAACAAAGAATTAATCATCCCATTATCCCATCGTCTCATGTAACCCTTACTGAGACGGTGGGACTTTGGTTAAATAATATTTTAATAAAAAATATTATTTGCAATGATGTTATTATAATTTTTATTATTTGCTTTTTTTCGAAATTTTACCACAATAGTATTTCCATCTGATTTGAAAAGTAATTTTGAATGAATCAAACATATACCAATGAATCAAATTACATTAAACAAACTCAAATCTTTTTCTAAAATAAATCGTACGACTATTGCAGATATATTTCTCGAGGGATTGATAGAACATAAGGGAAAGAAAGGAGTCGTATCATTTGAACTCGATGATTCTGGTGAAATAATAGGACTAGGCTACTACGTAATTGATCGCCGGAAATTAAAATTTGCCAATCTTTCTGCTTCTAAAAAGAATAGTAGAAACGCAATTCCTATTTATTGGGAGATCACTAAAGAAGGAGAAAGAGTGACTGCTGCAAAAGAACTCTTTACATTACCAATAATTGGACAATATCATTCACTGAAAATAGGTTCTTAGGAAAAGAGTACTTTCCTTATCAGCTTTGCAAAAAAAATATGACCCAAGATAATTATGAAGAGTTAAAAATAATAGTTAATGATTTTGAGTTTGGCAGAGTAAACAAGCACTTGAGGAAAATCTTTATTATCTATCTGCAAAGTGAATATAAAAACTTGCCTATAGATTTTGCAGATGTACTTATTGATTTTGAACAACTTTTTGATCTATTAGACTTTTTGGGGAAATGGAGTAATCCAAATTTGTGCCCAAATCAATAGGATTTTTCAAAAAATAGTTAACGTCACTAGTAAATTTAAAAAGACATAAAGTTTGTTTTTATTTTTTTGACTTAAAGTCGACTATGGTTTTTAAATCACTTTTCAAGGCTTCAGCAATTACGAATAAAGTTGATATTGTAGGATTGGTTTCTCCTCTTTCAATTCGACCAATTTGTGATAATGGTATATCTGCCTCATTTGCTAGCTCCTCTTGTGATATTTGAAGCTCTAAGCGAAGAGTTCTGATACGTTCACCTAATGCTTTAACTAGCTTTTTATTTTTTACATTAATCACATGCCCAAATTGGGCTATTTGTATATTTTGAATAGACGCATATATGCGTTATTTTATTACTTACTTTTAACATACAATATTTTGCAATGAATGATTTCTATACTTCACGGCCATTAAAAAGCAAAACAACAGCCATTTTGCTGACTTTTTTCTTCGGTCCAATAGGTTTACTTTATGCTTCGGTTTCTGCAAGTTTGAAAATGATAATAGGCTTCCCAATTTTACTTTTTTTGGTAATTGGATTTGGCATATTAACTGAAATACCAGTTTTGTCTGGATTTACTGTAGTCGTTTTATTGTTCTTCTTAGTATTTTATTGGCCAATAAGTATAATTTGGGCTAGCATAGCAGTAGATAAATACAATAGGGAAATATTGGAAGAAGAGTATTTATCACAGCAACAACAATTAAATAGCCAACAATCATTTGATTCAAAATCATCTTTACAAATAGATAATCCTTCACTGGAAGAAAAGACTGTTTTTTTGCATAATGAAATTTCAAAACTTAAATCTAAATATGGTAATAAGGAAATTACAGAAGTTGAATACGCAATAAAAAAGGATAAACTAGAAAAGCAAATTGAAATTATAAAACATAATTTGTCTGATACAACTTTAGAAAGTTATTCTGAAGATGAAGAAGCCAATGAAAAAATTGAAAAAAAAGGAGTTTCATATTTAGTAATTTTCATCTTGGTAGCACTTATCCCAATAAGTCTTATTGGCTATCAAAAAGGGTGGTTTTTTGATAGGTATGGGAATGATAAGACAAAAATTAAAGATCAAATTGAAAAGACATATTTTGGTATAGCTAATGGAGCATATACTTCATCTACAATTAATGGCATTGGTTCAGACCAGATGCCATTTTATAATTTAAATTTCAGCAATGTTGCTCTAATGGGTCTTGCACCTTTGGCAAACATACTTGGTGCTAAATTTCAGATAGAGGCAAAAAATATAGATGTATATAAATTTATTGATGATAATACTGCAAATGTAAAATATAATTTGTTTGTATATTCTGGAAGCGACACCAGTAGCATTGATATTGATATGGTAGTAAAAAAGATTGGTGGTAGTTGGAAATTGGATGGCGAAAAGTTTATAGGAATGAAGTCTGAGCAATCAAAAGATCAAAAAGAAAATAGTAAATCAGAAATATCTATTAACTATGATAATTATATAAATAAAGAATTTATAAATAATCCCAATAGTACTGCTTGGAAAATAATAGCTTATAGGGATGATGTAAGTACTTTAGATACAGAATTTCAAAAGATAGAATTTGAACGAAGTTTAATTTTTAATGGCAAGAAAATTTATATGATTGTAGATGGAAGGATTGATAAAGTCTGGAACAAGGTAAAAGAATATTACGATGATGAATATTTAGTAATCAAAACTAAAGAGGGTTATACAATATCTCAATTTGGAAATATTACAATAACAGATCCTAATAAATACTCTATTCAATACGATGGATACAGCGTACCAATAAAAGAAATAACAATTGAAAAATCACTAATTCGATAAAATCAATATGGGCCATTATATCATATGTTGAATTTATCAGCGATTTTCCTGCAAATTGATAACCAAGCCGCTATGTGCGTCATTATCACTCGTAATGGTAAACAAATTAGTCTCGGTAAATCTTATTTATAAAACAATTAATTTAGTATTAAATCTTATCTTTAAAGTCCCCCTTATTGATATTAGTTTAATATAAGAGCCCCTTTTTATATGTCTATAGCATTACAAATCAGTCACATAGAGTCTGAAATTATTGATCAATACTTATTTGATGAAAATCCAGATAGACCATGGATAATTGGGTTCAGTGGTGGTAAAGATTCTACTTTACTATTACATTTAGTTTGGAATTCACTTCGTAAAATCGAAGCGGGTCTTTTATCAAGACCAATTTATGTGGTTTGTAATGATACATTGGTTGAAAATCCAAAAATTGCGACTTTTATTGACGCTACTCTAAAAAAAATTGAAAAAGCCGCAAATCTACAGTCATTGAATATTCGAGTAGTTAGAACTGCACCAAGACTCGAAGATACATTTTGGGTGAACTTAATTGGTAAAGGGTATCCTGCACCAAACAAATTTTATCGTTGGTGTACAGATAGATTAAAAATAAATCCAACAACTCGATTTATTCTTGAACAAGTTAGTGAAAAAGGGGAAGCTATAATTCTCTTAGGGACAAGAAGCGATGAGAGTAGTAGTCGTTCAGCTTCGATAAAAAAGCATGAAATAAAAGGTCAAAGACTCAGAAAACATATTTTACCTAATGCTTATGTTTTTGCACCAATTAAGGATATTGAAACAGATGACTTATGGCAATATCTTTTACAAAATCCAGCACCATGGGGAGGTAGTCATCGAAACTTAATTACATTATACAGAAATGCGACTGGTGGCGATTGTCCGTTAGTTATTGATACTACAACCCCAAGTTGTGGAAATAGCCGATTTGGATGTTGGGTATGTACCGTAGTCAAAAAAGACAAGAGTATGGACGCCTTAATTGATAACGGGGAAGAATGGATGATACCGCTTCAAGAATTACGTGATTTCTTAGTTGAAACCAGAGACAACCCTGAGAAGTATCGTGAAAAAAGAAGGAGAAATGGAACAGAAACTGAAGGAATTTGGGGCCCATACAATTATGACACTCGTGCTGAAATTTTAAGGAGATTATTAATTGCTCAAAAAGAAATTCACGAAACAGAGGGTATTGATTTAATAACCCAACAAGAAATGGTGTTGATCCAATATCATTGGTTTAGGGATGCTTTTTTTAATAAACGTGTTTCTACAATTTACAACCGTATTTATAAAACAAATATTGATATGAGTAAACAGGAAGAAAAATTCAAAAAAGAAAGCGAGCTGCTTCGCAAAAGTTGCAAGCAAGAGCCAAATGATGTTGAATTAATTCAAGATCTGTTGGCTTTGCAAAAAACAAAAACCTTGATGATACGTAAAAGGGGACTTCAAGCAGATATTGAGAACCGTTTAGATCAATATATAGCAGAAAGTAAAAATCAGTAGAAAATATTAACTGTTGGTTAAAATTTAACTGGGCAAAATAATTTACCAAAACGAATTTGTATTGTTATGACAATAAAAGAAATTGAACTTTATAATTTCAGAATTTATAAAGATTCTAATATAATAGATTTAACATCCTCTGGAAAGCAAAATATTTTTATTGTCAGTGGTCGAAATGGTTTTGGTAAAACAACATTTCTTATGTCACTTGTATGGTGTCTATATGGAAGACAAATGCAAGATGTTGATGATATTTACAAGAAAGAGATTGATGATCAAGGTGGGTATGGTAAATATATAGCTAATTCACTGAACAGATTAGCGAGATCTAATGAAGATTATAATTTTCACGTTTCTATCGCTTTTACAGATGTAAATATTCCTGAAGTACCATGTAAGGAAATTATTGTAAAGCGATCTTATAATGCAAAGACAAGTACAAATGAGGAAGTTGAAGTATTAATTGATGGATACCCAAGTGAGTTGGCAAAAGAGGTTGGTCCAGAAATATTTATTCGTGAATTTATAATGCCTATCGAAATAGCAAAGTTTTTCTTTTTTGATGCAGAGAAAATAGTAAGTCTAGCAGATGTGACAACACCTGAGCAAAAAAGAAGATTAAGTAAAGCTTATTCTGAAGTTTTAGGGATAAAAAAGTATGAAGATCTAAAAAGTGAACTTGAAGGTCTGCAGCTAAAATTACGACAGGAGTCCGCAAGTGCAGATGAAAGAAGTCAATTAGAACAATTGAAAGCTGATGTCGCCAAAAATGAAATTCAAATTTCTGAATCTGAAAATAAAATTATTGAGCTAAGAGAAAAACGAAGTGAAAAAAACAAGGATTCTAGAGATATTCAGGAAAAATTAATAAAATCAGGCAGCCTTATATCTGTGGAAGAATTACAACAGCTAAGAATACAGGATGAGGAGTTAACCCAAAAGCAAAATGATTTGCAAGCAGAGCTTAAAGACTCTTATGATATTATACCTTTTGCTATTGCAGGTGAAACTTTTTTGAATGTTAGTAAACAACTGGAAAATGAATCAAATTTTAAAGCTGCACAATTTAAAGATGAAAATGTAAAAGGTGTCACAAATAAAATTCTTACTGATTTAATTAAAGAACCAAAACCTGATGATTTAGTTGTAGAATATCAAGTCGAAAAATTTTATGCAGAAACTTTTGAAAAGCTTATTCGGAAACATTTTTTTTCTGATACGCCAACTTTACCAGAAGAGTTCAAGGTATTACACGATTTTTCTGATTCAGAAAAAAATGAGATTTTGGCAGTAATGAATAATATCAAGTTTTCTTTTCGTGAATCATTTAAGAGAATTATTGCTGAATTTAATCAAACTAAAAACGATCTAAATGCAATACGTAAAAAGATACGAGATGCAGAGTCAAATCAAGAAGATCCAATAATAGCAGATCTTAGAAAGCAAAAAGATGTGCTTGATAAAGAAATTATAAATATTGATGAAACTATCGATTCTTTAAATAGAGAAATTGGAGAGTATAGTAATGATAAAACACAAAAAGGAAAACGTATTGAAGAATTATCAAGAAAACTAAATGTTTTACAAAAAAATAAAACTAAGGATGAGATTATCACAAGGAACATAAATAATCTTAAAGATTTTATTGTCAAATTCAAAGACAAGAAAAAACAATCTTTAGAAGAACAGATTTTGAAAGGTCTTGAAACCTTAATGCACAAAAAGGGTTTCATAAAAAAAGTGGAAGTAGAAATTATTGGCGAGGATATTGATATTGTATTAAAAAACATTCGTGGTGAGGAAATAAAAAAGGAGACACTAAGTAAAGGAGAGCAGCAAATGTATGCTACAGCATTATTGCGTGGATTAGTAGAAGAAAGCGATATTCAATTTCCTGTTTTTATAGATTCTCCGATGCAAAAATTTGATGAGCAACATGCAGAAAATATCGTTAAGTATTTCTACCCCTATGTTTCAGATCAGGTAGTTATATTCCCATTAATTAATAAAGAGTTGACGGAAAAAGAATATAATATTTTATCAAAGCATATTGCTCAAACTTTCTTAATTAATAATGTCCATGAAGACAAAAGTGAATTTTTGTCAATTGAACCAAAAGATTTTTTGAAAACTTACAATAGAATGTATAACAATGCTGATTAATATAAGAACATCGGAAGCTAATAGAATAATTGTTCAAGAATTAACACGGAAGTTAAATCTTGGTGCTGAAAATGCTGTTTCTAGAATTGCATTTTCCTATTCAATTTCAAAAGGTATAAAATTAAGTCTTGAAAAAGACTTATTGGATAGTAAAGGAAAAGAATATAAGGATGATATATTATTCGGAAAATTTAGGGAATACTATATCGCTTTAGTATGCCAACATTATGGTTTATATAAAACTGACAAAGATGTTGGTAAATACATTAAAATGCATATTGATCATGGTTTATCCTTAATAAACAAATTGTTTGAAGACAATAAAAATTATTCAGGATTAGATTTTTTATTAGAACATATTGAAAGAGGAATTGAAAAATTAGAAGAGAATGATATTAATAATGATGCCATTATTTGGGATGAAAAAATTCGATCCCTAAAAGTCATTAATAAAAAATTCTATTCAAAGCCTATAAAAATCAAAGTTGGAAAAAGTTTTGAAGAAGAAGCTATTTACTTCAATATAAATGATACAAATATTCATAATAATGCTCATGTAGCTATTGCAGGAAATTCCGGTACTGGAAAAACATTTTTTGCTAATAGTTTTTTGAGACAAATAGTTGACGAAAGTAAAAGTGAAGTTAATTTTATTTATTTAGATTTTAAAGGCCTAAAGAAAGAGGATGAATTAGCTTTAAAACCTTTTTTTGATAAGACGAAAGCAGTTTATATTGATGCCCCTCAAAAGCCATTTCCATTAAATCCTCTTGCATTTATTGATAATATCAACGCAAAAAATAAGACTATGGGTATCAATAAGTTTGTAGATATTATAAATAATTATTCAAAAATCGGGTCAAATAAAGAACAATCGCTAAAAGATGCTACAAGAATGGCTTTTGATGAAAAAAAGAATGGGGAGTACCCTTCATTAAAAGATATTTATAATAAAGTCATTGAGATTGAAGGAGACAAACCTAGCACCCTTAAAGGAGTAATGGAGAGTCTCAGTGAACTCGATTTATTCGAAACTAAAGTTGACTTATCAAACAACTTTCTAAATAAAAATTACTATCTAAGTTTGTCTGGAGATTTACCTAAATCTGTTCGTTTTACTTCTGTTTTTTTGATTATAAACTACATTTATAATTCTTTTATGAACATGGAGAATGCTCCAATAGAGGGCCAATATCAAGGGATTCGATATGTATTATTAATTGATGAAGCACATGTAATTTTCAAAGAAAAAAAATCTCAAGATTTACTAGAAAAAATATTGAGAGAAATTCGTTCAAAGGGAGTTTCTGTTGTTTTGCTTTCACAGGGTATAGAAGAATTTAATCAACCTTCCTTTGATTTTAGTAGTATGTGTGAGACAGCATTTCTTTTTGATATCAAGGATAAAACAAATCTGAAACTGATGCAAAAATTTCTTGGTTTGGGTGATAGAGATGCCCAAAAGTTAAAGACTAGTATGGAAAAAATACAGAAGTACGAGCTTGTTTCAAATCTAAAAGAGTACAAGTTGGGAGAATTGTTTAAAGCATAAGTATGGCATTACAAAAAAAAACTGTTGATGTTCTTGACGCTCATATAACAAGTCAAAATAAGGGCTTTATTAAAAATGATGAATATGCACGAAATAGAATATTTAAGGAAGAATTCATATTGGATACAGTAAACTGGGATAAATATTATAATGATTTTGATAGTACAATTTCTTCAAATAATATTTCTTTGAATTGGAATGAGTTTAAATATACTGATGTCATCGCAACACCAGCTTTATTAGATAGGATTATAACTTCAAGTGAAACTGGTATTTATTTATTTGTAGTTAAAAGTCATGGCCAAATTTATGAGTATTCCAAATTTGTTTTTTATGTTGGAATTTCTGGCGAAAATGGAAGCGGTCGACCTTTAAGAGATCGCCTCAAAGATTATTTCAGATTAGAACAAATAAAAAAAAGAAATGCTGTTTTGAGGATCCTGGAAAAATATATAAATAATGTTCATATAGCTTTTTTTCTTACAAATGTCAATTATACTGTTTTGAAACAAATTGAAACATCATTAATTGGTTACTTTTATCCATTAGCCAATAAGGATGATTTTCCAGTAGAACTTCAACCAATAAAAAAATCATTTTAATGCTTGAAAATTTTCAAAATAAAGTAGTACTTCCAACTTTAAGGGGTGTATTAGGTGATTGGGTCTTCTACTCCACGTTAATGTCTGCAGAGCAAATTCATAATGTAATTCAACCCGCTAAGAATATTCGTGAGTCAATATCTCTTGACGAAATTCTACAACGAGATTTAAAAGATAGGAGGAAGGCTATTGCTAGATATTTACTTCAAAATGAATCACATTTCTTTAACTCAATTATTGCAGGTGTTTTTGAAGAGGTTCCTGATTGGATTGAGTTTAAATTTTCAGAGACTGAAAGTCATAAATTCAATCCATCGCAATTAAGTAATCTAAGGGAATCAATGGGATTTCTGATTTTATCAGGTAATGAAAAAATATTTGCAATAGATGGTCAACATAGAGTTGCAGGCATTCAAATAGCATATCAAGATCAAAAATCTAAAAACAAAATTATTGATGACCAATTCTCAGTAATTTTTGTTGCTCATGTTGACGATGAATCTGGACGAAAGAGGACTAGAAAATTATTTTCAGACATTAATAAAAATGCTAAGCCTGTTGCTGAAGGAGACAAAATTAAAATCGATGAGGAAGAAATTGATGCTATTGTAACTAGAAGGATATATGCAAATTATTCGCACTTTCAAGAAGGAAAAATTATTTCATTAACGGAAAGTGCCCGCTTAGAAAGTAAGGATAAAGTAAATTTTACAAATCTATTAGGTTTACATTCAGTTAATAAAATTTTAAAAAAATTATTCATTAGAAAAAAAGGAACAAAGCAATGGGATGAAGTAAATGTACTTTCCTTTGAAGAAATTGTAAAGAAGTTTTATGATTTTTCAATTCAAAACATTAATGACTACAATAATTATTTCATAAAAAAAACACTAACAATACCAGAAGCTAGATTAGAAAATAAGTATTTGCTTTACCGACCAATTGGTCTAAAACTGATTGCTAAATTATATGTTTACTTTTTTCAAAAAGATGACTTGATATTTCTTCAAAAACATATAAATAAAATAAATTTTATTTTTCCAGATAGCCCGTTTAATAAAATTTTGTGGAATAATGGGAAGATGGAGGCAAAAAGTACAAATCAGTCACTTGCATTATCTTTAGCATTGTATCTACTTCATCAGGAAGTTGATCAAGAAGATTTATGTAAAAAATATAGGGATATTTTAAAAAATGATACAGTAGATCTGCCAGAAAAAATTATTTTAGATATTTAGTTATCAGCTTACAATAATAGTTATGTCGTATAAAAAAACTGACCCTCAAATTAGCTTTGCTGACTTTCTCACTAAAGTAACTCAAATTACTGAGTTCTCTAGTAGCAATGGTCGGCGATATATTATATCGAAATGTGACAACCGATTTTATAAATTTTTCAGACTAGATGGTAAGAAGCCAGAAATGGAATGGAGAATTAATTTAGAAAAACTTTTTGAAGCATATAAGGCTATTGAAGAATTTTCAACATCAAATCTTAAGCCTTACGCTACAAGGGCACATTCACCTGCAAGAGGCTTGTTAATCAAAGCTGGGCTACTATCTTAATATAGGATTATTTGCGATATTATAATTTACAAATAACTTATAGGTTTGAGTTCTTTATTATAGAGAGCGAAGTGATATTGTGAAGGTTTTTATTTTATAAAGACCTGACTGAATAATTTTGTTTTGGTAACCCCAGCTAAGAAGTTTACTTCTCATTTCTTGATAATCGCTTAGATTCATTCGTGGATCAAAAACTATTTCATCAAATATATCATTGGGAACAATTTCAAACTTGAAGGTGTCAAATTGGTTATCATGTTGTGAATTGTAAATTAGCCTAACCTCTTTCTCATGTTGGAAAGCAACACGTTTGAAGAAAAAGGTGGAAGCCTGTCCCCACCCTGATTGATCAAAGATTCTATCGCTCATTCTCTTCTCATCTTTCAACATTGTAGTCAATGTTTTTGTATTAGCATATTTAACTTTACCTACAAAAGAAGAAAGATTATACATGATGCCATTGTTCTTTGTATGTTTACCACCAGCTTGAAATAGGGGCGTAAAAAGCTTCCTAATTGTGGTTTTAACTTTTACTCCATTTTTTTTAGGCGAATAGATACGCCACATTGCGTCACTTTCTTTTGTTAAAGACCAACATTGGCCATAAAAATTATCTCTAAAACCAATTTGAAATTCTCGACCATCTGGCAAATATCCTATTGAGTTTAAAATGAAATTTTCAAATGGATCTTCCCAAAGTCTTGGCTTTACGAGAGTCAGTTTATTTTCTTGGAAAATTTCTTCGAGCCTTTGAAAACTGAAAATCCTATAAAGAGGTCTGTCTAATTCAGATTCAGTCAAAAAAACTAAGTTATCTTTCATAGAAAAATAGATTTGGAATTTTATAGTATCAATGAATTTAATTAATTTATTTTTTTTTGACAAATGAATATTATTGCAGTTTTTTTCAAAGGGGATTAAATTTAGTAGATATTAAGAATTTGTGATTAGAGAATATTTAACAATGTTAAAAAGGCTTAAAATTTCTCTAGCAAACCCCTTCGTACCTTTGCTTAGGTAAATCTACTGCATATGATTTTTACCGACTACACAAATGTTCAAAACCTTATTCTTGCTTATCCAGAACGTTTCTCAAATGAGTATGAATCACTTACGCAATTTTATGATTGTTTGATTGATCTCATACCTAATGAAATTCAATTATGGATTATCTCAAACAATAACGTCACATGCCAAAAGCTATCAAACAAGTATAAATACAAAACTGTAAATACCATTGGTATAAAAAATTGGGACGAGATTTGGTTAAGAGATTGTATTGGTATAAATACCAATACAGATGAATTAATTAAACCTTATTATCATCCACAGTATTGTACTCAATTTAGAGATAGTAGTTATTTTGAACATCTTAACAAACAATCAAGGATAATAGTAAAAGAGTGTTTAAAAAAGAAAATGGTTTTTATGCCGTTATATCTAGACGGTGGCAATTTTGTTAATAATACTTCCACAGTTTTTCTAACTAATAAAATACTGGAAGACAATCGTGAACTATCAAAATCTGAAGTTGTACATATTCTGCAAGATTATACTGGGTTAAGACCGGAAATTATTGAGAGAAGTAAAAGCGATAATGTTGGACACACCGATGGGATCATTAATTTCTTATCAGAAAATATGGTGTTGCTTTCTAATTACCCTTCTCTTCCATTTCTTAAACCAGATATTGATTTGCTTTACGATGTTAGAAAGAAATTGGAAGAAGAGAAATTAGATGTTGTTGATTTTTATGATCGACCAGTTGATGAAATCGTTCCATGTGAGTGTTATCGTAAAACTAAAAAGGCATGTATCTATTCTGCTAGAGGCAATTATATTAATTTCTTGAGACTTAATAATACTATAATCTTACCTGAATATACTTTGCCTACACTTAAGGAATCACGCTACTATAATATGCGGAATGTGGAAATATTGGTAGAGTTGGGATTTGATGTAAAGACTATCAATTGTGATCAATTATCCAAAATGGGTGGCTCACTGCATTGTTTGAGCTATACCTTTTAACGAAGGAGATTCTAAAATTCTTACTAGACCTTATTGGAAAATTCAAACATTAAATTTAAATCTTATAAAAAATTTAATATACCCTCTTTTGGTTTCTACATTCAACCATAACGACAACCAACACCCAAAAAAGAAAAAGATGCCAGTAAAATCGGCATCTTCTCGAAAAATTTGTGGTCTCGCCAAGAATCGAACTTGGATCTAGAGTTTAGGAAACTCCTATTCTATCCATTGAACTACGGGACCCTGATTCTCTTGGCGCTTATTGCGGCGCTTGAATCGGCGCGAAATTAAATCATTTTTATTTTATTCCGGGTTGCTTTAATTGCCATCCAGTTTTCTTTTTCTCTTCGTCTACCATTTGCTTTACATCTGCCAATAATTTTTTAGCATCATATACAATGCCGTCTTTAATGGTATACACTACTCCGCCTTTTCTAATGATTTCGTTTTGTTCATTTAGTTCAATTGCACCGGTACCATAGAAATATTGCAAATTCTTTAATGGATTACCATCTACTACACAGAGGTCTGCCAGCTTGCCTGGCTCAATAGTGCCAATTTCTTTTTCCATGCCCAAAGCTTGTGATGCGTGCATGGTTGCAGCGCGTATCACTTCCAGCGGATGAAATCCCGCTTCGCGTAATAATTCTAGTTCACGTACAAATCCAAAACCATACAGTTGATAAATAAACCCGTTGTCGGATCCTGCCGTTACACGACCGCCTCTGTTTTTGTATTCATTGATAAATGTCATCCAGAGTTTATAATTGTTTTTCCATTCTATTTCTTGCTCTGTTCCCCAGTTATGCCAGTAAGATCCATGAGAAACTCTGCTAGGTTCGTAGAATTTCCATAAAGATGGTAAGGTATAGTCTTCGTGCCATTCTGCTCTTCTGGCACGCATTAAATCTCTATTGGCTTCATAAATATTCATGGTTGGGTCTAGTGTAAAATCTGCGGCAATCAACTCATTCATCACTTTATTCCATTTCTCTGTATAAGGCGCTGCTGCTTGCTTCCAAAGTTTACCTGCTTCTTCAAAACGATGCTGTTCGTTGTTGTAATTGTAATCGGCTGGATAGTTTTGGAGGGTTCCATTTTCAAGCATGGCTTCCGGCAAACCATACCAGTGTTCCATACTGGTCATGCCTGCTTTTGCAGATTGTACTACATTCCATCTGGCTACATCCAACTGTGCATGATGCGCAGTGCTTCTTAATCCCAGTCTTTTGTTTTCTCTGATGGCAGCATCCATTACTTCCGGCGATGCTCCAAAAAATTTAATGCCGTCTGCTCCTTTGGCTGCATTTTCATTTACCCATGCCCTCGCTTGTTCAGCATTTACAATAGGCGTTTTACTCCCTTGTCCAAATGCTGTATAGGCAAAGATTCTAGGTGCTGTAATGGTATTGGCCGCACTTTTCTTTTTATGGTCCAATACCCATTCTAATCCATTGCCTGCTGATGGATCGCGAATGGTTGTGATACCATGTGCCATCCATAATTTAAATACATATTCCGCTGGCGTTCCCTGTGCTTTTCCTCCGATATGGCCGTGCATATCAATTAATCCAGGCAAAACATATTTGCCACTGCAATCAATTTCTTTGCCGCCTGCTTTCAATGCAGGTCTTGATTTGGGATCAATTGGCATGCCTGGATTGCCTACATTGGCAATACGTACAATACGGTTGTTTTCTATAATGATATCTACAGGTCCATACGCAGGAGAACCCGTACCATTAATCACCATGGCAGAACGGAGGATCAACTGTGTATATGGGCCCAGGCCTTCTTTCACCAGGGGTGAAGGGGTAATTTGAGCACCTGAATGAAATGTTGCTACCAGGCAAACAAAGGCAAGCAAGTATTTTACCATAAAATTTTTTTGTTGAAGGTAAGTCTCAAGCCTAAACTTCCCAAGCGATTCTACTCGCTTATTGACTGCTCATGAATTCCGCTTATCTTTGCCCCCCAAAATAAGCGCATGAAATTCTATAATACCATTATCAAGTATCGTTTTTGGCTGAGTTTGCTGGCCTTGGTGGCGGCTGTTGGCGTTAATATTTCCAGCGGTTTCTGGCCTGCTTTCATTTTGTATTTTGTAGGAGTGATTGGATTGGCTAGCCATTTCTTTATTGGTCCATTGCGTTTGATTCAGGAGCCCATGGAAAGAGGAGATATGGACGAAGTGGAAAGAATCCTAGATTCTGTGTGGTACCCTAACTTGTTGTACAAGCCTGTACGTTCTACTTATTATACCATTAAGGGCAATATGGCCATGATGAAACAAGACTTTGACAGTGCCGAAAAGCACCTGAAAAAGAGTTCTGAACTGGGCGCACCCATGCCGGAAGCAGAAGGTGCCAACAAGCTTCAGTTGGGTATGATGTGTATGCAAAGAGGCGATTTAAAGCAAGGCGAAAGCTATATCAGAGCTGCTATCAGAGCCGGTATTGCGGATAAGGAAAGCGAAGCCGTTGCTTATATCAGCATGTGTCAGATTTTTATGAACAAGAGAGAGTTCAGAGCTGCGAAAGATTATTTCAGAAAAGCAAAAGCATGTAAACCTACTACTAAGCAAGTGGTAGATCAGATTAAAGAAGTGGAAAAATACATTTCCCGTATTCCTGGTTAATCATGCTCTCCATTCAACATATTACAACCGAATCTGCCGGACTGGAAACAGCCCGGCATTTGTTTAAGGAGTATTCCGATGAACTGGCCGTGGACCTTTGTTTTCAAAGTTTTGATGCTGAGTTAAAAGATCCGCTTAAAAAATATGGACCTCCTTATGGATCACTTTTGCTTGCGCTTTATAACAATGAACCTGTTGGTTGTGTAGCCCTGCAACGCTTACCAGAAGAAGGTGTTTGCGAAATGAAACGACTATATGTGCAACCTGGATTCAGGAAATTCAAAATCGGGGATGCCTTGGTGACCGCTATTCTTAAAGAAGCAGAAAGATTGGGCTATACAAAAATGAAACTGGATACACTGGAAAGATTACAGCCTGCCATACAGCTTTACCTGAAGCATGGTTTTGAAATTACTACTGCGTACTATCACAATCCCTTGCCAGAAGTGGTTTATATGGAGAGAAGCTTCTCTATCACCACTGGAAAATGAGCATGTTCTAATACATGAATTTTAGCGGCTAAGCTGGCTGGTGTTTCGTTTGGTTCAATGGTGCATTTGGCTTGAAAAATAATATCTCCTTCATCGTAATGGGCATCCACATAGTGAATGGTAATGCCAGACTCTTTTTCACCCGCTGCAATAACCGCCTCGTGCACATGCATGCCATACATACCTTTTCCTCCGTATTTGGGTAACAATGCCGGATGAATATTGATGATTTTGCCAGGATATGCATTGATCAGCGATTCGGGGACCTTCCATAAAAACCCTGCCAGTACAATGAAATCAATACTTCTGGCTTGCAGTTGTTTTACGCAGGCATCCGATTCAATAAAGCTTTCCCGGTTAATGTACAGGGTGTCAATCTGATTGGCGGCTGCAATCCCCCAAACCCCTGCTTCTTTTTTATTACAAACAATCAGGTCGATTACAACTGTAGAACTATTTTTAAAGTGCTCGATTATTTTAGCAGCGTTGGAGCCTGCTCCGGAAGCAAAAATGGCCAGTTTAATCATGATGATTTTCTTTTATTCACCATTTTGTCTTTGATTCTGCCTAGGTAACGCTTGAAAAATGAAAATTGTCCAAATGGAATGCTGATAAGCAATACACAGAAAGGCCACAAAATGGTTACTACCACTACATAAATAACAAAATAGAGTAGGTTTCTCTCCAGATTGGTGTAAGAAAGTAATAATCTACCTAGGTATCCGCACAAACTTCCGCCCAAAGCGAAAGTGCTAAAAATTAGGGTGAACTGAAACCAGCTTACCTGCCATTTATTTTTTAACCGATGTAGCATGGGTGCAAAAGTGCTTTAAAAAGTTCATTTCATGACAATTCCCAACAGCTATTTTGTTGAACTCATTGAAAATTAAGTGGGATAAGGGTAAAAAAATTCTTTCCCTATTGCGTAATTGTCACAATCCTATCATATTTTTGCCTCCGTTTAAGGATATTTTTCCACACCAGAACCATCGTTGTGCATATGATATTGTCTAGATCCATAGCAAAAGCCAGCATTGCCGCTTTTTTATTTATCGTGAGTCTGAGTTTTAGTGTAGCCGCCAGTGCCCAGGACGGAAAAGCGCTTTTCAGCGCCAATTGTGCGTCTTGTCATGCTCCACACAAGAAATTAACTGGTCCTGCCCTTGCGGGAGTAGAGTCTCGTTGGTCCAGTAAGGAAAACTTGTATTCCTGGATTAGAAATAGTGCCGCATACCTAAAAACGGGTGATCCTTATGCCGTTAACTTGTACAATGAGTACAATAAGATTGCAATGAATGCTTTTCCAACTTTAAAAGATGCGGAAATTGATGCCATTCTTACTTATATCAATAGCGTACCTGATCCTTCTAAAGCTCCTGCTGCTGGTGAAGGTGCTGGAGCTGCTGCAAATGTGGAAGCAGACAACTCTCTGTTATTTGGTATCCTAACATTGATTTTAGCCGTAGTTGCTTTAATCATGTTGCAGGTTAACTCAAATCTTAAAAAATTAGCCGACGATAAAATTGGTCAACCTGCTTTAGAGCCAATTCCATTCTGGAGAAATAAGGCTTATATAGCAATGGTTACTGTAGTATTATTTGTAGTAGGTGGATATTTAACTACAAAAGGTGCTATGGCTTATGGAAGAAGTCAGGACTATCAACCAGAACAACCTATTTATTATTCTCACGCAGTTCATGCTGGTACCAACCAAATCAACTGTCAATATTGTCATACTGGCGCTGCGCAAGGAAAGCAAGCGACTATTCCTTCTGTGAATGTTTGTATGAACTGTCACCAAGCGATTAATGAGTACAAAGGAGAAAAAATGTACAATGAAGCAGGTGAAGAAGTTGATGGTACTGCAGAAATTAAGAAACTATACAAATACGCTGGCTTTGAAGAAGGCAAACCTTGGGATCCAAGTAAGGCTAAGCCAATTGAGTGGGTTCGAATTCATAACTTGCCCGACCACGTTTATTTCAACCATGCTCAGCACGTAAAAGCTGGTCAAGTTGCTTGTCAAACTTGTCATGGTGAAATTCAGAAAATGGGTGAAGTAAAGCAGTTTACCGATCTAAGCATGGGCTGGTGTGTGAACTGTCACCGCGAAACCAAGGTTCAATTTAAAGACAATGGTTTCTATAGTATCTACGAAAAATACCATGCCGATTTAAAGAGCGGCAAAATTGATAGCACCAAAGGAATCACTGTTGAAAAAATTGGTGGTACCGAGTGTCAGAAATGTCACTACTAGTTCTTAAAATTTTTAAAGGGTTGTTTTAAATATATCATTCGAACGTGGAATCCGCTCGCGGTTTCCAACTGTTAATCAATAATTATGGAGCAAAAAAAGCACTGGCAAAGTTTTGGAGAGCTGAATCAGTCTGCAGCGTTTAACAAGGATGTAAAAGACGAATTCAATGAAGAACTACCTATTGTAGAAGATGAAAGCAAAAGCTTTCTCGAAGCAAAGGCTCCCCGTCGCGACTTCTTGAAATATTTAGGTTTCAGTACAGCCGCAGCAGCAGCCGCAGCAAGTTGTGAAATGCCTGTAAAAAAGGCTATCCCATTTGCCAATAAGCCCGAAGACGTTGTGCCTGGTATTTCTAAATACTATGCAACCACCTATGTACAAGACGGAGATACAGTAAGCATCTTGGCTAAAGTACGCGATGGTCGCCCTATAAAAATTGAAGGAAACGATCTTTGTCCTATTACTAAAGGAGGTACATCTGCTCGTGTTCAAGCATCTGTACTTGATTTATATGATACTTCACGTTTGCGTTTCCCTACCATTGATGGTAAGGAAGTAACTTTTGAAGCTGCAGATAAAGCAGTTGCTGCTCAAATGGGTGGTAATATTGTTTTATTAACCAGCACAATTAACTCTCCATCTACTAAAGCAGTGATTGCGCAGTTCTTGGCTAAATATCCAGGAAGCAAACACGTTACTTATGATGCAGTTTCGTATAGTGCAATGTTGTTGGCGAATGAAGCAACTTACGGTGTTCGTGGAATTCCTTCTTACCATTTTGAAAATGCAAAAGCCATTGTAAGCATAGGTGCAGATTTCTTAGGTACTTGGTTAAATCCAGTTGAGTTTTCTAAACAATACGCAACCGGTAAAAAATTAGACGAGAAGAATCCTACTATGAGCAAGCATATTCATTTTGAATCTGTTGCTACATTAACTGGATCTAACGCCGACGAAAAATATTTACATCGTCCTTCAGAAACGCCTGCTATTGCTGCTGCTTTATTAAGTGCAGTAAATGGAGCTGGTGTTACAGGTATTGCAGATGCAAAATTGAAAGCTGGTATTGAAGCTGCTGCAAAAGCACTGAACGCACATAAGGGTGCTGCTTTAGTTGTTGCAGGAAGCAATGATTTAAATGTTCAAATAATTGTAAATGCCATTAATAACGCCATTGGTGCTGGTGGTTCTACCATCAACTGGGGTGTTTTATTAAATACACGCGCTGGTGTTGATGCCAATTTTGCTCAACTAGTAGCCGATATGAATGCTGGTTCTGTTGGAACTTTATTGATTCATGGAGCAAACCCTGCATACAGTTGGTTTGCAGCTGATCAGTTTAAAGCAGGTTTAGCTAAAGTAAAAACGACTGTATCATTTGCTGGTAAAGTAGACGAAACTGCAGAATTATGTAAGTTCGTTTTACCTGACAATCATTTCTTAGAGAGCTGGGGTGATGCTGAAGCAAAAACAGGTCATTTCTCTTTTATTCAACCAACTATTTATCCTTTATTCAAAACACGTCAGTGGCAAGACAGTCTATTAAAATGGAGTGGTGTTGCGGAAGACTATTTAGCCTATTTAAAGAATTTTTGGTCTGCTAAATTAGGTGGCGTAAATGGTTGGGATAAAGCATTGCAAGATGGTGTAGTTGCTTTAGGCGAAGCAGCTACCAAGTCTGGAAGCTTTAATGGCGCTGCTGTTACAGGTGCATTGGCTGCAGCTTCTTCTTCTAAGAAAGGTGGTAAAGTAGAATTAGTATTATACGAAAAAGTGGGAATAGGTGCTGGTCAAGGAGCAAGTAACCCTTGGTTACAAGAATTACCTGATCCAGTTACAAGAGCTACATGGGATAACTACTTAGTGGTTTCTCCAGCAATGGCTAAAACTTTATTAGGTATTGATATCAGCAATGGTGGTCAAGCCGATGCGTACGAAGTAAATCCTCCTAAGAAAGTAGTGAAGATTACTGTAGGTCAAAAAACAATTGAATTACCAGCATTAATTGTTCCTGGAACACATCCTGATACAGTAGGTATTGCGGTTGGTTACGGACGAAGCGAGAAAGTAGGTAAATCTGCTGCAGGTGTTGGTAAAAATGCGTTTGTACTGGCTTCTTTAAGTGGTTCTTCTGTTAACTTCTCTAATGGTGAAGTAAGTTTAACCCTTACAGATGAAACTTATCCAGTAGCATTAACCCAAACGCATAGCCGTTACGATACCGAGCAAGGAAATCGTACGGAAGTAGTAAAAGAATTAAGCTTAGCTGCTTATAAACATCACCCAACTGAAATTCGCGATGAGCGTGACAAGGAATTAAAACCTTGGGGTGGGTTAGAAAAATTTGAATCTCAAGGAACATTGTACCCTGTGTTTGAAAGACCAGGTATTAAATGGGGTATGAGTGTAGACTTGAATACTTGTACTGGTTGTGGAGCTTGCGTGGTAGCATGTAATGCAGAAAACAACGTTTCAGTGGTAGGTAAGCCAGAAGTATTGCGTGGTCACGAAATGCATTGGTTGCGTATAGATCGCTACTACAGTGGCGATTTAGAGAATCCAAATGTAGTGTTCCAACCATTGATGTGTCAGCATTGCGACAACGCTCCTTGTGAAAACGTTTGTCCGGTTGCTGCAACCAATCACAGCAGTGAAGGATTAAACCAAATGACTTATAACCGTTGTATTGGTACAAGATATTGCGCCAACAACTGTCCTTATAAAGTACGTCGTTTTAACTGGGCCGATTACACTGGTTCTGATAGCTTTGGCGATAACCAAAAAGGTATTGTTAACGATGTAGTGCTAGACATGAACGACGACTTAACAAGAATGGTGTTGAATCCAGATGTTACCGTTCGTGCAAGAGGCGTTATTGAAAAATGTTCTTTCTGCTTTCAGCGTTTACAAGAAGGTAAGTTAAAGGCTAAGAAAGACAGTCGTCCGTTAAGCGATAGCGATGTTAAAGTAGCTTGTCAGCAAGCTTGTCCTACCAACGCTATTACTTTCGGTAATGCCAACAGCAAGGAAAGTGCTATAACCATTGCTAGACAGGAGAATCCTAATCGTCAGTTCTATGTGCTAGAAATGTTGCACGTATTACCAGGGGTTACTTATTTAGCCAAAGTAAGAAACACCGATGAAATGCCTCATCACGAAGCTGCTGAAGCAAAAACAGAAAAAGCACACGGATAATTATTAAGCAATTGAAATAACCAGATGCTGCTCTAGGGCAGATCAAGGACCAAAATAAGAACAGATGCATTTAAAGTACGAATCACAGCTCAGGGAACCACTGGTGTATGGAGATAAAACATACAAGCAGGTAACAGAAGACATAGTTCGCCCTATTGAAGCCAAGCCTACCAAATTATGGTATGTAGGTTTTTATATTGCTGTTGCCTTACTCATGTTTGGTGTCTATAGCGTATACCGTGAAGTAACTTATGGTATAGGTCAGTGGAACTTAAATAAAACAGTGGGTTGGGGATGGGATATCACCAACTTCGTTTGGTGGGTTGGTATTGGTCACGCCGGTACCTTGATTTCTGCAATCTTATTGTTATTCCGTCAAGGATGGAGAACAGGTGTAAACCGTGCTGCAGAAGCGATGACTATTTTCGCGGTAATGTGTGCGGGTCAGTTCCCTATTTTCCACATGGGTAGAGTATGGATGGCATTCTTTGTATTGCCTTACCCTAACTCTCGTGGTCCATTATGGGTAAACTTTAACTCTCCATTGTTGTGGGACGTATTTGCAATCTCTACCTACTTTACCGTATCTCTTTTATTCTGGTACTCTGGTTTAATACCAGACTTTGCAACTGTGAGAGATCGTGCCTTTACTAAATTACGTAAGCGTTTATATGGTGTTGCATCTTTTGGATGGACTGGTTCTACCAAACACTGGCAGCGCCACGAGAGCCTTTCATTGGTTTTAGCGGGATTAAGTACGCCCCTGGTACTATCGGTTCACACCATCGTATCTTTTGACTTTGCCACTTCAGTTATTCCAGGATGGCATACCACCATCTTCCCTCCATACTTCGTTGCGGGTGCCATCTTCTCTGGTTTTGCAATGGTGCAAACCCTAATGATTATTGTACGTAAGGTATTTGCAATGGAAGACTATGTAACCATTGGTCATATAGAAGCAATGAATAAAGTAATTGTATTAACCGGTTCAATTGTAGGTATTGCTTACCTAACAGAATTGTTCATGGGTTGGTACAGCCAAAATAAATACGAAGGATACACATTCTGGTACAGCCGTGCTTATTTGTTCTCACCTTACGGTTGGAGCTATTGGGGTATGATGGCTTGTAACGTATTAAGCCCTCAAATTTTCTGGTTCCGCAAAATGCGAAGAAACATTTTTGTTACCTTTTTCATGAGCATCATTGTAAACATTGGTATGTGGTTCGAGCGTTTTGTAATCATTGTTACTTCTTTGTATCGTGATTACTTACCATCAAGCTGGTCTGTATACTACAGCCCTACTATTTGGGAAATTGGTTTCTATGCTGGAACATTTGGATTATTCTTTACTTGCTTCTTCTTATTCGCTAAATACTTCCCAGTAATTGCCATTGCAGAAATTAAGTATGTATTGAAGACTACTGGTGAAGGATATAAAAATCAAATGGCTAATATAGAAGAACAAAAACTAGAAGAGTTTGTGCATGAGCATGCGCACCACTAATAGTTAAAGCGCATGATGTGCTTGGTATATGATTAAAATTATTTACTGCGCTTGCAGCGAGCATTTGCAGACAAAAAATAAAGTATGGCAAAAAAGAAATTTGTAGTAGGCTGTTTTGACGACGAAGCAGTTTTATTTCCAGCAGTAAAAAAAGTACGTACTGCCGGATACAAGATCCACGATGTTTACACGCCATTTGCTGTTCATGGTTTAGACCATGCAATGGGTTTGCGTGAAACCAGCTTACACACTGCAGGATTTATTTATGGTATTACTGGAACTGCTACAGCATTAAGCTCTATCAGTTGGATTTTTACCAAAGACTGGCCTTTAAATATTGGTGGTAAGCCACATTTTGCATTGCCAGCTTGGATTCCAATTATGTTTGAGTTAACCGTTTTATTTGCTGCGGTTGGAATGGTACTTACCTTCTGCTATTTATGCCAATTGGCTCCGTTTGTAAAGAAGCATCATTTTCATGCTCGTGCAACCGATGATTTGTTTGTAATGGTAATAGAGTGTACCGATAAAACCAATACCGACGATTTACAAGCATTTTTAACTAGCAATGGCGCTTTAGAAACCAAGGTAGAAGTTGCTGAAGATGGATGGTGGTTAGGTAGATACGATAAGGATGAAATGCCTTTTGAAGAAAAACAAATTGTTGCCGCTTAATTGTAGAATATTTAGAATTAACGAATCATGAAGAATACATTAATCATAGCTTCTTTAACTGCAGTAGTAGCATTAACTGCTTGCAGCGATGTTAAGCGTACACCTGGTACAATCTATATGCCAGATATGGCCTACAGCCGTGCATACGAGTCTTATGCAGACCATAGCAATTTGGCCGAGAAAGGAATTAACTACAACAGTCGCCCTGTTTCAGGCACAATCTCTCGTGAAGAAGATATGCCTTTCCATATTCCAATGGATTTGCCTGGGGATACCACTAACTACACTGCGTCTAAAGCTGTACCTAATCCATATGATACTTTAAGTAAAACAGATATGGATGAAGCAGAGCGTTTGTATTTAATTAACTGTGGTATTTGTCATGGTGATAAGTTAAATGGAAATGGACCATTGTATAAAGATGGAGCTGGTCCTTATGCTGCAAAACCTGCTGCATTGGTAGGAGATGCAAAGTACGAGGCAATGCCTGCGGGTCAAATGTTCTATTCTGTTGCGTATGGTAAAAACTTGATGGGCTCTTATGCTTCTCAATTAAGCCGTAAACAGCGTTGGCAAGTAATTGCTTACATTAAAGCAAAACAACAGGCGAGTAAAGCAAAAGCAGCACCTGCTCCGGCAGCTGATGCAACTGCAACAACAAAATAAATTTAGCAAATGGTCCTGCTAATAGGATCAATACTAACTGAACTAAAAGAGTAACAATGGCATCTTTAAGAACACAATTTGAAGTTCCCGGAAAAATGAAAACCTGGTCTTACGCCTTGATAGGCTTGGGCTTGGCTGCATTACTGTATGGAATGTTCACCAAAGGTTTTAGTTCCGATGAGCACGAGCAAGTGCATTTCTGGGGAACACTTATGTACAATACTATTTTCTGGACATTAATTTGTAATGCCAGCATGTTCTTTATTTCTGTTACTACTTTGGCGCAAGCAGGGTTTACCCAAACTTTCCGTCGTATTCCAGAAGCTATTTCTACACTAGTACCTATTTTTGGTGCAATCACATTTGCAGTGTTATTATACATTGTATTTGGACATAAACACCATATTTACCATTGGTTAGATACGGAAGCAGTAGCGGCTGATCCAATCTTAAAGGGTAAAGCAGGCTTTTTGAATCCTACTTTCTTTGTAATCTGGACTACTTTAACCATTGCGCTATGGAGCTTCTTAGGTTGGAGAATTCGTAAATTAAATGATGAAGCAGACGCAGGTCCTATGGATCGCGAAACCAGTGAAAAATTCATTCACAGAGGTACAGTTAGAACTGCTATGTTCACCGTATGGTTTGGTTTAACAGTTGGATCTACTGTTCCTTGGTTATGGATGATGAGTATTGATGCGCATTGGTATTCTACCATGTATAGCTGGTATACTTTTGTAAGTTCATTTGTAGCAGGTATGTCATTGATTGCTCTTTGGGTAATTTACTTAAAGAACAAAGGCTATTTAGAATTAACCAGTCAAGAACATTTACACGATATTGGTAAATTCATGTTTGCTTTTTCTATCTTCTGGACTTATTTATGGTTCTCGCAGTACATGTTGATTTGGTACGCCAATATTCCTGAAGAAACTGTTTACTTTAAGCACAGAACTCAAGGCGCATACAAAGGAATTTTCTTCTTTAACTTGATCGTAAACTTTTTATGTCCTTTGTTGATTCTAATGAAGCGTTCAGCTAAAAGAAATTACACATTGGTCACTTTTATGGCAGTTTTAATCATCTTTGGTCACTGGATAGATTTTTATCAAATGGTAATGGGCTCTTTGATGAAAGAACACGTTTCATTAGGTTGGTTAGACTTTGGTATCCTTGCGTTTTTTGTTGGAGCAATGATCCTTTTTGTGGGCACTGCATTGTCTAAGAAGCCTTTGATTGCTAAATACCATCCATACCTTAAAGAAAGTGTAATTCACCAAGTTTAGTGAACTCGATTAAATTAATATTTGTTAGACATTAGATAATATATATACAGCATTATGACAGCTTTATTAATCACCGCGGTATCGTTACTCATTTTTGTAGTGATCTTTCAGATCTCTAAGGCAAGTGAGTATGTGGCAATTTTGAAAGGGGAAGAGCATAGCCGTAAGCAGAACAACAAGATTAATGGTTTTCTGATGGTCGTGTTTTTGGTGTTAGGACTTATTGGAGTATGGTACTGCAATGAAGTTCTTTACGATAAAACATTGTTACCTCAAGGTTCAGCCAGTGTAGAAGGAGAGCGTGTAGATTCTATGTTATGGTTAACGCTAGCTGTAACTGGATTTGTATTCATTGGAACGCAAATTGTTCTTTTTTGGTTTGCTTATAAATACCAAGAAAGCGAAAACAGAAAAGTAGTGTTTTTTGCACACAGCAATAAGTTAGAAGCCATTTGGACTGTAATTCCTGCTATTGCATTAACTGTACTAGTAGTAATTGGATTAAGAAACTGGTTTTTATTTACCGGAGAGCCACCAAAAGAAGCCATGGTAGTTGAAATTACTGGTAAGCAATTTGGTTGGATTTATCGCTATCCAGGTAAAGACGGCGCATTTGGTAAAAAATATTACAAAAACATTGATAATGCCTCTAACTCTTTGGGCTTAATTTGGGACGACCAATTAGCGCACGACGATCTAGTGATGGAGCAAACCATGTATTTAGTAAAAGGTCGCCCAGTAAAATTGATTATTGGTTCAAGAGATGTTATTCATGATGTAGGTTTACCTCATTTTAGAATGAAGATGGATGCTGTTCCAGGTATTCCTACCACTATGTGGTTTACGCCAAAGTACACTACAAAAGAAATGAAGGAGAAAACTGGGAATCCAGATTTCCAATTCGAAATCAGTTGCGACCAAATGTGTGGGAATGGTCACTATTCTATGAAAGGAATTATTGAAGTAGTAGATCAAGCAGAGTTTGATGCTAAAATGGCTGGTCAGTCTCCTTACTACTACACAGCTTTCCCTGACAAAGATCCAGCTAACGCTCAAAAAGATACGGTAAAATTAGTTGCTAAGCCTGTTGAACTAGCATCAAAAGTTACCGCCAAATTATAGAACAATCAACAACCAAGTTTAAGCGAGGTTGTAATAACTAATAAAGAATCAGTGTATGAGTAACGAAGCCGTATTGCACGCACCTGCTGGAGCAGGTTTACATCACGAAGCGCATGGTGATCATCATCATGAGCATCACCATGAGACATTTATTTCTAAGTATGTCTTTAGCATGGACCATAAAATGATTGCTAAGCAATTCCTTATTACGGGAATGGTTTGGGCAGTATTGGGTGGTTTAATGAGTGTACTTTTCCGTTTACAATTGGGATATCCTGAAGCGAGTTTTCCTTGGTTAGAAGATATTTTAGGTAAATGGGCTGAAGGTGGTAAAATTACCCCCGATGCATATTATGCTTTGGTTACTACACACGGAACCGTATTGGTATTCTTTGTATTAACTGCAGGTTTAAGTGGAACTTTTGCCAACTTCTTAATTCCATTACAAATTGGAGCAAGAGATATGGCATCACCATTTATGAATATGTTGAGCTACTGGTTCTTCTTTGCAGCAAGTATAGTAATGCTATCATCTATGTTTGTTGAGTTTGGACCATTTAGCGGTGGATGGACAGCTTATCCTCCATTGAGCGCTTTGGCATCTGCATCTCCTGGTTCTGGTACCGGTATGGATTTATGGCTAATTGCAATGGCATTATTCGTGGTATCTTCTTTATTAGGAGGCTTAAACTACATTGCAACTATATTGAACATGCGTACTAAAGGAATGAGCATGACTCGTTTGCCTTTAACTATTTGGGCATTGTTCTTTACTGCTGTATTAGGTGTATTATCATTCCCAGTATTGTTCTCTGGCTTTATATTATTGATTTTTGATAGAAATTTTGGAACAAGTTTCTATTTATCAGACATCTTTATTAACGGGGTGGGTGCATTGCCTAACGAAGGTGGTAGCGCCATCCTTTATCAGCACTTATTCTGGTTCTTAGGACACCCTGAAGTATACATCATTCTTTTACCAGCAATGGGTATGGCTTCTGAAATTCTCTCTGTAAACTCTCGCAAACCAATCTTTGGTTATATGGCCATGGTTGGATCATTGTTTGCGATTGCCATATTAGCTTTCTTGGTTTGGGCACACCATATGTTTGTAACTGGATTGAATCCATTCCTTGGATCGGTGTTTGTATTACTTACATTATTAATTGCTGTTCCTTCTGCCATTAAAGTATTCAACTGGTTAACTACACTGTGGAGAGGCAATATTCGTTTTACTCCTGGTATGATGTTCTCTATTGGATTTGTGAGCTTATTTATCTCTGGAGGTTTAACTGGTATTTGGTTGGGTAACTCTGCATTAGATATTCACTTACACGATACTTACTTTGTTATTGCGCACTTCCATATTGTAATGGGTGTGGCAAGTATGTTTGGAATGTTTGCTGGTATTTACCACTGGTTCCCTAAAATGTATGGTCGTTACATGAATAATACCCTTTCTTATTTACACTTCTGGATTACATTAGCTGGAGCGTACATGATTTTCTGGCCAATGCACTATCAAGGTTTAGCAGGTATGCCAAGAAGATATTATGACTATAGTGTTTGGGAAAGCTTTAAGCAATTTGCTGAATTAAATAGATTCATTAGCACTGTTGCAATGATTGTATTTGCTGCGCAGTTGTTGTTCTTATTTAACTTCTTCTATTCTGTTTTCAAAGGAAGAAAAGTAACTACACAGAATCCTTATGGTTCTAATACATTAGAGTGGACTGCTCCAATTAATCCTGGTCATGGTAACTGGGTAGGAGAAATACCTGAAGTGCATCGTTGGGCTTATGATTACGGTAAAGATGGTCAAGAATTTATTTCCCAGACTACACCGGTGGGAGCCGACGAAAGCAGTCACTAATATTATAACTGAGTAAGTTTTTATTCAGTTGAAATACATCAATGCTCCCGGATAACGGGAGCATTGTTTTTAAACTACAACGACGGAATGACAAAATTCAGTGAGCATAGGGTAGAAAGCCAAAGTTTTTCTTTAGCAGCAAAAGTTAAAGACTATATGCTGTTGATCAAGTTTACTTTAAGCTTTACTGTTGTGTTCTCTTGTGTGATTTGTTATTTACTTGCACCCAAAGTGGTTGAGTACAATTGGTACATGATTATATTGTTGTTTTTAGCAGGCATGCTAATTACAGGAAGTGCAAATGCAATTAATCAGGCTGTAGAAAAAGATACCGATGCCATGATGAAACGGACATCCAAACGTCCAGTGGCCAATGGCAATATGAGTCAAAACGAAGCCTATACTTTTGCGGTAATAGCAGGTATTGTAGGTGTTGGAATGATGTGGTATTTTTTTAATTTCTCTTCTGCATTGGTTTCCGCATTTAGTTTGTTTTTGTATGCGTTTATTTATACTCCGCTAAAAAAAATCAATTCCATAGCAGTCTTAATAGGCGCATTGCCAGGTGCTTTACCTTGTTTGATAGGCTGGGTTGCAGGTAATGATGATTTTGCTTTGGGTGGTTGGGTGTTATTTGGCATGCAATTCTTATGGCAATTCCCTCATTTTTGGGCTATTGCCTGGGTAGCACATGCTGATTATACTAAAGCTGGTTTTAAATTACTTCCAGCAGATAAGGGCCCTACTAAGTTTACTGCAATTCAAACCATCATGTATTCTTTTTTGATGATTCCTATTGGCATGGTTCCTTATTTTATTGGATTAACAGGAATAACCAGCTTATGGATTGTATTGGCATGTAATTTATTCATGGTGTTCCAGAGCGCCCGATTGTATAAGGAAATGGATGTAAAAGCAGCCAGAAGGGTAATGTTCAGCAGTTATATTTATTTGCCCATTGTATTGCTTGCAATGTTGGCAGATAAGATAAATCATTAATCTAATTAAATTAAAATAAATGAGTACGATTGCAAATGAAGCGCCCAAAAGAATTCACCCACACAAGTTTACATTGTGGGTGGCTATGGGCAGTATCATTATGATGTTTGCAGGCCTTACAAGTGCCTACATTGTAAAGAAGAACCAAAGTAGTTGGTTAGAATTCGATTTGCCAGTGGTTTTTATGTATTCTACACTGGTAATCATTTTAAGTAGTGTAACCATTCATTTAGCCACAAAGGCTTTTAAAGCTAGGGAAATGGGTCGTTATCGAATGCTTATTACCGTTACTGCTATATTAGGTTTATTGTTTATGGGATTACAAGTTTTCGGTTTTATGGATTTAGAAGCCAGAAATATTGCCCTAACAGGTGCCAGAAGTAATTCTGCTGCATCTTTTCTTTTGGTAATTACCGGATTGCATATGCTTCACGTGCTTGGTGGGGTTATTGCTTTGATGGTTATTTTTATTAAAGCCTATGTAAGTAGTGTTAAAAATTACAGTAGCTTATCCATTGAATTGGTGGGTACTTACTGGCATTTTGTAGATATACTTTGGATTTATTTGTTCATCTTTTACAATTGGATTAGCTAATTACAAAAAAGTTGTGTTTTATGCACCTTTTTTCAACTCTAGCCAATACTTTTGTGTACGAAATTTTACTTTAACATGGCAACAACTGCAACAGCACCTACCACTAAATCATGGGGTGGAGGTAAGAGTCCCTTTAACGTAGAGTACGGCAAAGTAATGATGTGGTATTTTCTCATGAGTGATGCCTTTACTTTTGGCGCATTTTTGATTTCATACGGCACCATTCGTTTTTCTACTAATGGATGGCCTGACCCCAACGAAGTATTTAAGAGTTTTCCTTTTGCTCCAGAGGGCATGAATGCGCCCTTGGTGTTTGTAAGTATCATGACGTTTATTTTGATCATCAGTTCAGTTACTATGGTGTTGGCTGTACAGGCAGGTCATAATATGGATAAAAAAGGCGTAGTTAAAAATTTAATCTGGACCATTATAGGGGGAATTGCATTCTTATCTTGTCAAGCATGGGAGTGGAATCACTTACACCATGAAGGTGCATGGTGGGGTAGCAATCCATTCTTAAACCACGATGGTACAGCTTCATCAACCAATTTCACTAACTATTTCTTTACTATTACAGGATTTCATGGCTTCCACGTATTTTCTGGAGTGATTATCAATATTATTATGTTAATCATGGCTATGACCAATAAGTTTGAAGAGAGAGGCCATTATTTAATGATTGAGAAAGCAGGATTGTACTGGCACTTTGTAGACTTAGTTTGGGTATTTGTATTTACCTGTTTTTATTTGATCTAATTAACTAACCAATCGCTAATATTATTTTATGTCACATACAGCAGAGCATAACGAACATGCAGGTGGAGGTACAAAAGAAATTATTCGTATCACGGTAATTTTAACTGTACTTACTATTATTGAATTGATTATTGGATTTTGGATGATAGGTATTCCATTGTCTAGTGTTGGGGTTAGATTGGCTCTTAAGGGAACAATCGTAATCTTAATGATGGCGAAAGCGTTTTATATTGTTGCCTATTTTATGCACTTAAAGCATGAAATGAAAAATTTGATCATGACCATTGTAGTTCCATTGGCCTTGTTCATCTGGTTCATCATTGCATTTTTATACGATGGTAATTCATTCAAGAATTTACGTAACACATACGACCCTTACTTTAAAGAGCAAAGCACTATTAAAGTAGAAAAAAAGGAGCACGGTGCAGCGGAAAAACATGAAGGTGCTAAAGAAGGTAAAAAAGCTAGTCACTAGTTTTATAGCTAAAACTAAATATATTTTTCTCCTAATTGAACCATCGCTGCTTTGCGATGGTTTTTTATTAATACCGATATGAAAAAGAAATCGATACTTGGATTACTAGTGGCATTGGGAATCCCGATTACTTGTTATTTAATTTTAAAAACAGCCAGTAAAACTGCAGTAGTAATGCCTAGGCATTATTTACTCGATACTGTTATTAATAAGGTGGAAAATGGGAAATCTACTACTGATACCATTTGGCATACCACCAAAAATATCAAGCTTAGAAATCAATTGGGGGATAGTGTTAGTTTATACGATCCACAGGGTAAAATTATTGTAGCAGATTTCTTTTTCACTAGCTGTAGGAGTATTTGCCCAAGGCTCACAAGAAATATGTCAACATTACAGCAATCTTTTAAGAAAGGAGGGAATGTTCGCAACAAGATAGACACTTCTATTGTTCAATTTATGTCGTTTACAGTAGATCCCGAAAACGATTCGGTTTCTGTATTAAAAAAATACGCAGACCGATTTGGGGCAATTCACGATAATTGGTGGTTCTTAACTGGGAATAAAAAAGACATCTATCAATTTGCATTTGAAGAGTTGAAAGTAGATCAGTTTAGTGAAGAGCCTGTTAGCCCTGATTTTGTTCATACCAGTCGTTTTGTGTTGATAGACCGATCATATAAAGTAAGGGGATACTACAACGGATTGGATAGTGCCGAAATGAAAAAATTGGCAAGAGATATTGGCTTGTTGATGTTAGAGAAAGATGTAAAGAAAAAAAGCACGGTCTTCAGACAAATATTAGATCTCAGCTGGCTCTGGTTAATCATTGTAACTGCAATTATTTTCTTTGTAGTTTACATGCAGGGCAGAAGAAAAATAAACGGGTAACTATAAAAAAGTAAAATAGATAAAATGCTTAAACCTAGTATTGCAAAAAATGATCGTTTAGCCAATTGGTTAATTGGAATATTTTCTATAGTAGTATTTATAGTAGTGGTTGTTCTTGGCAAATTTAAATTAGACGTAGAGCTAGGATTTGATGTACATATTTTTGCCACAATTAATGCATTTGTGAATGCTTCAATTGCACTCGTATTGGTTGCTGCCCTGGTTGCTGTTAAAAAGAAAAATTATGAGCTGCATAAAAAATTCATGATAACAGCATTGATTTTTTCAATACTTTTCTTACTGTCTTATATAGCACATCATTTATTAGCAGGGGAAGCCAAATATGGTGATTCCAACCATGATGGGATGGTAGACGAAGCCGAAAAATTGGCTGCAGGTGCCATGCGTATCGTTTATTTAGTTATTTTAATCACACATATTATATTGGCTGCCATCATTTTGCCATTCATTTTGTTTACTGCTTACCGCGGGTTAACTAGTGAGTTCCCTGCGCATAAAAAATTAGCTAGAATTACATGGCCTTTGTGGTTTTATGTTGCTGTTACTGGTCCAATAGTTTACTTTATGATTAGTCCTTACTACAACTAAGCGGCTTCAATACCCTTACTACCAGTAGCGCAGTGGGGATGGGGATCGGGCCAGCTGCAGCTACTGATAAAATAAGGTATTACTGAATCGGGGGGATTGCACTCAAGCTTTTTTGGTTAAAATAAGCAACTCGTTTGCTTGAACTTCGGTCGCATACCTTTTTACACCTTGCTTATCGGTGTAGTTTCGATTAATGAGCTTACCCTCAATCACCACTTCTGTTCCTTTAACTAGGTATTTCTCAGCAATTTCTGCCAGTTTACCCCATGCAACTACATTGTGCCATTGGGTTTCTGTTACTTTTTCACCCTTTGCATTTTTGTAGTTTTCATTAGTAGCAACACTTAAATGAGCTACTTTTTTGTCTTCGCCAATTGATTTTACTTCTGGGTCTTGCCCTAAGTTCCCAATTAATTGGACTTTGTTTTTAACTGCGTTCATAACGGTTCAGTTTTATAAGTTGTAAATAAAAGCAGTGCGTACTGCCGTTAACAGTACAAATATGCTGAACCAATTTGCACGAGTTGCTTATATAAACATCTGTTGACGTATATAAACGTTTGTAGACGTTTGTTGCTATTTGGCACCGTTAAAATGCGGGGAAATATTTGGTATTTCTACAGTATAAAAGAAATGTATTCTAAACTAATTTCAAATTGTTTGAACCCACAAAGAATTTTATGGAAACCAATCCTAAGCAGTGTTTACACTGTGCCAAAAAAATTGCAGGAAGAACAGATAAGAAATTTTGTAACAACCACTGCAGAAGTAGTTACCATAATCATTTTTATAGTGATAGAAGTAACTATATGAGAAGAGTGAATGGGTTGCTTTTAAGGAACAGAAAAATATTAGCTGATTTATTTGCACTGCAAAGAGGTGGAATAACTGTGCCATTAAGCGAACTGTATGTAAAAGGATTTAGCCCCGCTCATTTTACCCATCAACACCAAAAAGACAAGAATCAAATCTTCACTTATTGCTACGAGTTTGGATACCAAATAACCGAAAAAAATTGTATCAAGATTATTCAACAAACTAGTATCGAATAGTTACTTTGGCAACACCAGCATTTACCATGTCAATTTTTTTAGCCGCTTTTTTACTAAGGTCTATGATTCTTCCTTGAATAAATGGCCCTCTATCGTTTATTCTAACTTTTACTGATTGGCCATTGTTTAGATTGGTTACTTTCACTTTGGTTCCAAAAGGAAGTGTTTTGTGTGCTGCAGTTAATTTATTTTGCTTGAATTTTTCACCGTTACTGGTTTTTCGTCCTATATATTTATCTGCATAAAACGAAGCCATACCTGTTTCACTTCCTTTTCTAAAGCAAGACATCCATCCTAAACTGAAAGCCAGTAATAGTAGAAATAAAAAAGGTTTTTTCATTCTATAAGAACGAAAAAACCTTTGAATTATTGGATAAGATACTATTAGGCAAATGGTGCTTTCACCACTTTTGCTTTTACTAGTGTATTTCTAATATCAATATAAATTTCAGCATCTATAGCAGAATGGGAAACAGCCACATAACCTAAACCAATCGCTTTATTTAATGATGGAGCCTGAGTACCGCTTGTAACTTTTCCAATGGTATTGCCTGCAGCATCTTTAATTAAATAATCGTGGCGGGGTATTCCTCTTTCTAACATTTCAAATCCAACCAGTTTACGCTGAACACCAGCTGCTTTTAAAGTTTCTATAATTGGGCGTGCAGTAAAATCTTTAGTGAACTTAGTAATCCATCCAAGGCCACCTTCTAATGGAGAAGTGGTATCATCTATATCATTACCATATAAACAATAACCCATTTCTAATCTAAGGGTATCTCTTGCACCTAATCCGATTGGTTTTAAGCCTTGAGGTCCACCAATTTCAAAAATGGCATCCCAAATTTTATCGGCTGCACCATTGCTGTCTTCAAAATAAATTTCAACACCACCAGAACCAGTGTATCCTGTAGCGCTGATCAGCACATTTTCTACCCCTGCAAATGTTCCCTTTACAAAAGTGTAGTATTTCAAATTCATGATATCTAACTCGGTAAGGGGTTGTAAAATTTTTGTAGCATTAGGACCTTGTATGGCCAATAAACAAGTTTTGTCACTGATATTATGCATTTCTACTTGTTTGGTATTGAATTGGCTAATCCAATTCCAATCCTTTTCAATATTAGAAGCATTTACTACCAACATGTACGTTTTATTTGGCTCAACGCAGTAAACAATTAAATCGTCTACAATGCCGCCTGTAGCATTGGGTAAGCAACTATATTGTGCCTGACCGGCTACCAATTTTGACGCATCATTGGTAGTAACTCTTTGAATAAGGTCTAAAGCATTTTCTCCCTTCAAAATAAATTCACCCATATGACTTACATCAAAAACACCTGCATTTTTTCTTACAGCAGCATGCTCATCATTAATTCCAGTATAACTAATGGGCATATTGTAACCGGCAAATTCCGCCATTTTGGCTCCTAGGGCAATATGTTTTTGTGTAAATGGTGTGTTTTTCATTGTGCAATTAATTAGGGTGCAAAAATAAGTGAATCAACATGAAACAGCCCTAAAAAGCAAGAACCCCATCCCAATTTAGAGACGAGGTTCTTTTTCCAACCTGTGCCAACCATCTTTATGATTGTAAATTCAGTAAGGAAAACCTTCCTAATTCTGAACCTAGCTCAATAATATCAGGAGATTCGGTCATTTTTGTTTTACCAACAGGGGTAGAAATATGTGGGTCAACTATTGCTACTTTTTGATAACGGTAGCGAGTAGTATCAACAGGTTTTTCTAACTCTTTCTTTAAATCTTCTGCTTCTTTCTGTTTACGCTCGTATTCTTTGCGTAGTTCCTCTCTGCTTTTTTTATACTCTTCTATGGCGCTTTTTTCTGAGTCGCTGTCATTTTCTTCCTCATCATTTATTTCTCCAGCTTTCTTTACTCTTTCTAATCCACCTTGAGTCATAATGTATTCCTGATTAGACATCCAACTTTCGTATCCTTCATTATTCCACTCATCGTCCCAATCGTAGTCGTTGCGGCCAGAGTTAAAACTGATATGATTGAGTCTTCTTGAAACGTTATCATCAATTTCAATTTTCTTTCCAACAGGTACAAAAATGGTAACGGTAACACCTTGGTTGCGGAACTTGGTTCCTTTGTTTAGCTTAAAACCACGATCTAAATAGATAACACTGTCTTGTTGTGTTGCGCCGTAGTTGATTTGTGTAATATTTCTTAAAGCTGCATTTTCATCAGAGCCATTGCTGAATTTTACATAGCTAATACGGTATAAAGAATCAGGGCTTTTTGCAATACGAACTCGAACATTATTTAATACCAAACTATCATCGTCCATTCTTAATAAGCCATCCATTCTAAACCACTTGCTTCTCACAACTCTAAAATTAGATTCAGCTACTTTAATGGTTAGTTTGCTACTGGCAGGTTGAACAATTTTAATGTCGCCTTTGTCTTTAGCGCCTGCATCAAAGTTTTGTGCAATAGATGCAACCAATAGGATTACACTAATCCAACCAAGGGTCCATAATCCGCCAAAAGTGAATCCTAAATATTTACTACCTGCAGTTGCTCCAATAATTCTACGAACCAACCAAGTAAGTAAACCAATTGCAGGAACAAATAAGAACAAAATCAATGTTGTCCATGCAAGGAAGTTTTGCCAGAAACCTTCTAAGAAGAAACTCTTTAGCGGGAACACGCTTACACTACCTGCAATCATACCTAATAAAGCAACCAGTATAGTGAAAGCCAAAATTCCGGCTAAGAATAAAAAGAATGCTTTAAATAATATACCAATTGCATTGGCTAATTTATTTCCTCCTTTTTTAGAAACACTGCTTGCTTCAGAAGCAAATTGTTTACTCTTTTCGTTTACAGTTGAACTGAACTCCGAAGAAAATTCTTTTGCTTTTTCAGAGAATTCACCACCCCATTTTTCAGCACGGGCTTTAAATCCTTCTAAGTCTTCTTGAATGGTATGCTTGATGGTATTTAAGTCTACTTTTTCGCCTCTCATTTCTAATTTTTCCGAAGCACTTTTTGCTTCTGGAATAACCGCCCAAAGAACAGCATAGATTACAAATAAAGTACCACCAAATGATCCAAAAATAAACCCAGGGAAAGGATTAAACTCAAACCAGAATAGTGAACTTACAAATGAAGAAATAATACCCACTACCAATGGAAGCGCAAAAATTAATCTTGGTATCCAAACGGCAATATCAAAATATGTGGCAATACCGCTGGCAACACCTGCAATTACTTTTTCTTCAGGATTTCTGTATAGCCTTCTATTACTGGTTACTTGATCCAATGGTTTAGAAGGAAGTATGATCCATAATAGTAAATACAAAAGGAATCCAGAACCACCGCCAAAGAACAATACTAAAAATAGTAAACGAACAACTGTAGGGTCAATTCTAAAGTAAGCAGCAATACCACTACAAACACCACCTAACATTTTTTCGTTGGTATCTCTATAAAGTCTACCTCTAGATGCGCTGTTATCTGCATCTTGTGAAAAGTTAGATTGTTGTTGTTGATTGCCACCTAATTGAGATTGCATATTGGTTTCTTCGCCTTCAAAATCTTCAGGTCTACCCATACTATTGATGATATTGTTAACATCTTCATCAGTAATACAAGTGCTTCCTTTTTTAAGGCTTTCTCCAAATAATTCTGCAATACGACCTTCTATATCGTTGATGATTTCATCTCTTCCTTCTTCATTAGCAAAGAAGCGGCGTAAGCTTTCAACGTATACTTTCAGTACGTCATAAGCCGATTCCTCAATAGGAATTACTCTGCCTTGGAAGTTTATATTAATTACCTTTTTCATGGTATGTTTATTTAGCTTGGTTAAGGTTGGTTTTGGTTGTTTTCGGTTTCTGGTGATGCTATTGGTTGGGTTAGCACTTGAACTGCATCCGCTAGTTCTTTCCAGGTTCTTTCGAGTTCACTGTAAAAAGCGAGGCCTTTATCAGTCATAACGAAATATTTGCGTGGGGGTCCGCTGTTGCTCTCTACCCAACGGTAGGTAAGCAATTCCGCGTTTTTTAACCTGGTAAGCAGCGGGTACAATGTACCTTCCAGAATATGAAGGTTGGCTGCTTTCATCCGATCAACTAGATCACTGGGGTAAACTTCCCCCTGGCGAATGATTGAAAGGATACAAAACTCCAATACGCCCTTCCGCATCTGACTCTGTGTGTTTTGAATATCCATGGCCTAGATTTTTATTGGATTAATAAACAAGAATTGGTTTAACTGGAGCTATACGGCTGAAACGTTGAATTTTCCAAAGTTGGGCTACAGTAAATCTTTTCTTGGTTTTGGGTTCATTGTTCATGTTTGAAGCAATTGTCTCGTTTACCACTTGGGTTAAATTATTTAACTCTGTTTTGTTTAGTTGAACAAGTGGGTTGATGGTGGTGATTTTCATGATGATTATTTTTAGTTCGTTTGTTGTTTAATTACTTTGACAACACAAAGATGGGGTATTTTTTAGTACTATGCAACACATAGTACCAAGTATTTTTAGGTAATAGGCTGACTTTAGAATTAGGTTTTAAATAATTAGTTGAAAATCAATTAGTTATGATTTTTACGAATTTTAAGAAAAGGATAATCGGTTTTAAAAAAGGATAAATGGAGTCTAAAAAATATTCATCGTAAAAATACGATGAATAGAAAATTATTCATAGCTTTGCTTTATCGTATAAAAACGATTAATCATGGCTTCTCCTAAATTAGATGAATTTATAAAAGCAGAACAAGAGTTGGCGCAATTTGCTAAAGCCTTATCTCATCCAGCACGTATTGCAATATTAAAAGTATTGGCACAAAAGAATGAATGTGTTTGTGGGGAGATTGTAGACGTATTACCATTGGCACAGTCTACTGTTTCTCAACACTTAAAAGAATTGAAAGATGCTGGATTAATTAAAGGAACCATTGAAGGACCAAGAAGTTGCTATTGTATTAATTGGAAAGCATTCGAAAAATTCAATGTCTCTTTTAATCAACTTTTTAATAAACTAAAAGTGCAACAACAATCTTGTTGCTAAATAATCTTAAAAATTAAAAATATATTTTATGCAAACAGATGAACAATTAAAACAAATCGTAAAAGAGAAATATGCAGAAATTGCTACACAATCTACTGCAGATAATAAAGCATCATGTTGTGGTGCAGGTGGATGCAGTACTGAAGTATACAATATCATGAGCGATGATTATACTACTATAGAAGGTTATAATGCAGATGCCGATTTGGGATTGGGTTGTGGATTACCTACGCAATATGCACAAATTAAACAAGGGGATACTGTAGTAGATTTAGGAAGTGGAGCAGGCAATGATTGTTTTGTTGCAAGAGCTCATTCAGGAGATAAAGGAAAAGTGATTGGAATAGATTTTACACCAGCTATGATTCAGAAAGCTAGAATGAATGCAGATACATTAGGGTTTAATAATGTAGAATTTCGTGAAGGCGATATTGAGCATATGCCTTTAGGTGGAAATACGGCTGATGTGGTAGTAAGTAATTGTGTGTTGAATTTGGTACCCAATAAAGATGGCGTTATAAAAGAAATATTCAGAGTACTAAAACCAGGTGGACACTTTAGTATTTCCGACGTGGTATTGGTAGGTCAATTACCAGATGCACTAAGAAGAGATGCTGAAATGTATGCAGGATGTGTATCCGGGGCAATACAAAAAGAAGTGTACCTAGAATTGATTCGATTAAACAAGTTCGAAAATATCATCGTACAAAAAGAAAAGCCCATTATTATTCCCAATGATATTTTAAAAAATTATTTATCTGATGCTGAAATTGCAGCTTTTAATAATGGCGGGGCCGGTATATTTAGTGTAACTGTTTATGCTGAGAAGCCAAAAGGATTTACCATTACTGAAAGTACTGCGGTAAATAATACCGTTGCAGCAACTTACTGCACTCCAGGAGGCGGTTGCTGTTAATACTAACATGTCAATAATTCTAGAAAATTCTATTTAGATAAAATAATTTAAAAATGGAACATTGCACACCAGCTGCAAATCGTAAAAAACTATCATTTTTAGATCAGTATTTAACGCTATGGATATTTTTTGCCATGATAATTGGTGTGGGATTAGGTTATTTTGTACCCAGTGTCTCAATAAAAATTGAATCGCTCTCTAATGGAACAACCAATATACCACTAGCCATTGGATTGATACTGATGATGTATCCTCCTTTAGCAAAAGTGAATTACAGTAAAATTGGAGAAGTCTTTAGTAATATTAAAGTCTTAAGCCTTTCTTTAATATTGAATTGGGTTATTGGTCCTATTTTGATGTTTATTTTATCAATCATCTTTTTGAAAGATTATCCCGAATACATGATTGGATTAATCTTGATTGGATTAGCCAGATGTATTGCAATGGTGGTTGTATGGAATGATTTAGCAGAGGGCAATAGAGAGTATGCTGCAGGGCTGGTGGCTTTGAATAGTATTTTTCAAGTTTTCTTTTATAGTTTTTATGCATATTTATTCATTACTTTTTTACCACCATATTTTGGCGTAAAGGGTTTGAATGTGAATATTACCATTGCTGAAATAGCTCAATCGGTTGGTATTTATTTAGGATTACCTTTTGCTGCTGGTATAATTAGTAGGTATCTATTAATAAAATGGAAGGGATTGAATTGGTTTAACAATAAATACATTCCATTTATTTCGCCAATCACATTAATTGCCTTGTTGTTTACCATTGTCATTATGTTCAGTTTAAAAGGGCAATTGATTCTAACGATACCAATGGATGTTTTGAGGATTGCCATCCCCTTAGTTATTTATTTTATATTGATGTTTATCATTAGCTTTTTAATTGGTAAAAAACTAGGTGCAGATTATTCAAGAAATACTTCCATTGCATTCACTGCTACAGGAAATAATTTTGAACTGGCCATTGCTGTAGCAATAGGTGTATTCGGTATTAATAGCGGTCAAGCATTTGCAGGAGTAATAGGTCCATTGGTTGAAGTGCCTGCATTAATTGCTTTAGTGAATTTGGCATTTTGGTTTAGAAAAAATGTATACAAATGAAAACCCTAATTATTTTTTTTATCGTTAATCTTTTTGTTATGACTTCAAATGCGCAACAACCTGTTTTATTTCCAAGCGTACAATCTTTTTTTGATAAAGCTCAATTAAACTTTAATCAAATTCCAGCGGAACGTAAAACTGCATTAAAAGAGATTAGCGATTATATAAGCCAAAAGAAAAGATTGCAAAAAGACATTGAACTCACTTTTATTTGTACACATAATTCTAGAAGAAGTCATATATCTCAAATAATGGCTCAAGCTGCAGCTGCTTATTATGGTGTAGGAAATGTATATTGTTATTCTGGCGGTACCGAAGTAACCGCTTTTAATATCAATGTAGTAAAAGCATTAAGAGCTATGGGATTTGAAATAGCAGCTACAAATAGTTTGTCAAACCCGTTGTATGAAGTGAAATACGGCGCAACAACTCCGAAGCTGATTGCTTTTTCAAAAGTATATACCAGTATGCCCAATCCACAAAAGGATTATGGAGCCGTATTAACTTGTTCTCAGGCTGATGCATCTTGCCCTATTGTTCAAGGTGCAGATGGAAGATTTAAGCTGCCTTATGAAGATCCTAAGTTGTCAGATGGAACACCAAATCAAGACCAAGTATATAATGAAAGGTGTAAGCAAATTGGTCTTGAAATGCTGTACGTATTTAGTCAGGTAAAATAATTGCTTAAATTACGGTGAGCTCGTAAAATTCTTCTGGGTTTAAGTATTTTTTTGCTAGCTCATTCAATTCTTCGGCTCCAGTAGATTTAATCAGTTGCACACTATTGTAAAAATACTGCTCGTCTAAATTATTGAGCACGTAGTTTTTCCATCTGGCAATTAACTGAAAAGGTCCATCTAAGTCGCCTAATACAGTGCCCAGCATATAGTTTTTAACTAAGCTTAGCTCGTCTTCATCTATGGGCTCATTCCTTAGTATTTCCATTTCTTTATATACTTCACTAATAGTAGCTTCACAAACATCCCTTCCCGCTTCTGTACTAATCATCCAAGCAGTATCTCCCATATGATTTTGTATATAACTATGAATGCCATAAGTGTATCCCTTGTCTTCTCTTATATTACTCATTAGTCTAGAACCAAAAAATCCACCAAAAACATTATTCAATATTTGTGTTTTTTGGTAATCGGGATGGTGTTTGTTGGGGAATGGGCGAGCAATTCTAATAGCACCTTGCACACCGTTAGCATCGTTGATGATTTGGTGTTTTTTTTCTTGTGACGATTGCAAGTTGTATTGAATATTCGGAATGGCCCTTTGTTGTAAAGGCAATGCTCCAAAATATTTATTTAGTTGACTTTGCAAATCGGAAGGAATTTTACCCGCAGTAAAAATGGTGCAATGACCTTCTGCATAAAAGCGTTTGAAAAACTCTACCAATTCGTTTCTGTTCAATTGATCATAATCTAAGGTAGAGGTATACTTTCCATAGGGGTGATGAAACCCGTATACATATTCATCAATTAATCGATTGGCAATAAAGTCACATTTTTTAAGATTTACAGAAAGTTTTTGTTTCTGATTTTGTTGATAGGTAGTTAACTCCTCTTCTGGAAAAATAGAATCGGTAATTAATTCTGCAACCACAGGCAATAGCTCATTAATATGTTTAGACAAACAATGTAATGTTATAGAAGCAGTTTCATTGTAACATGTTCTATTTAAATAGGCGCCATAGAATTCAAAATGGTCATTTATTTGATAGGCGGTTTTAGTACTAGTGCCATTCTTTAATAAGAAATTTGTAGTGCCGGCAACTATATTTTTTTGCTCAAACCAGTTACCTGCTTTAAATACCCATTCTATCATGAGTACGTCTTGTGTGCCAGCATTCATACTGTATACAGGAACAGTATTGTCTAATTGGTATTGTTCGCATGTTCTGAGTTTTAAATCAAAACTTACCGCATCTGTTATAGTCGGTTGTATTTTTCTATTCAACATGTTCGTACTTCTTTATTTAGCCAGGTAGTGTAATGTGTTGCTATTGCTTTCTCTAAAAATTTGTTTACTGTAATCAACAATGTCTTGTGGATTAATTTCCTGGTATTTTTCTAATTCAGTGTTCATTAAAGATGCATCACCCATTAATTCATACATTGCCAAGCTGCTGGCCCTGCTCATAATGCTCATGTCTTCAAATGCAATTACACTTTCTGTTTTATTTTTTACCTTGGTTAATTCAGCAATAGCAACTGGTTGTTCTTGTATTTGTGCAATTTGTTCTGAAATGGCTTGCTCTGCTTTATTAATGTCTACTCCCTTAACCAACTTGCCTTCTATGGTTAATAATCCTGCATCTAGGCTGCCAAAATGATAGCAGTCCAAATTCGAAAATAATTTCTGTTCTTTAACCAATGACTGGTACAAACGAGAAGATGCCCCACCTCCTAAAATTTCAGTAATTAAATCTGCAGTATAATAACCTTTGTTTAAGCGAGCATCCATATGCCAGGTTTTTACAAAAGCATCCAAAGGAACTTCCGCTTCAATAGTTAATCTTCTGGCTTGATTTTGAACCGGCTCCTGTGGTAAACAACGAATGTATTTATCTCCCATTGGTATAGGTCCAAACCATTTTTGAGCAAGTTGTTTAATGTCTTCCGTTTTTACATTGCCTGCCACTACCAAAATTGCATTTACTGGACGATAATGTTTAAAGAAAAAATGTTTTACGTCATCAATATGTGCATTCTCTACATGGCTTAATTCTTTTCCAATGGTCATCCATTGATAAGGGTGAACCGTATATGCCAAATGGCGCATATGTTTCCAAACATCACCATAGGGCTTATTAATATAATGTTCCCTGAATTCTTCACAAACCACTTTGCGTTGTACCGATAAACTTTTCTCGCTAAAGGCTAAGCTCAACATTCGATCGCTTTCTAGCCAAAATGCCGTTTCAATATTTTGTGCGGGTAGTTGGCAATAGTAATTGGTTAAATCGTTGGTGGTATATGCGTTATTGTCTCCACCAGCTCTTTGTAATGGTTCGTCGTAGTCTGCAATGTTAATGCTGCCTCCAAACATTAAGTGCTCGAATAAATGGGCAAATCCGGTTTTTTCAGGATGCTCGTCTCTTGCCCCAACATCATATAAAACATTTACTACTGCCATAGGGGTTGCAGTGTCTTCGTGTACCAAAACGGTTAAGCCATTGTCTAGGGTAAAGCGGTTGTATTCAATCATAGTAATGCGTATCGGAGCGCAAAATAGTTCATCTTTACTTACCTACGAATGTCTTTAACATTCATGTTTAACATTAAAGGAAGATTATTTCTAAGTACCACCACTTTAATTTTTCCTAAAGAGTTCTGAAAGAGGTTCTTATAAGCTTGAATATTATTAGAAGCATTGTTTTCTATAGAAAAAATAATATCATCTGTTTTAAATCCCGCTTTGTCACCAGGTGAGCCTTCAATAATATCAATTACTTTTATTTGCCCATCCACTAAATAAATTCCTAATCCTGTATAGCTGTAATCGAAAGCATCACTAAAATGTTCATTGGGTTTAATATGGATACTCTGTTCGGGGTAGTTCAATGTAATATTAAATCTTCTCAATAAGTCGTTACCCATTAACCCACCTAGAGTGGGATAATTGGTTACATTAAAATCGTCTTCAAATATATGCACCGGCACTTTTTTGAACTTGTAATTGCCAATTTTTACCGATTTCATCACAGCAATTTCCATTTTCTTTTTGCCTCCTAAGCCCTCTGCCTGTGTTGGATAAAATTTCCTTTTGCTTTTAAATATGGAACTGTCATCTACATATTCTCTAGACAATAAAAAACAAAGACCTGCACCGGTATCAAAAATAAATCGGTTCAAAAAAGACTTGTTATCTTCTACATGAGCTTGTAACAATGGCAACGTACTAAAATTAGGTTTAAGCAATTGTCCACCTCGGGGATATTTAAATCTACCCGGCGTATGTACTTCCATTATTTTTTTGTCGAAGTCTAAATGAACAATATACCTCCTTAAAAAACTATATCCTATAATCCCATCTATTCTAACTCCATAAACACTAGTGAGCAGTTCATAATTATTGATGTGAAAATCTAAGTGCTTTACCAGTATACCGGGCATTTGCAAGGTATGATTGTATGCAAAAGAAACCCGCTTAACTCCAGCAATACCCCGAATGGTTTTATCGCTTAATGCAATGGGAATCTTCAATCTTTCTACTGTGCTTGAATCTAAAGAGATGCCCCCGCTACCAGTGTCAAGTACAAAATTGAGGGAGTCTGCAAATCCATCTAACTGGGCTTTTATAATGATGATACCACCGCTGAGTTGAAAAAATGGAATCTTTGTAATTAGCTTGGAGTCTGGAGGAACAAATTCTTCCTGAGCGCTAAGCTGTTGCAAGCAAATTAGCGAAAATACCAATATGGCAAATACCCGGTTCATGCAATGTTAAGTTAATCGCTTTTTTATGCAAAATGATGAATAATTACATAAGCGCGCTCTTTTGTTGATATCCTTTTGGGTGAACCATATCTATCCTAACTTTGTTGCTTATACAATTATGATGGAATTAGCCAATTTATACCAGAGAGCCCTTGATTTTGACTTTTTAAGTGTAGAAGAGGGAATGTACCTATTTGAGCAGGCACCTTTAGCCGATTTAATGCATATAGCAGATGAACTCCGTAAAAAGCAAGTGCCACATGGTAAAGTAACCTGGCAGATAGACCGCAATGTAAATACCACCAATGTTTGTATTGCCAATTGTAAGTTTTGTAATTTCTATAGAATACCCGGTCATGCAGAAGCTTATATCACTGAAATGCCCGTTTACCGAAAGAAAATTGAAGAAACGTTGAAATATGGCGGTGACCAGCTTTTACTTCAAGGAGGTCACCATCCTAACTTGGGCCTTGATTTTTATACCACAACCTTTAGACAGTTAAAGCAAGAATATCCAACTATTAAGTTGCATGCGCTCGGTCCCCCTGAAGTAGCACATATTGCCAAGTTGGAAAAAATGAGCCATCATGATGTACTAAAAGCATTAAAAGAGTCTGGCTTAGATTCATTACCAGGGGCAGGAGCAGAGATATTGGTTGATCGGGTACGCCGCTTAATTTCGAAAGGCAAGTGCGGGGCAGATGAGTGGTTGGCCATTATGCACGAAGCCCACAAACTCAATATTACTACAAGTGCAACCATGATGTTTGGACACGTAGAAACTTTGGAAGAGCGATTTATACATTTAGTTAGAATAAGAGACGTACAAGCAATGAAACCCACTGATGCCAATGGTTTCCTAGCATTTATTCCATGGACATTTCAAGATGTAGATACTTTGTTAACCAAAATAAGAGGGGTGCATAATTTAACTACACCAGATGAATACTTGAGAATGATAGCCATTAGTAGAATCATGCTTCCGAATGTTAAAAATATACAAGCCAGCTGGTTAACAGTGGGTAAAGAAACCGCCCAGCTTTGTTTACATGGAGGTGCCAACGATTTTGGTTCAATTATGATTGAAGAGAATGTAGTGAGTGCTGCTGGTGCTCCTCATCGGTTTACATATAAAACCATACAGGAAGCAATTAAAGAGGCGGGCTTTGAACCTCAATTACGCAATCAGCAATATGGATGGAGGGAAATACCCGATACCATTGTGGAGCAAACCATTGATTATTAAATTGTAAACGAGCTGCTTTTTGATATTATGAATCTGATTCTTGCTAAATTAAAGTAACTTTAGTAACGTAAACACCCCAATTGTTTCGAATCAGAAAAAGATGAACATATTCGAATCTGTTATTTGTCATGACTATACTGTAGTTAGAACTCATCGGGAGATTCTTGCAGTCAAGACCAATGGTGTGCATATGGTTGGCCTAGCTTGGGTATGCAACGTACTTACCTTAATTGGTATTGGTATTGTTTATTTATTGCTAACCAATCAGAGCAGTGATGTATACGATGTGCTTGCATTTATTCGGTATTGGGAACTAGCAGGACGCCTAGGCATTTTGATATTTCTTGCTTTGGTTTATTTTATGAGCTTTGGTGCATATGGTGGCAAAGCCATTTTCCTAGATATTATTCGTCGTTTTAGTAAGCTAGAAGAAGAAGAAAAACACGCTGTAGCCAAAAGAGGCGGCCGATATTTTTATCTTTCATTATTAAGTTTTTTAATTGTTTCTGGGGTAGTGGTTTACTTAATAAAATATGTTTATTAATTAGCTATGACGGTATTTGGAGCAATCATTTCGCATAATTATTTATGGTGTCAATACAGGCAAAGAGTAGGGTTGGCCAAAACGCAAGGCCCCATGATGGTCGGCATTGTTTGGGTGGCCAATGTGCTCACATTTTACGGGTACTATATTTATACCAACCTAGTAGCTTTTAAAGAAAAAGACCCTGAATATTTAAATAGAATAATGTGGGAATGGCTCAATGCATTCAAATTGTCATTTGTAATAGGGGCATTGCTCATTTTTTTATTGAGCTATTTTTTATACAGAATCAGGGGGGTGTATAATAATATTATTACAGAACTACTCAGCAAAGAGGAGAAGAAGCAAAAAAAGGTAGCCAAACTAGGCAAAAGCTATTTTTATGGGTCGTTGTTGGTGTTAGTCATTTCCTACAGCCTTTTAGCTTGGCTTTTTGTAAAATGGGGTTTTTGGGCTGCGTTCAATTTAGACACCAATTAAGTATAATTAGCCCCTTTCATACCAATTTATAGGTATCCCTCTGACTATTCGGCCTAATTTTAAATAATTCTTTTAGTAGCTGTAACATAATCAACGGCTATTCGTATCATAAGTACAAACCAACTAACTGTTTCTATTTGTATGACCGAGTTTGAGTACAATGAATGTGTTAATAACCATGCCGATGGCCTTTTCAGGTTTATCGTGAAAAATCTTCGGCATGAAGAAGACGCAAGAGATATTGTACAAACCAGTTTTGAAAAACTCTGGAGAAATAGAGATCAAGTGGAAACAGCCAAGTCAAAAGCATATTTATTTACAGTGGGGTACAATCAAATGATTGATCATATTCGTAAAAATAAAAGGGTGCAATTGAAAGAGGAATTTGAAGAGCAAACAGGAATTCAATACCAACAGCATTCAGGATTAAAGAAAACATTGATGGAGGCTTTAAATCGTTTGAATGAAACGCAGAAAAGTTTGGTGATGTTGAAAGACTATGAAGGATATAGTTACGAAGAAATAGGGCAAATTATGAATTTGAATGAGAGTCAGGTAAAAGTGTATTTGCATAGGGCAAGATTAACCTTAAAAAACTATTTGGTTAGTGCCGAAAACGTATTATAATGATAACAATTAACCAACATAATTACGAAACCTATTTTCTGCTTTGGGTAGATGGAGAGCTCTCCCCAGAAGAGAAGGTAGCTGTAGAATGTTTTATGTTGGAGCATCCAGATTTAGTAGATGAGTTGGCATTATTGCAAGACACCAAATTGGTGCCAGAGGAGCAAATCATTTTTAACGGGAAGGACCAATTGTTAAAGCAGTCAACCAATGATATTACTTTAAGCAACTATGAAACATGGTTCTTATTGTTCATTGACAATGAATTAACTTCTAGTGATCGCGAAAAAGTAGAGTTATTTATATTACAGCATCCCAATTTGCAGGCAGCTTTTGAATTATTGGTTCAAACCAAATTGGCCCCAGAAGAATGGGTCTTCAATAATAAGGAAGTATTATATAGGAAAGAAGAGCAGAAACGTCCAGTAGTATATATGCGTTGGATGCGTTATGCAAGTGCTGCTGCCGTGATTGGATTGATTGCTACTGTTTGGATGTTGGCTCCAACAAATCAATTGAAAACGACCATAGAAATAACTGGAGCACAACCAGAAATGGTAGGTACTGAGCCTGTAAACAATGCCGAAAAAAGGATAGTAGCAAATGAAGAAACGCCTAAGAGTGTAGTAATACAAGTAGATCCAAAAGCTTCGATTCAAGCGGATAAGCCCTACAGTAATATCAAAGCAGACCAACCTATTATAAGCAATAATTCTTTGGTAACAATTATCAATGACGAGCCAGCTAAAAAAGAAGAACAAGTTATTGCCAAACTAGAGTACAATCCAATCGCAACTAATAATGCAGCTATTTCTGATAATTTGATTGTGGGAAGAAATGATATTGAAAACAATCAAGGAGCCAATATTGAACCAGCAGAAACAAAGTCAGATGCGGCTTTAGATGAGTCTAAACCAGTGTATACGGCTTTAGAAGATTATGAAGATGATAAAAGCCTTTTTATAGGGGCTTTAGAAATAAATAAAGATAAATTGCGTGGACTATTCCGCAAAGCAGGAACGATTTTCCGTTCAAAAGCCAAACAAGAAGAAGACACTCGTCAAAAAAAGTAAAAGCAAAAAAGTATGAAAAGCATTCTAAGCATGGTGGCAATGGTATGTATTGCCTTGAGTTCAACCGCTCAGTCAACACAAGAAACGGACACTATTAAAGTGGGTAATTTCGTAATCATCAAAAAGAAAGGATCTGAAGATAATACTATAGGTACTTCAAGAATTAATAGAGATAATTTCAATCTATTGCGAGTAGAGCGCAGACCTGCCAAGCGTAAAAATTTAAGTACCAACTGGTGGATTCTAGATTTAGGATTTGCCAATATGCGAGACAATACCAATTATGGTTTTGCGCAGGCAGGTTCTTATTTTAAAACGCTTCGCCCACAAGACGGACCTGTAAATGAGAACAGCTATCGTTTAAATAGGGGCAAGTCTTCTAACGTGAATCTTTGGTTTTTCATGCAGAAATTAAATCTCAGTAAGAATGTATTGAACCTTAAATATGGCTTAGGATTGGAAATGTATAATTTCCGTTACGATTCTAAAATCAGTTACAACAACGATCCGGCACCTTATGTATTTAATGATTCCATTTCTTTTTCTAAGAACAAATTGTACGCGGGCTATCTTACTGTTCCGTTCATGATCAATATTAATACTACACCTGATAAACGCAAAGGATTTAGTTTTAGTGCAGGGGTTAGTGCAGGGTACCTAATTTCTAGCAGCAATAAGCAAATAAGTGCAGAAAGAGGCAAGCAAAAAGAGAAGGCCGACTTTTACATGGAACCTTTCCGATTAGCGGCTATTGGAGAAATAGGATTGGGGCCTGTACGTTTATATGGGTCTTACAGCTTAAACAAAATGCAGAAGGATATTACCCGCGTAGAACAATTTCCTTACGCAATTGGGGTTCGTTTAAGTACTTGGTAATCAATGCGCCAATTATTTATCTTTGTTAAGTGAATTTGAATTAACATTTGCTCCACAATTGGAATGGTTAATTTTCGTTTATTAATCAGCAATTATGAAAAGGGCACTATACTGGACATTATTTTTAGCTGGCATTACCCTAACTACTTCATTTAGAAAGCATCGGGTAATTGATTCTGCAAAAGCAGATAAGGATACCTATTCGGTATATATTATTAAGAGTGAGTATGAATTAAAAATTTACGACCAAAACGGTGAGTGGCTGGCATCTTATCCGGTAGTATTTGGGAGCAAAGATTTAGGTGATAAATTATACCAAGGAGACAGAAGAACACCTGAAGGGGTATTTCATATTACGGGTAAACGCAAACATGCTAAATGGGAACGTTTTATGCTCATTGATTATCCCACTGCAGAAAGTTATGCCAAGTTTAATCAACGCAAAGCATTAGGACTTATACCAGCCAATGCAAAAATTGGGGGAGAGATTGGAATCCATGGTACTGTGCCTTATGACGATTATGCTATAGACCAATATAGAAATTGGACCGAAGGATGCATTAGTACGAAAAACAAATATGTACAGGAGTTATTTGATTTATTGCCTGTAGGAACTCGCGTTGAAATTCGCAGATAAGTTTTCCACTTCTAGATACGCAGCATCATAGTATAATATAAAAATCCCCGCCTCGATTAATCGGAGCGGGGATTTGTTGTATTAGCGAACCTTAAATTTTATATCCATTATCGGCTACCAAGCGATCGGAAATTCTTCTACGTGCTTCTTTGCAATTGAAAGGTTCTACTTTGGTAAAACGCTTTAATCCAATATGCATCATACGCAACTCGTCTCCGTCGGCAAAGCTATTCAATGCATCTTTACCCGCTTTGTTAATGCGATCTGCAGCATCGTACAAATAAGTACGCATGATGTCGTTTTGTGTTGCTACTGCTGCGTCTCCTCTTAGAGAAGCCAATTTCATTACACGCAATAAAGCACTTTCTGCATGGAATACTTCAATAGCCATGTCTGCAATATTCATCAAGATCTCTTGCTCTTTGTCTAACTGCATCATTAGTTTTTGAACAGCAGCCCCAGCTACCATTAAAATGGCTTTTTTGAAATTAGCAATTGCTTTTAATTCCTTTGCATAAGTACCTTCCTCTTCTGCACCAAAATCTGGAATACTCATCAATTCTTTTTGAACAGACATAGCAGGTCCCATTAGGTCTAGCTTGCCTTTCATTGCACGCTTCAATACCATATCTACAGTGAGCAAACGATTGATTTCGTTAGTGCCCTCGTAAATTCTATTGATACGGCTATCGCGGTATGCTTTAGAAATTACATATTCATCGGAGAATCCATTACCACCATGTATTTGAACGCCTTCGTCTACTACAAAGTCTAATACTTCACTACCATATACTTTTAACATGGCACACTCAATGGCATATTCTTCAGCAGCACCTAATAAAGCTTCGGCAAATGATTTTCCGCTGGCTGCCAACTCATGTTCTTTATCGTCAATCCATTTAGCAGAACGATACAAAGCAGATTCACAAACCCATAAGCGGATGGCCATTTCAGCCATTTTATGACGAATAGCGCCAAACTTTGCAATGGGTAGTTTAAACTGCTCTCTTGTTTTAGCATATTGAACAGAAGTATCAGTTGCTTTTTTTGCACCACCCAATGTTGCAGCACATAATTTTAAACGACCAATATTTAAAATATTGAAAGCAATGATATGTCCTTTACCAATTTCACCTAAAACGTTTTCTACTGGCACTTTACAATCTTGGAAATACAATTGAACAGTAGAAGAACCTTTGATACCCATTTTATGTTCTTCAGGTCCTTGTGTAAATCCTTCTGTTCCACGATCAATAATAAATGCAGTGAATTTGTCTCCATCAATTTTGGCAAATACGGTGAACACATCAGCAAAACCACCATTGGTGATCCAACATTTTTGACCATTCAATAAATAGTGTTTTCCGTCTTCGCTTAATTTAGCAGTGGTTTTGGCACCCAAGGCGTCACTACCACTGTTGGGCTCTGTTAATCCATATGCACCCTTCCATTCTCCACTAGCTAACTTGGGAATATATTTTTGTTTTTGTTCCTCGGTACCAAAATATAAGATGGGCAAAGAACCAATACCAGTATGGGCTGCAACGGCAACAGAGAAAGAATAACCACCCCCCATTCCTTCGTTCACAATGGTAGAAGTAATAAAATCTTTACCAAGTCCACCATATTCTTCAGGAAAAGAAGTAGACAGCAAACCTTGCTCACCTGCTTTTTGCATTAATGATGCTACCAATCCTGGCTCCATTTTATCAATACGATCTACAATGGGTAAAATTTCAGCATCTAAAAACTGATGGCACATATCCATGACCATGGTCTGCTCTTCATTAAATTCTTCCGGAATGAAAGTTTCATGAGGATTGCTTTCCTTGATGATCCATTCTCCACCCAAGAGGGCTTTTGTTTTGTTTGTGGCTTCCATCGTTAATTGTTTTGTATGTTAAAGTGTTTAATTCAATTGTTCTATTGGGGTTAACGTAAGATTGTCGTATACCTTTTGAAAAACCGATTTTACTGTTTCAATGTCTTTCTTATCTACACCTACCAAAGCTTCAGCCATGGTTTGATTAGCCAGATCAATGGTAATTTGTTGCAGGTCTTTTGCAGCATCTGTAAGTTGAACCAGATTAATTCTTCTATCTGTAGGAGACGCTACTCTTTTAACCAAGTGTTGCTTCTCTAAATTATCAATGAGTCTGGTAATACTGGGTTTGTCTCGAAATGTACGATTGCAAAGTTCTTGCTGGCTTAAGCCATCTTGTTTCCATAAGTGATACAATACACTCCATTGTTCAATGGTAATTTCTAATCCGGCATTGCGGAAATTCTTCTGTAACCTTCTGGCTACAGCAGTAGAAGCCATCCCATTGATGACACTGTATAATTCTCCTCTTTTAAAATGGTTGTTTGGCATATAGTTAGTTATGCAACTAATTCAAAATTGCTTTCTTTCTTCCATACTACCAAGAATAATTTCATGAAATTTGAGTCATTTGGCTTAGTCGGCGCATATTTAACTAAGTCTTGATTCAAGAAGAATGGTTTTCTTTGCCTGAATGGAGTATTGGTTTATGATTATCAGTGGGGTTTTGGCTACATTATATGGTGGCCTTATACTGGTTTATCGGTATTGGTTCAAAGCTTTAAAACCATTCCAACTAACAGCGGCATTTGAGCCAACTGTATTTTTCTCTATTATTATTCCAGCGCGCAATGAATTGGACAATATTGAAAAATGTATTCAAAGCATTTTAGCGCAGTCCTATCCTTTATATGAGATTATAGTGGTAGACGATCATTCAACCGATGATACTCCGTTAATAGTTGCTCAATTAGCAAAACAATATCCACAAGTTCAATTGATTTATCTCAAAGATTATTTAGGTGGTAAAGCTACCAATGCATTTAAGAAAAAAGCCATTGAAATAGCAGTAGATAAATCGAAAGGCGATTGGATCGTAACTACCGATGCAGATTGTTTGGTTCCACCCAATTGGTTGTACTATTTCAATGGGATGATTTTAGCAAAGGATCCAGTATTTATTGCAGCGCCAGTGATGTTTACACAGAACGGTCGTTTTATTGGTATTTTTCAGGTATTGGATTTTTTGAGTTTACAGGGGATTACAGCCGCCGCTGTATCAGCAGGCTCGCATAGTATGTGCAATGGCGCAAATTTGGCTTATTGTAAAACAGCATTTGAAGCAGTTGGTAAATTTAAAGGGATTGATCACTTAGCTAGTGGAGACGATATGTTGTTGATGCATAAAATGAAAACAGCATTTCCGGGTAGGCTGGCTTATTTATTTTCGAATGAAATGATTGTTAAAACTGCTCCAATGCCCAATTGGACTTCGTTTATTCAACAGCGTATTCGGTGGGCAAGTAAGGCAGATAGTTACAATGATCAAAAGATATTTGGGGTGTTGTTATTGGTCTATTTGTTCAATGCTTTTTTATTAATTGGATTATTGGCTGGCATTTTTTCAAATGAATTGTTGTTTTGGACAGTTTGGATCATTGCCCTCAAAACCTTGATAGAGTTGTATTTTTTATTGCCAATTGCTCAATTTTTTAAGCTGAAAAAGACATTGGTATTTTTCCCGTTCATGCAACCCTTTCATATTGTTTATACAGTGATTGCTGGTTGGTTGGGTAAGTTTGGAAAATATCAATGGAAGAACAGGACCGTAAATTAGTTTTTATGTTTGGATGACTTGTCTGGGAACCAGGCATAAAGAAACATTGCAGCTAAAATAAAGGGGGCTAGTAGCAGACGAAGCATAATCAATTGGTGTATTTCTATATTAGACACCAAAACTATCTTAGTGTATATCGTCAAGGCATTAATTAATGATTAAAATGGTACTTAATCGGTCAAAACAACTTTTGTACCGCTTAAAAAGCTACAGACTCTTTTTCAACTTGGAGATGGTACTTTAAACCAATCAAGATACCTGCGGCCAACCAGTACAATCCACCAATTTTATCTGTTTCAATGAGATCGCTTGTAAAATTGAGTGATGCAATCATGATTAATAAAACACCCAAGGCCAATGCAATTTGGCGGAAATAGTTTTGCTGAAATTGGTGGTAAAGTTGTTGAGTTTGTAATAATAAGTAAATAAAAAATCCTCCAAATAAAATAAGTGCTGGTACACCTTGCTCTAAGGCAAGCAACAAATAATAATTGTGAACCGTGGAATGTTCGGGATTATTGCTTACCCAAGTTTTGAATGCGGCTGCGGTATAGGGTTGGTAATTGTTGAAAAAACTATTTGCGCCAAATCCGGTCCAGGGTTTTTCGGCTACCATTCTAACTCCTGCAACCCATCTATGAAAGCGTTCTGCATTCGAAATATCTTTCAGCCCAATTGTAGCATTTAAATGGTCAGAAAAATTTTCATGAAATATGGTTTCATCGTGTTCGGGCGCAAATTGCATGAAATAATTGTTGTTCATTAGTACAATTAGAGAAATTGCAATAGTGACAATGCTTAGCAATATGGTTTTTCCGAGTATATTTTTTTTAATTAAATAGTAGCCAATCATCCCTGCTAATAGGGCCAACCATGCACCCCTTGAATAGGCAAAGAATAATCCCATTAATGCAATGCTAATTCCTATTTTAATTATATTTCTTTTGCGAAGGTCTTGTGTAAAATGGTGAATGAGCAAACCAACGGGAATCAAACAAACTAACATAGCAGAATAGTTCACGTGATTCCTGAAGAAAGGTCCCATAGTTTTTTTGATGGCAACAAAGTCAAATCCATAGAATGCATGTCTTATAAGTGTTTGAATCACAATCAGGATTAATGGGATGCATAGATATAGCGCAGTCTTTCTAAAATTACTTGAACGTTGATGAATCAAAGCAGTTAGGAATACCAATGGTATTATGTACCAAATCTTGGCTAGTATAAACTTAAGTGCCAGCCATTGGTTGGGTGCATAGCATAAACTGATGCACATCCAAATTGCCATGGCAATGATCCACCTAAAAATGGGCGATTTAAAAATAAATTGAAAAGCAGATGGTTTGAATAAGCAACTTGCAAATACCGTAACTGATAATAGGATAAGCAAAGGTTCATCTGGAAGATCTAAGCCAAGCGATGGCGTAAAATTATATTCTGTGGATAGTGGTAGTGTAATCAGCAACAACCAATATAAATATTCGGTTTTAGTAACAATTAATTGAACAAAGGGGATTGTTGTCACTAAAATAAAAGGTACAATTAGCCAATAGGGTTCTTGCGTAACCAGCGACCATAATCCAAACAAAAAGAAACTACTAATGGCTAGCCATGAAAACTTTTTTGATTGTAAAAAAGGTAACATTTAAAAGCGACTTGGTTTTGCACTAATTAACACCAAGCATACACTAAAAATCAATCCTAATAATGCGGCAAGGGGTAAAACAACTGCTTTGTTGGGCCAACTTATTTTTGCGGGTATACTTGCTTTTTCTAAAACTATTAGCGCTTCAGGAGTAATAGCCGCTGCCATTTTTGTTTCAATACTCATTTTGTTGAACTGCTCTATTTGGCTCAAGAGTACGCCCATCTTAGTTTTAGCAATGGGGTCATTTGAGGTTGCTGTATTTAATAAGTTATTGTAATCATTAGAGATGGCTGCAATACTACTGTCTAGTTGTACATTTATTTTCTCGTATTGTAGTTTCCAAATATTTTTCATTTTTGCCGCAAGCTGATCTGTCATAAAATTGACAATAGCTGCTGCCGTATCCTTGCTTTGATGGGCACAAGAAATTTCCAATTCATTGTTGACCGTTTTTACCAACGACAAGTCTTTTTTAAACTGCCGGATGGTTTTATACATTCCCATTCCTGCATCTTTCTCCTTTATTTTATAATAGTTGATCAAATCAAACGCATGAATCACCTGCTTGAGGCTGGTATCCATGCTGGCCATACTCATTAAACGATCTAAGTCGTCTCCGGAACCAAAAAAAGAATAGAGGTGTTGAATCTCATCATTAAATAGTCTGGCTTTGTCTGCAAGTACTGCATTGCCTGGTAAAAGTTTGGTAGTGGCTGTATATTTTGGGGTAATAAAGAAAGTTGCTCCTGCTGCAATTACAACAGCTGCAATGGTGAAAACCACAATGAATTTCCAGCGATTGATAAGGACAGTTGTTAATTCGGCAATATTAAATTGATTCATACTCATTTTTTTAGAGTGGGCTTACCACTACATTTCTATCTAAACTTTCTTCTAGCGAAATAAAGGTTTCGGTTCTTTCTATTCCCTTTATTTTTTGTAATTCGTCGTGCAATACAAAGCGCAATTCTTGGATGTCTTTGCATACTATTTCCGCAAACATGCTGTAATTACCGGTAGTATAATTTAAGCGAACAATTTGTTTAATTTTTTTCAACTCCTTTGCTACGGAATCATACAAAGAACTTTTTTCTAAGTAAATTCCAATGAAAGCGATTACATCGTAGCCTAACGATTTAAGGTCTACTGATAATCTTTTACCTTTCACTACCTTTAGTTCTTCTAGTTTTTTGATGCGAACATGGATGGTGCCCCCCGAAACGAATAGTTTCTTTCCCAAATCGGCATAAGAGATTTCCGCATCTTCCATCATTTCTTGGATAATTTGAAAATCAAGTTTGTCAAGATTTAATTTATTAGGCATTTTTGGCTATTTATTTTAATATTTTTCAAATATACGTATGATTGTTTGAATAATATCTATATTTTATTTAAAATGTTTGAAAATTAACTAATTAAATAAAGTTTATCTTAATTTTGATTTATCAAAGTAACAAATTAGTTCTTTTTACTGTGGGGTGATGAAACTTTTGGCAGACATGCCCTCTTGTCTCGGGGGTGAGGATAACAGAATAAACGTAGTGTAGAGCCGTTCAAGTAGCAATACTTGTACGACCAGGGTCGACCACTGAACTTTGCGCTATAGCTAACTGCCTCGTGGAGGTTCGATCCCTCCCCCTACAGCATTCAAAAAGCTCCGAATTATTCGGGGCTTTTTTTGTTTAGAATCAACCCTGCTTCTGGATCTTTTAGTAAAATGCTGTTCTCGTTGATTAAATTGGAGAGGGTTGGATTTTTTAATGAATCTAAAAACATATTTTTTAAATAGAAAGCCTGTGTGGATTCAGTGTCTTTATGCCACTTTATAATCTTGCATTGACAACTGGCATTGGCTGGGGTATTTATTACTTCTTCTATTCTTCCACCTTTCCCCAACTTTTTATAGACCTCTCTAATTCCAATTATACGATTATTGGCACCTGCATCAAAATTCCAAGAGGCAGATATTACACTAAGATATTCCTCCTTCTTGTCTAAACTGAGTAAACTATGTCTGGGGTATTCTACTTTTTTGTCGGTGTTTTTTATTTGAGAATGGATAGAAACCAAATTGGGCGATTCAAATTGAGCATAGCCAATATGGTCAAAACTAGCTCCATAACGGTGGTAAGCAAAATAACCATTTTTGTATTTTATTTCTACTAGGTTGGCCACCACTTTATGATAACGGTTTGGATCAGACAGTCGAGCTTGTGGAGAACTGGTATAGCAAATCCAAATTCCCTCTAATTGATCTATTTCGGATTGAGTTACTTTATAAGGGATTAAATTAAAATCATTTTGAATAGTTTCCCATTTAGTATCTGATTGACGATATAAATTCCAAGTATAAATGGCTGTGATTAAAAAGACAATACAAAGTGGAATAAAAATCATCCTATAAAATCCTAATTTTTTGAGGATGGTTGCGTCTGTTTCTTTTTTTAAATTGGCAAGCTTTAATTTAAGTTGTTGATTTTCAGTAATAATTGAATAGCTGTCCTTGCTAAATTCTTCATTCTCCTTAGAAGCAATTAGTGCCGAATCTATTGGGTTTTGTTCAAAAGCTTGCCTCCCCATTTGATATAGATACACATAACAAGTATCAACTAAAAAAGGTCTTGGATTGGCAACAAGTCCCATCAAAGCATCTTTAATTTGTCCACCTGTGATATCGTATTTTCTGAATGGATATTCTGCTTTTTCTTTTTGAGGATCAGCTTCATAAACAATATGACCAAATTGCGAAGCTGTTTCTGGAAGTTGATTACTTATTTCACTTAAAACAATGGCTAATTCTTCATAATTCTTGCGATTGGTATTTTGAATAATCAATTTACCTGTATCAGCCTGAAATTTTTCGATGGCTTTATTTAATAAATAGATAATTTCTTCTTTGCCCTTTTTAAGCATATAAGTTTCTAATTAATTGCAAATCAACACATAGCAAATTTCGGAAATTCAAAACCAGTTTTGGAAATTACATTTTTTATTTGAAAACAGTTTAGAAAGACCAAAAAAATCAAATCGGGTATTCCTTTACTATTTTGTTGTCGAAAATTGCTTTAGCTAACCAAAAAAGGCTGCCATTATGAAATGTACAACTGTTTTTAAGCATTTGCTTTTCCTTATCGGGTTTACAATAGGCATTATTATGCCTGCCATTTCTCAAAATAGAACGGTGAAAGGGACTATTTTAGATGAAAAAAAGATCGCCATTGCAGGCGCTACTATTAAAATTAAAGGTTCTAACACAACAAGGGTTTCAGACAACAATGGTAATTTTTCCATTCCTATTGTAGGTGTTAAACAAACACTAGTAATTAGCTTCATTGGTTATGAAACCAATGAAATAGTATTAGGAGAAGAAGAAACGGTAAATATAGTATTACAATCTACTGCTACATCTTTAGATAATGTGGTGGTAAATGCCCTTGGTTTTGAAACCAGGAAAGATAAATTGGGTTACGCTACCAATCGAATTAGTGCAAATTCACTTAGTAATTCAAGTGAAGCTGGTTTATTAAATGCATTGGCTGGTAAATCTTCTGGTGTTAGGGTTGCTCGTTCTTCTGGGGATCCAGGGGGTGGTTCACAAATCTTAATTCGTGGACAGAGTACTATCACAAGAAGCACCGATCCTTTGATTGTGTTAGATGGGGTTCCGATTAGCGGAGATGCTAGAAATGAATCATCTGGAGGTCAAATTGTTCAACAAAGCAGATTAAACGATATTAACCCAGATGATATTGCCAATGTTCAAATATTAAAAGGGGCTTCTGCTGCTGCGCTTTGGGGTACTAGGGCTGCCAATGGAGTAATCATTATTACTACCAAAAAAGGCAGCAGTGGATCAAAAGCGAATATTTCATTTAGGTCAACTGTTTCAATTGATCAAGTGAGTGCATTTTATGATTTGCAAGAAACTTACGGTCAAGGGAACAATGGTGTTTGGGCTGCCAATGCCATTAGAACTTGGGGAGATAAAATTGCAAATAGAACTGGAGCAAGTGATGTATTAAATACAACTGGAGGATATTTTGTAGGAAATACGGGAAATACCATTTATCCAATTACCACAAAAAATTCAAAAGAAACTTTTAACCAAAAAAATTACGATGCCATTTTTAGAACTGGTCAATTTGTTGATAATTCTTTGAGTATTAGTGGTGGTGATTCCAAATCTAATTATTTTATTAGCATCAGTGATTTAAACCAAAAAGGAGTTGCAAGGAACAGCAGTGATTATAGAAGAACCAGTTTTAGAGTTAATGCAAGTAGACAGTTAAATGAGTGGTTAAACATTTCAAATAAAGCTTCTTATATTCTAACCAACTCTAATAGATTGCAGTCTGGTATAAATAATGCTGGTTTACTAATTGGATTATTGAGAACACCTGCAGACTTTGATAACACTGATTATATAGGTAATTATTATAGTTCTTCTGGTGGTGCATTTATTGCAAATCGACAACGTTCTTATAGAAATAGTTTGGGAGCCAGCACCAATCCTGGATTTAATAATCCTTTATGGGTAATTAACTCTTTAAATAATACTTCCCGAGTTAATCGTTTTATTAATTCTGCTGAAGTAAATATAAAACCAGCTCAATGGTTTACATTTACAACAAGAGCAGGTATTGATTATTTTACGGATCGTCAAAGCAATTATTTTCCCTATTTCACTGCCAATGCAATTACTGGAAGATATGATAGAGATGAATACAGCGAGTTTCAATTCAATTTAGATTTAATTGCACGTGCAACTCATGATTTTTCTGAAAAACTTTCTGGTAATATGGTTTTGGGTTTTAACTACAATAGCTTAAAAACAACCAATATTGGGGGGCAAGCTTTGAACTTTATTTTACCTAATGGTCCTCGTGACTTCAACAATGTAACACCTGCGAACCTTACCGTTTCTGATAGTTATTTAAACAGATTGACCAATGCGGGTTATACCAGTATTGGTATGTCTTGGGATAATCAACTATTTATAAATGCCACTGGAAGACTTGAGGCAGCTTCTACATTTGGACAATTAGCTAAAAAAGCATTCTTCTATCCATCTGCAGATGTGGCATGGCAATTTAATCAATTGAAAACTTTTGAAAATGCCAAATGGTTTTCTTTTGGTAAAATAAGGGCTTCTATGGGTATTGTAGGAGTTCAACCACAAGCCTATCAAACAGCCACTAATTATGTAACAAGAACTTGGCAAGATGGATTGGGTGGGGCTTTAGATCCTGCTTTATATGGAACTGGTTCTTATATTCAAAGTGTAAATAAAGGCAATCCATTCTTGCGTCCTGAAAGAAAGCAAGAAGTTGAAGCGGGTCTAGACTTGAGATTTTTAAACAACAAATTAACTTTTAGTATTTCAGCCTATCGAAATGAAACAGTTGATGCATTGATTTCTGTTACCCAATCTCCAGCATCAGGATTTAATACCTTTTATACCAATGCTGGGACAATTGAAAATAAAGGGGTAGAAATTGATTTAGGGTATAATGTATTAGCAAAAAATGATTGGACTTTAGACTTGAATTTGAATTGGACTCGAAATAGAAATTTAGTTACGAATTTAAGTGGAGCTGGTTCAATTACATTAGGTGGAAGTGCGGGTGTCTCTTCAAGAGCTGTGGAGGGTTATCCACTGGGAGTGCTGTACTCTAATGTTTTTCAAAGAGACGCAACAGGAAAAAGAGTGTTAAATGCAAATGGATTTCCAACAGTTGATCCAACTGCCGTTCCAATTGGAGACCCCAACCCAGAATGGAGAGCAGCATTTGGTTTTAATCTTAAGTATAAGCAACTGTATTTAAATGCTTTGATGGAGCATTCTCAAGGTGGTCAAGTCATTAATGGAACAGAAGCTGTTTTGTTAGATTACGGTACAAGTGCAAAGACAGGTTTTGAAAGAACTTCGACTAAAGATTTAAAACGATATAACGGTACCACTATATTAGCTGGCACTCCTTTTAGAGGGAATATTGGAAATTTTGGTGGAGCAGATGTTGCACTAGATCAAAGCTGGTATACAGGTCCTGGGGGTTGGTTTGGGAATGTGGGTGAATCATTTTTAGAAGATGCTACTTGGACAAGATTTAGAGAAATAAATCTTGGATACAATATTACCAGCAACTATTTGAAACAAAAATTTGGCCTCAGTTCCATTGGTCTAGAGTTAAGTGGCAGAAATTTATTTATCATCAGTAAAGTAAATGGATACGATCCTGATGCCAATGTGTCTGGTTCAGGCTCAGGAAGGGGTGTTATATATTTTGTAAATCCACCGACTCGATCTTATTCATTTACGTTGAAACTGAACTTTTAATTCTTTAAATATTATTGTGATGAAAAAATATATATACGGCATAATCATGATTGCTACCATCTCCATTTCATGTAATAAAATGGTTGAAGGCATTAATAATGATCCAAATAATCCGTTGGATTCAGATCCCAACAGTATGCTAACCAGTATCATGGTGGGTAATATGAATATCCAAGAGGGGGATTTGGCCAGATTTGCAGGAATGTGGTCTGGATATTTTAGAGGATATACGCAACAATACCAGAGTTATCATCAATATTCAGTAATCGCTAGAAATTTCGATGACTCATGGAGAACAATTTACTCTGGTGTTTATAAAAATATAAAACTTTTAAAATCAAAAGCACATCAAGTAAATAATAAAAGAATGGTAGGGGTGGCTCAGGTTATTGAAGCAAATTTATTAGGTACTACCACTGCACTATGGGGAGATATTCCTTATACCGAAGCAGCAGATGATCGGTATGCTAATCCAAAGTTTGATGGTCAGGCAGGTGTTTATGCAGCTATTCAAACTCTGTTAGACAGCGCAATAGTCAATTTAAATTCCTCTGCATTTGTGAGTTTTGCAGCTCAGGATATCCATTTTGCTGGAAATATGACCAGATGGATTCAAACAGCTAATACCTTAAAAGCAAGGTATTTTATGCATACGCGTGAATATCAGAAAGCAATCACAGCTGCGCAAAGTGGAATAAATTCTCAAGCCAATAATTTTATGGCTCCTCATAATGAATCTAATAGAGGGGCATTTAATTTATACTTCCAATTTTTATCATTAGACAGACGGAATTGGATTGATGCTACAGGTATGTATGGAGTAAATTTATTGAATCCGACTAGAACAGGAAATAGAAGTAATACTAAAACAGTTGAAAGAGCAAGATGGAATTATTTTTATAATTCTCCTTCTAATTTGAATTTTACTATAAATGGTTTCTTCGGACAAAATACATTTTTCCCATTGGCAACTTTTGCAGAGAACTTATTGATTTTAGCTGAAGCCGATGCGAGGCTTAATGGGTTTACAGCCGGACTTGCCAGGTTAAATACTTATAGAGCCTATATGAATACAGGTGCTTATATCAATACCACTTATTTAACTACGGGTAATTTCAGATATGACCCTTATGTGGCAGCTGATTTTTTAGCAGGCGGAATTGAAAACACCCAATTGCCAACCTTGCCTCAAGACAGAGCATTGTTGCGTGAAATTCTAGAAGAAAGATATATTACATTTATTGGTCAAATTGAAGGCTTTAACGACTTGAGAAGAACTTTTAAGGAGAGCGATATTAAAGTGAATGTACCTTTGAATTTCGGTGCAAGTTTTCCTCAACGTTTCATTTATCCGCAAGTTGAAATTGATATTAATAAATCAATTCCATCCGTTCTTCCAACTTTATTTGAGCCAACACCAATTAATAAATAGTTTGTGTAAATACTAAGGGTTTATTCGTATGAAAAAAAATATCACAGTTCTATTTTTGTTTATTTCAGTAACTGTATTTGCTGCTGAAATAAAAGACACTGTTCGGGTTTTATTTGTTGGGAATAGTTACGTTTATTACAATAATCTCTCTCAAATGATTGGATTAATTACTGATAGCATGGATACCAAAATCATCTGTAGAAAGTCTACTGTTGGTGGAGCAAATTTGGGAGAGCATTGGAAAGGCTTAAGGGGATTAAAATCAAAAGAGCTTATTGCTACCAATAAATTTGATATAGTTGTTGTGCAAGACAATAGTATGTGGCCAATCCAATACAAAGACAGTTTATTTTTATATGGGCAATTGTTTTGCAATTATATCCAAAATGTTGGTGCCAAACCTTATCTGTACAGCACTTGGGCACGTGAAAAAACACCAGAGACCCAGCCCCAAATAAGTGCGGCATATCAATCTTTGGCAAAAAAAGTTGGAGCTACAGTTGTTCCGGTTGGCGATAGTTGGGCATTAGCGAGAAAAACAAACCCTGGGATGAACTTATTTCACTCTGATGGATCACATCCTTCTAATTTGGGTACTTTTTTAATTGCATTAGGCTTTGTAAAGAAAATCACTGGACGGTTACCCAATAAATTTGCTACTGTTTATAACTATTTAGATAAAGATGGCGAAACCTTTAGGATAATGCAATTAACCAATGAGGAAATTCAGTTTTGTGTTAAAGTAGTCAATGAGGTTGTTCATTAATTTTTCCTTCAATATTAATTGTGATTATGGTTAAGAAAATTGCTACCAACCTAACATTTTGGGTTTTGTTTGCCATCACTGCAGGTATTTTGTTGGGTCATTTTTTTCCGGAGCAGGGTGTGGCTATGCAGCCCTTGGGTAAGTACTTTATAGACATCATTAAACTATTTATTAACCCTATTATATTGTTAACCATTGTCACGGGTATTTGTGGTATGGGCGATTTGAAAAAAGTGGGTAAAGTGGGTGGTAAAGCCATTTTGTATTTTGAAATTGTAACTACCCTTGCTTTATTAATAGGATTAGGGGTGGCATTCTTATTTAAGCCTGGTGCTGGTGTAAATACGGCTGCCGTAAATAAGGGAGATATTTCTACATACAGTGGTGCGCCAATTTCTATTTCGTGGGTGCAATTTTTTAAAGATAATATTACTATACAAGTATTGATTTTGGCAATTGTGTCTGGAATTATCATTAGCAAGTCAACATATAAAGACAAGATTTTGCGTGGGTTTTATTTTAGTTCCAAATATGTTTTCAAGGGATTGCACTGGGTGATGAAGTTGGCCCCCATTGGGGCTTTTGGCGGAATGGCTTATACCATTGGCAAATATGGTGTGGCAACTTTATTACCGCTGGGTAAACTAATGGCTTGTGTTTATATTACTATGGCCTTATTTATTTTCTTGATTTTAGGTAGCGTATTACGCTACTATAAAATCAGTATTTGGAAATTCTTGGGGTATATCAAAAATGAATTGCTGATTGTATTGGGAACCTCTTCTTCAGAAGCAGCATTGCCCTCATTGATGGAGAAGTTAGAACATATGGGTTGCCATAAATCGGTAGTAGGATTGGTGGTTCCTGCAGGTTACTCTTTTAATTTAGATGGCACTTCTATTTATTTGTCAATGGCCATTGTTTTTTTAGCGCAAGTATTTGACGTTACCTTGAATTTGGAACAAATCATTACCATTATTGGTATTTTGATGGTTACTTCAAAGGGCGCTGCAGGCGTTACGGGAAGTGGTTTTATTATATTGGCTTCTACACTTGCAGCCACCAAAGTAATTCCTATTGAAGGATTAGCGCTCTTGCTAGGTGTAGATCGTTTTATGTCTGAAGCAAGGGCCATCACCAATTTTATTGGTAATGGCGTTGCTACAATTTTTATTGCTAATAATGAGAAAATGTTCGATAAGGGAAGAATGCATAAAGCTTTTCACAAGCACGATATAAATGATTATTGATTATTTCAATCGCATTCTCCAACCTGCATACAACATTCTTCCGTTGATGGGTCCCCAAACTAACGATGCATCAAAATAAGGACCGAATGGATTTGCAGCGGATACAATCACCCCTTGTTGAAAAAAGTTCGTAATGTTTTCTGCTCCTATATAAAAATCCATTGATTTATTTTTGCCTACAGTCTTACTAATTTGTGCCGCCATTAAATAAAAATCGGGCGACATGGCTTCTCTTTGAAATTGAATTGGATTACTCAAGGTAGAAGGAATTCTTTTTTGTCCATTGTAAGTAATGGTATAATTGAATTTCCAATTATTACCTGTTGTATAGTCCAAACTTAAGAAGGCCCTATGTTGTGAAACAAATGGTCTTTGTAATAATTCATTGCCATATGTTGTTTTTACATCAAAAAAGCGATAAGCCATTTTAACTTCTAATTGACTAATTGGTTCCATACTCAACTCTGTTTGAAAACTATTGGAGTAGGATTTTCCTTTCAAATTGTAAAAACGAATTTCATTGGTGGTTTCCAAATCGGTTACTACTTGATTGGTAAAATCATTTCTAAAATAGTCGATTGCTAAGCTGGCTTTTCTGTTGAATAGTCTAAAGGATTGATCAAAGCTGATGCCTCTGTTCCAAGCAATTTCTGGATCTAGACCATATGCTTTTCCTGCACCGGCGCCAATAATATTTAACTGCCTTGCACTTACGAGTATGCCTGTATTCTCTGCAAAAATATTGGCTGTTCTTTGTCCTCTTCCTGCACTAATTCTAAAGATACTTCCTTTAAATGGTTCGTATCGAATATGCAATCTAGGTGTTAGGAATGCACCAAATAAATTATTGTGATCTCCTCTGATACCCGCTACCATACTCAGTTTTTCTGAAGCCGTATACGTGTATTCAAAAAATGCACCTGCTACAGTTTCTCTTCTTTGGTAATTGGTGGTATTAAATAATTCATTGTAATTATCGTGTTGTAAACTCAATCCTGTTCTAAACTTATGATTGGTGTTTCCAATGATGCTTTGGTAAATTAAATTGCTATAAAAACTTTTTTGATTGGCATTGTAAATGGTTTTTCCAAAAAATGAATTTTGATCATGGTTAATTGCTGCAATTTGCAAACCAATGCTCTTGTATACTTTTTGTGGAAATACATATCCAATTTTTGCAAAGCCTTCATATCGATTGGTGTTGATTCCTAAACCATAAATGCTATTAGAATTCTGGTGTTGCTTTGGATTAAAACTGGTTTGTCCGCCTGTTTTGTTGTCTTTCATTACTTTGATGCCCATCTGTGCCATCCAGCCTTTTGAATCGTTGTATTGGTACCTATTTACCATGCTGAACTGATTGCCTGTAGGTAAATCCCTAAATCCATCTTTATTAAAATCGATATTGCTGTTATTTAAAAAATTATCGTGCAATAATAATCCCGCAGACCATTTTTCAGTTAGTTTGGTTTGAAGATTTAAGTTTAAATCGGTCTTTCCAAATTCATTAATATAAATATTGGCCAAGAGTCTTTCTCCTACTGCGGGCTTTTTTAATTCTACATTAATTTGTCCGGCAATGCTTTCAAATCCATTCGCAACCGATCCTACTCCCTTGGTTAATTGAATAGATTCAATCCATGGTCCTGCTATAGAGTTTAGCCCAAGCGGAGTGGCCAATCCCCTTGGCCCAGGTAAATTTTCTACGGTGAGTTGAGTATAGTTGCCGCTTAGGCCCAATAGCTGTATTTGCTTTGATCCGGTTACTGCGTCGTTATACGATACATCTACTGATGGATTGGTTTCAAAGCTTTCACTCAAATTACAACAGGCTGCTTTCAATAACTCTTTAGCCGTCATGATTTCTGAGCGTATTGGGCTAATAGTACTAATATAACTTGATCTTCGCGAGTTGGTTACCGTTACGTTTTGTAATTGTTGATCGTCTGCTAATATCACTTTTAAGGTAGACGGATTTTCAACAGTAAATGTGTCTGATTGGTAGCCTACATAACTGATGATTAATCTATTTGAGCTGGTTGTCATTGGGATACTAAAATATCCGAGGCTATCGGTTAATACACCTCTTTCTGTATTTAACCATTTAATAGATGCTTGGAACAATGGGTTGAATTGTCCTTTTTTATCGGCTTCCAATACGATTCCTCTTACTTCGTCGGTATTGATATTTTCTGCATCATGTGCTTTTTTATTTTCATCGCGATAATGACAACACTCGGGTAATTCGTTGTACACATTGTCTTTCGCTTTCTTATTCAGTAAGTCGTGTCCTGCTTCTACAATTCTGTTTTTAATTTTATTAATATTCACTAAAGCAGGAAAATAATGTAGGGTCAACATTTTGGACGCAATGTCCCAATCTGCTTTTTGTACCCCTTTCCCTTTAGCTGCTTCTTCAATTCTTTCCTTACACATTTCGCAGGCGCCTTCTACTCTGAACTGTATGGTGGTTGCACTAGTATCGGTTGTTTGTGCGGTTACGGCATTGGTAGTACTTAATAATAGTAATACCAATAACCCGAATATATTTTTTTTCATCTTCTTCTATTTTAAAAATTTCCTGACACAACATAATGTGTCAGGAAATAATGAATTAATGCTTGCTATGCGCAGGCTTTGCTTCTTTTAAAGCCATACCGCATTTACTGCATTTTGCATCTTTTTTAGTACTGGTAATATCTGCATGCATTGGGCATACATATTTTTTTACCGGTGTTAAAGCCATTTTACATTTGCTGCATTTGTCTTTTTCTGTTCCAATAATTTCTGGATGCATTGGGCAAGAATGGGTGGCTTTTGTACTGTCTTGCTTAGGTGCAGTTTGTTGTGCATAGGTAGCAAGGCTTAAGAAACCTGCTAATACTAGCATGATGGTTTTTTTCATGTTGGTTTAATTTATGTTTGATAAAGAAGATGCGGTATAATAACGCCAATAGATACTACATAAGAATGCGTAGTATCTAACTAAAGAAGGGTATCAGATTCTGTAATTGCAATAAAATTGGTAGAGCGGTATGCTGGTTTGCAGTGGTGGAGGATTGCTTTGTGGTACTGCAATAGCCCCTTTGTAACTAACCAATTGATTGATTGAATAAAAAGAAGTGGTATTCGTATGCAATTCAAGCGAAGGCATACTAGTTAAACCTGTTTTTGCAAAATGTGTATCCTGCGATTTAACAAATTTTACTTTGGTTTTGCAGCAGTCTTTCATTTTATGGCTCATGCCACAGCTGTTTTCTGCTACTGCTGCGTAACTAATGGTAGTAGACTTGAGTTGATTGCAACAATAGAACTGCTTGATGCTTACTCCAAAACTGGCAGCAGCATAAATACAGAACAATAGTATCAATCCAAGTCTTTTCACCTTGCAAAGGTAAGGGGCTTTTCAAATTTGGGCTTGTTTTAAATGTTAAATCCAACCTTTATCTTCGCGCTTATGGGCCAAAAGAAACTCATCCGATTCGAAGCAATTAAATCTTTTCCTAATGTATTAGAGTATCCGCAGGATATGAAAGGAAAATGGGATACTTTTTTTAAGAATGATTATGCCATTACCCTTGAATTGGCCTGTGGCAAGGGTGAATACGCGGTTGGTTTGGGTAGAATGTATCGGGAAAGGAATTTTATTGGTGTTGACATAAAAGGAAATCGTATTTGGCGTGGAGCTAAAACCGCCATGGACGAGGGATTAAATAATGTTGGATTTATCAGATCGCATATTGATAAAATCACCGATTATTTTAAACCGGGCGAAGTAGCGGAAATCTGGATTACGTTTCCAGACCCTCAATTGAGGGGTTCTCGATTTAAAAAAAGGCTCACCCATCCAAGGTTCCTGCGTTTGTACCAGACCATTCTGCAAAACGGCGGTTTAGTTCACCTTAAAACAGATAGTCCCGATCTTTACGAATTTACTTTAACTGTAATCAACTTATTCCAACTTAATTTGTTAGCATCTTCAGACAATGTGTATGCTGCAGCTTCTGTAAAACCAGAACTGCAAATTAAAACGCATTACGAAGGATTGGATATTGCTGGAAGCAACAGAATTCATTACTGTTGTTTTACAGTAGACAAACCCATTCCAATTGAAAAAGATGAAATTTTAAAACAATTGATAAGTGAACAGGAATCTGATTGAGGGTAAAGATTTTTATTATGACGAAAAAGGATACATGGTATTTACTGCCGAGTATCATTTAAATAAGGGACATTGTTGTGGTTATGGATGCAGACATTGTCCTTATGAATATGAATCGGTGCCAGAACCAAAACGATCTTCATTGTTAGAAGAAAAAGCGAATACTGAGTAGTTTTTGATATATTTTTATTGCGCTAACAGTATGAAAAAATCAGCTGAAAAATTAAAGTCTATTTTACCCAGTGGCGCTAAAGACCTTTCATTTTTTGAACAAGTTTTTGAAGTGGCTAAATTAATTCCGAAAGGAAGGGTAACTTCTTATGGCGCTATTGCCCATTTCTTAGGTACTAAAATGAGTGCCCGAATGGTGGGATGGGCTATGAATGCAGCGCATTCCAATCCTACTATTCCTGCTCATAGAGTTGTCAATAGAAAGGGCTTACTTTCTGGCAAAATGCATTTTCCTACCCCCACCAAAATGGAAGAATTGTTGGCCAAAGAAAAAGTTAAAGTAGTGGATGATCAGGTGGTAGACTTTGAAAAAAAATTCTGGGACCCTGCTGTAGAACTATCTTGAAGTATATTTGCGCCCCATGAGCACAAAACCTGTTTTACATACTGTATTATCTCCTCGTTTATTAGACATTTATGATATTAGCAATAGCATAGTGGTCGTGATTGATGTATTCAGAGCAACTTCTACCATTGCAACTGCTTTGTATAATGGAGCTACTAGAGTAATACCTGTAGATACTGTAGATAAATGCATTCAGATTGGAAAAAATACTGGGGGAATTACTGCTGGTGAAAGAGATGGGAAAATTATTCCTGGGTTAGCCCATGGAAATTCACCTGCCGAGTATCCACGTGAATTTATTGAAGGAAAAACTTTAGTACTCACTACTACCAATGGTACTAAGTTATTGCATATGGCTTTGCAAAATGGTGCTGCGGAAGTGGTGACTGGTTCCTTCCCTAATTTATCTGCGCTTTGTAGTCATTTGATTGCACAAAAAAAGAATGTAATCCTCGGCTGTTCTGCATGGAAAGACAAATTTAATTTAGAAGATACTTTATTTGCTGGAGCTGTAATTGAAAGGGTAAAAGCACATTTTACTATTCATTGCGATAGCAGTTTAATGGCAGAAAATATGTATCAACTGCATAAGAACGATTTAAAAGGATTCATAAGAAATACTACTCATTGGCATCGATTGGCACAATATGGCTTAGAAAAAGACCTTGAATACTGTGTAACTCCTGATTTAGCGAATATTTTGCCTTTTTATAAGAATGGAGACCTAATTGTGAAGAATTTGGTTGAATAACAAACAAATAGTCCACATTTTACCATTAATTAATTCATTTTAGATTTGCTTTCCTTTACTTTTGCAAATTGGCCTTTTTTGGCTGATGTAAAGCAATGGCACTACCTTATTTAATTAAACATATATACAATTTTGGTACGGAAGAAGTAATCCGTAGGGGTAAAAAAATTCATGCATTGGGTAATGTTGAATTGATTGAGTATGATGACTTAATGGGTAATATTATTTTTAGGGTAAAAGACGATGGCTATAGTACTTTTTACAAAGTCCATATCAATCAGTTTAAAGACCCTAAAACCATTTCACTAAGATGTTCTTGTCCATATAATTTAGCAGAAGTGTGTAGACATAAAGCTGGGGCCTTATTTCACTTACAAGACATGCTAGATAAAAACTTACTGGGCGATAAAGAAACCATTTACGATCAAAAGCATACAACAGTGAAAATTAAACTGTTGGATCTTAAATTGATCCGAATGTTAACTTCTACTGAGTCTTTCGAAAAAGCCGAAGAATATTTAAGAACCAATAAAGCAACCATTCTAGAAGCAAAGAATGAAAGAGTAGTGGCCGAACTAGATTATGAGAATGAGCAACACAAAGTAGTTCTACAAAAAAACGAAGAAAGAAATTTTGACACCAGTTGTACTTGCAATAGCGAAACCGAACATCCTTTATGTGTTCACAAAGGCATTGTCTTTTTGCAGCTATTTAAAAATCATGGGGCTGCTTATTTTGATAGCATAAGAAATTGGGATAAAGAAAAGAATAAGCTTTTAGCGCTTTATGGCTATTCTCTGGATGATGATATAAAAGGTAAATTTGAATTTACTTATACCGATGGGAAACCCTTTCTGCGTGTATTAGACAGCAGTATAAAAAGAGTAACAGTAGTTGCTGGAGTAGAAGCAAAGCCAAAGCCTCTTGACATGCAACCTACTTTAGAAGTTGAAACAGAAACTGATCAAGCAGCTACTTTAAAAATTGGTTTAGTTATTACTTCTTTCCCTACACAGTATCCAAATGTGCAAATTGAAGCTGTACAGGGTGAAGCCAATGATGAATTAACCAAGTTCATTAGTAAAACAGTTAAGTTAGATCTTACTAAGTTTGTGAATACAGCTGTTTTTTCTGAAGACGATAAGATGGTTTTACAGCAATTGCGTAAACTAATGTCTGCGGAAGTGAATCGGTATTTAAATAGAAATTCTCCTTTCAGTGGAATATGGGAAAATATTATTCAGCAACATACCGACGAATTGCCCGAAGAAACCAAGCACTTGATTAATGAATACCTTCATCCTAAATTAAAAAAGTTATTCACTGAATTTACCAGTTCTCCTTTTGTTTTTTACCTGCCTTCTGGTAAGCGTTTTGTTACTGAAAATTTACAAGAAGCAATTTTGTCTGATCATTTTATTCAGCCTGAATTTAGTATCAACTATAATAACCAACAGTACGAAGTAACTTGTAATGTACAGTTGCCATCTGCTTTAATTTCAATAAGTAATAATGAATGTGAGTCGCCCATGTTTTTTCAACATGGGACTCATTTTTATATCTGGAAAAAGCCAGAAGACATTTTATTAGTAGAACAATTTTTGCCAACAGGTAAATTGATTATTGCTGAACAAGACTGGTCGCAACAATTAACCAGTTTTATTTTGCCTATTTCTAAAAATTATCCTGTTCATTTTGCCAATGTTAAAAAAGAAGAAGTAAAAGATGTTAAGCCAGAATTGAAAATTCTTTTGAAAGAGAAGGGGGAATACCTACTTTTTCAACCAGTATTCAATTATAAAGGCTATGATGTACAGCATACCGATAAAGAAAAAATATTCTTCCCCATTGCAGATAGGTTATTGGTCATTCACAGAAATATGGCAGCTGAGCAGGAATTGCTTACCAGGATAGAATCACTTCATTCTGGGTTTGTTCGTCCTGTTGATTCTAATATTCTTGCGTTAAAAGGGAAAGATGTTTTGAGGAACAATTGGTTCTTCTTATTTATTGATGCAGTAAAAGAAATGAATATTCCTGTTTTTGGATTTGAAGCTTTAAAGAACTTCAGATTTAATACAGCAAAACCTTCTACTAAAATATTCATCAGTAGCAATACCGATTGGTTTGATGCAAAAATTGAAATTCAATTTGGGGAACAAAAAGTAACCATTGACGATGTTAAAAAAGCATTGGCCAACAAACAGCAATTTGTTCAATTAACAGATGGCACATTGGGTATTCTACCTGAAGAATGGGTGAAGAAATATTCATTGCTATTTAGGGTAGGTGAAGGAAAAGCTGGCAATATGAAGCTCAGCAAGTACCATTTTAGTGTAATTGAAGAATTGTATTTGCAAAGAGATGAGGAAGAGTTGTTTTTTCAGTTAGAAGAAAAATATGAACGGCTAAAAGACAATCACGAAATTAAGCCGGTTCCAGCACCTGCACATTTGCAGTCAATTCTTAGGCCTTACCAAGAAAGTGGATTTCAGTGGTTGAATTATTTGCGAGAAGTACAATGGGGTGGAATATTAGCTGATGATATGGGGTTGGGTAAAACCATTCAAGCACTTTGTTTTTTGCACCATTTAAAAACCGAAAATGGCAGCTTAAAGGCATTGGTAGTATGTCCTACTACATTGATGTTTAACTGGCAAAATGAAATTAAAAAATTTACGCCCGATATTAGTTTTTATATACACCATGGCGGTGCTAGATTAAAGGATGGCATTAGTAACAAAGCTTTTGATGTAATTATAACCACCTATGGTACTTTAAGAAGTGATATCAAACAGTTTTTAGAAGTATCCTTTGATTATGTCATTTTAGACGAAAGTCAGGCAATTAAGAATCCAGGAAGTAAAGTAACTAAAGCGGCATCTTTACTTAAAGCAAAGAGTCGACTATGTTTAAGCGGAACACCTTTGCAGAACAATACGTTTGATATTTATGCACAAATGAATTTCTTAAACCCTGGTATGCTTGGTAGCATGGAATTCTTTAAGCAAGAATTTTCTATTCCTATTGATAAGTTTGGAGAGAAAGAACAAAAAGATCATTTGAGAAAGTTGTTGTACCCTTTTATTCTTAGAAGAACTAAAGAACAAGTGGCGAAAGATTTACCTGAAAAACAAGAAATGGTTTTATTCTGCGAAATGGGACAAGAGCAGCGAAAAATTTATGAAGCTTATCGAAATGATTACCGCGATAAAATTTTAGGGGTAGTAGAAAATCAAGGAATTCAAAAATCACAACTAACCATCTTACAGGGTTTAATGAAGCTTCGTCAAATTTGTGATAGCCCTGCTATTGTAAAAGAAGAAGAACGTTATCCTAATGTTTCTGTAAAGCTCGAAGAACTGGGTAGAGAAATCACCGAAAATATCAGTAATCACAAAGCCTTAGTCTTTTCTCAGTTTTTGGGCATGCTTGCCTTAATTAAAGAAAAAATGAAAGAGCTGGGTGTAGATTATGAATATTTTGATGGAAGCAGTACTGTAGCCGAGAGAGAGCGTGCCATTCAACGTTTTCAAAACGACGACAATTGTAGGGTGTTTCTGATTTCACTAAAAGCAGGAGGAGTGGGTCTTAACCTTACTGCAGCTGATTATGTGTATATAGTTGATCCATGGTGGAATCCTGCTGTAGAGCAACAGGCCATAGATCGTACGCACAGAATTGGACAAACAAAAAATATATTCGCTTATCGAATGATTTGTACCGATACGGTAGAAGACAAAATTCTAAAGTTACAAGAGCGAAAAAGAAATCTTGCTAGAGAAGTCATTACCGATGACGAAGGATTTGTTAAAACTTTAACAAAAGAAGACGTGGAGTACCTATTCAGTTAAGGGTTTCACCGATTTGATGAATGAAGTTCCCTGTTATCACGATAGCTTGCCATTAATATTAATCTTCAAGTGTTTTTCTTGAATACATTTTAGTTTCGGTCTTTCAAAATATTGATTATGCGTTTACTTTTATTGGTGCTGAGTATGTTCTCTAGTATAGCTTTAATGGCACAAAATACAGCTACCCTAAAGGGCAAGTTGGTAGACAGTGTGGGTAAGCAAGCACTTAAAGATGCTTCTATTACTGTATTAGAAGCCAAAGATTCTACATTAGATGTATTTGGGTTAGCCAAAGCAGACGGAAGTTTTGTAGTAGAAAAAATTTCCTTTGGAGAAATGATTGTCATGATCAAATTTCAAGGATATGAAGCATACTCAAAGAAGATCAACTTCTCAAAAGCCAATGCATCAGTAGACTTGGGAACTATTTATTTAAGATTGGCTGCAAATGATTTAGGAGAAGTTACGGTAACTCAGTCTCCTATTACTATAAAGAAAGACACGGTTCAGTTTAATGCTTCTAGTTTTAAAACTAAGCCTAATGCGGTATTAGAAGATTTATTGAAAAAACTGCCAGGCGTTCAAGTTGAAGCAGATGGAACTGTTAAAGCACAAGGTGAAAATGTACAAAGAGTATTAGTAGATGGTAAACGATTTTTTGGAGATGATCCCAAATTGGCCACCAAGAACTTGCCTCCAGACATGATAGATAAAATTCAGGTTTTTGATGCATTGAACGACCAAAGTGCATTTACTGGATTTGACGATGGTAATAGAATTAAAACAATCAATATCACTACCAAAAAAGACAAGCGCAAAGGTTATTTTGGAAGAGCAGTATTGGGAGGGGGATCAGATTCAGAAGAAGGCAGATACGACAACAGTGTTAACCTTAGTTATTTTAATGGGGATCGACAACTTACTTTCACGGGTCAGGCCAATAACGTTAACAAACAAAATTTTGGGGCACAAGATTTATTTGGCGGAGGAGGAGGTGGTGGCATAAGAACAGTAGTAATGGGTAGAGGTGGTGCAAGCGGAGCTACCAATAATAGCGGCGGCATAATTAGAACTTTGGCTGCCGGTTTAAACTATAAAGATATTTGGGGTAAAAAAACAGAAGTGTCTGGTAGTTATTTCTTTAACGATATGCAAACAACGCGTGAACAAAATAGCTATACCCAGAACTTGATTCCTGGAAATCCTGATTCATCTATTTTTAATTCTCAGCTAAATAATTCAATTACTAAAAATAGGAATCATAGAATCAATTTTAATATTGAACACCAATTTGATTCTTCTAATTCTTTAATAATTAGACCAAATATTAGTTTTCAGGAAACTGAATCTGCAACTGATGTAACTACTTTCTCTACTAGGGGAACAAGTAAAAATTTAAATAATTCTATTGCATCTACAGATAGAAATAATAGCGGGTACAATGCTAGTTTAGAAGCAACATTTAGACATCGATTCAAAAAGAAAGGCAGAACTTATTCTGTTGCATTTAATCCAGGACAGAGTATTAATGACGGCAATACTACCAACTATTCCATCAATAACTTTTTTAATACAACTACTCCCTATGCAGATACCATCAATCAAATTGGGGTAACCAATAGAGATAGTAAAACCATGAATGCTACTTTCTCTTATACAGAGCCCATAGGTAAAAATCAGATTATTGAATTTAATTACAACTATAATTCTAACGTAAATAACTCGGGCACAAAAACATTTGCCTTTAACAAAGCTAATGGCCAATATGATATTGTTGTTCCAAATTTAACCAACGTTTTTGAAAACACGTTTAACTCTAATAGAGTTACATTGAATTATCGTTTGCAAAACGCGAAGTATAATTTTAGTATTGGTTCAGGAGTTCAAGTAGGAGATTTGATTAGTAAGAATTTGAGTAAAGACAGTTCCATCACGCAGAACTTTGTCAATTTCTTCCCTACGATGAATTTCCGTTATGATTTCTCTAGAACTAAAAATTTGCGAATTTTTTATAACGGAAGAACTGGTCAACCTTCTGCTCAACAATTGCAGCCTGTTATAGACAATTCTAATCCGCTAAATATTACCACTGGTAATCCAAATTTAAAGCAACAATTTATACATACTTTTAGAGTATTGTTTAGCTCATTTGATGTAGTAACGCAGAAAATTTTCTTTGCAACAGTCAATGCCAATTTCACTGCCAATGATATTCAAAACTCTACCACTTATTTACCTAATGGAGCGCAGTTTACTAAACCAGTTAACTTGAGTGGTACTTATAATATCAATGGATTTTTGAATTACGGATTCCCTTTAAAGAAGCCTAAGAGTAATCTTAATTTTGGTCTTAATTTAAGTAGAAATCAGAGTCAAACCTTGGTAAACGACTTAAGCAATTACACCAGAAATACTACTGCAGGTTTTAATGCTTCTTGGACTACCAATATAAAAGAGGGCTTCGATATGAACTTCTCTTCTAATTCTAGTTTAAGTTTTGCACGATACACACTGCAGCCTCAACAAAATGGCGATTTCTTTACACAAACTTTTGTTGCTGAACCAACGGTATATACCAAATCAGGCTGGGTATTTTCAACTGATTTCAGATACATTAAAAACACTGGAAGAGCAGAAGGTTTTAATACCAATATTCCATTATGGAGTGCAAGTATTGCTAAGCAATTGTTCAAGAAAAAAGAAGGGGAACTCAAGTTCTATGTGTTTGACTTGCTCAATCAAAACCAGAGTTTAACCAGAAATGTAACTGGAAATACCATTCAAGACGTTTCTACGGTTGTTTTGAAAAGATACTTCATGATTAGCTTTACCTATAACTTAAGAAGTTTTGGTGCTCCTCAAAGAGGTATGCAACAAAGAGGTCCAAACCAAATTTTTAGAGGTGCGCCAGGTCAAGGAATGCAAATGATGCGGAATTTTAGACAGTAAGCATTAACTAATCTTGAATTTTAGTTTTATTGCCCTTTGTATTTCAAAGAATTGTAAATTTGCGTTTCATTTGAAACAATGGTAGCAAGCATTACATCTAATTTATACGCTAACAACTGTCCGTATTTAACGGAACAGTTGCTGATACCATTCATCGTATTACCAAGGCCGCGACGTGGTTTCTGATAGGACGAGCAACTGGCACTTGCCCCTATCAGTGAAAATTTCTCCGAAAAATTGGTTTGGGCTTTACGCTTTCTTTTTACTCTTTATAATTATACAAATACGTTGGAACAGTCAATTATTGTTCGTGTAGCAACTGCTAGTGATATTCATTATGCAACTACCATTACCGATGAAATGGAATCTTCTGCAAAAGCGCGAGGTACAGGTATTGCTAAGAGAAGTCCTGATTATGTTGCCAATAAAATGCGCGAAGGAAAGGCAGTTATTGCATTAGAGCCCAATGGAAATTGGGTCGGTTTCTGTTATATTGAGGTATGGGGGCATGAACAATTTGTTGCCAACAGTGGATTAATTGTTTCTCCTGCTTATAGAAAGAGTGGAGTAGCCAAACAAATAAAGCAGACCATTTTCAATTTGTCTCGAAAAAATTATCCTTCTGCCAAAATATTTGGATTAACCACTGGTTTGGCGGTGATGAAAATAAATAGTGAACTGGGTTACGAGCCAGTTACGTACAGTGAGTTGACCGATGACGAAGAATTTTGGGCAGGATGTAAAAGCTGTGTGAATTATGATATTTTGATGAGTAAGGATCGAAAAAATTGCATGTGTACTGCAATGCTTTATGATCCGGCAGACCATTACGAACCAGCTGAAACCATTGCCGATTTTAAACAAAACTCAAAATTATACGAACGTTTTATGAAAGTGAAACAGAGTAAATTATTGAAGTGGTTCAGGAAAAAGACATCTAAAAATTATTTTGTTCAATTCTAAATGCAGCAATCATGCAAACGAAAAAACTGGTATTAGGTTTTAGTGGAGGATTAGACACCACTTATTGCGCCATTTATTTGTCTCAGGAAAAAGGCTTTGAAGTACATAGTGTTATCGTAAATACTGGCGGCTTTACAGAAGACGAGTTGGTGCAAATAGAGAAACATGCTTATGCATTAGGTGTTAAAACACATACCACCATTAACGCTGTAAAAAGTTATTATGATAGTATTGTAAAATACCTAATTTACGGGAACGTACTAAAGAATAACACTTATCCACTTAGTGTAAGTGCCGAGCGACTAAGTCAAGCAATGCATATTGCTGCCCATGCAAAAAAAATGAATGCTGTGGCTGTAGCACATGGCAGTACAGGTGCAGGGAATGATCAGGTAAGGTTTGATATGATTTTTAATATCATGATTCCTGGTATTGAAATCATTACACCCATTAGAGATTTACAGTTAAGTAGAGAAGCTGAAATTGAATACCTCAAAGAAAAAGGGGTTCAAATGAATTTTGATAAAGCAGCTTATTCAATCAATAAAGGACTTTGGGGAACCAGTGTAGGCGGTAAAGAAACCTTGCATTCAAAAGGGTTGTTGCCCGAAGCTGCATGGCCTACTCAAGTAACCAAAACGGGTGAAGAAGAAATAAAGATTCACTTTGAAAAAGGTGTAATTACTTGGGTGAATAACCAACACTTTACGCACCCATCTCATGCTATACAATATATACAATCGTTGGCTGCACCTTATGGAATTGGAAGAGATATTCATGTAGGAGACACTATTATTGGTATTAAGGGAAGAGTCGGTTTTGAAGCCGCTGCACCCATGGTGATTATTAAAGCCCACCATGCACTTGAAAAACATGTATTAACTAAGTGGCAGTTAAATTGGAAGGATCAGTTAGCGCAATTTTATGGGAACTGGCTACATGAGGGTCAAATGATGGACCCTGTAATGAGAAATATTGAAGCATTTTTAGAAGATACACAAGAGCATGTAACGGGTTCTGTATATGTTCAGTTGCTGCCTTACCGTTTCCAAATTATAGGCATTGAATCTGACTACGATTTAATGAGCAGTAAGTTTGGAAAATATGGAGAAATGAACAATGGATGGTCAGGTAATGATGTAAGAGGCTTCTCTAAAATTTTTGGTAACCAAACAGCTATTTATCACAATATTAAAAACACATCCAATGATTAAAGTTGGAATAGTTGGAGGTGCTGGGTATACAGGAGGGGAGTTAATAAGGATATTATTAAATCATCCTCAGGTAACCATCAGCTTTATTCATAGTAATAGTAATGCTGGGAATCCTTTGTACAAGGTTCATGCAGATTTATTGGGTGAAACTGATTTGCTTTTTACAGGTGTTTTAAGCAATGATATTGATGTGCTGTTTTTATGCATGGGTCACGGTGATGCAGCTGCTTTTTTGAAAGAGAATCATATTGCATCAACTATTAAAATCATTGACTTATCGCAAGATTTTAGATTAAATGGCAGTGATGTATTGAATAATCGATCATTCGTTTATGGATTGCCCGAATTAAATAAGGATGAAATAATACATGCTCAAAATATTGCCAATCCGGGATGTTTTGCTACTGCCATACAATTGGGTTTATTGCCGTTGGCTAAGGCAGGGGTTTTAGCAGATATTTATACTACAGGAATTACTGGCTCTACAGGTGCTGGCCAGGGTTTAAGTAACACATCTCATTTTAGTTGGAGGGCCAATAATATTGAAGCATATAAAACATTGGCGCACCAGCATGTGAAAGAAATTACTCAATCTATTAATCAATTGCAAATAGATGATGCACTCTCCATAAATGGAGAAGGAAGGGGATTGCATTTTGTTCCATGGAGAGGCGATTTTACTAGAGGAATTTATATCAGTTCTATTGTAGAAATAGGGTTGCCTTTTGAAGAAGTGAAGCATTTATATCAATCATTTTATGCTGATTCTGCTTTTACTACTGTATCAGACAAAATGATTAATCTGAAACAGGTAGTAAATACGAATAAATGTTTAATTCACTTAGAAAAGCAGGGTAATAAACTGGTTGTTCATAGTGCCATAGATAATTTATTAAAAGGTGCAAGTGGTCAAGCTGTTCAGAATATGAATTTATTATTTGGATTAAATGAAAAGGCCGGATTAAAATTGAAAGCCAGTTATTTTTAGTTATGAAATTATTTGATGTATATCCGTTAAACAATATTACCATTAATAGGGCCCAGGGATCTTATGTGTGGGACAATAATGGTGTTCAATATCTTGATATGTATGGTGGACATGCAGTCATTAGTATTGGTCATACACACCCGCATTGGGTAAAACGTATTGAAACACAATTAGAAAAAATTGCTTTTTATTCTAATTCTATTATTATACCATTACAACAGGAATTGGCAGATAAGCTTGAATTAATCAGTGGCAAAACCAACTATCAGTTGTTTTTATGTAATAGTGGTGCGGAAGCCAATGAGAATGCGCTCAAGCTTGCCTCTTTTCATAATGGAAGAAAAAAAGTGATTGCTTTTACCAAATCATTTCATGGAAGAACATCTTTGGCTGTAGCTGCTACAGATAACCCGGCAATTGTTGCGCCAGTGAATGAAACAGATCATATTATTTTTCTACCTTTTAATGATGAAACGGCTTTAACGGAATGCTTTAAAGCGAATGGGTCAGAAATTGCTGCAGTTATTATTGAAGGCATACAAGGGGTAGGTGGAATTGTACCAGCTACTGTTCCTTTTTTACAATTGATTAGAAGTTTGTGTGATCAATATGGATCGGTTTATATAGCGGATAGTGTGCAATGTGGTTATGGAAGAACGGGTCAATTTTTTGCGCATGATATTGCTGAAGTAAATGCCGATATCTATTCTATGGCAAAGGGCATGGGCAATGGTTTCCCTGTTGGCGGTATTTTAATTGCCCCGCATATTCAATCAAAACATGGAATGCTGGGTACTACTTTTGGGGGAAATCATTTGGCATGTGCTGCAGCGTTGGCTGTTTTAGAAGTAATGGAGGAAGAGAATTTGATGAGTATGGCCAAGCAAAGAGGCATGTATTTGATGAATCAATTAAAAGCCATTGAGGCAATTGAAAATGTACGAGGTAGAGGGTTGATGATTGGGTTTGATGTTCCAGAGAAATTGAAGGGGTTAAAAAAACTATTGCTTGAACAGTACAATATTTTTACTGGAGAAGCAAAGCCCAATGTAATAAGATTATTGCCTTCATTAGCGCTTTCTAGAAAACATGCGGATGAGTTTTTAGATGCTTTAAAAGAAGCCATTCTTGAAATACAAACCAATGCTGAATAATTATGAATCACTTTATTTCTGCAACTGATGTTACTAGTATTCAGGATCTTGTTAATAAGGGCTTGCAATACAAATTGAATCCTTTTATTGATGCACATGTAGGCAAGGGTAAAAGGATTGGATTACTTTTTTTAAACCCTAGTTTAAGAACCAGATTAAGTACACAGGTTGCTGCTGCTAATTTAGGTATGGAAGCAATTGTGTTTAATGTAGACAAAGAAGGTTGGGCATTAGAGTTTCAAGAAGGAGCAATAATGAATGGCACTTCAGTAGAACATATTAAAGATGCTGCACCAGTGTTGGGACAGTATTTTGATGTATTGGCTATTAGAACATTTCCATCACTTAAAAATAGAGAAGAAGATTACAGCGAAATGTTTATCAAACAGTTTATTCGTTTTGCAGGGGTTCCAGTAATTAGTTTAGAAAGTGCAACCTTGCATCCCTTACAATCTTTAACAGATATTATCACTATTCAAGAATCTTTACAACATACTAAAGCAGCTAGGCCTAAAGTGGTATTAACTTGGGCACCGCATATTAAACCATTGCCACAATGTGTTGCCAATAGTTTTTCGGAATGGGTAAATGCTTGGGGGAATGCAAATTTTGTAATCACTCACCCAAAAGGGTATGAATTAGCGGAGCAATTTACCAATGGGGCTAGCATTGTGCATGATCAAGATGAGGCTTTAAAAGATGCTGATTTTGTATATGTAAAAAATTGGAGTAGTTACGAGCAATATGGTCAGCTTTTAAGTTCAGATACGAATTGGATGTTGACCAATGAAAAATTGGCTTTAACCAATCAGGCTAAAGTAATGCACTGCTTGCCTGTTAGAAGAAATATTGAATTAAGTGATGAAATATTAGATGGTTCAAATAGTTTGGTTACCCAACAAGCAGGTAATCGTATTTGGGCTGCCCAAGCTGTACTTGCCGAAATATTGAATACCCTAAATCAATAACATGAATCAACTGATCATAGTTAAAATAAGCGGTAATATTGTTGATGATGATCATGCACTCCAGCATTTCCTGAAAAGCTTTGCGGCCATTAATCAAGCAAAAATTTTGGTGCATGGTGGCGGCAAACTAGCAACAAGAATGGCGGAGACCATGGGTATTCAGCAACAAATGGTAAACGGAAGAAGAATTACCGACGCAGAAACCTTGAAAATAGTAACCATGGTTTATGCTGGATATATCAATAAGAATATAGTAGCTCAATTACAACAATACGGCGCTAATGCAATTGGATTAACAGGAGCCGATGCCAATGCCATTTTAGCGCATAAGAGAAAAGGTAAAATGCCAGACGCAGTTGATTATGGTTTTGTAGGAGATATTGATGAGGTAAATGCTGTTTTTTTTAATGGACTAATTCAGCAATTATTGGTTCCAGTAGTATCCCCAATTACACATGATGGCAATGGTCAATTATTGAATACCAACGCAGATACCATTGCGCAATCCATTGCAACAGCAATGAGTACTTTTTATGAAACGGTGCTTATTTATTCTTTTGAGAAAAAAGGAGTATTGTTAAACATTAACAATCCCGATTCGGTTATTCCTTTGATTGATGCAGCATATTATAACACTCTTAAGACCAATCAACAGATTTTTGCAGGAATGATTCCTAAATTAGATAATGCGTTCACTGCTATTGAACAAGGTGTTGCTAAAGTAATCATTGGAAATGCAGATGAATTAGCAGAATTAATTAATGGTAAAGCTGGAACAACCATTCAACATGGATGAGATAAAAGTACTGTACACCCAAGCAGTTGAATTGTTAAAACAACTGATTGCTATCCCTTCTTTTAGCAAAGAAGAAGAGAGAACGGCTGCATGTATTGCTCAGTTTTTAAGTAAAAAGAGAATCCCGTATAAACAAGTCGGAAATAATATTTGGGCGAGTAATTTATATTTTGATATTAACAAGCCTACTATTCTATTGAATTCACACCACGATACCGTTAAACCTAATTCGGGTTATCATTTAAATCCATTTGATCCAATTGTAATAGAAGATAAATTATTTGGTTTAGGAAGTAATGATGCAGGAGGATGTTTGGTTTCCTTGCTTGCTTGCTTTGTATATTACTATCATAAAACTGATTTGGCATATAATCTAATTATTGCTGCAACTGCTGAAGAAGAAATATCAGGAAAAAATGGTGTGGAGGCTTTGATCCCCCAATTACCCCCAATCAATTTTGCAATTGTTGGCGAACCTACATTGATAAACTTAGCCATTGCCGAAAGAGGGTTAATGGTAGTGGATGCCAAAACCGTTGGTGTTGCAGGGCATGCAGCCAGAAACGAAGGGGATAATGCATTGTATAAGGCAGTAAAAGATATTGAATGGATTCGGCAACATCATTTTGAAAAAGTAAGTGATTTATTAGGGCCAGTTAAAATGACGGTTACGTCTTTTAGTACAGAGAATACGCAACACAATATGGTACCTGCTTCTGCTGAATATTTAATTGATATTCGGGTAAATGAACTGTATCAATTTGAAGAAGTTTTAGATACATTAAGAGCCAATTTAAACGCGCAAATTACTCCGCGTAGCACTCGTATAAAATCTACTTTAATCAATCCCAATCATCCAATAGTAAAAGCAGGTGAATCCTTAGGAAGTATTTGTTATGGAAGTCCTACCACAAGCGATAAAGCTTTAATGCCTTTTCCTGCACTTAAAGTGGGTCCTGGAGACAGCGCAAGAAGTCATACTGCCGATGAGTTTATTTATTTATTGGAAATAGAAAAAGGAATTGAATTTTATATCAACTTATTAAATGGGGTATTATGAAACTTTGGAGTAAGAGCAATACCAGTACAACGGAAGCCGTTGAAAAATTTACCGTTGGAAAAGACAAAGACTTTGATACCTTACTGGCTCCCTATGATGTGTTGGGCTCCATTGCGCATGTTAAAATGCTCGCCAGTATTGGTTTATTAACCCATCAAGAAATGCTTGCATTGGTAAAAGAATTGCAAGTGATTTATCAGAAAGTTATTCAACCTGATTTTTCCATTCCAGAAGGAGTAGAAGATATTCATTCTTATGTTGAGTTATTACTTACTCAAAAGCTCGGCGATATGGGCAAAAAAATCCATAGTGCAAGGAGTAGAAATGACCAGGTTTTAGTAGATATAAAATTATACCTGCGAGCAGAGATTCAAACAATTGCAGAATCAACGAATGCTTTATTTGAATTGCTGCAACAAAAAAGTGAAGAATATAAAAACCATTTGTTGCCGGGATACACGCATTTGCAATTAGCCATGCCTTCTTCTTTTGGGCTTTGGTTTGGTGCCTATGCGGAAAGTTTATTGGACGACTTAACAATGCTTGAAGCTACTTATAGGGTGGTAAATAAAAATCCATTAGGTTCTGCTGCTGGGTATGGTTCTTCCTTCCCCATCAACCGAAAAATGACCACTGACTTACTCGGGTTTGATCAGCTAAATTACAATGTAGTGTATGCCCAAATGGGTAGAGGTAAAACAGAGAGAATTGTGGCTACTGCTTTAGCAAATATTGCAGACACATTAGCTAGAATGAGTATGGACGCTTGTTTGTACTTGAATCAAAATTTTGCTTATATCAGTTTTCCTGCAGAATTAACCACTGGTTCTAGCATCATGCCGCATAAAAAAAATCCGGACGTTTTTGAATTGACCAGGTCCTATTGTAATAGAATTAAAGCATTGCCCAATGAAATTAGTTTAATGACTGCTAACCTTCCTTCTGGATACCAGCGAGATTTGCAATTATTAAAAGAACATTTATTTCCTGCATTTACCGAGTTGAATAATTGTTTAGCAATGATGCAACTGATGTTTAGTAATGTTCAGGTTCGTTCTAATATTGCAGAAGACCCTAAATTCCAATACATGTTTAGTGTTGAAGAAGTAAATAAATTGGTTTTACAAGGGGTCCCTTTTAGAGACGCTTATCAGCAGATTGGGAATGCAATAGAAAAAGGGGAGTTCAATTATTCAACATCCATGAATCATAGTCATGAAGGTAGTATGGGTAATTTATGCAATGCCGAAATTAAGGGAATGATGGATCAATTGATGTACCGTTTTCAATTTAGCAAAGCAACAACAGCCTTTCAATTACTTTTGACTTAATTTGCAACTACTTTATAAAACATACAATGAAAAAAATACTTAGTTTATTCGTTTTAGGTGCATTTGTATCATTTACGCAGGCACAAGGACAGACCTCAGCTAAAGCTCCAGCTAAAACATCAAGCAGCGTTAAAAAAGTTTCAAAACCTGTTGCTAAAACTGCTGCAACTGCTGCCATTTTTAAGTCTTCTGCAGACAGCGCTAGTTATGCATTGGGTATAAGAATAGCTCAAAATTTAAAATCACAAGGATTGGATCCTTTGGTGGCGGCAATGTTCCAAAAAGGCATTACTGATGGCTTCGCAGGTAAAAAATCGGTCATTGCCGATGAGTTATTAGACTTGTGTATTGGAAATTATCAGCAAAAATTAAGTGCAGCAAAATCATCATTGGCAAGAGAAGCTGGTAAGGTATTTCAAGCTAAAATGGCGAAGAAACCAGGGGTAGTTACGCTTCCTAGTGGTTTGCAATATGAAATAATTAAGAACGGCACCGATACGGTTAAGCCAAAGTTGACCAATAAAGTAAAATGCCACTATCACGGAACCGTTATTAGCGGTGAAATATTTGATAGTTCTGTTGAAAGAGGGGAGCCGGTCACTTTTCCTTTAGGGAATGTAATTCTTGGATGGCAGGAAGGACTTCAGTTAATGACTGTTGGAAGCAAATGGAAATTCTATATCCCTGCTGATTTGGCTTATGGTGATCAACAAAAAGGTGATAAAATAGCACCTGGTTCCTTACTTATTTTTGAAGTAGAGTTGTTGGGGGTTGAATAAGCCATTCGGCCGAACTTTAGTACATTTGCCATTCTAATGAATGGAATATGAATGAAAAATTTGTTGCCAGAATTGCTACTGAATTAGCAGAAATAGAATCTGCCGGTTTATTCAAAAAGGAAAGAGTTATTACCAGTGAACAAGGGCCTGAAATTATAGTGAATGGTAAAAAAGTATTGAACTTTTGTGCCAACAACTATTTAGGTCTTTCTTCTCATCCAGACGTAATTAAAGCTGCACATAAAGCCATTGATACCCATGGATATGGTATGAGCAGTGTTCGATTCATTTGCGGTACACAAGACATTCATAAAGAATTAGAAAAAAAATTGGCTGATTTTCTGGGAACAGAAGATACCATTTTATATGCAGCTGCATTTGATGCCAATGGAGGTGTTTTTGAACCCTTGTTTGGTGAGGAAGATGCTATAATTAGTGATGCTTTGAATCATGCTTCTATTATTGATGGCGTGCGTTTGTGTAAAGCGCAACGTTTTAGGTATGAGCATAATAATATGGCAGACCTTGAAGCAAAGCTGAAAGAGTCTGCCAATTGTAGAAGTAGAATTATTGTAACAGATGGTTCTTTTAGTATGGATGGTACAATAGCACAGTTAGATAAAATTTGTGATTTAGCCGATCAATACGATGCCATTGTAATGATTGATGAGTGTCACTCTTCTGGATTCTTAGGAAAAACAGGAAGAGGAACCCATGAATACCGCGGGGTAATGGGCAGGATTGATATTATTACCGGCACTTTGGGAAAAGCCTTAGGCGGCGCAAGTGGTGGATTTACTTCTGGCCGAAAAGAGATTATTGAAATGTTGCGTCAGAGAAGTCGTCCTTACCTTTTCTCTAACACGGTTGCACCAAGTATAGTGGGTGCATCTATAGCAGTATTAGATATGCTTATATCTGCTACTACATTAAGAGATCAACTAGAATATAATACGAACTATTTTAGAACAAAAATGACTGAAGCTGGTTTTGATATAAAACCAGGTGACCATCCTATTGTTCCCATCATGTTATATGATGCCGTAATTGCTCAAAAATTTGCTGCCAAATTGTTGGATGAGGGTGTTTATGTAATTGGATTCTTTTATCCAGTTGTAGCGAAGGGGATGGCAAGAATTCGGGTACAATTGAGTGCCGCTCATGAACAAGCACATTTAGATAAAGCCATAGCAGCGTTTACCAAAGTAGGTAAGGAATTGGGGGTGATTAAATAAAAAAAGAGTATGAAAAAATTATTATTGATAGTAAGTATTGGGTTCTTTTTTGCAGCTTGTTCTCCCAACAATGTTAAAGAGGATGAAGCGTTAGGAAAATACTTTGATTCGGCGGGTGTAAAAGGGACATTTGCCTTATTTGATAATGGCACTGGGGATTTTACTATTTATAACTTAAGTAGATACAAAGATTCTGCCTATTCTCCTGCTTCAACTTTTAAAGTGGTTCACTCACTAATTGCTTTGGAGACGGGTGTAGTATCTGATGAAAAAATGACTATTCCATTGGATTCTGCAGTAACCATGGAGACTGCTTTTAAAAATTCTATTGTTCCTTATTACCAAGATATAGCCAGAAGAATTGGAAAAGACACTATGCAATTCTGGTTAGATAGTTTGCAATATGGCAATCATACTATTGGTAAATCAATCGACAGCTTTTGGTTAAATAATACCATCAAGTTAACCCCCGATGAACAATTGGGTATTATGAAGCGCTTGTTTTTTAATCAATTGCCTTTTCAAAAGAGAACACACGAGATTGTAAAGCGAATGATGTTACGAGATTCGAATGCCAATTATCAGCTAAGTTATAAAACCGGGTTAACTTATAAAGAAAACGGAGATCAATTGGGATGGGTGGTAGGTTGGATTGAAGAGAACAAACACCCTTATTTTTTTGTATTGAATATTGAAAGTCCAGCAAATATTCCTATAGTTGATACTAGGATTTCTTTGCTCAAAAAAATATTAAGCAACCAAGGATTTTTTGAAGGTAAAAGATAATCCCCATAAAGCACTTTATGCAATTATACTGTAATTCTTTAACGCAACTAAGTAGATTAAAAACGCGTGAAGTAAAAATTGGCGATTTACGTTTAGGTAATGGCAACCCAATAAGGGTTCAAACCATGACTACTACAGATACCATGGATACCATGGCTACTGTAGAACAAACCATTCGTTGTATTGAAGCAGGTGCCGAATTGGTAAGAATTACTGCTCCCTCTAAGAAGGAAGCAGAAAACCTTCAAAATATTAAAGACGAGTTACGTAAACGCGGCTACACTACTCCCCTTGTGGCTGATATTCATTTTACCCCCAATGCTGCTGAAATTGCTGCCAGAATAGTGGAGAAAGTTAGGGTGAATCCGGGCAACTACGTTGATAAGAAAAAGTTTGAACAAATTGACTATACAGATGCAGAATACTTAGAAGAAATTGAACGTATTCGGGAACGTTTTACACCGCTGGTATTAATATGTAAAGAGCACGGAACGGCAATGCGTATTGGTACCAATCATGGGTCTTTAAGTGATCGAATCATGAGTAGGTATGGTGATACGCCCATTGGTATGGTGGAGAGCGCGATGGAGTTTTTGCGTATTGCTCGTTCAGAAGACTATCACAATATTATTTTGAGTATGAAAGCCAGCAACCCTCAAGTGATGGTGCAGGCTTATCGCTTATTGATTCAGCAAATGGAAGCGGAGTTTGGTGAATGTTATCCTTTACATTTAGGGGTAACGGAAGCGGGAGACGGAGAAGATGGCAGGGTTAAAAGTGCTGCAGGGATTGGCACTTTATTAGAAGATGGAATTGGCGATACTGTTCGCGTAAGTTTAACAGAAGATCCTGAATTAGAAATTCCTGTTTGTAAAGATTTAATTAAACGATACAGTGTTGAAAGCCGTGCAGGTGTTACACATGGGCTTGTTCCTGCAATTACTAAAATACCTTATGATCCATTTAATTACAGTAGAAGAAAATCATTTGCAGTAAGCAATATTGGCGGAACCCAAGTACCGGTTGTGATTGCAGACTTTAGTAAGGTTACACAAATTACTCCTTCTCATTTAGAAGCAATAGGATATAAATATGATGCTGCAACAGATAAGTGGGCCATTGGGGATGCTGCTGCTGATTATATTTTTACTGGAAATCAGTTGCTTGATTTTGCATTGCCTGGCACTTTAAAAGTGATTGTATATCCTGCTACTTATGCCGAATGCGCTGATAAATACAGCTACTTCCCCATATTTGACAGGTCGGGTTATGTTCAAACAAATACAAAAAGCGATACCATCAATTTTGTAATGGTTGATTGCTATAACGATGCTACAGCCGTTAACGACTATACTTTTTTAGAAGAATTTGCCAATGATAATACCGTAGTGCTTTGCTTAAGTAGTACCAATACTAATGCAATGCAGTCTATCAGAAGAATGGTGATGGAATTAATGAATTTACAAGTACAGAATCCTGTAGTAATCATTACCGATAGTAATTGGCAAACGGCTGATGAACATTTAATTCATTATGCAACCGAATGCGGCTCTTTATTATTAGATGGAATGGGAGATGGCATCTGTTTGGGAATGACTTCTAATAGCTATCAAACAATGAATACAGGTGCAGTAGATACTAGTGGAAGAAACTACTTGAGTAATACTTCCGTTGAGCAGTTCATTAACTCTTCTGCTTTCAGTATTTTACAAGCTACCAGAACAAGAATTTCTAAAACTGAATATATCAGCTGCCCAAGTTGCGGCAGAACATTGTTTGATTTGCAAGAAACCACTGCTAAAATTAGAAATGTAACCAATCATTTGAAGGGCGTTAAAATTGCGATCATGGGATGTATTGTTAATGGTCCTGGTGAAATGGCAGATGCAGATTTTGGGTATGTAGGTAGTGGTGTGGGTAAAATTACTTTGTATAAGGGGAAGGATATCATGAAAAGAAATATTGATAGTGAAATTGCGGTATCCGAATTAATTAATCTATTGAAAGAACATGGTGCTTGGATAGAGCCAGCCTAATTCAATTTAAATTTTTGTATGCATCAATCAGACTTTTTAGTAATTGGATCTGGCATTGCAGGATTAACTTATGCACTAAAAGTTGCAAAGCAATTTCCTGATAAAAAAATTATCCTAATTACTAAAACGCAGGCCGATGAAACCAATACCAAATATGCACAAGGCGGTATTGCAGGGGTGTGGGATGAAAGTAGAGATAGTTTTAGTAAGCATATTGAAGATACTTTAATTGCAGGTGATGGGCTTTGTAATGAATCGATAGTAGAGATAGTGGTAAAAGAAGGTCCTGAAAGAATAAAAGAAATTATTGATTATGGGGCTGCTTTTGATAAAGAAGAATCAGGCATTTATAGTTTAGGGAAAGAAGGGGGGCATAGTGAGAATAGAATATTGCATCACAAAGACGTAACTGGAATGGAAATGGAGAGAGCGTTGCTTTCTCAGTTAAATAGCTTACCAAATATCCATTTATTGAACCACTGCTTTGTGGTTGATTTACTTACACAGCATCATTTAGGCTATCTGGTTACCAAATCTACTTTAGATATCACTTGCTACGGGGTTTATGTATTGAATTTGCAATCCAATCAAATAGAAAAAATAGTTTCTAAAATTGTTTTGCTGGCTTCGGGTGGTTGTGGTCAAGCATATAGAACTACAACGAATCCAAAAATTGCAACAGGAGATGGCATTGCTATGGTATATAGGGCTAAGGGTAAAATTGAAAACATGGAGTTTATTCAGTTTCATCCAACTGCTTTATATGAACCTGGTGTTTCTCCTTCCTTCTTAATTACAGAAGCGGTAAGAGGTGATGGAGGTATCCTACGCAATAAAGCAGGTGAAGCGTTCATGGAGCGGTACGATCATAGAAAAGATTTGGCTCCCCGCGATATTGTTGCTCGTGCAATTGATAACGAAATGAAGCGGACAGGTACCGAGTATGTTTATTTGGATTGTAGGCATATGGGCAAAGAAAAGTTCATTCATCACTTTCCAAATATTTACCAAAAATGTTTATCAATTGGAATTGATGTAATGCAACAAATGATTCCAGTGGCTCCTGCTGCTCATTATAGTTGTGGTGGAATTAAAACAGATGAATGGGGTAGAACCTCTATCAGAAATTTATATGCTTGCGGAGAATGTGCTAGTACAGGATTACATGGAGCAAACCGGTTAGCCAGTAATAGTTTGTTGGAAGCAATGGTATTTGCTCACAGGTGTTATATTGATACATGCAAACAAATTGATCAGTTGACCTTAATTGAAAATTTGCCAGATTGGAATGCTTTAGGAACAGCAGAGCCCAGAGAAATGATTTTGATTACCCAGAGCTTGAAAGAATTGCAACAAATTATGAGTGATTATGTGGGTATTGTAAGAACCGATGTAAGATTGAGTAGGGCAATGAAAAGATTGGATTTATTGTTTGAAGAAACTGAGCAATTGTATCGTTCTACCAAGGTTTCACCCCAGCTTTGTGAATTGCGAAATTTAATTACGGTGGGTTACCTTATTGTTAAAGGGGCGCAGTTTAGAAAAGAAAGCAGAGGGCTTCACTATAATACCGATCACCAAGAAAAGAGTCTTATTTTACAGAACATTATTCTTTAAAGCCCCCAAGGCCATGTACAATATTGTTTATCCGTTGTTTTATTTATTGTCGCTATTGCCTTGGCGTGTAATGTATTTTATTGCAGACGGATTATATGTTTTAGTATTTTATTTGTTTGGCTATAGAAAAAAAGTGGTCCTGAATAATTTATTGATTGCTTTCCCAGATAAATCAGAAAAGGAGCGCAATAGAATTGCCAAAGACTTTTACCACAACTTTATTGATACCATTGTGGAAACAATCAAGATGATATCAATCAGCACCAAAGAAGCAGATAAGCGATTAGTAGGAAATATTGAGGTATTGAATGATTTATACAATTCAGGAAAAAATGTTCAATTAGTAGCAGGCCATTTTTTTAATTGGGAGTTTTTAAACCATTGGATTCCAAGACATAGTTTGTATCCATTTGTTGGGGTTTATCAACCTTTGTCTAATAAAGTAATGGACAAAATTATTTATGATATGCGTGCTAAAAATGGCACCATACTTATACCTACTAAGCATTTTAAAAATCAATTCAGAAGTTATGTGAAAGACAGGTACGCTTTAGGACTTGCTGCCGATCAAAATCCACCCAGCGACCTGAAAGCCCATTGGGTACCATTTTTCAACCGACTGACCCCATTTATATTAGGTCCTGAAAAAGGAGCAAAATTGAATGATACCCATGTGGTATTCTGTCATTTTTATAAAGTGCGAAGAGGTTATTATGAAATTAAATTTGAATTAATTAGTTCTAACCCACGTGCTTTTAAGGATGGTGAACTAACAAAATTGTTTGCTGCCAAAGTAGAACAAGCGGTTAAATTAAAACCAGCCAATTATCTCTGGAGTCATCGCAGATGGAAATGGAGTTTTGATCCTGCCAAACACGCTGCACTCGAGATTAAATAAATCTAGTTTAAAGCTGCAGCTTCTTTTTCAAATTCAAATTTCTCAGGCAAACCTTTTATTGCTTCAATTCCACCCACCACATTTCGAATATTGTGTATACCCTGTCTTTTAATCATTGAGGCAGCAATTACACTTCTGTACCCGCTTGCACAATGAATATAAATATTGTGGTGGTCGTCTAAGTTGGCCATACTACCCGGATCAGTTAATTGATCTAAAGGAATGTTGATGGCTTCTTTTACATGTTCGTTGGCATATTCGGATTCCCTTCTAACATCTACAATCACTAAGTTTTCATCAAATGGAAGATCCATAGCTAACTCATCTGCTTCTACATCAATAATCATATCAATGTTTTCTCCTGCAGTTTGCCAAGCTTCAAATCCACCTGATAAATACCCTTCTATTTTCTCGAAACCTACTCTTGTTAACCGAACAATCGATTCTTTTTCTGAGCCTAATTCGGTAACTAAAACTATGGGTTGTGTAAATGGCAATAAAGTACCCGCCCATTCTGCAAATCGACCATTCAATCCAATATTAATGGAACTAGGAACAAACCCCTGCATAAAAAGATCTGGATGTCTGGTATCTAAAATGATGGTGTTGTCTGCCAACTTTTCTTTAAAATCCTTTACGGTTAAAGGCTGCATGCTTTTGGCTAAAATATTGTCTAAACTGGTATACCCTTCTTTATTTATGCTAGCATTGATAGGGAAATAAGCAGGAGGTACATTCAATCCTTCTGTAACTGCTTTAATAAAAGCTTCTTTAGATTCAGCCTGCAAAGCATAATTACTTGCTTTTTGTACACCAATTGTGCTATATGAATCTGCACCTAAATTTTTACCGCAACTACTACCTGCCCCATGTGCGGGGTACACCACTACATCATCTTCAAGGGGCATTATTTTTTCTTGCAAGCTAACATAAAGCATACCAGCCAAATCATTCATGCTTAATTCATTGCTTTTCTGTGCTAAGTCTGGTCGGCCCACATCACCCACAAATAAAGTATCACCGGTGAAAATGGCTGTATTTTTTCCTGCTTCATCCTTTAATAAGTAGCAACTACTTTCTAAGGTATGACCTGGTGTATGCAAAACTTGTATACTAATATTTCCTAGTGTAAATATTTCCAGATCTTTTGCAACATGCACGGGATATTTTGTTACGGTACTAGGCCCATAAACAATTGTAGCACCTGTAGCAGCTGCCAAATCTAAATGTCCACTCACAAAGTCTGCATGAAAATGTGTTTCAAATATATACTGAATCTGGGCATTGCGCTCTTTGGCCAATGCTAAGTAAGCATCAATATCCCTTATTGGATCTATAACAGCTGCAATACTATTACTTTCAATATAGTACGCAGCTTCGCTGATACATCCAGTGTATAATTGTTTTATAAACATGCATTGATTTTGCGGCAAAGGTAATTAATCTACCAATGCTTTCACAAAACCAACTACATCGTTTAAGCGAGTGTAATTAACGGAGTAATAAATGAATTTTCCTTCTCGTGTGGTACTCACAATACCTGCTCGTCGTAAAATGGCTAGGTGCTGGGAAGCTACGGATTGTTCTAAACGAAGTTTTACATAAAGCTCTGTTACAGTCATCTTTTGATGCTCATCTAATAGTTTGATGATTTGCTGTCGAAGCTTGTGGTTAATGGAGCGAAGGATCAAAGATGCCTTCTTTGCCTGAAGGAAATCTACCTTCACAGGCTCTGCGCCATTTGTTAATAGGATTGATTGAATGGTTGCGTTCATGTCAAGTAATATTGGGGGTATTAAGACTTATGCAAAGTTAGCTTTTTTGTTATGCATACACTGTAGTTATTCCTCTATGTTTTTTGTCAATGTTTATTGTGGTCTTGTAGGTTGATAAAATTCCTTTAAATACAGCGGTTCTGCGTAAGCCAAATTGGCAAAATTTTTGGCTTTATATTGGGCTTCTGAAATAATAACCATATGATTTACAGTGTGTTGTGTAAAATCAATACTATAGTTAATTGGTAGGGTAAATTGCTCAATCTTTTTGGATCCATCTCCACAAAAAATTACTTTAGAATGACAATTTAACCCCTCAAAAAAGGCATCATCAAGCACCAAAGCATGTGAATTTTCTAACTCTAATAGCTGAAGGTTGTATTTCCCTGCAAAAACTTCCATTCTTCTAGCGTCTATCATTGGATACAAAACGGCATCTTTTTCTTGATCAGATTCGGCAATATTTGCCAATGCAGCATTGGCAATAACAGCAAGTGTGTTAACCATTATGAGTGGTTTATTTAATGCATAACAAATACCTTTTGCAGATGCCAACCCTACTCTTATTCCTGTGTAACTACCTGGCCCACCAGTAACAGCTACCGCATCAATATCTTTTAATTTACAACCAGCTTCTTTCATGATTGATTCAATAGCAGGTTGTAAAAAAGCAGCATGGTCTTTTTGGAGTTGATGAGATTGACTTACCAAGGGGGTATTATCCTTGCTTAAACAAACCCCTGCATACCCTGTTGCTGTATCAATATTTAATATTAAAGCCATGTATTAGTTGTTTTGGAATGCAGGTGCTAAACTGTAACGTTCATTTGTTTTTGCCAAACTTTGCAAAAGTGTTGAAACCCTTTTAAATCCAATTAATTCGCACCATTCAAAAGGGCCATAAGGATAATTAGTCCCTAATTTCATGGCAGTATTAATTTCTTCTTTTGTACTTACATTTTCTGCAAGTGCAAAATAGGCTTCATTTATAATCATTGATACTACTCTAGGTCCAATCATACCCAATTCGTCTGCAGATACGATAGTTGTAATTCCTACTGCCGTTAATAGTTCTCTAGCTTTGATTACTGCTTCTTCATTACCTGCAATTTCTAGAGATGGTTGAGACAAAAATCCATCCCATCCATTAAAACGAACAAAATTCTTGGGAAGCACTTCAGATGGAGTACATACCCCATTCACTAAAACAATTCTATTTTGAACAGTGGAGAAGCACGGTCCTTCTTCTTCAAAACATGCGTCAATATAGATATCACCAAAAGGAATTGCTTCATTGGTAGATTCATACCTAACAATGCTATTATTACCATTAATTAATTTGTTGGCTAAAATGGGGTATTGATGGTCTGTTGCTCTTATAATAATTTGCATAAATGGGCTTGGGATGCAAATTTAGGTTGGCAGGTTGATTAAAAAGCAGCAATTTGCTGTATCAAAAGAAATCTATGTCTAAACAAGTAGTAAAAACTGTGAATGCACCTTCTCCTATAGGGCCCTATAATCAAGCAATTAAAGCCAATGGCTTTGTTTTTTTGAGCGGTCAAGTTGCTTTTGATCCTGCAACTGGCGCACTGGTACAAGACAATATTGCTGCGGAAACACACCAGGTGATGAAAAATATTGAAGCGGTTTTAAAAGAAGCAAAACTGTCTTTTGAGCATGTGGTAAAAACAACTATTTTTTTAAGTGATATGGCTTTATTTGCTGAAGTAAATGAAGTGTATGGTACTTATTTCAATGGAGACTACCCCGCAAGAGAAACCGTTGCTGTAAAGGGATTACCTCGTGGTGTTAATGTTGAAATTTCTATGACTGCTGTTGTAGATTTATAGTTGGGTTAATTGGTAACTCGTTTTGAATTGATATTGTTTATTGGGTAATAACATTAATAATCCTATGCCATTATTAAAATTATCTGGTGCTCCAGATAAGTTCTCAATTGCAATGCTATTTCTATGCTCAGGGGTATAAACTTGTAATATTGGATAGTGTTGATCGGGTACTACTTCTAACTGTAAATGGTCATTACTCAGAATACATTTCCCATTTGGGGCCAACTCAAAAGAATTGTCTAAGAATACGTTTTCGAGTGTATTTTTTTGCACAAAACGTGCGTCTTTTATTTTTTTTCCGGTAGGGATTAAAGCCGCATCAAATTCAAGTTGGGTATCGGCATCAAATTGCAGTTGGTATTGATCTACAGTTCCTCCTAAAGTAAAATAAGGGTGCCATCCATCCGCATAAGGTATTGGGCCCTCATTATGATGACTTATTGAAGTGGTAACCGATAAATAGTTGTTGGTCCTTAGCTCCCATTGTAAATGAATGGTATATTCAAATGGATAACCCAGGTCATTTTTTTGATAATGATGGGTCATTGAAATGGCAGCAGTTTCTTCGGATTGGGTTATACTGTCTATTTCATAAACGGCATCGTATATTAATCCGTGTAATGCATGATTGCCTAAATAATTTTTACGAATTGTGTATGATTGCCCATTGTAATTATATTTTCCATTTTGAAGCCTACAAACAAATGGACTTATTTTTGCACTTTTGAATGCATTAGTAATTTTTTCTTCTGCTTGTTTAACTGATTCAAACCCATCAATACAATTGAAAAGGGTTCCGTTCAATGGAATATGGAAAGCATTCAATAAACCTCCAAAAGCAAATATTTCAGCCATGCAACCTGTTTGGCTGTCTATTAAATGAATAACTGGATGGGTTTCCTGCTCGCTAATTGCTACTTTGAATCGCATAAAAATCCTTTAAATGTCAAGATAATGCAAAAGCCCGTTTTTTTGGCCAAATAAAAAACTAACGGTTGTTCACCCCTTGCATTTATACAGTATTTTTGCCCGAGTTTAAAAAATAGGATATGGCGTTTTCATTAAAGAATAAAGTTAGAATAGTAACTGCTGCAAGTTTGTTTGATGGGCATGATGCTGCAATTAATATTATGCGCAGAATCTTACAGTCTAAGGGGGCAGAAATAATTCATTTAGGCCACAATAGAAGCGTTGCTGAAATTGTGGAGTGCGCTATTGAAGAAGACGTTCAGGGTATTGCAATTACCAGTTACCAGGGCGGTCATGTAGAATTTTTTAAATACATGAAAGATTTACTAGATCAGAATGGTTGCGGACATATAAAAATTTTTGGTGGCGGTGGGGGAACCATCTTACCCGAAGAAATAAGAGAATTACATCAGCACGGTATTACTAGAATTTATAGTCCAGATGATGGACGTACAATGGGATTAGAAGGAATGATTGAAGATGTGTTGGTGCAATGTGATTTTGAATTGAATTCGAATGCGAATACACAAAAGCCTTTGAATTTAGGAGAGGTTAAAGAAATCAGAACCGTTGCTAGAAAAATAACTTTAGTTGAAAATGGGTTATTAGATGGTTCAGCAGAAGTATCTGTATTAGATACTGAATCAGTACCCGTTTTAGGAATTACCGGAACGGGTGGTGCTGGTAAAAGTTCGGTAACCGATGAAATTGTTAGAAGGTATTTAAATAATTATACCGATAAAACAATTGCTGTTATTTCGGTTGATCCTTCAAAGAAAAAAACAGGTGGAGCATTATTGGGTGATCGTATTAGAATGAATGCGATTGCTCATAATAGAGCCTACATGCGAAGTTTAGCTACCAGAGATGACAATACTGCTTTGAGTGCACATGTGCAAGAAGCCATTAATATTTGTAAAGTGGCAGGATTTGATATGATTATTTTAGAGTCTGCAGGTGTGGGGCAGAGTGATGCATCTATTTTAGATTTTTGCGATGTTAGTTTATATGTAATGACACCTGAATATGGTGCTGCGTCTCAGTTAGAGAAAATTAATATGCTTGACTTTGCCGATTTAATTTGCATCAATAAATTTGACAAGGCTGGAGCGTTAGATGCGTTGCATGATGTTCGCAAACAATACAAGCGCAACCATGAGTTGTGGAATGAAGCAGATGAAAATTTACCAGTAGTAGGAACCATTGCTGCGCAGTTTAATGATACAGGTATTAATCAGTTGTTTGGTAAAATAATGAATACCATTCAAGAAAAAACGGGTGTTTATTTTTCAGCGATTACTGCAATACAAGCTGGTTTGAATGAAACAACTACCAGAGCTCAAATTATACCACCTAAAAGAGTTCGTTATTTGGCTGAAATTGCAGATGCCAACAGAAATTATAACGAATGGACCAATGAGCAGTGTTTAATTGCGTCGAAGTGGTATCAACTGAATGGGGCCATTCAATCTTTGCCAGTAAATAGTGCTGCAAAGCAGGAGTTAGAAAATATTGCTGCATCATTTGAAACATCGCTTCACCAGGATTGTAAGAAAATGATTCAGCAATGGCCTGAATTAGTTAAAAAATACCAAGCAGATTTTTTTGAATACACAGTAAGAAATAAAACGATAAGACAACCTCTTACCACCCAATCTTTAAGTGGAACCAGAATTTCAAAAGTCATTTTACCTCGTTACAAAGATTGGGGTGATATTTTAAGATGGCAATTACAAGAAAATATTCCTGGTGAGTTTCCTTATACTGCTGGGGTATTCGAATTAAAAAGACAGGGAGAAGATCCTACCAGAATGTTTGCTGGTGAAGGTGGTCCAGAAAGAACCAATAAACGTTTTCATTATGTTTCACTAGGACAACCTGCCATTCGCTTATCTACTGCATTTGATAGCGTAACACTTTATGGAGAAGATCCAGATCCTCGCCCAGATATTTATGGAAAAGTAGGCAATAGCGGGGTGAGTATTGCCACCGTTGATGATGCCAAGAAATTGTACAGTGGATTTGATTTATGTGACCCGAAAACATCGGTTAGTATGACCATCAATGGTCCGGCGCCCATCATACTTGCATTTTTTATGAATGCAGCTATTGATCAATTATGTGAAAAATGGATCACAGCCAATGATAAATGGGCAGAAGTGAATACCATTATTGAGAAAAAGTTTAGTAAGACGCCTAGACCAGTTTATTATAATCCCTCTTCTCCTGAAAGACTTCCTGAAGGAAATAATGGATTAGGTATTGGGCTATTAGGAGTAAGTGGAGACGAAGTTTTACCTGCAGATATTTACGCTCAATTAAAAGCAGAAGCACTATCACAAGTGAGAGGAACCGTGCAAGCAGATATTTTAAAAGAAGACCAAGCTCAAAATACTTGTATTTTTTCAACCGAGTTTGCATTGAAGTTAATGGGCGATGTTCAGTCTTATTTTATTGATCAAAAAGTACGTAATTTTTATAGCGTAAGTATTAGCGGCTACCATATTGCTGAAGCTGGTGCCAATCCTATCACACAATTGGCATTTACCCTTGCCAATGGATTTACATTTGTTGAGTATTATTTAAGTAGAGGAATGCATATTGATGATTTTGCTCCAAACTTATCTTTCTTCTTTAGTAATGGAATGGATCCAGAATACAGTGTGATTGGTAGAGTTGCAAGAAAAATCTGGGCGAAAGCGATGAAGCAAAAATATAAAGGCAATGATCGTTCTCAAAAATTGAAGTACCATATTCAAACAAGCGGTAGAAGCCTACATGCACAAGAAATTGACTTCAATGATATCAGAACCACTTTGCAAGCATTGTATGCAATTTATGACAATTGCAATAGTCTTCATACCAATGCTTATGATGAAGCCATTACAACACCAACCGAAGAGAGTGTAAGAAGAGCAATGGCCATTCAATTAATTATTAATAGAGAATTGGGAACTGCTAATACTGAAAATTTTATTCAAGGAAGTTTTGCTATTGAAGAACTAACCGACTTAGTTGAGGAAGCAGTACTATCAGAATTTGAAAGAATTTCTGAACGTGGAGGAGTTTTAGGTGCTATGGAAAGAATGTACCAACGCAATAAAATTCAAGAAGAGAGTTTGTATTATGAAACCAAAAAGCATACGGGCGAATTACCGTTAATTGGGGTGAATACTTTCTTAAACAAAAAAGGGAGTCCTACCATTTTACCTGGCGAAGTAATCCGAAGTACCACCGAAGAAAAAGAACAGCAGATTCAGAATTTGCAATCATTTAAATTACGCAACCAATTGAAGAGCCAGGAAGCTTTATTGCAATTGCAAAAAGCTGCAATAAACAATGATAATCTCTTTGCCGAATTAATGGAAACAGTAAAGTATTGCTCTTTAGGGCAAATTACCAATGCGCTTTATGCAGTAGGTGGTCAGTATAGAAGAAATATGTAAATTTAATTATGAAAACAGCTTTTTTACTTTTTGTAAGCATTATGACGGTTTTAGGTACTGGTGTTTATGGCCAGTCAAGGAAAATTGATACCATTATGAAATTGGGAAATATTGGTTTCAAGCTGTTATGTAATAATAAGAATGAAGACAAAAATTTTGTTACGGTGAGCCCTATTGGATTTGGTAGTGGGGCAAGAGATGTGAGCTTTGAAGTTAAAGGCAGAATTAGAAAAGCGGAAGTAGACGACTTGAACAACGACTTTTATCCTGATATGGTTATTTATATTTATGCGAATGACCCCAACGACAAAGGAACGGTAATTGGAATTTCTTCAGTTAAGAATGAAACGCTTGCTGGTATTGGGTTCCCAGATATAGTTGATGATCCAAAATTAAGAACTGGATATAAAGGTTTTGATACTTTTATGCTAATGGAAGGCACGTTAATGCGCAGGTTCCCTGTTTATACAGCAGACTCTGTAGGTGCCCAAAGAACCGGAATGTATAGGCAAATTCAGTATAAAGTAGCGCCAGGGGATAGGGGAATGCTGAGCTTTAAGCCCGTTAGGAGCTATGAGTTTGCAAAACAATAATTTTTTTCTTCTTATTAATTTATCGTAAACTGCTATTTGCTGTTTAACAGAATGCTACCTTTAGTTTCCTTAATTGTATTGTATGTATAGGAAATTGATTGCAGCTATTCTATTACTTGTTTCAGCGTATGCAAATGCTCAAACAGTTCAACAACTACTTGCTAAGAAAGTATTATTACCCAATGGATGGGCATTAACCCCTATTGGTAAAAGTTTCCCTTTAGGTGACTTGCCACTTAATATGGTGCTCAGTAAGTCTAAAAAATTAATGGCGGTTACCAATAATGGTCAGGGAACGCAAAGCATTCAATTAATTAATCCAATTACCGAAAAAGTACTTGATACAAAAATTATTGAGCGGAGTTGGTACGGGCTTGTGTTTAGTGCCGATGAAAAAAAACTGTATGCATCGGGTGGCCACAACAACCGAATAGAAATCTTTTCAATCGACAACAATAAGCTAATACTTACCGATTCAATTGTTTTAGGAAAAAAATGGCCGAATAAAATTAGTCCTGCTGGAATTGCTATTGATGATGAGCAGCAATTATTGTACGTGGTAACCAGAGAAGACAATCAATTGTATATAATTGATATTAAGTCTAAAAAAACAATATTTAAACAGGCATTGAGCGGAGAAGCGTATGCTTGTGTGTTGTCTCCTAATAAAAAGCAACTCTATATAAGTTGTTGGGGTTGCGATAAAATATATTTATTTAATACTATTGAAAGAAAAATCTCAGTTGAAATACCTGTGGGCGATAATCCCAATGAATTGTTATTAAATAATAAAGGAACCGTTTTGTATGTAGCCAATGCCAATGATAATTCAGTTTCTGTAATTAATACCAAGGAAGAAAAAGTAGTTGAAGTGTTAAACGTAGCCCTTTATCCAGATGCACCCAATGGTTCAACTACCAATGGGCTGGCGTTGTCTGCTGACGAAAAAACCCTTTTTGTTGCAAATGCAGATAACAATTGTTTAGCTGTGTATGATGTAAGTAAACCTATCCAAAGTAAAAGCAAAGGATTTATTCCGGTTGGATGGTACCCTACTAATGTAAAGGTAGTCGGCAACAAAATATTTGTTTCTAATGGAAAAGGCTTCTCTTCAAAAGCCAATATATATGGCCCTAATCCTTTTGCCAATAAACAAATTGTGATGCACCACGAAGGCGATCCAAATAAGCCCAAGGGAGTTGAATACATTGGTGGATTGTTTATGGGAACTATGAGTATAATTAATATGCCTACTCCAAAACAAATGAGTGTTTACTCTCAAGTGGTATATCAAAACACCCCATATAATAAAGTAAAAGAAAAAATAGTACAGGGTGAAACAGGTAATCCAATACCTAGAAGAGTAGGAGATAAGAGCCCCATTAAATATGTATTCTATGTGATTAAGGAAAATAGAACATACGATCAAGTATTGGGTGATATGAAAGAAGGCAATGGTGATCCTCGTCTTACTTTATTTGGTGAAAACATTACACCCAATCAACATGCTTTGGCTAGAAACTTTGTTTTATTAGATAATTTTTATGTTGATGGAGAAGTAAGTATGGATGGGCACAACTGGACCATGGGGGCATATGCTACTGATTTTTTAGAAAAGAGCTGGGTAAGTAGTTATGGTGGAAGAGGGGGAAGTTATGATGGAGAAGGCAATAGAAAAGTAGCCAATAATAAAGGAGGATTTTTTTGGGATCATGCAAAAAAAGCAGGTGTAAGTTTTAGAAGTTATGGCGAATTCGTAGACAACTATAAAGCCAATATTCCTGTATTAGAAGGTAATTTCTGTAAATATTTTACTGGGTATAATAATTCAGTAATGGATACTACACGCTTTTATCAATGGAAAAGAGATTTTGACTCTTTACTTGCAATCAATAAAGTGCCTCAGTTTAATTCTGTTCGTTTTTCAAATGACCATACAGAGGGTTTGAAATTAGGCAGACCAACTCCATACGCACATGTTGCCGACAATGATTACGCTGTTGGTATGTTTGTTGAGTACTTAAGCAAAAGCCCTATATGGAAAGAGACTGCCATATTTATTGTAGAAGATGATGCGCAAAATGGAGCAGACCATGTTGATGCACATAGAAGTATTGCATTTGTTGCTGGTGGATTTGTAAAAAGAGGTTATGTAGATCATACCATGTATTCAACTTCTTCTGCACTAAGAACCATGGAATTGATTCTTGGAATTCCACCAATGAGTCAATACGATGCTGCTGCAACACCTATGTGGCGTTGCTTTACCTCAACACCTAATACAAGTCCATTTACGGCATTGATGCCTAATATGAACTTAAAAGATAAGAATACTGCTAAAAACGAATGGCAGCGTAGATCTGAATTATTTAATTTAGCCAAAGAAGATGCAGTACCAGATTTGGAGTTTAATAAAGTTTTATGGCATGGTTTAAAAGGTGACCATATTCCTTTCCCTGGTCCTAAAAGAGCTGCTTTTTATAAGCCAATTGAAAAAGCAGATAAAGACTAGTCAACAATTTAGGCTTTTAGTCCTTATATATTTATGCGTCAGTTTTTAATTGAAGAAATAAAAACCTGGGAAAGGTTTTATAGAGCCAATTTTATTAATTGTTTAACCGGATTTAAACCAGTTAGTTTAGTTGGTTCTATTAGTAGTTCAGGTGTTCCCAATTTATCTATAATAAGTAGTATTGTTCATTTAGGAGCAGACCCTGCTTTAATAGGTTATATTAATAGACCTGTTGCGGCAGCTCCGGATACCATTACTAATATTGAGCATACAAAATGTTTTACCATTAACCATATTAATGAATCATTTTTGCATCAAGCCCATCAGTGTAGTGCCAAATATTCGCCTGAAGTGAATGAGTTTGAAGCAATTGGGTTAACAGAAAGGTATGAAGAGGGTATTATTGCGCCTTTTGTTAAAGAAGCATTGGTAAGTTATGAAATGGAATTAGTAGAGATTTCTCCAATTCATTACAACAAAACTTTTTTTGTAATAGGTCAATTGAAATCTGTTTTTTTGGAAGAGTCTATTATTGATGCTGATGGATTTTTAAACCTTTCTAAGTCAGGATCCATTGTTTCAATTGGATTAGACGGGTATGCAAAAACAGAAATGATTACAAGGCTTCCTTATGCAAAGCCATAGCATATAACGAAAACAAATTGGGATCTTTTGGTAGCTGAATCATTTCTTTAAATTCCATGCCTACTTTTTCTAACACACGAATGGAGGCAACATTTTCTGGTTTAGTAATACCTGCCAATGCAGATAGTTGAAGTGATTCTTTTGCATATTTTACTACGGCTTTACTTGCCTCGGTAGCAATGCCTTTGCCCTCATAATTTGGCATTAAGGCAAATCCTAAATCTGGGGTAGCCAACCCTTCTCGTTTTACTATACCACATATTCCTGTGGATTGATTGTCTTTTTTTAGGATCACTAAGAAGAGGCCAAATCCATTAATATTATAACTGTTAATGATATTGTTAGCAATATAATTACTTGCAGTTGTTTTATCGTTTACATTTCTATTGCCAATATTTTTTATCCAAGTTGGGGTATTCATTAATTGCATCATGAACCCTGCGTCTATAACGGTTAATGCCCTAATTCGTAATCTTTCCGTTTCTATATTTAGTTGCATTATCTACTGCTGGTAATTACAATTTTAGTAACAATATTTTCATTTCCTTTCCCATCTTTGGCTAGTATTAAATATACTCCTGATGCAACTTTAGTACCTAAATAATTTCTTCCATTCCAAACAGCTTGGCCACCTAAACTTCTAGTTTGGTAAACCAATCTACCATTTAATTCAGTAATTTTTATAAGGGTATTTTCTGCTAATCCTGTTATAGCTATTTGACCATTATACTGAGGGGGAACAGGATTAGGAAAAACAAGTACGTTGCTTTTTTCTTCTGTTGATTCTGTTGCAGTTCCTCTATAACTGCAAAGCCCATTAAAAGTTGCAAAATATACTTCGCCTGTAGTTGGATCTACCGCAATCTTTTTAATATCATTACTTAATAGGGGGCTATTATTAACTGTAAAATGGTGAATGATTTTTTTTGCATCTGCACTAATTAACCAAACGCCATTTTGAGTGCCAATCCATTTTTGATTGGCTCCATCAAGCGCCATGCTTTGTACTTGTTCTCCTTTAAAAAGAAACCCCGCAAATTGATCTTGTTGTATAATAGGAAGGGTGGCTTCACAGCTACCCAATACATTATCGCTACAATATATGATTCCAATTCCATCATCTGTACCAACCCAAATGCTATTGTCTTTGTCTTTTAAAATACTTAATACATTATTAGAAGGTAGGTTGCCGTTTCCTACACCTTGTTGAAAAAGCTTCCATTGATCGTCTCCAGCTGCTTCAATATTATTACCATACTTATAGTAAATTAGTCCATTCCCTTTTGGGCTTTGAATCCAAAGTTGATCAAAATCGTCTGCAATTATTTGTGCAACTGCATTTTCTGTTAAACTAAACGGGATGGTAAATCCAAACCATTTATCTTCAAAGGTTTTAAGCTTTAGTGCTTGTGGGGCTCCATAATTGCTGATCCATAAATTATTTTTATTGTCTAAAGCTAATCCGCTCACTCTGTAACTTCCTAAATCTCCAATTGCAGCTTGTAATAAACTATTTTGTTGTTTAAAAATTTGCAACTGCCCGTTGTTTTGTTTTAATAGTCCGCCTCCATAACTACCTGCCCATATAGTGCCATTTGATGGATCAACAGTTAATGTTATGATGTCGAGCACTGAGTCTAATAAAGGGGTATTAAATGCGCCTCTATTGCTCCAACTACCTTCTTTAAATTCAAGGATGCCATCTCTATTAAATTGGTAATTCCAGGCTGCATTTACGGATCCTGCTGCCTGGAAAAGGGTTTGATTATAAAATGCAAATTCACCATTCGAAATACCCAATGGTCCATTTGGTATATATCTCTCGGTATTATTTCCGAAAGAAGACAATCCCCCAAACTGATCTGCAACCCAAACAGTTGAGTTATTTGTAATAGCAGAAGAAGGAAAAGATATTATGCCAGGCGCTGAAATACTTCGTACTAAATTCCCATTTGGATTTAGTACAATGACTTTTGAATTACCTGATGTTGTTCTAAGGCAAACGGTAATATTGTTCTCGCTTATGCCCGTATTAACAATCTTCCAATTTAGTTCTTGAAAGAGTAGTTTCCATTGATTATTTTCTTGTGTGAAAACACTATCATTTTTAGTGATAATTAACTGGTTATTGATGAATCCGATAAAAGAAACAGCTCCATTAGATGGCCCTAAAATATTTTCCCAGTTTTGATAATTTGCAGGATCTAGACCTGTTTTTGCAATTCTTTTTATTCCTTCATCAGAAGCAGCAAAGTAATACTGATTGTTTTCGGTAAATGAATTTATGCTTATTTGTGTTCCAGCATTTCCAATAATCCAAGTGTCTTTAATTTCATATTTGTTCAAGTTTACCAATACAATACCCAATCCTGTAGATAAGTAAGCAGTTCCCATTGACGCATAAATACTATTGATTGTTTTATTACCACTAATACTGCTTCTTTGTATATCACTCAGATTTTTTGTAATGCTTCCTTTCAAAAAATCAATATTGCTGTTTTTATATGCAATAATTAACTGGCTATTTTGTGCATCCCAACCAATTTGTTGAATGCCTATATCGCTAAGTCCATTTACTTTATGGTACCTATTTATTTCTTGATTGGCATCAATTGAAAATATGGCATCATTGGTAGCAGCATAAATTAGGTCTCCTTTTATTACTTGAATGGCTTTTTGATAATTGAGGTGCTCTCTCCATTGTCCTATTGGAACGGGTTGTTTTTGCCCGCGCAGGATACCTGCACTAGATAAGCAAAATAATAGAAATGCTATTTGCAAATGCTTACTCATAAATATTCACGATGCCTTGTTTTATGGCAAAAAGAACCAGGCCAACCCTTGTTTTAATATCAAGTTTCTTAAATAAATTATCACGATAATTATCAATTGTTCTTACACTAACACACATTTCTTCTCCAATTTCTTTATAAGACTTGTCTGCACATAGTAGTTGCAAAAAATGCGCTTCTTGTTCAGATATATTTAATAGCAATGCTGTTTGTTTCCCCTCATCTTCTTCATTAGAAACATAGTTGATGAGTTTGTCTCTAACTAATTCATTCACATAAAACTCATTTCGTTGAATGGATTCCATTGCTTCCTTAAATACATGCGGTTTACTGTCTTTGATGATATAACCTTTCACTCCATTCCTAAGCATTCTTATAATGGCCATATCGTTCGATAACATACTTAAAACCAGTACTTTAACTGTTGGCAAATGTTTTCTAATCCAAGCCGCTGTTTCATACCCATCCATTTCAGGCATGGTAATATCTAATAGTACAATATCTGGTGGTGTAATTGATTTTACTTTTTTGATAAATTCAAGTCCATTTCCTGCCTCTAACACCACTTCAAATTCTCCTAATGAGTTTATTATCGCAGCCAATCCAGATCTCAGTAATTCATGGTCATCAACTAATGCTACGGTGGTTTTCATTGTTATTTTGAATTTAATAATATGGTAAAAGTAGTTCCTTGGTTAATGATACTATCAATATGAACAGTTGCATTGATTAGTTTAGCTCTAGAGAAGATATTATTTAATCCAACTCCTGGGCTATCTTGTTTAATATCTGCGGTATTAAATCCTATTCCGTTGTCTTTAATTTCAACTTTTAGTTGTTGGTTTAATTTACAAATATGAATATTAATTGTATCGCAGGATGCATGTTTTAAAGTGTTATTAATTACTTCCTGAATCATTCTATATAAAATGATGTCTACGCTTTTATCTAATAAATCTAAGTTTACCTCTTCGTCTATGGTTAAAAAACTTTGGTATTTACCTGTTTTATTGATATTGTGTAAAAGCTGTTCCAATGACTCTACAAACCCAATTTGATGAAAATTATTGTTGATTAAGCTATGACTTATATTTCTTAAATCATTCCAAACTTTCTTTAAAAAATTGTAAATTTCTTCTTTTTCTTTTTCGTCTACCTGTTCTTTTAAATTAGCAATTCTTAGCATTGATAAATACACTACTTGAGCAGTATCGTCATGTATTTCATATCCTATATAATTTAAAGTTTGATTTTGTATTTCTAACTGAGATTTTATAATGGTTTGTTCAAACCTATTTTTCATCTCTTCTTTTTCCTTTTGATTTTGACGCTGTTTCCGCAAGAATAGGTAGAGCATAACCAATAGGAATACCGCTAGTAATACAAAGAATACAGAGGAAATAATTATTGTGACGAGTATGTCTTCTTGTTTTTCCGGCATAATATGAACGCGTATATAAATGCTGAATATAAAACCACATTTAAACTCTGATTAATAATGCCATATATTTTTTTGCCTTCTTGTTGTAAATCATAACTTCTTAAATACTCAAATAAGGCATTAATAATGACCGATCCCATGTAAAATAGTAATAAGCCCGTGCATACCCAAAAGAAGGGTTGCTTTGCCAATGGGTGGTCTAAATGTTCTGGTAAAACCGATTCGTAAAAAAAGAGGCAACAAAAGAGGACCACAAAGAAAGACCCCAATAAGAATGTGTAGGTATGAAAATTATTGTATCCCTGAACAAATTGTAGGTTTAAAAAGACCATGAATGCATAAAAAGGGATGAAACCAATGGTGAGCTTTTTAAACAAAGTGGTTTTCAGGTGTTTAGAGAACAAAAAGGAATAGAAAATGAATTCTACAGTGGTAAAAACATTAAAAAGGGTATAATTTCTAATGCCCTTTGTAATTAGGTAATAGCCAATCAATTCCACCGTAAGTGTAATAAAAAGAAAGGGTAAAAAGTATTTAAAAGGGGTGTTTTTTAGTGATCTATATAATAGTATACAAACTAAAAAACTGCTGGCTTGCACCAGCAGGTAGATATTGTATAATAACATTCAAACGATTTTCTATGAAACTACTAAATAATAGCCGAACTGAAAATTAAGGCCAAATAGAACCGTGGTTCAAATAATTGGAACCATCACCTGGGGTACTACCATCACCAATATCCTGGCTTCTGAAATTGCCGCTATTGCTTCTTTTATTGTTGCCTAAGAAGAATACCGATACTCTGCCTTTGTAAGAAGGACTAGGGGCAGTAACTTCATCGTATTGGCCAAAATACACATATACCTTGTCTGAGTTATATGTTTTTTTCAATTGCTCGAGGTATTTCTGCAAATCTTCAATATTGAACACAACATGTTCGGTATAATTCTTACCAACGTAATTTTTCTTATATGTTGCCTGCATTCTAGCTGCAGCACTTTCAGAAATTAAGCCATTGATGGCAGTTGCATTAGCAGCTGACCCAACAACATTCATTTCTGTATCTTTCTTATTTGATTGCAGTGTATTGGCTTCTGTTTCTGCTTTCTGACATGCAGTAAAGCTTAGAGAAGCAATTACTCCCAGGGCTAAAAAGCGTTTCGAGAATAGGTTTTTCATAACTAGCGATTTTATTGTTTGCGAGGATTGTGAATGTAAATTAATTCAAGTTTGAATGCAAAGTATCATGTTTTTATCAATTAATTTAATTTATAATGTATAAATAATTGGTAATCAAATATTTAATTTTACCACTACAAAAAATAGGGTGAAATCACGCTGACTATATATATAAGTACCACAGCATTTTGTCTTTTTGAATCCCATCTTTACAGCATAAAAGGGGTGAATTGTAGCAAAACCCTGCATTTAAATCTTAATAGTTGGAATATGTTTACTGAAAACCGGTTGTTTTTGAATGAAAAGCAGGCTTTTTCCGCATTGAAGCGTTTTTTTGCGCTTTCTCAGAATGCATTGTTTTTAGCCAATCAAGCCAATCAGTCTTTCACTTTTTTCAACGATCATTTCGCAAATTTTTTTTCAGAAAATAATACACTGGAAGAATCAATTGCTTTCGAAAAATTATACGCTATAGCACATGAAGACGATCGTCATTTATTAAAGAAATTATTGGCTTCTACTATAGATCAGCATTCTGTAAATGAGGATGGAGAGAATATTCGTTTTTTTTGTAAAAAAGGTGTTTGTAGAGTATTCAATTTGCGATGTACAAAGCTTGCAAATGTGGAAGATGACTACAGCATAACAGGTATTTTAACTGATGTTACAGATATACTTTGGTTTGAGCAACAGCAAAAGAAAAGCGATAAAACATTTAGAGAACTGTCGTTCATTACATCTCATGAATTGCGGCATGAATATGCTAAAATTCAATCCATTATTCAAATGCTCGATAATATTCAAATTAGTGAAAAGGAACGAAATGAAATGATTGCTGCATCAAGACATTCTATCCAAGTAATCAACAGTACTATTTTTAAAATAAACCATAAACTTTCTTTTAATCAAACAGATGGTTATTTTGATTTTTACAAAAAGAATCACCAGTATAAAAAAATAATTTTAATTGACGATGATGGCCTTACTAATATCATTAATAAGCGGATTATTCAAATGGTAAATAGTACAATTGAAGTGGTTGTTTTTACTGATATAGAAGCGGCAGAAATATTTCTTAAAACCGCAGACCAATCTGGTGAATATTTAATTTTACTAGACGTAAATTTTCCTTTTAGTAGCGGTTGGGAATTCTTGGAAAATTACCAGCAATTTCATATTCAGTCAAAGGTAATTGTGCTATCCTCCTCTATTGATACTTATGATAGAGATAAAGCCAGAAAATACCCAATGGTAGTTGATTATATAACCAAACCTCTTTCTTCTGAAATGGTTAAAGAAATGCTTTATGTTTAAGCATTAATATGCTTTTGTATTGCTTTTTTTGTAACAATCCATAACAAGAATGATAAGGCGCCAACGGTTATTAAGGTAATCCAAGAAATGGCGCTTGGAATAAAAATCAATTGCTTTTCTAAGAATATTTTTAATCCATATTGCAACAATATAAGTAAAAGGGTTGCCGATCCAATACTTAAAAGATTACCTGGATAAAATTGACGCAATAAAAATTTTGATAACTGCTTAGGAGCTGCACCTAATGTAATCAAAAGAATAATCTCTTGTTTGCAATTGGAAATAGTTAATTGAATAAATAAAGTAAAAATTATTAAAGCAAATACCAGCATAAGTATTCCGGTTAATCCAGCAATAGCAACTACAGCATCAATTACTTTTCTGTATTTACTATATCTTAATTTTTCTGTATTAGTACTAAGATTGTATTTCTTTAAAAAGCTTACTATTGCAGCATTTGAAGGATCATTGGTTTTTAATACTAATCTCGATACTTCATTATTTGATTTGGTTTCGGCATAATTATTTCCCCATCTAATAAATTCTACAGGCACTAACATTGAAGATATTCTATCACTTAATCCTACAATTTTTGCGTTAAAGCTAATTGGCCCATTTTTGCCATACACAGTCAATTTAAACACAATCATTTTTACAATGGCTGGAGTAAGTTGAGGAAGGTTTTGTGATATTGAAAATTGAAAATTATATATGTCTAAAAACATATTGGGTACAATCACTGGCACATAAGCTGCATTAGGATCCCAACTAAATTGATCGTTTTTTACATCTATAAAATCACTTGGAACACTCTCAAATGAAATATCTGTATAAAAAGGAAATCGATCACTAATGCTTTGAATACTGGCTTTGAATCTACTTGGGGTAAGTATGCCAACCGATTCTGTAAATGGCTGCTTCGCTATTTCATTAATTAGGTCTTGGTCTAATTTGGTATTACTTAAATTATTATTGTCTAGTATTTTATTGATTACTAAAAAATCTGCAATACTGTCTTTATTATTTGAGCTATTTAATAAAAAGTGATAATTAGATTGAATTTGAATTGCTGTTAATAATAGAAAAACAGCAATGCCAAGTCCTATTCTAGAAGTAATCATTCGAATAATACCCGAGTGATTTCGAATCAGTTTTTTTAATAAGTGATTTAACAAAGCTTATAAGTTTAAACTTACTTGATAATCAAAGTGTTCATCTTTGTCTAAGTCTGTGATGATTAATCCTGCACTTCTTTTTTTGCATTCCGCTTCAATTAAAGCGGCTGCAATTTTTTTATTTGCATTATCCAGATGGCTAAAAGGTTCATCTAGTATGATGAAATCAAAAGGTTGCATTAATGCCCTTAGTATACTTACCCTTTGTTGTTCACCATAGCTGCAATGCATTGCTTGTTGATCTAAAATGGATAAAATTCCTAATTGGCTGGCCATTTCTTCTATTTGCTCTACGCGAACAATTGGGTTTTGTAAAACTCTTTTGAGTTCAATGTTTTCTCTTGCAGTTAAATTAGGAAAGAGTCGGAGGTCTTGAAAAACAATACTCCAATGTAGCTGTCTTAAATTTGATAATTCAGACGAATCTATTAACTGAATATTTTTTCCTTCGTATAACACTTCACCTGAATAATCCTTTCTTAGTCCATAAAGTAGATGGACCAATGTGGTTTTTCCAGTACCACTCGGTGCAGTTATTTTAATAAAGTCTCCTTTTTTCCATTCAATAGCCTGCCCCCAAATACCAGAAATTCTTACAGATGGTCTATCTGCAAGAATTGCCGGTATTACATTATTTAATTTAAAATGCATTAATTGGCTCTTATAACCGTTGGAATTCCTGAAGGGAATAATTTTTCCTCCATTTCTTTTTCTCGTCTTGCAACTGCTCTTGTATCAACTGCAATATTGGTAAATAAGCTTACTAGGGTAACTAAACTGTTTTGTTTTTGGTTCTGCATATTAATTTCTAATACAGAACTAATGCTGTTGTTAGAATAGTTTTCTGAACTTCCCATGATGTCTTTAATGGTATTTTTGGCAGTTATTAAAGAATTGTAATATCCTCCAGAAGAGTCTTTAATAAAGCCATTTAAAGTATTGGCTACATCAATATATAAAACAGTTGATTTCCCTTTAAAATAATTTAAAGCTTCAGTATTAATGCTGGTTTTTGAATTATTCAATTTGTATTGGGAATAAGTAACAGAGTCGCTAGCAATAATAATTCCTTGTTCATTTGCTACCATATAGATTCCCATTTGACCAAATAAATCTCCAGACTTATATTCATTCCCTTTCTTAACTGCAAAGCCACGGTCAACAATTTTATCCAATACTTTCTTAAAACTTTCAGGCTTTCCTGCAGGAATATTAATAATTAATTTCCCCATTGGCTTTTTCACAACCAATGATAATTCGTCTTTCCTTGTTTGAGGCTCAGTCATACCGATGCCTAAATCGGAAACAACAACAGCAATATCACCCTTAATTGCTCCATATAATTCCGCAGCTGTAACACCTGATTTGGTTAAAAATTCATTCACAAATCCTTCTACTTCTAATTCTTTTAAAACTCCTCCAAATATTGCAGGATCAAATGAAGCCATTACGATTGCATTAATATTTTGTGAAGGGAAAGTTTTGATTAAATCGGTATTTACTGTTGGCCCTGCATATTTTTTTAAAATACTACTTAATAATGGGTTGGTATGGGTTACCGATTTTGCAATGATTTTGCCTTCTTCAAAGGCTAAAGTTGCCGAGGTATAATTATTGTTAACCAACTCCTCTAGTTTAGGTAACTGTAATGGCATTCCACTTAAAGCAGCCAATGAACCTCCTGAGCTTGCAAATAAATAACCTTCTGCTTTGGTTTTAAACATTTTACCAAACTCTTTAACAGAAGCCATTGAAGCAGATTCCTTTTGTGAAAACAATCGAGACAATTCAGTCAACATTGTTGTTTTATTGTCCTTCTTTTCGGGAATAACAAATCGCATATTTACGGTATCATAGTAGGGAACTACTTTGTTTTCGTAAATCATTACCAATGCATGTTCTTTGTTCCAAGCCAAAATATTATTGTTGCTTAGTGGTAGGTATTGGTAATCTTTTTCTTTGGCAATAGCTTTTTTATCCTTCCAGTTTAATTTGCTTAAGTATTGGTTAAACACGGCTGAATCTGAAATACTAAATAGTAAATTCATGATATTGGCATTCTTATTCTCTTTTTGTGGGTAACTAAAAAAGTGAATTTTTTCTTCCCAATTAATGCCAGAACTATTTCTAAAATCGGCTACTTTTTGTTGGTCTTCGGGTTGGGTAGAGTCTTTTTGGTATCCCTTTGATAGAATACTATCAATGCTAATTCCCCCGTTTTGTAATTTCTCTTTTAATGCATTGGGATCAATGCTAACTACTATCATAGCTTCCTTCGGAATCAATTTGGTTTCCTTAGGGGCATTATTAGAGCAAGAAATCAAGAACATGCTGCTGATTCCAATCAACATAAAATAGTGAATACCGCGTTTCATAAGTAAAAATTATACATTGAAGTTAATTCTTAGAGCGGTATTCACGTATAAATGTGATGTTAATTGATAATAGCCTGATAAATGGCCTCCTGGATATTTGGACGTACATTCATTTTTCCAAAAAGGGTATTATTTCTAGTTGGGGTAACCCTATTTGATAAGAAAATATAGATTAAATCGTTGTCTGGATCAACCCAAACACAGGTGCCGGTAAAGCCTGTATGACCATAGGTATTCAGCGATACAGATTTAGATGGATAGGGTTCTTTTCTGCTTGAATTGTCTTTTTCCGGTTTGTCAAAACCCAGCCCTCTTCTACTTACAGTGCTATTGTAAGCGGTAAATTGTTGGATGGTTTCTTTTTTTAAGAATTGTTGTCCATTCATGGTGCCTCCATTGAGTAGCATTTGATACAATTGTGCTAAATCATAGGCATTGCTAAATAAACCAGCATGCCCGGCTATACCTCCAAATAAAGAAGCTCCTTCATCGTGTACATCACCTCTCATCATTTGCTGCCTAAAATGCTTTTCGTCTTCTGTAGGAACCAAAGCATTTAAAGGGAAATATTTTCTTGGAGTAAAACCTGTACTGGTCATAGCCAATGGATCGTAAAATATTTCTTTACTGTAATCATGAATATTTTTGCCACTAACTGATTCAACCACTTTTGCTAAGAATATAAAATCGTTGTCGCTGTAAATGTATTGTCCAGCCTTTGTTAATGGGCTAGTTAGAATTCTGTGGAAAATGGTGTCTTGCCAATCGTTTCTTAAGTAAATATTTTCAGCTACTCGCACTGAAAATTCGGGCGTAGGGTTTTCTCTAAAGTATGCTGGTAAAGGCTTTCCGGTTGAGCTATCCAAAAGTTCTTTGTAAAAAGTAATAAACGATTTAAGCCCAGCTTGGTGTAATAAAATGTCTTTTAATTTTAAGCTTGCTTTATCTGAATTTTTGGTCCAATCTAAATAGTCGCCCAAAGTTTTTTCTAAATCAACTTTGCCTTCTTCTACCAATTTCATAATTGAAACAGTAGTAGCTGATACTTTTGTTACCGAAGCTAAATCATAAATCATAGATGGGTTGATGGGCTCTTTTTTGTCTAAATTGGTATAGCCAAATGCCTTATGGTAAGCAATCTTTCCCTTTCTAGCTACCAATACCACACAGCCAGGAACTGCACCTTTTTCAACAGCATCATTAGCAATGGAGTCTATTCTATTTAGTTTGTTGGCGTCTAACCCTGCTTCCCATGCCTGCACTTTAGGGTAATAATTATTATAAGTAATTGAAGTGCCATAAGTGAGTGAAGGCGTTACGGTCACTGGTAATATTCCCTTTGACTCATTGCGGCCAATTAAAATATCATAAACAGCATCCTGTGTTATATCGTCGTCTTCATAACAAGCTAATAAGTTCACAGGATTACTAGAATTTGCCATTGCATAGGGATTGCCAAAATATAAATTGAGGGTGTTAAACGATTGCAATGCATTTAGTAAATAAACGGAGGCGTTGCTCAACCCAAAATTCTTTGCTGGCCTTCTGCTATAGTTATGCATGCCAACAATGACTAAGTCGTAACCTGATTCTTTAATTTTTTTAATTAATGTATTGGCCGAACTACTATCTGCTTTTTCTGCTGGAATATTATTTGCTGATTGATCATCCATCAACTGTTTTCCTATGGTTGCCCTTGAACCAAATAAAAATACAGTTGCATTATAATTATTCTTGAGTTGAGTAGTAATTGTATTTTCTCCAGGAGCACCAATAGCAATATAGGCAATGCGTTGCCCCTTTTTAATTGGGAATATTTGGTTGTTTTCTTTCTTTAATAAAGTGATGGCGTTCTTGCTAAGTAGGGTTCTAATTCGATTGGTTTGAACGTTTAAGTCATTTACTAAATTAGTGGTATCAATTGGTTGAAGTTTATTAAGCCCCAAATGATATTTTGCTAATAATACTTTTTTTACCCGTGCATCTATTGATTCCCAACTTAATCTTCCATTGTCAATTGCTTGTCTAATTTTAGCAATAGTGCCAGGTATATCTTCTGGCAAACAAAGCATATCGTTACCTGCAATAAGGGCTTCTACTGAAGCTTCGCCAGAAGGAAAGTATTTGGTGATTCCTTTCATTTCTAAGGCATCAGTAAAACTGAGTCCTTTAAATCCTAATTCATTTCTTAATAAATCGGTAATACTTTTTTTAGAAAGGGTTGCTGCCAAATTTGCTGTAGTGTCAATTGCAGGGATGTATAAATGTGCTGTCATCATGCTGCCTAACCCTGCTTTAATTAAAGCCCTGAAGGGGTATAGTTCTAATTCATCTAATTGAGCCCTAGATTTATTAATAATAGGTAAATCATAATGACTGTCAACTGCTACATCTCCATGACCTGGAAAATGTTTGCCTGTAGCCATTACGCCAACATCTTGCATGCCGCGCATATAAGATGTACCATATAACGCTACTTTGTATTTATCTTCTCCAAAGCTTCGGTCGTTAATGACAGGGTTCATTGGATTGTTGTTAATGTCTATATCAGGCGCATAGTTTACTTGGATGCCTAATCTTTTGCACTGTTCTCCAACTGCTTTCCCAAATTCATAAATTAGCGCTGCATTATTTACTGCCCCCATCATTAATTGCCGAGGAAAATTGATGACACTATCTAATCGCATGCCTAAGCCCCACTCACCATCAATGCTAATCATCAAAGGCGTTTTAGCCATTGACTGATACATATTGGTAAGCATGGCTTGTCTTACAGGGCCACCCTGAAAAAAGCAAAGACCACCCACATTGTATTTACGGATGGTCTCTGAAACTTTTGATACATGATCATTACCCAAATTGCTGTGGGCGCGAATAATCATTAACTGCGCAATGCGCTGGTCTTTATTTAGTTTTTTAAATTTCTTATTTACCCATTTAATGGCTTCGGGCGTTTCTTCATAAAACTGCTGCGCCACCAATGCAGTATTGCCAACTGCTAAGATTGTTAGAATGAATAACCACTTTTTCATACGACTTGTTTAATAGCCACACAAGGTATGAAATGGATCGGTTTATTCTCCTTCTTCGGGTGCTTCAGTTAATTCAACAGCAATATTATTGGCTTTTAATACTCCAAACCATTTCACCATTTTTTTCATATCACTAGCATATACACGTTCAAAATCCATATCTGGGTATACTTTCTCGAAATAAGCTTTTACTGCAGCGGCGTCTTTATCTGAAGGCAATGCTTCTTTGCTTGTTTCCATTGCTTTGAATACTTCAGCCAGATTTACGTTTTCTCTGATGGTGTATACCTCAATGCTTTCTAAATGTGAAAAATTATGAATTCTGCTGCTTACAAATTTGGTGGTATTGTCCTCGAGCGATTTTACAATAGCGCCATCATTCTTGCTGCTCAACATTTCGAACAAGCCGCTCATTCCAGTAACCGATATTAATTTATTGTATTCCATAGTTCATTAATTGAGGTGCAAAGTAAAGGAAATTGTTTTGGAGAAGCATCCGATTATTGAATTGATTGCAAAGCCCTTTCTAATCTAGCTTTACAATCAACATAAGGAGTGTATCCCCTAGCCAATAAATGGAATTTGGTCTCCGTTTCTTGTAATAATACACATGGATAGCCAGTTACTTGCAATTGCTTCACCAATGCAAACTCATAATTGGCTTTCTCTTTGTATTCCTCACTTTTAAGCCTTTCATAAAAAAGCTCAGGTTGGATGCTGTATTTTTCTAACAAATGCTTGTAAGCCTCATCATCGGTTAGGTCTCTTCCTTCAAAGTGCAATGCTTTTTGTAGGTCTGCGGCAAAATCCACTTGTTTTTCTGGGTATATTTCTTTAAAAATACACAATGCAATAGCTGGCTTTTCAGAGTTGGGATACCAATCACTTAGGTCTGGATTGTTAATATGCCATAGGTAATCAGGACCAAAGCTCACTCCACTATATTCTTCAACCGTTTTATAAGCCGATTGAATATATCCAGCGGTAGCACTTATGTGAACAGGTTCTTCTGGTAAAACCATTCCCCCAGATAATACTTCAATTTGGAGGTTGGGGAATTGATGAGCTATTTGGGTGATTACGGTGCTAAACCCATAACACCAGCCACAATAGGCATCGTAACAATAAAAGAGTATTGGTTTCATATTGCAAATTTAGGAATGGATTCTATAGCTTTGCCAGCAGATTTAACCAATTAAATGTTAGGATATGCCAGGTTTTGAACTTTTTGGTGCCGAAGAAAGAAAGGAAGTGAATGATGTACTGGAAACAGGTATTTTGATGAGGTATGGATTTGATGGACCTCGAAAAGGTATTTGGAAGGCACAAGAACTAGAGAAAGCCATTACCGAAACATTTGGTTGTCAATATGCGCAACTAACATCATCAGGAACCGCTGCTTTAACTACCGCCATGGTAGCTTTGGGAATAGGAGCAGGAGATGAAGTGATCATGCCGGCTTTCACTTTTGTGGCTAGTTTTGAAGCGGTATTAAGTGTAGGTGCTATCCCGGTTCTCGTAGATGTAGATGACACACTTACCTTAAATCCAGATGCGGTTAAGAACGCAATTACACCTAAAACTAAATGTGTTATGCCTGTCCATATGTGTGGTAGCATGGCAGATTTAGATGCTTTATCAGCTATTTGCCATGCAAACAATTTGATTTTATTGGAAGATGCATGTCAAAGTATTGGTGGAACTTACAAGGGCAAAGCATTGGGCACCATTGGTCATGCAGGTACTTTTAGTTTTGACTTTGTAAAAATGATTACTTGTGCAGAGGGCGGAGTAGTGATGACGAATAATAAAGATGTTTACACTAAAGCTGACGGTTATACAGATCATGGTCATGATCACTTAGGTGTAGATCGTGGCGCAGATTTGCATCCGTTTATTGGATATAATTTCAGAATCAGTGAATTGCATGCTGCTGTTGGTTTAGCGCAAATTAAAAAGTTGAACATATTTCTGGAATTGCAGAAAAAAAATAATAAGGCGCTCAGAGCATATTTGGAGCAGATTCCCGAAGTTAGTTTTAGAAGGGTGCCTGAAGGCGGAGAAGACAGTTGTAGTTTTTTAAGTTGGTTTTTGCCAACTGCAGATCAAACACAAGCTGTTGTAAATGAAATGAAAGCCCAAGGAATTTTAGCAGGTAACTTTTATTGGTTTGCAAATAACTGGCATTATATAAGCAAGTGGGATCATTTAAAAAATGCTACAACGTTAAGTAGAATTAGTGCTGAGCAAGAAGCAGCATTAACAAAACTTCAATCAACTGTTTTTGCTGATAGTGATGCCATCATGAGTAGGTGTATTTCTACCGCCATTAGCTTGGTTTGGACTGAAGAACAAATTCAAGAGAAAGGAACTAAAATGATTGCTGTAATTAATAAAGTGCTGGGTAAATAGTTACTGATTCTTACCTTCTAGTTTATTTACATAATCTAAACTACCCAATCTAAAACGAAAAGGTATTTTGGTTGCTTTTTCTAATTGTAATTCTTTTTTACAAAAAAAGCCTAGGCCTTTTACATAATGATCGGGAGCCAATATTTTGATAGGGCTATTTTTTAAGCTATCCAATCTTTTGTTGTATGCTTTTGTGCTTAGCGCATTTTGGAAATTATTGGTTTGAGCAGAAACAGCAATTGCGCTCATTAGGGATAAATTCACAAACAAACAAATCCTTTTAAACATGGTGTGGCTTTAAAACTTTGTAAATTTACAGCGTAATTAGTTAATCAATGTCACTCAGTCAATCATTACAGCAAAAATTATTGCAGAAACTGTCTCCTCAGCAGATTCAGTTGATGAAATTATTGCAAGTGCCAACTGCCAATTTGGAAGAAAGAATCAAAGAGGAGTTAGAAGAGAATCCTGCGCTGGAACAGGGCGATGAAGGCCATGAAGACGAATATACAGATGAACTAAAAGATGAATTCGATAGTATTGGCGAAGAAGAAGTAGATCCTGATGGTAGTGCGGATGATTATGAGAATGTAGATATCAGTGAATATGTAGTAGATGATGATGGAGAAATTGCCGATTACAAAACCAAGGACGACAATTATCCTGAAATGGATGACCAAAAAGTGATTCCTATAAAAGTAGAAACCAGTTTTCATGAATTGGTTTTGAATCAATTGGGGATGTTAGAATTGGATGAACGCAATTATCGCATTGCAGAACAAGTAGTGGGAAGTTTAGACGATGATGGATATTTACGAAGAGAACTTACATCCATTGCAGATGATTTAGCGTTTAGGCAAAGTTTGATTGTAGAAGAAAAAGAAATTGAAGCAATCATTTTTCAAATACAACAATTTGACCCTGCAGGTATTGCTGCTAGAGATTTGCAGGAATGTTTGCTTTTACAATTAAAAAGAAAGACCGACGAAGGAAAAAGTGTTGAGTTGGCGGTTCAAATCTTAACTAAATATTTTGACGAGTTTACAAAAAAGCATTACGAGAAAATACAAAAAAGTTTAGGATTAACAGACGATCAATTAAAAGAAGTAATTGGTCAAATTATCAAGTTGAATCCTAAGCCAGGCGGTAATGTAGGAGAGATGAACAAAGCGGAGAATTACATTGTCCCCGATTTTTTTGTTATCAATAACAATGGCTTATTAGAGCTTACACTTAATGCAAAAAATGCACCTGACCTTCGTGTTAGTGAGGGATACAAAGACATGTTGAAAGATTATGAAAAGGGGAGTAAAAAAGACAAGCGTCAGAAAGAAGCGGTCCTTTTCATTAAGCAAAAAATTGATTCTGCTCGTTGGTTTATAGATATGATTAAACAACGCCAAGATACATTAATAGGCACCATGGGGGCAATTATGAAGCACCAGCAAGAATTTTTTCTTACTGGCGACGAAACAACCATGCGTCCTATGATATTAAAGGATATAGCTGAATTAACTGCTTTGGATATTTCTACAGTAAGTAGGGTGGCCAATAGTAAATTTGTGCAAACTGAATTTGGAACTTATCGCCTTAAATTTTTCTTTAGTGAATCTTTGAGTACCGAAAGTGGAGAAGAAGTTAGCACACGTGAAGTAAAAAAGATTTTAAGTGATATGATTGAGTCGGAAGACAAACACAAGCCACTAAGTGATGAAGTGTTAACTGAAATGTTACAAGAAAAAGGCTATAATATTGCACGTAGAACTGTTGCTAAATACAGAGAACAATTGAATGTTCCTGTGGCAAGATTGCGGAAAGAACTTTAATTATTTTAGATGACAACAGACTCGAGTAACAACTATTTCAATAACCAACAGGAGCCAAGCCAGACATCTCTAAGTAACCCAAGTTGGCCTTTTATTGTTACCGGTTTTGCTAAGTTACTTTCCTATCTTTTTCATCCGCTCTTTATACCCACATACTTTTTTTTATACCTTATGCAGTTTTACTCTTTTGAGTTTGCAGGTATAACCGACTGGCAATTAAAACTTCGTTTATTTGGAGTTTTTTGGATGACTGCTTTTTTTCCTGCTTTTGCAGTGTTCCTTTTATGGCGGCTTAAGTTTAGTTCAGGAATATTTTTACGAACACAAAAGGAGCGAATTGTTCCTTATATCATTACCATGTTTTTTTATTGGTGGATGCATTATTTAAGTCGAAATTTCCCCGACCAACCTGAAGTGTTGAAATTTTTTTACACGGGTATTTTTATGTGCTCGGTTGCCGGCTTGTTGGCCAATAATAGTTATAAAATCAGCATGCATGCTATGGGAGCTGGTGGCTTTGTGGCGGCTTTAATTTTCACTTCATTTCATTATCAAAATACAGACGGAATAGCAATCAGTATTGCTCTACTATTAGCAGGATTCATTTCTACTGCACGATTGATTTTAAATGAGCACTCGTTTAAAGAAGTGTATACTGGCTTAGCTGCTGGTGCTATCTGTCAGTTGCTGTCTTATTACTTTGTAATGTAATATACCCACTGATTCCCTTGTTTTTTGTTTCTTTGCACCTCATTCAACCTTTTTTCATGTGGTATAAGGCAGGGAAAACAATTTTACGTTTTAGAATTAGTTTGTTGTTTATTTTATTTCTGGCTACTGCTTTTATGGCATGGCAGGCGTCTAAGGTTCAACTGAGTTATGATTTCACTAGAGCCTTGCCTACCGATAATCCTAAGTTTATTGAATACCAACATTTCTTAAAGCAATTTGGAAGCGATGGTAATACGGTGGTAATTGGTTTGCAATCTGATCGGTTTTACGAGAAAGATTTTTTTAATGAAGTTTATGCATTAAGTCAAAGACTTAAAAAAGTGCCAGGGGTGAACGATGTATTAAGTGTTCCTGATGCAGTTAATTTATTGAATGATGCGGAGAATCAACAATTGGTTCCTCAAAAAATATTCAATCCGCCTTACGCAAATCAAGCTGATTTAGATTCTGCAAAATTGCTTTTTGAAAGCTTGCCATTTTATAGAACCTTATTACATAGCCCAGATAAAAAAGCCTATTTGCTAGGCGTTACAGTTAGCAAGGATTCCATTAATAGCAAATACAGAAGCGTGCTCATTAACAATATTGTTAAAGAAACCAGCATTTTTGAATCAAATACTAAATCTGAATTACAATTGAGTGGTTTGCCTTTTATAAGAACCATCATTGGTGATAGAATCAAAGATGAAATGAATTGGTTTTTAATAGGATCATTATTGCTTTCTGCCGTTACGTTATTTATTTTCTTCCGTTCTATTAGTGCTACTGTAATGAGTTTATTAGTAGTTGGCATGGGAGTTATTTGGAGCGTAGGAACACTGGTATTGTTCGGCTATAAAATCACTTTGCTTACTGCTCTAATTCCACCATTGGTGGTAGTAATTGGTATTCCCAATTGCATTTACTTTTTAAATAAATACCATACCGCATACAGAGAAAAAGGAGATAAAGAAGAAGCCTTAGTAACCATGGTCGGCAGAATGGGTATTGTAACCCTATTTTGTAATATAGCTGCTGCCATTGGATTTGCGGTATTTGCATTAACGAAAAGTCAATTGCTAAAAGAATTTGGCGCAGTTGCCGGTATCAATATTTTATTGTTGTTTTTTATTTCCTTGTTTTTTATTCCGCCCGTACTTAGTTTTCTACCTGCTCCCAAAGCAAAACACACCATGTATTTAGATAATGCATTTTTGGCTGCTATCTTAGTAAGAATTGAGCGATGGGCTTTTCATCATACTAGGATGGTTTATATTGTTACCATTGTAGTTACGCTGATTTCAATACTAGGAATTTTTAGAATCAAAAGTGAAGGATTTATTGTGGATGATTTACCCAAAGCCGATAAAATTTATACTGATCTTAAATGGTTTGAAGAAAATTTTGGGGGAGTAATGCCGCTTGAAATTATTGTAGACACTAAAAAGAAAAACGGCTTAATGCGCTCTGTTAAACCCATTGCAGCCATTGATGAATTCTCCGCTTATTTAGATTCTTCAGATGCAACGGCTAGGCCCCTTTCATTTGTTGAAGGATTAAAGTTTGCCAAACAAGCATTTTATGATGGAGATACATTAAGCTATGCCATTCCTTACGAAAGTGATTTGGCCTTTATTGGCCCCTATTTAAAGTCAAAAAAAGACAACAATGCTTCAAATGGATCAAGTGCATTTAATAGATTGATCAATAATTTTATTGATAGCAATAAGCAAAAAGCCAGAATTAGTGTAAACATGAAAGACATTGGCAGTGCCAAACTGCCTGAATTGTTGAAAAATTTTGAAATAAAAGCCAATCAAATTTTTGATACCGCTTCTTATAGAGTAAGTTTTACAGGCAGTAGTGTAAGCTTTTTAGAAGGGTCAAGTTTTATTATCAATGGATTAAAGGAAAGTATTTTTTGGGCCTTCTTATTAATCACGCTTTGCATGCTATACCTCTTTAAATCGGTGAGAATTTTATTTAGTTCCCTCATACCAAATTTGATACCCTTAATTGTTACTGCAGGTGTTATGGGTTGGGCAGGTATTGCCTTGAAACCATCTACTGTATTGGTTTTTAGTGTAGCATTAGGTATAGTGATTGATGTCACCATTCGTTTTTTGATTAATTATAAACAAGAATTACCGGCACACCAACAAGAAGTTGGGCCAACCTTAATACAAACCATTAAGCATACGGGAATAAGTATTATTTATACTTCGTTGGTATTAATTGCTGGGTTCATCATCTTTAGCTTTAGTGATTTCGGGGGAACCAAAGCACTGGGATGGCTTACTTCATTAACATTGGTTGTGGGTACTATTACTAATCTGGTATTATTACCCGTCTTAATATTAACTATTTCTGGTAAAAAAGGAGGAAAGTAACTTACATTTTATTAAAGTGCAATAGAATGCACTACTTTTTGATTTTGAAATATTTATATTTTGAGGTTAAATCATTAAATATTACCCATTTTTAACGACGAATTTCTTAATAATTTATATGTCCAACATTTTTATAATGTATAATTCACCTTATTACGAATTAACTATAAATTAAAATACAAATGGTTTCTATTTGCCCATTTTTTTTTACCATTAAAACATTTAATATGGTACAAAATATGGTATTTAGACATTCTTTAACTATTTTAGCCATCCAAAAACTTAAAAACTGAATCATGAGAAAACTAGTCACAGTATTCCTGTGTCTGTTGTTCAGTCTGTCTCAACTACAGGCTCAAAACAGAACTGTCACAGGAACCGTAACAGACGAGAGTGGGAAACCCGTATCAGGGGCTTCTGTATTGGTGAAGGGTACCAAAACTGGTACACTAACCAAAGAAAATGGTAGCTACTCTATTTCTGTTCCGTCAACCGCAACAGCCTTAGTTATTTCTGGCTTAAACTTGGCGCCAAAAGAAATAAAGTTAGGAAAAGGCAACACTGTTAATGTATCACTAAGTTCAACAGTAGAAAATTTGGATGAAGTGGTTGTAACAGGTTATGCTAGAGAAAAGAAAACCCAGTTTGCTGGTGCTGCTGCTGTTTTAAGCGGTAAGGTAGTAGAAACGGTACCAGTAGGTTCATTTGACCAAGCTTTGCAAGGACGTGTACCTGGTATGTTGGTTAACTCTGCTTCTGGTCAACCTGGTAGCTCTGCATCTGTTACCATTAGAGGTATTCAATCAATCGCGGGTGCTGGAGCACAGCCCTTATATGTTATTGATGGAGTTCCTTTACCTGCTTTTGATATGCAGACTATTAACCCGAACGACTTCGAATCTATTACTGTATTAAAAGATGCAAACTCTGCAGCTTTATATGGTGCTAGAGGTGGTACAGGGGTAATCGTAATTACCACTAAAAAAGGTAAATCAGGTCCTACTAACTTTACTTACAGAACGCAGTATGGCTTCACTCAAGCTCCTGATTTTAGCCGCTTGAATTTGATGAATACCGCTGAAATGTTTGCTTATGAAGAGCGCGAAAGATTTGTAAACACTCCAGGATGGACATATTCTCCCAATAACCCAGCTATTCCTGCGGGTATGACTGCTGCGAGAAAGCAGTTCTTGTATGATAGTATCAAATCTATTGATACACATTGGCCAGATGTATTGTACAGAACTGGTATTTCTAAAACACATGAATTCAATTTATCTGGTGGTAATGAAAAAACTAATTTTTTCTTATCAGCTGGTATGTTTGATCAACAAGGTATTGACTTAGGTTCTAGTTTAACTAGATATACTGTCAGACTAAATGTAGAACATAAAAGCAATAATTTAACTGTACGATTTAATAATCAAATAGGTTACTCAATCAGTAAGTTCGCTGACTTTGAGGGTGCAAATACACCAAGAAATCCTTTCCAAATGACTTATCGTGCTAAAACATATGAAAATCCATTCAGAGCGGATGGTTCAATTATATTTGGTGCGAGTACACCTTTGGCATTGCGTCAGGTAGGTAACTTATTAGAAGGAATTGAAAATACCAAAAGTTCGTTAAATCAAATTAAATTGAACTCTGGTCTTACAATTGCCTACAAGATTTTACCTAGCTTAACCGTACAAAATACATTCGGTATTGATGTATCGAATGATGACCGTTCTCGTTATATTAACCCTGGTTCTTATTGGGGATCTTTACAACAGTTCCAAAGAGGTTTGGCCGCAGAAGGTCACCGATTAACTTCTCAACTTATTAATACCAGTAGCTTAGTATTTTCAAAGCGTATTGCCAATATTCATGAAGTAGAAGCAGGAGCTTACTTTGAAGTTATCCGTGGTTGGACAAAAGCTATGGGTCTTACATTATTTAACTTAGATCCTCGTTTAACAGAAACAGGTCAAGGTGCTGGTGCTTTACCAACCAATGGTGCAGCAACATACCCTCAGAACGCTTCTTCAGCTAAATCTGGCTTTGGTATCCGTTCTTATTTTGCTACTGCTCGTTACACTTATGATAATAAGTATTCAATCAATGCAAATATCAGACGTGATGGAACTTCAAGAATTGTAAACGTTGCAAATCGTGAGATTACTACTTGGTCTGCTGGATTCACTTGGAACGCTTTAAAAGAAAAGTTCCTAGCTAATCAAAGAATCTTTACCGATTTAAAAGTACGTGCTAGTTATGGTATTGTACCAAATATCGGATCTATTGCAACTGGTGCATATGGTGTTCCATTAAATGGAGTACCTAACTACCAAGGACCTCAGATTCCTACATTTGGAACAACAGCCTATGCTGGTTCATCTGTTGTAGGATTAGCGCCAAGTAACCCAGGAAATCCTGATTTGAAAATTGAAAGAATTCAAAAGACAAATATTGGAATTGATTTTGCAGTATGGCAAAATCGTGCAAGATTCACTGTAGATGTTTACAAAAACAAAACCATTGATCTATTCGTAAACCAGCCATTATCTGGTACAACCGGTTTTGGTACATTGGCTATTAATGCTGGTGTCATGACCAATACTGGTATAGAATTCACTGGTAGTGTTGATCTTGTTAAGAAAAAAGACTTCGGATTTACATTAGGAATGAACCATTCAATCCAAAAGAACAATATTGAAGATTTAGGATTGGTGAATGAGTATGTTGTAGGAACTTTCATTATTAGAAAAGGTCTTCCTTATGGTTCTCATTTTACAACCAATTATTTAGGCGCAGATCCCGCAACTGGTCGCCCAACGTATGAAAGCCCAACAGGTGCTACTGTATTTTCTGAAGCACAAGCTGGTCGATTTGCTAAGTTTGGTACTTATTTACCGAAACACCAAGGTGGTTTTAATTTAGATGTACGTTTCAAAGCAATTACCATTTCTGCTTTATTCTCGTATCAGTTTGATGTAACACGTTACAATAATACTGGTAACTGGATTACTAGAGGAACTTTAGGTTATCACCAAGCAGTAAGAGCTTCACGAGAGTTAATAGATGGTCAGTGGCAGAAGCCAGGGGATGTTAAAAAATTCCAACGCTCAACCTTCGATAGAGGATTTAACTCATCTGATGTACAAGATGCCAAATTTTTGCGTTTCAGAAACTTAGTGGTTTCTTATGCAGTCCCTACAATTAAAACAGCGGGCGGTACTACTTTAATTAAGAGTGCTCGTTTTTATGTTCAAGGACAAAACTTAGCAATTTGGAGTCCTTGGAAAGCATTGGATCCAGAAGATAGCAACAATATTAGTTTGAACGAATACCCTAATCCAACAGCATTTGTAGTAGGTATCGATATTAACTTCTAATATTATTAAGGTATTATATTCTTTATTGAATATTAAATTGAACAAAATGAAAAAAAATAAAATAGTCATCTTTTCTTTTTTACTTTTCTCTTTAGGGGCTTGTAAAAAAGTAATTGATGTAAAAGAAACTGATTTCATCGGTGGTGACATCGCTTTGAAAACAGTAGCCAATACTGAGCAAGGTATTATTGGTGCCTATGCTGCTATGAATGTTGAAATGGGTATTTTATTAAATGCCACTTTTGCAGACGAAGTAAAACCAGGTGAATTCTATAATGCTGCTACAACTCACGAGTGGCAGTATAGCTCTCAGGATGTTGGTTTACGCGATAACTACACCGCATTTAACTTGTATTACAGAATTATCGACAGAGTAAACCGTGTTTTAGTTGCTTTACCAAATGCTGTTGCAGCAAATGCAACTGAAACCGCTTTAAAGGAGCGATTGAGAGGAGAAGCATTGTTTCTACGTGCCTTCTGTCATTTTGAATTATATAGATATTACAGTAATACCTCTGTTGGTTCTGAATTAGCAGTAGCTTATATGGAAACCCCTTCTTTGGCATCAAATCCAAGAATCACTGTTACTCCTTTTGTTGCAAAATTGAAAGCAGATATGACCGCGGCTAAACCGCTATTGCCAACTGCTTTAACTGATATCTATCGCGCAACAAGACCAGCTGTTTCTGCTTTACAAGCTAGAGTAGCTTTGTACTTGAAAGAATATTCCGATGCTGTTACGTTCAGTACTGAGTACATCAATGCAGTGCCTTTGTCTCCAATGAACCAATTTGCTGGTATTTGGACCGACGCAAATAGAAATGAGCTTGCGTTTAAATTAAGCCGCACTCCTTCTTTGGGTGGTAGAATTGGTTCTTTGTTCCAAGGAACTTCTGCTAATTCATCTGCTATTGCTCAAACTGCTTGGGTGCCATCTACCAAATTAATGAGTGCATATGATCAAGCTAATGATGTTCGTTTTGGTGTATACTTCAGAACTGAGCCTTTGTTGGCTGCTGCAGGTCGCCCATCTCAATTGGTGGCTAAATACCGTGGAACTACTTATGGTACGCCTGGTGAACACGTAGCAGATGCTAAAGTGTTTAGAACTGGAGAAATGTACCTGATACGTTCTGAAGCACATGCTGAAGCTGGTAATTTAGTAAGTGCTGCTGCTGACTTGAATGCTTTACGTACTGCAAGAATTACTGGTTATACCAATGTTACATTGGCTACCAAAGATGCTGCAATTACGGCTATCTTAGAAGAACGCTTCAAAGAGTTGCCATACGAAGGTCACCGTTTCTGGGATTTAAAAAGAAGAAATTTGCCTGTTTCACGTTCGTTAGCTGATGCACCAAATGCAAACGCACAAACTTTACCAGCTGGAAATTTCCGTTTCTTATTACCTATTCCAAATCCTGAAATTAATGCCAATCCATTAATTCAACAGAATCCAGGTTATACCAACTAATCTATTAAATATAGATTTTGTAGTCAAATTCTATTAGGACGAGACATGTAAATAAAATTGGCCCCGATATTTATCGGGGCCAATTTGTTTGAATGCACTTCAGTAAGAGACACTATACCAATTACTTTATAGTAAGATTGAAGGTTATGCTCATGTTATCTGCTCATTATTTTAAGAGTTCTTCCAGTGTTTTAAATAATTGGTTACCTCTTAAATCAGATGCAATAATCTTGCCTTCTGGGCTTATTAAAACATTAAATGGAATGGCATTGAATTGATAAATATTGGGCATTTCACTTTCCCATTGCTTTAAATCACTTACATGTTTCCAGTTTAATTTATCCATTTTAATGGCGTCTAACCAAGCTTGTTGATCATTGTCTAATGATACCCCTAGAATGGTAAAGTTTTTATTTTTAAATTGATTATAAGCAGCTACCACATTCGGATTTTCTTTTCTGCAAGGACCACACCAGCTTGCCCAAAAATCTACTAGTACATATTTGCCTTTTAAGCTGCTAAGTGTAAATGGTTTTCCATCTAAATCTGGTAAATTAATTTCGGGTGCATCTTTTCCTAATAAAGCATAAGCAGGTGGTGCAGCAGGCTGTTGTTTAGCAGATGCATTAATTAACTCTTTTATCTTATTTAATCCAGTATGCTCTTTGTATTTCTCAGCTGATTCATTAACCAATGCTTTTAGCTCATCTGGTGTCATGGTTCTTGAAGCCATACCCAATGCATAATACCTAGCTGCAGGGCTTTCACTTTCTTTAATAAAATTACGAACCATGGTATTCATTTCTTTTACCTTGGCATCTCTGTTTCCTTGAATCACTTTTAATAAGCTATCCGATTTGGGTTGAGCTTGTAAGGAGTCAATTTCCATGAATACCGCATACAATGCAGAATCTTTTTTTCTATAGTCTTCAAATAGCGTATGCATAGCTATTGAAGCTGGAGAGTTCTTCACTTCATAAACTCTGTAACGGGTAACATCTAAATCCACTTCAATTTCATCGTTGTCGTTTACAATTAATACATCTGGCCCATTCTCTAAAACCAATCTGTACAATCCTTCTTCTTTTGCAATACCCTTTAAACTAAATTTTCCATCGGCTTTTAAGCTAATAGAATCTAGAATAATAGGTTGTTCTCCTCCGTAGGGTAATTCTTGCAAATACACTTTAGGGGCAATCGCATTTTTGATTGTTCCTTTAACAGTGAATGCACCGTACTTTTTTTTCTGATCACAAGCGCCAAAGAATAGCGTTGTGCCCAGTAATAAAAAAATCGTTTTTTTCATAGGTCTATTTTAAGCGTTTAATTTTTGTTCTAATAATTCGGTAACTATTTTTGGATCGGCTTTACCTTTACTTCTTTTTTTAACTTCACCTACAAACAATCCTATCAATCCTTTTTTACCTTTTTGGTATTCCTTTACTTTATCGGGCATTGATTCAATTGTAGCATTAACCCATAGTTCTAATTCATTGCTATCGCTAACTTGCAACAGGTTTAATGATTCAGATAATGCTAATGGTGTATTAGTTGTATGCATTAGTGCAGGTAATAATTTGGATGCCGCAGTTGAAAAATTTATCTTTCCTGCCTCAATTAATTCAATCAGCTCAGCTAATTGTTTCACAGATAATCCGAGCTCTTGGATATTTTTTTGAGACTCGTTCATCAATTGCTTAATTGGGCCTAGTAAACAATTAGCAACCATTTTATAATGATTGGTAATTTGTATGGCTTGTTCAAAAAAGTCGGAAATGGACTTTTCTTCGCAAAGCTGGCTAGCGTCGTATGCGCTTAACTGGTAAGTTGCTTGATAATGCTGTATTAATTGATGAGGTAAGCCGGGTAGCTGTTCTTTTATCGATTTAATATCATCTTTCGTTAAATGGATAGCAGGTAAATCTGGATCAGGAAAGTAACGATAGTCATTTGCTTCTTCTTTGTCTCTTATAGCAAAAGTGGTGTCGTTGTCTGCATTAAAACTTCGGGTTTGTTGTTGAATACTGTTCCCTTTTTCTAATTCCGTTATGATTCTGTTGATTTCGAATTCTATTGCTTTTTTTACATTTCGAATGGAGTTCAAATTCTTTACTTCTACTTTAGTACCCAATTGTTCAGCGCCTCTGAGCCGTACAGAAATATTTGCATCGCATCTTAAACTTCCTTCTTCCATATTTCCATCACAGATGCCAATCCAGCGAACCAATTTTCTTATTTCGGTTACATATTGCCATGCTTCTTCCGCAGAAAACAAATCTGGTTCAGTTACAATTTCAATTAAGGGAGTGCCTGCTCTATTTAAGTCAATACAAGTATTAACTGGGTCCAAATCATGTATACTTTTTCCTGCGTCTTCTTCTAAGTGAATCCGATTTAATTGGACTGCTCTTTCTCCTTCCTTGGTTTTGATGGTTACCAACCCGCCGATACAAATTGGATGCGTATGTTGAGAAATCTGGTATCCTTTTGGAAGATCTGGATAGAAATAATTTTTCCTAGCAAAAAAAGAGTGTTCTGCAATGGTGCAATTGCATGCTAATCCCATTTTGATGGCATATTCTACGGCTTTTTGATTCAGCTTAGGTAAGCTGCCAGGATGCGCTAGTGCAATTGGGCTCACCTGTGTATTGGGTGCATTGCCGAAGGCAATACTATCTCCACTAAATAGTTTGCTATTTGTTGATAGTTGTGCATGCACTTCAAGACCTATAACGGCCTGGTATTTTTGGGATAAGTCCATTATACAAGCCTGCTTATTTGTTGAATCAGTTCGGGCAAATTTGAAGCATCTTGCCCACCTGCTGTGGCCAATGTTTTTTGACCTCCACCTCCCCCTTTAATTAAAGGAGTAGCATATTCTTTAATAAGTTTAGGGGCTTCCAAACCTTTTTCATTCACCATGCTATCACTCAACATAATGCATACCGCAGCTTTACCCCCTATATTGGCACATAGAATGACTATGTAATGATTGCCTAATCCTGTTTTTAAATCGAAGCAAAGTTTTTTTAATTGATCTGCACTATTCACTTCAACAACTTGACCAATCAATTTTCCTTCCTCATTACCAATAGAAAATGAACTTGTTTTTTGTAACAAGGTATGGCTGATTTGTTGAAGCTGTTTGCTTTCAAGGCTCTCCAATCTCTTCTCCGTTTCTTGTTTTTCTTGGATTAATTTTTCAATCGCTTTAATAGGGTCTTGTGTTTTTAATAAACCTGCAACAGTTCTGAGTTCATTGAATTGCTTGTTTAAAAAGTTGAAGGCATTGCTACCTGTTAATGCTTCCATTCTTCTTACTCCTGCTGCAACAGCAGATTCAGCTGTTATTTTGAGTAAGCCAATCATGCCCGTGTACATTACATGAGTGCCTCCACACAATTCAACAGAGTAATTTGGATCGGCCACAACAACCCTAACTGTATTTCCATATTTTTCTCCAAATAATGCCATGGCTCCTAATTTTAGCGCTTCTTCTTTTGGCATTTCTGTAATAACTACTGGGATATTTTGTCTAATTTTTTCGTTTACAATATTTTCTACTTCTGTAATTTCTTCTTCAGTTAAACGAGCAAAATGAGAAAAGTCAAATCGAAGACTTTCTTCGTTTACCAAGGAACCCTTTTGTGCAACATGGGTTCCTAATACTTTACGTAATGCTGCATGAAGCAAGTGTGTGGCAGTATGGTTATAGCAAGTAAACAGTCTTTTTTCAGTATCTACTATTGCAGTAAATGTTTTTACTATTTCAACAGGTAATTGATTAACAAAATGAACAATCAGGTCATTCTCTTTTTTCGTATCTGTTACAGCAATTTTTTCACTACCAAAATCTAACCAGCCTGTATCGCCAACCTGTCCACCACTTTCAGCATAAAATGGAGTGGTATTTAATACCAATTGAAATTGCGTTTTCCCTTTAGCGCTGATTTTTCTGTATTTGGAAATATTACTTTGGGTGGTTAATTGGTTGTAACCAACAAATCCCTCTCCTTTATCTTCTGAAACAATTACCCAATCTTCTGTATCTAATGTTGCAGCTGCTCTACTTCTGCTTTTTTGTTGCTGCATTTCTTTTTCAAATCCTACTTCATCAATGGTTCTATTGTTTTCTGAAGCAATCAGTCGAGTAAGATCTATTGGAAAACCAAATGTATCAAAGAGTTCAAAAGCTGCTTTTCCATCAATTAGATTGTTACTGTTTTTAATCATATCATCCATTCTTTTTAAACCCTTGTCTAAAGTTTTTAAGAATGCATCTTCTTCTTCTTTTACAACTTTGTTTACAAAATCCAATTGTTGCTGCAATTCAGGGAATACTTTTACAAATTGTTTGGCCAACACCGGCATCAATTGAAACAATAAAGGCTGCTTGTAATTTAAGTAAGAATAATAGTATCTAACAGCTCTTCTTAAAATTCTTCTAATTACATAACCGGCACCTGTATTAGATGGCAATTGACCATCGGCAATGGTGAATCCAATTGCACGTATATGATCTGCAATAACCCTAAAAGCAATGGCTTCTTTTGAATCGGAGCGATCGTATTGCTTACCCGTTATTTTTTCAATTGCTTCAAATGTACCTGTAAATACATCGGTATCGTAGTTGCTTTGTTTACCTTGAATAACCCTTACCAATCTCTCAAAACCCATTCCAGTATCTACATGTTTGGAAGGCAATTCTACCAACGAACCATCTTTTAAACGATTGTATTGAATGAATACATTGTTCCAGATTTCGATGACTTGAGGATGGTCTTTGTTAACCAGTTGGCTTCCTGGAATTTTAGCTCTTTCTTCATCAGATCGGCAATCCACATGTATTTCAGAGCAGGGGCCACATGGTCCAGTGTCTCCCATCTCCCAGAAATTATCTTTTTTATTACCGTATATGATATGATCTTCAGCTACCAGTTTTTTCCATTCTTGTAAAGCAATGGTAGATGGAGGAATGCCCTCTGAAGGATCGCCCTCAAATACAGAAACATATAATCGGTCTTTTGGAAGCTTATATACTTCGGTTAAGAGTTCCCAGCTCCAAGCAATGGCTTCTGCTTTAAAATAATCCCCGAAACTCCAGTTTCCCAACATTTCAAACATAGTATGGTGGTAGGTATCTACTCCAACTTCCTCTAAGTCGTTGTGTTTACCACTTACGCGCAAACATTTTTGGGTATCTGCAATTCTTGGGCTTGTAGGAACACTATTTCCTAGAAAATAATCTTTGAACTGATTCATCCCTGCATTGGTAAATAATAGGGTTGGATCGTTTTTTACTACAATAGGAGCTGATGGAACGATTTGATGCTTTTTTGAAGCAAAAAAATCTAAGAATTGTTGGCGAATTTCGGCACTCGTCATGATGAATTACTTTTTATATGCCATTAAGGCTGTAGAAACTATATTTGTTGTTATATAAAGGGGCAAAGGTACGGATTTAAGGGTCTGAAAACCGATCATGAAAAAGGTAAAATACTTCTATAATACTCATAATATGCGCTTCGAGAAGCTGACTACCCCCCTTAGGGTTAGGTTGCTTCAGGTATTGGGGTATATAGCAGCTTCTATTGTTACTGGAATCCTCATTTTTGCCATTACATTCCGTTATATAGATTCACCCAAAGAGAAGTTGCTTCGTCAACAGAACGACGATCTAAAGCAGAATTATGAGGTGATGGAAGAACGAATTAAACAATTGCAGCTTCAAATGGACGAAATTGCCAACAGAGATAATTTCGTTTACAGATCCATTTTTGAATCGAACCCAATACCCGATAGTGCCAGGGTGAAGGAAATGGAAAAGAAAAAAGAAGTGCAATTGGTGCAAAGTATGGGGGAGACTGAATTGGTAAATAGTATGGCGGCTCAACTAAATAATCTTAGTTTAAGGATGGCTTATCAGGGCAAGTCATTTGATGCCATAGATAATATGGTGAAGAACAAGGCCAAGTTATTAGCCGCAATTCCTTCTATACAACCTATTAGTAATCGAAATTTAAATAGGGTCTCTTCGGGTTTTGGTTATCGAATTGACCCAGTTTACAAAGACAGAAGGTTGCATCCGGGCTTAGATTTTACTGCCCCAGTTGGAACCCCTATTTATGCAGCTGCAGACGGGGTGGTAAAAGATGCAGGTTTTAATACTGGAGGGTACGGCAATAGGGTAGTGGTAAACCATGGCTTTGGATACGAAACTTTGTATGCCCATATGGTTCGTATTAAAGCCAGAGTTGGTACCAAAGTAAAACGAGGGGAAGTCATTGGTTACGTAGGTAGTACAGGGAAAAGTACAGGTCCTCATTTACACTATGAAGTACATAAGAACGGTACACAACTAGACCCGATTTACTTCTTTTATAACGACTTAACTCCAGCTCAATTTGACCGTATTCTTAAATTAGCTGCTGCTAGCAACCAAAGCTTTGATTAGAACTACAACAAAAAAGCCATTTACTTGTAATAAGTAAAAATAGTACTGTGGAACCAGGTGTACGTGAATACCTTCTAAGAATTATAAATACCTTATCTGTAGGATTATTTTGGCTAGCTATAAATTCTACTGCCGGAATAATGTATGACCATGCTTTTTTTCATGGCAGCATCACAACTGGAAATATCATTTTCTACATCTGGTTTATCAGCAGCTTCATTTTATTGCTTCGTTGGCTTATTAAACTTTGGAGCAAACCCATTGATTTTGAACAATAGCCTATTTCTCTTTTGTATCAAGTATTACAGGGGTATTTCCTTTCCCCAAAACGATTACTTTGGAATTGGGCGAAGTAACCAACGCCTTCATTACTTGAATTTGCTCGTATTGTAATTGCTTATCACCTAAGCCTGCACTAATAATTTGCTGGTAGTCTGCAATACCTCTTGCTTCCACTCTTTTTCTTTCGGCTTCTTGTTTTTCCTTTTGCAAAACAAATTCCATTTTTTGGGCATCTTGTTCCGCTTTAATTTTTTCTTCTATAGAAGTTTTCACATTCGTTGGTAAAGTGATATTGCGAACCAATAATTGCTCTAATATCAATCCTCTTTTTTTAAAGTCTTCATCAATTGATTTGTAGATTCTATTTTGAAATAAATCTCTTTTTAAAGAATATAAGTCAATGGCTGTATAATAAACAGCATTGTCCCTGATTTTTGTTCTAGTAAGTGGGCGAACTATTTTATCTCTAAAATCGAGCCCGGTTTCTCTAATTAATCTAGGGGCTTCACTAGCAGTAACCCTGTAGAGTACAGTTAAATCAATTACGACTTCTAATCCATCAGCAGTTAATACCCTTATTGCATCATCTCCAGAAAGCTCTCCTTCATCATTTACACCGCTCATGGTATAGTTCTGCGTTTTAATGTCTACCTCTCTTACTTCAACCAATGGGTTAACAATGTTTAAACCGCTGTACAAAATAGTGTTAGAGATTTTTCCAAATAAACTTTGTACCCCAATTTGGCCAGCATCAATTTGTTTAATGCAGGAAGTAAATACCCCAATCAATGCAATAGCAATACCAGCAATTCTAACTCCTTTAGCCAGTTTAATAAACTCTTCTCTCTCTTTATTCATAAAGCCTGCTGCAACCAATAGAATGATGCCTAGAATAATTAAAATCATATAGGAAATTTTATAATAAATACAAGGTAAGCTCTTTTATTCATAAGGTCCTAACTACTATGATCTACAATGATTACCCAAGAACCATTCATTTTTTTGAATAACAAAGTGTAGTGTCCACTTATATTCCCCGCCTTTCTGGTTAACTCCCATTTTCCTAAAACCATCCAAAGTTGTTTAGATAATGGCTTCACTTCCAATAACGTAAAATTTAATTGACCCATGTAATCTTTGTTGGGATAGTTCTTTTTGTAGTTAATGAGCGTATTGGTAAAACCGTAAGTAGGTCCGTTTTTTCCAACAAAAAGTAAGCTATCGTTGTTCCAATACCCTTTCATAAACGCATCAATGTCTCCTTTGTTCCAAGCCGCAGTTTGCTCTTGCAAGATTTTTCTGATTTGTTTTTCTGGGCCAGCTTGTCCAAAGCTTGAGCTGATTCCAATGACAATTAGTAATAATGTACAAAGGAGTTGCTTTTTCATATTAGTTATAGTTAGTGTTTCTTAAAATTAGTTAACTTTCTCTAATGGAGTATATTAGTCATTTACAGAAGGATAAAAAATTGGCTTCTATTTTAACGCAGGAGCCTTTTGTATTAAAGCGAAGAAAGAATATACCCATTCGTTTAATGGCCAGTATTATGAGTCAGCAATTAAGTACCAAAGTAGCCGCTGTCATATTTAAACGATTTCTTGCTTTATATGATGGTAAAGAACCCAAGGTGGAGGAAGTTTTAGAAACACCTAATGAAGTGCTTAGGTCTATCGGTTTAAGTAATGCTAAAGTTGGGTATGTAAAAAATGTTGCCTTATTCTGTATTGAACATGGCATTACAGATCGTGTGCTTTCTACTATGAGTAATGAAGCCATTATCCAATTATTGATTCAAATAAAAGGAGTAGGTCAATGGACGGCTGAAATGTTGTTGATGTTTAGTTTAGGGCGTGAAGATGTATTTGCAGTAGACGATTTAGGTATTCAACAAGCCATGTGTAAGTTGTACAAAATAGACGCATCTCATAAGAAATCCATGCAGCAGAAAATGTTAAAGCAGGCAGAAAAATGGACACCTTACAAAACCTATGCTTGTTTGCATTTGTGGAATTGGAAAGACAGTTAATTAAGCTGAATTTCTTGCAGCATTAATGATTCCAAACATAGAGCGGGTGATCAATTTTTCATAATTAATCTTAAGGTCCTCTGTAATTTGTTCATTTTTTAATTGATGCAATGCATATTGCTGGATAGTTAAAAGCGGTAATACTATTTTGTCTCTCATTAAAATAGAAGCCCTTCCTGGTTCATCATTGTCCATTAATACTTTATTGCCAGATAATTCTAATACGAGTGAATGCGTTAAATCGTATTCTGCTTTAATTAAATTCCAAACAGAGCCAAAAACTGGGTCGTCTTGAATATGAGCTGTTAAAGGAAAAAAAGATTTGAGCATGCTCATCATACTATTATCTATCAAGGTTCTGAAAAATGCCACTTCAGTAAATAAAGATTTTACTTCTTCCCATCTCCCCGCATTTTTTAATTGTTGCAATGCAGAACCAACCCCAAAATATCCTGGAACATTTTGTTTTAGTTGACTCCAGCTGCCTACAAATGGGATTGCCCTTAAATCTTCAAAAACCAATTTATCTGAATTTCCTCTTTTTCCGGGCCTGCTAGCAATATTAGTTTTGTTGTAATAATTCAAAGGGCTAAACTGCTGCATATATGGAAGAAACTGTGGATTTTTTTTGAATGATTGATAAACCTGGTGGCTTATACCTCCCAACTCTTCCAATAAGTTTCTATGTGTTCGGCTTAGTTTAATTCTATTTTCAGCAAATACCGTATTGCTAATTCCTGCACTTAATAATTGCTCTAAATTGTATTGTGCAGATTTAAGTGTGCCAAAATTAGAAGTGATGGTTTGCCCCTGAATGGTTAATTGTATCTCTTCGTTTTCGATATTATTTCCCAACGAAGCATAAAATTTATTGGTTTTCCCTCCACCTCTAGAAGGTGGGCCACCTCGTCCATCAAAAAACTTTACTTTAATGCCATGTTGTCTAGAGATTGCAGTTAATTTTTCTTTTGCTGTATAAATACTCCAATTGGCTTGTAAATAACCCCCATCCTTAGTTCCGTCGCTAAATCCTAACATGATTGTTTGTGATTGAGCACGTGCTTGCAAATGTTTATTATAAATAGGCAATTGATAAAGCCATTGCATTATTTGTTCTGCTTCTTTTAAGTCGTCAATGGTTTCAAATAATGGAACAATGTCTACCGAAAGTTGCTGCGTGTTCCATCCGCATAACTTAAAGAGGGTAAATACCTCAATCATATTTAATGCCGACTGGCAGTTACTAATAATATAGCGATGACAGCCTTGTTCCCCATTTATTTGTTGAATACTATTGATAGCAAAAATACTTTCTACTGTGTCTTTAGCTATTTCAGTGGAAGTATCATTTATGTCAATCACTTGATCAATTTTTAACAAGCAATTCATTTTTTCTTCCTGGCTGAATGAATCATAATCATTGGGCAAAATGCCCCGTTGATTGTTTTGTTTGAGTGTGGTATCTATATTTTTTAAAACAGCTGTATGAATTCGACTGTCTTGTCTTATATCAATTGAAGCAAACCAAGTACCAAAAATCTTTACTTTGTTGATTAAACTGTTTACCCGATTAATGTATAAGGAATGATGATTGGCAATCATCAAATCTTTAATTTCTTGTAATTTTTCTAATAATTCTTTCTGGTGAATCCTCCTGCTTTCTTCAGGCCTAAACACATTTTCATACAACTGTGCTTCTAATTTATTTACCAATATATCTACTCCAGAAAAAGTTAGTCTTCTTTTTAATTTTCTAATATCTCTATAAAAGCAAACCACAATGGCGCTTCTTAATGATTCTGCAATTTTGAGTGTAGTTGCAGCTTTTACAAATGGATTCCCATCTCTATCACCCCCCGGCCAAAACCCTAATTCAATAAATGGATTATGATTTTCGCCTTCTAATATTTCATTACTGATAAAATTGTAAATATTTCCAATGGACTGATACAAAATATTTTCTAGGTACCACATTAAGTTAACTGCCTCATCTAATGGGGTAGGTTGTTTCTTATTAAAAAATGGGGTAATACCCAATTGTTGAATATAGAGGTTGATGGTTTCAAAATCATTTTTTGCAATGGCTTCACCCAAATCATGAATGATCCCCAAAACACTACCTGGATAAAACTGAGTTGGATGGGCCGTTAGTACTACCCTTACTTTAAAATGGCGCAGCTTTTCTTTTAATAATGGAAGTTTACCTTTAAAGTAAGCTTCATTGTACAATGCTTTTATGCTACCAGTACCATTTAATTGGTGAACTGAATCAAAAGCAGCATCTTCAATTGCATCAAATAGCACCACCTGCCTCTCTATATATTGTACAAATTTGAACAATCGGTCTATCTGTTCTGACTCATTGCTTACCTGTGCCTGTCTATTAAAAAAATCTTCAATAATTTCCTTTGGGTTTTTACCAGATTGATATCCATCAATACAAGATTGTAATAATATGGGTAGTAAAGCGCCCACGTTGGCGATTCCTGAAAAGGGTAGGGCTGCAAAAAGGCTATTGTAAATAGTGTATTTGTCGGCAACATTTTGCCTGAAAGCTAGTATGGGTTTATTTAAATACATAGTAGATACCAATGAATATACAAATTTTTTTGCCCCATTAAACCTTTCATCTACTATTTTATCTAACTTAAAAGACAATCGATATATATTGAATCAAGATTCTCAATTGGTGAAGCAGTTTAAAATTCCTTCACAAAAAAATGCAGCATTTACTCAACTGGTTAAACAATATCAGGAAAAATTGTATTGGCATATTAGAAGGATGGTAGTGGAGCACGAAGACGCCAATGATGTACTGCAAAATAGTTTTATTAAAGTGTGGAATGCATTAGACAATTTTAGAGAAGACAGTCAATTGTATACTTGGTTGTATAGAATTGCAACAAATGAGAGTTTGAGTTTTTTAGAACAAAAAAAGCGAAAGCAAACCAGTTCCTTTGATGATGTAGCGGAAGTTTATGGAAATACAGTTAAAGCCGATAGCAATTTCAATGCGAATCAATTGGAATGGAAATTGCAAATGGCCATTCAGCAACTTCCCGAAAAGCAAAAATTGGTTTTTAACCTCAGGTATTTTGATGAAATGACTTATGAACAAATCAGCAAAATTTTAGATACCAGTGAAGGGGCTCTCAAAGCAAGTTATCATCATGCTGCAAAAAAAGTAGAAGAATTTATTAAAACCCATTAAACCTGGGGATTGTATTGGAGTCTTAAAATGGAAGAAAATGAAAAACAAGGAAATTATACAAGAACTAGAACAAGTAGCGCCTTTGCTTAATACCATCGCAAAAACGCCCGTTCAAACCGTACCAACAGGTTACTTTGATCATTTTCAAGTTCCCATTCAAATGGAGGAGACCAAGGTTGTGCAAATGAACCCTGGGCGTAAATGGTTTACCCTAGCTGCGGCAGCTGTAGTTATTGGTGTTTTGGTAATTGGAGGATTTAATCTGGTTAATCAATCAACAGTTAAAACCTCACCTGTGTTAGTCATTAATATGGAACAGATTGCCAAAATGGACATTGATAAATCTGTACAAGCATTGTCTAATGATGCCATTGACGAGTATTTAAAAACTGCCAACGCTCTAGCGGGGCCTGAAAATAGTTTGCATCAATATACCGTGGATGCAATTTCTGAAACAACAGTGGCTGAGATTTCAGATGAAGAACTGCAGCTTTATCTGAGTGAATAATTGAATTAACATTTAAAAAAACAACAACATGAAACGTTTTCTATTAATCATTTTAATGGGTATAGCAGCAATTGCTCAAGCTCAAGAACCACCACCACCAAAAATGGGGAGAATGCAAGGTGGAATGCCACCACCACCGCCAGGTGATAGGCCCAATATTCAAGCCATCAAAGTGGCTTATATAACCAAGCAATTAAACCTAAGTGCAGAAGAAGCACAACAGTTTTGGCCAGTTCACAACGCTTATATGGCAGAACTAAAAAAGGCAAGAGATGCCAATAGAGAGGCAGAGTTGGCTTTTGAAGAACAGGCTTTGACTATTCGTAAAAAATACAACAACGATTTCAAGAGAATCTTGAACGGTGATGAAAGAGTAAATAAGGTTTTTAAGTTAGACCGTAATTTCAATGATATGATGCGCCAAGAAATGATGAAGCGTGGCATGAAGCCTAAAGGACCTGAAGGGAGACCAGATAAGCCTGAGCTAAGAAAGCGCTTGATGCAAAGGAATCGTGCAGATTCTACGATCAAGAAAAACTAAGTAAGATTTGAATGATGAAATACCGGGCTGGAGATATCATGGTAAAACAGGTATTTCCAGCCTTTTTCTTGCCCTGTTTCCCACCAAACTCTCCTCAACTCCATACATTTTTTCCCATCAAAGTCATATTTGGCAACGAATCTGCTTTTCATTTGCTGTAATTGGGGGGCATCGTCTCCTCCAAAAAAGATGATTTCATTTTCTTCGTGAATAAATTAATATCGGCCTGAACATAAGATGCAGAGCCAATTCCCATAGCATATTCATATTCCCTTCTTTGCACATAATAAGTAGCATAAGGGAAAGCAATAAACTGTTCTCCAGTAGAATAATTTCGTGTAGTAATTCCACCTGCATGATCTTTATGCAAATGGCTCATTAATACTTTTGTTATTTGAGATGGATTATAACCGGCTTTTTCTAGATTATAATAAATCTGAGGTACCCCATTAGACATATTGTAGCCTAATCCTGTATCTATTAAAATAAGGTCTTTTTGTGTTACCACTAAAAAGGGTTGAATTTCGACTAACAAACTTCCTATTGGTCTACTATTCAATTCTTCGGTTGCTGTATTAAATGGTACAAATACTTTGGTTTTATCAATGGTAAAACTTCCTTCAGATAATGGGATAATGGTCATAATAATCAATTAACGCAATACCATTTGTCGGTCTGCATCTAGTCTGAGTAAAATAAAAATTAGAATAGTAAAAGTTAGTAATGAAGATCCCCCATAACTAACCATTGGTAAAGGAATACCAACTATAGGGAAAAAGCCAATAGTCATACTTACGTTTACAGCAAAATGGAAGAAAAGAATACTCACTACACTGTAAGCATAGACCCTGCTGAACGTACTTCTTTGTCTTTCTGCAATTCGTATAATGCGATATAAAAGTGCTATATAAATAATTAGAAAAATTAAACAACCAATAAAACCAAAAGCTTCACCCAATGAAGTGAAAATGAAATCGGTATGTTGTGCGGGAACGTATTTTCCACGTGTTTGTGTACCTTTTAAAAATCCCTTTCCTGCGAATCCGCCAGAGCCAATGGCAATCTTACTTTGGCGCACATTATAATCATCTGGTTTTTTAGGGGCTTTTTCATTGCCCGCTTTTTGTTTTTTTAGGGATTTAACATTGTCGGTACAATTATAATCCTTACCCACCATGCTATAGATACGGGTACTTTGGTAACACTCAAATACATTATTGAATATATATGGAATAACAAAGCGTTGAGTTCCTGCACTAAGCATCCATATGATAATAATAGTAGTAATTAACCCTTTGTTCCTTCTTGCCTGTCTGCGTGCAAAGTAAATAAGTAATATAGCAATTGCACTGAGAATAATCAAAAGGGTATTAGGTTCAATTATTAAAGAAGCAATGACCAATACGCCAAATGATGATCCAAAAATCAAAATTTGTGCGGGTAAGCCTTCTCTATACATGGCAATCAAAAAAGAGCTATACACCAATGCTAAACCTAATTCGTGTTGTAAAATAGATAATATAGCAGGCGCGATAGCAATGGCCCCAGCTATCAGTTGAAATTTCAATTTGCTAAAATCTGTTTCTTGTCTTGATAAAAATTTGGCCAATGCCAATGCCGTAAATATTTTACAGAGTTCGGCTGGTTGCAAATTAAAGCCACCACCCATTGGAATCCAACTTTTTGAACCATTGATGTTTTTTCCAATAAAAAAAGTAGCAACCATCAATAATAAGCCAAATGCATACATCAAGTTGGCAAATGCAGTAAAGAGTTTGCTATCTGTTAGTAAAATAAATGTGGCCACTAAGGCACAGAACCCTGCAAAGAATAATTGTTTGCTATAATTGGTTTTACCCCCTATAAATGATGTAAACCAATTGCTGCCTTCGCTAAATTCTACCATGAAAATACACAAGACGCCTATTGCAACTAAAATAGAATAGAGCCAAATCATGGGGTAGTCTACCCCTTGTGAAATATTTTTATTTTTCATCATTGTGCACGCCCTCCTATTCTTTTCTTTTTGTCTTCGCTCAATAATAAGGCTGCTTTAATTTTGTATTTGTCTGTACTGTCTTTTTTATTGCCTACAGGTTTGCTTCCTTGTTCAAGAGTAGCTTCAGTATTATTTTTATTATTTTCTTTTACATTTTCTGCCTCCTCTTTTTCTGCTGCTTCTTCTAGTGCTAATTTGGCTAATCTAGCAGCTCTCTCTTCATCTTTTCGTGTATACCAATTTTTAATAGCTTGAGGAATTAAATTCATATTGGTTACCCTTTCAGCAGTAGCTTTTCCTGCGGCACTAAGTGTATCGTTCAAATATTTTTCCATTATCAAACTAGCAATAGGGCCAGCAGCAACAGAACCGTATCCTCCATTTTCTACCACTACTGCAACAGCAATTTTTGGATTGTCTTTTGGTGCAAAAGCCACAAATAAAGAGTGGTTTTTTCCATGTGGATTTTGTGCCGTTCCTGTTTTTGCGCAGTATTCTATACCTGGAATTTTTAAGTGTGATGCTGTTCCGTATACTGTAACATCATGCATGCCATCGTTTACCGCTTGATAATCGTTATCTGAAATATTAGTAACCACATGTTTTTTTCGATACTTATTCATCAACACGGTATCTTCTATTTGTTCGTTTTCTATGCTGTCTACAAAATGTGGTGGAAAATAATACCCTCTATTAGCGATGATGCACATTAAGTTGGCCATTTGTAAAGGGGTAGCTGTCATTTTATCTTGACCAATACCTAATGTAAGCACACTACAACTGTTCCATCTTCTTGCGCCACCAAAAAATTTATTGTAAATGCTGGTGTCTGGAATATTGGCTTTGTCTTCACTCGGTAAGTCTACCTCTAATCTTCTGCCCAAGCCAAAAGCATTCATGTATTCTTTCCATTTCAAATACCCTTGATTGGTATTGCCCCATTTTTTATTGTCTAATGCTTTTCTAAAAACGTCGGAGAAATAAGAGTTACAAGAATTGGCTAATGCCAATCTTAAATTAGCAGCATGGCCTGCATTACTGTGTTCACATCTTACATAAACGCCACCACATGCCCCATATCCACCACTACAACCAATTCCATAATCGGAAGTAATTAAGCCTTGATCAAGGGCCACCAATGCCCCTAATGGTTTAAATGTAGATCCGGGAGGGTATTGTCCTTTGATGGCTCTATTATACATTGGCTTGGCGGTATCCATTACCATTCTTCCCCAATTTTTTCTACGAGCATTACCCGTTAAAACATTGGGGTTATAAGTTGGGCTAGATACCATGGTAATGATACCTCCAGTTCTTGGGTTGATGGCAACAGCGCTACCAATTTTATTTTGCAATAATTGCTCTGCTAATTGTTGCACTTCAACATCAATACTGGTAAATAAATTTCTACCTGCAACTGGGATGGTATCAAATATGCCGTTTTCATAAGGCCCTTGAATTCTGCTCTTATTGTCTCTGATAAAACGTTTGATGCCTCTTTGCCCCATTAAAATAGATTCGTAGGTTTTTTCTAATCCACTCATACCCGCATAGTCACCCATTTCATATCCTAAGTGTTTATTTTTTCTTAAGTAACTGGTATCAACTTCAGCAATATATCCAAGCAATTGTGCTGCTGTATTAAAAGGGTAGGTTCTAACTGAACGTTCGCTTAAAACAAACCCAGGAAATTTATACATATTCTCGGTAAGCTTAGCGTATAACTCAGCGCTTAGTAAAGGTTCAAAAACGCTTGGACGAACACGGGTGTTTTTAAAAATCAGGTCAAGCATTCTCTTTTTATAATCGGCTGTATCAATTCCTAAAATGGCGCAAAGTGAGGCGGTATCTGTGCCTTTTGATTCGGAGGGAGTAACGATTAAATCGAAACTGATGGTATTTTCGAGTAAAGCTCTTTTTTTACGGTCAAAAATAATGCCTCTATCGGGATAAATAATTTTTCGGTATATGGCGTTGTTTTCTGCTGCCAGTTTATATTGGGAAGAGAAAATTTGAAGATTAATAAGCTGTGCTGTTATTACAATAAATACAACACCAATAATGATTTGGATAATCCTACCACGGCTTTGATTAAATACGGACATATATTAGGAGAAGTCAATTGAGTTGACCACGTGAAATTAAGCATAAACTAGAACTACTACACTAACTATTCGTTCTATATTTTGCTTTTCTGTTGAACAACATTTCAGCCAAAAAGATAAGCAATAAACTTATACCTGTTGTTCCACTCACTTTGCCCAAGAAATAAGTAAAGCTTCCAAATTGTAGCCATTCTAACAGCACCAAATAAAAATGGTGAATAAACGTAAGCAAACCTATGTATAAACTAAATGGAGCCCAACCCATACTTTTAATACTAGGCTCTAGATAACTCTGCTCAGTGGTTTCCTGGGGAATCAATAAGCTTAGTAAAAAAGGTCTGATAAAACCTATTAAAGTGCAGGCTGCAGCATGTAATCCCATGGTTCCAGTAAAAAAGTCCATGGTTAATCCAAAAAGAAAAGACAATAGTAACACATACCAGCGGCCCATTTTAAATGGTAACCACAGAATGTATAAAAAATAAATATAGGGCACAATAAACTGGTGCAAGGCAGGTATTTTATTCAACACAAATTCTTGTAGTAGAATAAAAAAAGCAAACCGGAATATATTGGTTAATAAACTGCTCATTGCTATTGATTTCGGATTTCCAGTTCAATTTGTTCGTTGTAGCGAGTATTATAAATAACATCCACCGATTGCAACGTAAAGAAATTAGTGGCTGTTTTAATTTTCAAAGTATAATAATTAGTAGCTGGATCCGCAGTTATAGAAGCTACCCTACCAATCATTAAGTGCGAGGGAAAGTTGGCAGAATAAGCACTGGTAAGCACCGTATCACCTTTAAGTACTTTCGCACTCTTAGATATATTTCTTAAAATAAGTATGGAAGGATCTGCGCCATCCCATTCTATACTTCCAGCAGTATTGTCTTTTTTGAGCATTGCAGAAACCTTGCTATTTCTGTGTAACAAACTCATTACTTTACTAATATTGGCTGATACATCTACTACTACACCAACAATTCCACTTGGTCCAACTACAGCCATGCCTTTTTTGATGCCTTGATCGGTGCCTCTTTCGAGCATTAAGTAATTGTTTTGTAAAGTGTAAGAATTCCCAATCACTTTAGCAGGGAGATATATGAATTTTCTATTTCTGCCCAGGGTATCTACAAAACTAGAATCAGTAAAATTAATTAGGCTGGTATCTGGTGAAATAAAATTAGCACCCAAAGCATTTCTTAAACGGGTATTTTCTTGTGCTAATTTTTGATTGGCTTCTTTTAAATTAAAGTACTGTTGTAAGTTGGCGTAACGACTATTAAAATAACCAGTAACTTCAAATACAGTGCCCGCAAAATAAGTTTCATGCGTTTTACTTACTTTGGTCAACATCACAATGCATAGAATTTGCAACAGCAAAAAGCTGAGGAAATTGAAGTATTGCCGTATGAACAGGAAAATATTTTTCAAAGCCGATTAGCTGTTCTATCTCATGATAAATGGAAAACGCTGATAGTTCTTTAACGCAAGCCCAGTGCCGCGTACCACACTTTTCAATGGATCGTCTGCTACATGAACAGGCAATTTAATTTTTGCACTTAAGCGCTTGTCTAAACCACGTAAGAGGGCACCACCACCAGTTAGGTATAATCCCCTACGGTAAATATCTGCCGCCAATTCTGGAGGAGTAGTTTCTAGTGCTTTTAAAATAGCTTCTTCTATTTTGAAAATACTTTTATCGAGTGCTTCTGCAATTTCTTGGTAGCTTACCATGATTTGTTTTGGAATACCCGTAACCAAGTCACGACCATTTACTGGCATGTCTTCTGGAGGATTATCTAAGTCTTTCATTGCAGCTCCTACATTAATTTTAATTTGTTCTGCAGTACGCTCTCCAATTAATAAGCTATGGTATCTTCTCAACGCTTCCATAATGTCTGCAGTAAATTCATCTCCTGCAATACGAATACTTTGATCGCAAACAATTCCTGCTAATGCAATCACCGTAATACCAGTGGTACCACCACCAATATCAATAATCATATTTCCAACAGGTTCTTCTACATCAATACCAATACCTAAGGCAGCAGCCATAGGTTCGTGAATCATGTATACTTCTTTTGCACCTGCTTGTTCCGCACTATCTCTTACCGCACGTTTTTCTACTTCAGTAATAGAAGAAGGAATACATATAACCATTCTCCAACTTGGAGGAAACAAAGGCTTCTTTGGGTAAATCATTTTCATTAACTCGCGAATCATTAATTCGGCGGCGTTAAAGTCTGCAATTACTCCATCTTTTAATGGTCTAATGGTTCTGATGCTTTCATGTGTTTTTTCGTGCATCATGAGTGCCTTCTTACCAACCGCTAAAACCTCTTTCATATTGTTGCGATTTAATGCAACAATGGAAGGTTCGTTTACAACTACATCGTCATTGTGAATAATCAAGGTATTGGCAGTACCTAAATCCATGGCTATTTCCTGAGTGAAAAAATTAAATAATCCCATTGTATGGTTAAGTTCTTGTGTATGTTAAAGCAATAGTTACAAAGGTGCTTGAAATTAGTGGAATTAACAAGGGAATTCAAACCCAATATCCTTTCTAAAATACATGCCCTCGAAGGAAATTTGCTGCAGGGTCGTTTTAGAACGTTCAACGGCTTCTGCAATATTTGCCCCATATGAAGTTACTGCCAAAACCCTGCCACCATTTGTTAAAACCTGCTCACCCGAAGAAATAGTACCCGCATGAAATACCATAGTGTCTTTCGGAACCTCACTAGCAGCAGGTAATTCAATGGGTTTGCCCTTCGCATAATCACCCGGATATCCACCACTCACCGCCATAATGGTAGCAGCACTGCGTTCATCAAAACTGATATTGGCATCTTCTAAAGTACCGTTATCCATAGCTGCAAACAAGGCCACTAAGTCTGTTTGTAAGCGGGGTAATACCACTTCTGTCTCTGGATCTCCTAATCGGCAATTGTATTCAATCACAAAAGGCTCTCCGTCTATATTCATCAATCCAAAAAAGATGAATCCATGGTATTCAAGTCCTTCTTTGGCCAGTCCTTCTACTGTTGGGCGTATAATTTTTTTGTCTGTTTTTTGCATGAAATCCGCATCCATAAAGGGAACTGGACTAACACAACCCATTCCACCGGTGTTCAATCCGGTATCACCTTCGCCAATACGCTTGTAGTCTTTGGCATGGCCAATAATATGGTAAGCTTCTCCATTGGTTAGGGCAAATACACTTACTTCTATACCTTGTAAAAAGGATTCAATGACTACTTTTTCACTGGCAGCACCAAATTGCTTGCCTAGAATCATTTCATCAAAACAAGCCAAAGCTTCTTCGGTGGTTGCTGCAATCACCACCCCTTTACCCGCAGCTAATCCATCTGCTTTTAATACGATAGGTAAAGCATGTTGTTGAATATATTTTCTACCATCCTCAATAGAATCAGCCGTAAATTCCGCATAAGCAGCCGTGGGTATGCCATGTCTTTGCATGAATTTTTTACTAAAAGCTTTGCTGCCCTCTAATTGGGCCGCCGCTTTAGAAGGACCCACTACAATGATATGGTTTAAAGAAGGGTCAGCTTGAAAGAAATCATAAATTCCTTTTACTAAAGGTTCCTCGGGACCCACAACCAGCATATTAATCTGGTAATTCATACAAGCATCTTTAATGGCATCAAAATCGGTCACTGAAATAGCCAGATTGGTCCCAAATTCAGCTGTGCCAGCATTTCCAGGGGCAATATATAGTTGATCGCAATGGTGACTCTGTGTCATTTTCCAAGCTAATGCGTGTTCACGGCCGCCGCTGCCTAATAGTAGAATATTCATGAAAGCTAAATTGGTTGCGAAAATAACCCATCAGTTTCACTTTTATCACTATTTTGGGGCATTAACGAAAATGTTTGCTATGACTGATAAAACAAAATCGATTGCACATCCTAAAGGACTGTATGTATTATTTGCAACCGAAATGTGGGAACGCTTTAACTATTATGGTATGAGAGCCATCTTGGTCTTATTCATGACCAAGGCATTGATGTTCGACAAAGTATTTGCATCCAATTTATATGGAAGTTACACAGGCTTAATTTACTTGACCCCATTGGTGGGTGGGTATGTGGCTGATAGATATTGGGGGAATAAGCGGTCTATTTTAGCAGGGGGTATCTTGATGGCCATAGGAGAATTCATTTTGTTTTTTTGTGGCATGTTATACGAATCTAACCCAGATGCTTCTTCTTGGTTGTTCTTTTCAGGCTTGGGTTTCATGATTGCAGGGAATGGTTTTTTCAAGCCCAATATCTCTTCATTAGTAGGACAGCTATATAGAAAAGGAGATTCCAGAACCGATTCTGCCTATACCATATTTTACATGGGAATCAATGTGGGTGGAGCATTGGGGCCATTTGTATGTGGTTTAGTAGGCGATACAGGCAATCCAGCCGATTTTAAATGGGCATTTTTGGCCGGGGGGATTGGAATGCTCTTGGGAGTAGCCACCCTAAAACTATTGCACAACAAATATGTGTTAGACCCAGAAGGAAAAACCTTGGGATTAACTCCGGACAATGCACCCAAAAAGTTTTTAAAACCACTATTTATGGTGGGGTCATTATTGGCTTTTTCTATTTTGACCATTGGATTAATTTATGCTGATGTTAAAATCTTTAGTTACTTATTTTATTTATTGATTGCGAGTATTCTATTGATTGCATTCATTGTGTTTTCAGATAAAAGCTTGAGCAGTTTAGAAAAGAAAAAAGTGGCAGTCATTTTTACAGTCTCCTTCTTTGTTATTTTCTTTTGGAGTGCATTTGAACAAGCAGGTGCATCCCTCACTTTTTTTGCAGAGGAGCAAACCAATAGAGACTTAGGATTCTATGTGGTACCAGCCAGTTTCTTTCAATCGTTAAACTCCACATTCGTGGTAATACTCGCCCCAATCTTTGCTTTTTTATGGTTGAAAATGGGCAAGCGCGAACCTTCTTCTCCCACTAAAATGGCGATGGGATTATTTTTATTAGCACTAGGTTATTTATGGATAGCTTTTGGCGTAAAAGACGTGCAGCCCGGTGTTAAAGTAAGTATGATTTGGTTAACAGGCATGTACTTTATGCATACCAGTGGCGAATTGTGTTTATCGCCCATTGGACTTTCATTGGTGAATAAATTAGCACCGGTAAAATTTGCTTCCTTATTAATGGCTGTATGGTTTACTGCCAATGCATTCGCAAATAAATTAGCAGGCGTATTAAGTGCCTTGTATCCTGATGGAAAAACAACTTATGTAATGGGATTTGCCATCACTAATTTGAATGAATACTTCATGATGTTTGTGGTAATGGCCGGAACAGCATCCATAATCTTATTTATATTAGCGAGCAAGCTTAAAAAAATGATGGACTAATATTAAAAAAAATCTTTTATGTCTCAACCAACTAAGCAATTCAAACCCTTTGTGGCCCCAGCGTCTAATATGGCTGAATTAACCGTCAAGTCTATATTAGTAGGAAGTTTATTTGGGGTAATATTTGGAGCAGCAACTGTATACCTTGCATTAAAAGCAGGCTTAACTGTTTCAGCATCCATACCCATTGCGGTGATTGCAATTACTTTGGGACGTAAGTTTTTAAAGACGACTATTCTGGAGAATAATATTATTCAAACCACTGGATCTGCAGGAGAAAGTATTGCAGCAGGCGTAGCATTTACCTTACCTGGATTTTTATTTTTATCCTCACCCGATAGTGCAGAATATTTTAATTATTTAACCATATTAATATTAGCCATTGTAGGTGGATTGCTCGGTACTTTATTAATGGTGCCATTACGAAAAGCATTAATTGTAAACGAACACGATAACCTGCCTTATCCAGAAGGAACTGCTTGTGGAGATGTATTAAAAGCAGGAGAGAAGGGAGGAGATTTTGCAAAGACTGCATTTTGGGGATTGGGGGTTGCATTTGTGTATGCACTCTTGCAAAAAGTATTGCATGTAATTGCCGAAACGCCCTATTACGCCACCCAACAAATCAATAAGTTTTTTCCATCCGCTAAAGTGAGTGGAGAAATTACGCCTGAGTATTTAGGGGTTGGATATATTATTGGTCCTAAAATTGGTGGCGTATTGGTTGCAGGAGGGGTGTTGAGTTGGTTGGTATTTATTCCATTGTTTTCTTCCTTGGTACCACCCGATATGATAGCAGCACAATTAGTGAAACTAGGGTACTTGGCAGATGTTGCAGTTGCTGGAGGAAAAGGCGGTTGGGATCCCATAGCACATACTTTTACAGATTTTTCTTCTGCAGTGTATTATGCATATATTAGACAGATTGGGGCAGGAACAGTAGCAGCAGGAGGTATTATCACGTTGATTAAAACAGTACCAACTATTGTAAAATCGGTGAAAGGATCTGTTGCTTCTTTAAAAGCAGAGAGTGGAGAAAATGCAGGCACCGTGTTAAGAACAGAAAAAGACTTGAGTTTAAAAGTAGTTGGCTTAGGCACATTAGGACTAATTCTATTGATTACTTTATTGCCACAAGTGCCCGGTGATAGTGTGTTACAGAAATTATTAATAGGTATTTTAGTAATCATATTTGGTGCCTTATTCGTAACCGTTTCTTCTAGAATTGTAGGATTAATTGGGTCTTCTAATAACCCCATTAGTGGAATGACCATTGCAACAGTAATGGGAACCAGTTTGATTTTTTTAAGTATGGGATGGACTGGTCAAAGTTATGAGCCATTGGTATTGGTAGTAGGTGGAATGATTTGTATAGCTGCTGCTAATGCAGGCGCTACTTCACAAGATTTGAAAAGCGGATACATAGTAGGTGCCACACCACGCAATCAACAAATTGCCTTGTTTGTAGGGGCTATTGTTTCTTCTTTGGTGATAGGTTTAACCGTAAAGTTTTTAGATAAACCCAGTTCAGAAATGTTGAGCCAAGGCATTAATCATGCCATTGGTACAGAAAAATATCCTGCACCACAAGCCACATTAATGGCCACATTAATCAAAGGAATTCTTTCACAGAACCTCGATTGGCAGTATGTTTTTGCAGGGGTGTTCTTAGCAATTACTATGGAGTTATGTGGTATTAAATCGTTGAGTTTTGCGGTGGGAGCATACCTGCCGTTGGCCACCACTTTGCCTATCTTTTTAGGCGGTGCTATTAGAGGGATTGTAGAAAGCAAACAGAAAAAAGCAAACCAACAACTCAGTGCCGAAGAAGAGGAATTGGGCAAAGGCAATTTGTTTGCAACAGGATTGGTAGCAGGAGGCGCAGTAGCAGGGGTAATCATTGCATTTGTGTCTGGCTCTGAATCTGGCGAGAAATTCCTTGCCGCTGTAAGCCAAGAAGAAGGGTTGGTACATCTGTTATCCGAAAATGGCTATTTTTTATTGGGAACATTATTCTTTGCTTTGATGGCTGGCATCCTTTATAAGGTAGCAACCAAAAAATAACATTTCGCCAATTAAACCTTTGATTCGTTTAGCTATCTTACTGCAAATTCAGTACATGAAATTTGCAAAGGGCATTTTATTTTGCTTAGCTATCATAGCAACCTTCGGATTCAGCTCATTGGTTGATGATAATATTCCCTATAAAAAGTTTGGCTATACACCCCAACATGCAGCAGCCAGATTATTAGATCGATTTAGTTTTGGTGCAAAACCAGGTCAAGTGGAAGCCCTGGTAAATATGGGTTTAGAAAATTGGTTGGAGCAACAATTCGCAGCCAATCAACCCAACGAAGGGTTGAACAAAAGATTAGCTGCGTTTAAATCATTATCACTTACGAATGATACCATTGTAAATACCTATTTAAACGCTGGTCAAGTTATTCGATTGGCAACCAGAAAAGGCATCATCAACAAAGATTCAATTAAGGGTGATCAAAAAGAATACAGGGAACAGGTTCGGTTAATTATGGAGCAAGAAGGGTACAAACCCATTCTAGAATTGCACCGCGAATTAGTGAATCAAAAAGTATTGAGTGCTGCATATAGTAATAATCAACTGCAAGAAGTACTCACCGATTTTTGGTTCAACCATTTTAATGTTTCCGTTACCAAGAATCAGTGCCAGCAATTTGTATACACTTATGAGCGAGACGCTATTCGCCCTAATGTAATGGGTCGATTCAAAGATTTGTTATTGGCCACTGCACAGCATCCAGCCATGTTAGAATATTTAGACAATGCGAGTAGTGTAAGCATCAAAAATAATCCAAGGGCAAATATGGCTGCTCCAAGAAATGCAAGAGGCTTGAATGAAAACTATGCACGTGAAGTAATGGAATTGCATACACTGGGCGTAGATGGAGGATATACACAAGCAGATGTAACAACAGTTGCTAAAGCTTTAACAGGATGGACAGTGATGCCTATGGCAAAAGATGCACCAGCTAGAAATATATTGGAGCGTTTGAACCCAGCTCAATTGGAAAGAAGAGGATTTTTAATGAAAGGCGATTTCTTATTCAGAGCAGACCAACACGATAATGATGCCAAAACAATTTTGAATAAAAATTTTCCTGCCAATGGCGGATACAAAGAAGGGGTTGATGTATTGACCATGTTGGCAGAACATCCTTCAACCGCTAAATTTATTTGCACCAAGTTGGCTACCAGATTCGTGAGTGATACTCCCTCTGCGGCTTTAATCAAAAACATGGTGAAAACATTTCAGTCAACCGATGGAAATATCAAAGCGGTTTTGCGCACCATGGTGTATGATCCCGCATTCTGGAAAAAATCTATATCGCATGAAAAAGTAAAGTCGCCTTTTGAAATGGTGATCAGCGCTGTAAGGGCAACCAATGCACAAATCATACAGCCTTTTCAATTGTTTAATTGGTGTACCAAAATGGGGCAACGGTTTTATTATTACCAAGCACCTACCGGATTTCCAGATAGAGCATCCAATTGGATTAACACGGGTGCATTATTGAATAGAATGAATTTTGGATTGGCATTTGCTTCACAAAAAATTCCTGGCGTGCGAATGAATTTAGCCGCCTTAAACAATTACCATGAACCTGAGAGTGCCATTGATGCATTGACTGTTTACAGCAATCTATTATTGCCACAACGTGATCATGCTGCGAATATTAAAAGATTGATTCCGTTGGTGAACGATGAAGGAGTAGAAGAAAAAATTAGTAAAGCAGCAACAGTAGATAAAGCAGCAGAACAAATGACTTTTGATAAGGGAACAAAAAATATGTTGTCTCAGGTAGTAGGTATCATTATTGGCTCACCCGAATTTCAAAGAAAATAATATGACCAGTAGAAGAGCATTTATGCGATCAGGTGCTATGGCACTATTTGCAACCGGAATTGCAGGTGGAATACCCGCGTTTATTACCCGTGCTGCAGCAGCAAGCATGCCACCTGCTCCCTACAAAAAAAATAAAGTATTGGTATGCATATTTCAAAGAGGAGCAATGGATGGATTGATGGCTGTTACGCCATTTACTGATATGGATTTGAAGAAGGCAAGACCCAATTTATTTATGGACCCTACTAATGCTGCAGGAAAATTATTTGATTTGGATGGGCAGTTTGGATTGCATCCCAGCTTTGCATCATTGCAACCATTTTTCGCAGACAAAAGATTAGCCATTGCACATGGGGTGGGCAGCCCAAACAATACCCGCAGTCATTTTGATGCACAAGATTATATGGAATCGGGCACACCATTCAGCAAGAGTACTTCGAGTGGTTGGTTAAATAGAGCCGTAGGTTTAATGGGGCACGATGCCAGTCCATTTAGGGCAGTAAGCATCACAGGTGCATTGCCAAGAAGTTTATATGGCAACCAAGAAGCATTGGCCATTAGTAACCTAGCAGACTTTGCCCTTCAAACCAAGGGGAACCCCATGGCAGCAAATTTGACTGCAGGTTCCTTTGAAGAATTGTATGAACAAACCAGTAATCGGTTGCTCAATCGTGCAGGTAAAGAAAGTTTTGAAGCATTAAAAATGCTCAACGTAAACGATATCAAAAATTATCAACCCGTTGCAGGAGTGGTATACCCCAATAGTCCACTCGGTAATTCATTAAAACAAATTGCCGTACTCATAAAAATGAATATAGGATTGGAAGTAGCATTTGCAGAGAGTGGGGGATGGGACACGCATTTTAACCAAGGCACCCTCAATGGTGTATTCGCTCGCAACGTGCGCGACTTTAGTGATAGTATTGCTGCATTTTGGAATGATATGGGCGCTTACCAAGACGATGTAACGGTGATGACCATGACCGAGTTTGGTAGAACGGTTGCACAAAACGGAACAGGTGGCACCGATCATGGTAGAGCCAGTTGCTCATTTATTTTAGGCAATGACGTACAAGGCGGAAAAGTGTATCAACAAATAGGTTCACTCGCCAAAGACCAATTAGAAGACCTACGAGATCTTCCTGTAACAACTGATTTTAGGTCGGTATTTAGTGGCGTGGCCAACAAACATTTAAGCATTAACAACAATGGAATACTCTTTCCTAAATGGGAGGGGAAGGCGTTGGAGATTATTCGATAAGATTTAATGATGTTTTGTATTCAATTAGTCAGTTTGAGCCTGATATATTACTTATGAGAAATAATTTTTTTTAATTTACATAAATATTATTTATCTTTCATATTCTATTTATCAGCTTTAACCTGATAATTATACTATGAAAAATAAATATATTTCAAAGCAATCAAACAAACTGCTATCTTTTTTTAATGAAGAGAATCTGAATTGCTTTGACTATTCTTTGGCAAGCAAAGCCCTGCCTGATTCTAAAGCAAGTGCAATCAGGGAATTACTCAGTGATATGACAAAGAGAGGTTTGTTGATGCGTTTGAAAGAAGGTGTTTATTACATCATACCATATGAAAAAAATGCGGAAACCTTTATGCCCGACTGGCATTTGGTTGCAGAACATTTAGTAAATGATGCTAAACATTATATTGGATATTATTCGGCTTTACAAATACACAACCTAATTACACAACCATCACTAAAAGAACAGATAGTTGTTTCAAAACAAGTCCGACCATCAGAAATAAAAATCAAAGAAGTTCCTTTTCAATTTATCTATCACAACGAGAAACATTTTTTTGGTTCAAAGAAAATCTGGATTGATAGCTTTCATAAAGTATTGTGTTCAGACTTAGAAAAAACTTTTATTGACTGCTTATTCAAACCCGATTATGCTGGTGGAATAGTTGAAGTGGCAAGAGCAATCTACACTTCTAAAGACAGAATAAAATATAATACACTTCTTGATTATACTAGGCAATTCGATTCTCAAGCAGTAATAAAACGACTGGGTTTTCTTTTAGAAACATTAGACATCAATACCCATATTATTCAGGAACTGCAACAAATGAAAACAGCTTCGTATGTATTACTTGATACCGAATTGCCTAAAACAGGAAAGCGAATAAGCCGTTGGAGTATTCAACAGAATTTAGAAACGGAAACCATTAAATCTGCCATTTACACATGATTAAACCCGGAGAGATACAGCAAAAAGCAAATGCAGGTGGTGTTCGTGACCAGCAGATTGAAAAGGATTACATACTTTCATGGATACTGTTTGGCCTGTCTAAACATGAGCAACTTTCAAAGACAATTGTTTTTAAAGGTGGAACAGTTTTAAAGAAAGTTTATTTTGAATACTATCGCTTTTCGGAGGACTTAGATTTTACTTTGCTAAATAACGAAATAACAAAGGAGCAAATTTTGGCATGGTTTAATGAAGTATTTGAATCCATAAAAGATGAAGCCAATATCCCGCTTGATATAATAGACAATAATGAACATGAAGATGGGGGCATCAATTTTTACATCAGCTACATTGGTCCACTTGGAGGGCAAGGGAACAACAAAAAAGTCAAAGTTGATATTTCACGAAGTGAACAACTGGTTTTTAAACCAGTAATGAATCATGTTTTTATTAGCTATTCTGATTTGGAAGAACACCAACTTTTATGTTATCCATTAGAGGAGGTATTGGTTGAAAAAATGCGTTCGGTAATGCAGCGAATGCAAGCAAGGGATTTATACGACATTTGGTATTTGCTGGAAGATCATAAAATGGATGCAGATTTTTATGTGAATGAATTTGAAGCCAAATGCAAAAGCAAAGATTTAATGCACACCGATTTTCCTAAAAAATTGGATGAACGATTGCCACAATACAAAGGCAGATGGAAAAGCTCCATGAGCGAACAAATAAAAGACCTGCCCGACTTTGACCAAGTAGAAAGAGAAGTGTTACGACACCTTAAAAAATTGAAGTTCTAGAAATTATAAACTTCCAATCTTGAGTAAGCTTTGAACAGATTATTATCCTTTTTCGCAAACCTGCAAGTTTATATACAGTAGCCAAAAGCTAATTAGAAGACCACGCAACCTGGCAGTTAGTTCTGATTACCGTGTTTTCACGGTATTTTTTGTAGTGTAAACTCTCTATTGAAATAAAGATTAGAATTGGTGAATATTATTCAAACACCAATCATTTATGCGTTTATTTAAATTGCCCCCCCCTCATATTTTCTAACCTTAGTGCTGTTTTTATTTGCTAGTTTACTTTTCACAGGTTGTAAAAAAACAGGAGATGTTTTTAAAAAAGAATTGCCAGAAAATATTTCAAAACAAGAATTATTACTTTGGATTAACAATTATCAAAAGTTAATGCCAGATGGACCAAAACCAATTTTAGCGCAAACCCTAAAAACATACTATAAAGGGCAAATGATTCTAAAAATGCCATTGAGTACTGGTGGAGGGAATCTATATTTTGCTAAAACTGATCATTTAGAAGTACAATTTATCCGAATCGTTTCAGCAGATGATCAGATTAATACGCCATTCAATGGGTATTATGAGTTCATCAACATGAATACCTATGAGTATAAGAAAATAATTTTTAAACAAGGGATTAGGCAGGCAGAAGTAAATAATAGCTTACCCAAACAACAAACAATAAAAAATACTTCAACAATTAAGTCAACTGAGACATGGCTGGCTGCATTCATACGTTGCATTGCAGAACACATTATTGCAATACCCATGAGAGATGATGAAGGCAATTGGGGGTGTTATGCTCTTGGAGGAAATGGCGATGGAACTGGAAGTTCTCCAGAAGTTGTACAAAATATTAATATTGGAGATTCGGGTGCTGATTATACTATTCAACTTCTTTACTGGTTTTTAACTAACCCTCCACTGAATTACACATTACCTCCAGTCCCAAATAGTTTTTGGGAATATTATAATGGGAATACAGGTGGAAGTAACAATTGGCAATTTGCCCCAAACCTTAGCTATATTGATGAAGAATGTGCAGATCCTTATAAACTTAGAGCTCAATTTTCCGCACTCAATATTTATCATAGTCTAAATCCAGCAATTGTTGATTTTGGTTCTTTAGATGAAACACTTGAAGCATTTAAGGGATATAAAAATCAAGAGCAAGTATTAATTCCAATAATTCCAATGCTTATAAAAGCAGGAGCGAATGGTGCAGCAGATGCCTTTCTTCAAGCTTTATTTATATACTTGACTGAAGATGATTGTCCTTCTTTTGGAGCGGCTTTTGGACATGATAAATTTAGTAAAGCACAAGTTGGAAGAAGTGCTGCAGAGGGACTTATTCCATGGAGAACTCCAAGCGGAAAATTAGGAAGAGCTGGATTTTCGGCTGTTGGAGATGTTTTGGTAAATATTGTTGAAGGCAAATATGGGGAACATAATTATCACCTAATGGGACAAGATTTCATGTTTGGCTTTTTCAGTGATTTAGCTGGCGGAGCCGCAGGAGAACTTGCTTCAAAATATGCACTTACAAAAATTGGGAAAGGACTTATAAATAAATATGGAATTCACTATAAAACAGCAACTAGTTGGCTTGGGGGTGGGTTACAAAATATTAATAAAACTTTTAATCATACACTTTCTAATGGTCAAACAATTTCAATAACTTCAAGTAAAATAATGAAAGGGTGGGATACACAGAAAATTGCAGTAATTGGCAGAAGCCAAGATGAAAGGGTTATTCCTTTTGCACAAAAGCTCTCATTAGAACTTGGTATAAATGTTCATCAAATTAAAGAATGGTCTGGGTGGAGTTCTAATCTTACCATTGAGGAAAATAAAAACTGGATCAAAAAATTAAAGGCCGAAGGGTACACTATTTATGATATTGGACCTGATTATAGATATGGGAATGATTTTGGTAATCACTATGGTATGGAACATGCAGAAATTTTTGGTAATTAAAAATTTAATTTATGAAGGACTTAATGAGAATTGGATATGAAAACTATATAACTGATTTTAAAAATATTTTCCAGTTTTTAACCGCATATGATTATGTTAATGTTGAAAATAGAACAGATGGCTCTTTTTTTTTGTATTCTATCAAATTAAATAATTCAAAAATTAAATCTATTAGATTTTACCATGAATTTATTGAACAACAATTGTTAGTTACCTTATTTATAAATAATAATTATCGCACTACATTAGAATTAAATATGGAAAAAAACTATTATAGTGAAAAAGACTTAAAACCTAATGGAGACGACTACATAAACGCACTTAAAAATAATGCTGAAATCATAAAATTACTTTTATAATTTTAAGTGGATTTGGCAAATTGAATTTTTTCATGCAACATGTGTACCATTTTCATTATATTATTTTCTTTCATAAGTTGCAATGAAAGAGTAAGTTACAATAAAGACTTTTATCATATTATAGATAGATTTGTAAGTTGAATAATTATGTGGAAAAACGATTCGCCAATGATAAGAAAAGATTGTAGGTCAATTTTAGATTTAGAAATTGAAATTAATCTTTGGATGGAATTTCTAAATAAAGAATTGATTTTTCATTCAATTTAAATTAATCTTTTCTAATATAAAAGATGCTTTTAACATTATAGTTGATGAAGCAAAATCTAGAAAAAGATTCATTAGATTCAGCACATATTTTTAAACATGTTTAGAAGTACTCTATTATTCATTTCATTTTTACTGCTGCATAGTTGTAATGATATTGGTAATAAAAAAAATGATTTGCACCAGATTATTAATCTTAATTTTTTTCAATTTGTTGACTCGTCTGCATATCAAAGTGGTAAATTAATTCAAATACCCTTTAATAATGAAAACACAATTATACCCAAGCGGATTTGTATTTTGGTTGATTCTATTCAAATGCCTCCTAATCGTGTTCTAAGTTCAATTAAAGTAATACTACAAAAAAGTAGTAGTAAGGAATATAAAGAATTACTATCAAACAAGTACTCTGTAAAAGTTGATACAATTGAGTTGTCAAGAATAGTAAATACTGGAAAATTTAATTTGCAAAAGTTGTCTGAAATCAAGAATAGTGAGTGTAAATCTATCGCTGGTAAGTTGACTTTTTATACCCCATATATCTCAAATACCCTCGCTTTAATAACTTATAATGTTTCCGTTTCTGCGAAGGCTGGCATTACAAAAGTTAAATTTTTCAAGAAAATTGATGGCTTGTGGAAACAGGTTCAAGAAGTTGAAATAGAACGGTTGTAGGCATCATTTTGATGTAACTTTAATCAGAACTTTTAAACTCAGTAATTAGTAATGCGTCTTCTTTGGTTTACGATATTTCTAATTTTATTATGTTCTCTCGTATCCTGTAATTCAAGCGGAAATAAAGTTGTTGTAGATGAAGCGAAATTTAATTTAGAGAATAAAGTTGTGAATGACATTCTCTTAATTTCTTTAGATACACCATACTATCCTTATGATGATTTCTTAATGCATGATTTAAAGACTTTACAACTAAAAAATGATACTAACTTAATTGCTGTCTCCAATAAATTAGAACCAATTAAAAATCTCGATTTTATATTTACATTATCTAGTAATGATTTTGATCAATCAGAAATGTACGATAAAAAAGACATATACAATTTCATCAAAACAGATTCCGCCATTCACGAGCTAAATCTAGATAGTTTAACAAATATCGGTAGGTTTAAGCTTGTAAAGCATTATGACTTTAGTCAAAAAGTTAATCAAGGGGTTCTAGGTTCCATTCAATTTTCAAGAATAGCTTTTAATCAACAATTCACAAAAGGTTATTTAGTTATTACTACAAAAGACAAACTGAAATCTAGTCTAGAGCGTTGGGTATTTGTTGAGTTAGTTGAAGGGCGATGGAGAATTAGAAAATCAATAATCATGTCTGTTTCTTAATTCGCAATTTTTCACTTCACCACACTCAACCGATACTCCTGAATTAATGCAGGATTCTCTGGTGTTAGTGTAAAGAAAATTTTCAGTTTTCCTTTTTCTCCATTGATGATGAATGAACCGCGGAGTTGATTTTCTGGAATCAGTTCTTCAATGGTTGTAACCTTTCCAATGCTTTGAAAAGCTGTATTCGCTTGCTTTACCAAAGAATCGGTATAGTAGTCGTCAAAAAAGTTTTCTGCAAATATGCCCGATTGTTTTGCGTTAGTAAAATTCGGTAACAGTTTTACCAATTCACCTTTACGTTGATTCAATATTGTAGAAACAGGAATGGTTCTTGGTTTTAATCCTGCTAGCTTAATTACACTATCCAATACTTTTAAATTGATGGATGTGGTGGGTGCATACGTTACATTGGCTAACAACACTACGCTAATGCCGTATTCTGGCATAATGCGCCAGTTACTTCCGAAGCCTGGTAATCCGCCACTATGCCCTACAAATACTTTGTTGTTACAATCTCTAAAAATATTCAGTCCATATCCATAAGCGGAAACGGCAGGGCAGGCAATTCCATTGCCATAATTGAAGTAAGGGTTCATGGATGCAAAGCGCCAGGGCTGGTGCATTTCGCGGATGCTGCTTCTATTGATGATAATATTCTCTGGTTCATTGCGTGCTGGCCATGCTTGTTGGTGCAATGCCATGTACTTGCTGAACGATTCTACGGAGGTGATTAATCCACCCATGGCCCCATAAATTCCATCATGCAATAATGCTTCTTCTTTAAAATTGTTGTTTACAAAGCGATAGCCTTTTGCTAATTGATCTGCTGGTACTTTGGTGTATTCCCATGCAGCTTGCATGCCCAGTCTTTTAAAAAAATGCTGGTTGATGTATTCACTATAAGAGAGGCCAGTAACTTTTTTAATGATTAAACCCAGAGTGGCAAATCCTACATTGCTGTATTCGTATTCTGTTCCATTTACATTCGAAAAACTCAATTGTTTTTTAAATAGCTCAATCAATTCCTCATCGGTGTCGGCCAATTGACGGTCGCCCCATGGGTTGTCTTCGGGGAGTCCACTTGAATGCGTTAATAATTCTCTAATGGTTATGGATGCAGCATCTTTGGTCAATGCTTGGTTTTTTAATTCAGGAATATAATTAGAAACAGGATCATCTAATTTTAATTTTCCTTCGTCCCTTAATTTAATAATGGCCATGGCTGTTACGCTTTTGCTCATTGAAGCAATGCGATACATGGTTCTTGTATTGGCCCTGGTTTGATTAGCGATGTTGCTGTATCCTTCACTGCCACTCAGTATCAATTCTCCATCTACCACAACCCCAAATGAAAAGCTGGGAAAATGATTGGCTTTAGCATAATTGCTGTACATCATTTGTATAACTGGGGCCAATGCTTTTATTTTAGCAGCCCTTTCTTTATCTGCAAAAACAGGTGCTTGGTATAATTCATTAGGATTTTGTTGAGCGCTCACCATGATCACACTGCATGCCGCAATGCATAATGCACTTATTTTTTTTACCATTGATTGCATAGGAGGGAATTAATAATTAAGCAATTGCTGTACCTGTTGATCTAAGCGGCTCTTGGCCATATAATTTTTTTCTAATTCAATATTAAATGGAATAGGCGTGTCTAATGAAGCACATCGCAACACAGGGGCATCTAGTAATTCAAAACAATGTTCACTGATCCATGCACTAATTTCTCCACCGATGCCACCTACTAAATTGTCTTCATGTAAAATCAATACTTTACCTGTTTGTTCAACTGCTGCTTTAATAGCATCATAATCTAAAGGCGCCAATGTTCTTAAGTCTAGAATATGCAAGGAAATCTCGGGATGCGCTTCTTGGTATTCCAATGCCCAATGCACGCCTGCTCCATAAGTAATGATGCTGATATCGTCTCCTTCTTTTACCGTAATTGCTTTGCCTATTGCTACTTCATAATAGGCTTGTGGTAATTTTCCGCTTATGCTTCTATACAATGCTTTGTGTTCAAAAAATAATACAGGATTGGGGTCATTGATGGCTGCAATCATTAATCCCTTCGCATCATGTGGATTAGAAGGGTACACCACTTTTAATCCTGGCACATGGGTGAACCAAGCTTCATTGCTTTGCGAATGAAAAGGTCCAGCCCCTACACCTCCACCTGTTGGCATACGAACCACTACATCCGCGTTTTGCCCCCAGCGATAATGAATCTTTGCTAAGTTGTTGACGATTTGATTAAAACCTACCGTTACAAAATCGGCAAACTGCATTTCCATCACGGTTTTAAATCCCTCTAAACTCATACCTAAACATGCGCCTACGATGGCACTTTCACAGAGTGGGGTATTGCGCACTCTTTCCTTTCCAAATTTTTCTACAAAGCCTTCGGTAATTTTAAAAGCACCACCATATTCTGCAATGTCTTGGCCCATTAATACTAAGTTGGAGTGCTTCTCCATGCTCATGCTTAAGCCTTCTGCTATAGCATCTATTAGTCGGGCTTCTCTTGAGGGTGTTGCAGCGGCTTCTTTATTGTTGTCTATAATTGATACACCGTCTACTTGTTTTTTAGGCACCATTGCATCTGCATTAAATGCTTCTGCTAATTCTGTTTCTATGTATTGCCTGAATTCATTTCTAATATCAGCAATTCCCATTTCGGTCATCACTTGTTCGTTAATTAAAAATTGTTCGTATTTTTTTACAGGGTCCTTATGTCCCCATTCTTCAAATAATTCTTTAGGAACATATTTAGTACCACTTGCTTCTTCATGCCCACGCATTCTAAAAGTCATACACTCAATAAAATAGGGTTTTTGATTGTTGATGCAATATTCTCGAACTCCTTTGATGGTATTGAATACAGTTAAAATATTATTACCATCAATGCGAACACCTTCCATGCCATAACCCTTGGCTTTGTCTACCAACTGCTCGCATTTGTATTGTTCATTTACCGGCGTACTTAATCCATACCCATTGTTTTCAATGATAAAAATCACGGGTAAGTTCCAAACAGCAGCCACATTCAGTGCTTCATGAAAATCGCCCTCACTGGTTCCGCCATCTCCTGAAAAAGCAACAGATGCTTTGGATTCTTTTCTTAATGAATAAGCGAGTGCAACGCCATCAGCAATGGCTAACTGTGGGCCCAAATGAGAAATCATTCCGCAAATATGATACGGCTTCGATCCAAAGTGAAAGCTTCGCTCCCTCCCTTTACTATATCCATCTTTATTGCCTTGCCATTGTCTAAATAATTTATTCAAAGGCATTTGTCTGGAAGTGAACACGCCCAAGTTTCTGTGCAATGGCATAATCCATTCATCGTTGGCCATGGCC
>NCGN01000018.1 GCA_002281575.1 Sphingobacteriia bacterium 28-36-52
CTGGGCTAAATTTGCGGTTTACTCTTGACATGTTTCCTAAAGTTATGATTACAAAATTGATTTTAATTTTGAATCCAGTCCTTTAGGGGGTTAATACAATATTGGATACATATTCATTTGATAACCTAAACCAAGTAAGAGAAATTTCGGATGCATGGATAGTCGATTATAATAACCATCGACCACATTATGCACTTGGAGGATAACCACCAAGGGTATAACGAGAAAAAGAAAACCAGTCTAATTGGCTTCTTTCCGCTTTGGCTTCGCCTACGCTTCAATCAGCCAATTATCATTTAAAGAAAAAAAATTATCCATTCAATGCGTACTCAAAATGGGGAGCCTTCGCAGCGAAGCCGACAATCCCAGCAGAAAAGATAATTATTTAACAACTACCCAAAGAAAATTGAAAACCCATTCCCTGGCCATTTCTTTTTATTGGTATGTAAATTTTTTGACATATCCTTTTCAAATTGTGCGATTTCTAAAGCAAGGAATTTTTGATACTGATTTTCCATAAATACTTCGAAAGCAATAGTATTTTCTGATTTACGAGAAGCCACTAAAGCATCATAATATTCCTTTTTGTCTTCTTGATAAACAATTGCAAGTGGCAGTTTAAAGTATGCCTGAATAAAATTCATTAACAATCTATTAGTCCTTCCATTACCATCATAAAATGGGTGAATACTCACTAAATCAAAATGTGCTACAAAAGATAGTCGAAGTTGCTCAGTAATAGTATTAGCAATCTCCATCTGTTCTTTTAAACTGATCACTAACCTTTCAGTATAATTAACCACTTTGTCAAAATTCACAAAATAACTACCGCCAGCACTCACATTGCCTTTTCTAAAAGCACCTTTGCTTGCATCAATTTCACCAAATACAGTTTGATAAACACTCCCGGTGCTCTTCATGACTTTTGCGTTGATGGCTTGGATAAATTCGATATCAACTTTACGTTGTTCTTTAGCAGCATTCAAAACAAATTGGAGGGCTTCAAAATGATCCTTAACCATCAAACTATGCTCCAATGGTTTACCCTTTGGCGTAGTACCTTCTTCCAATAAAAGCCTCGTTTCCGTTTCAGTAAGCGTTGATCCTTCAATACCAGATGAATGATGGACAATAGCATATTGGTTGAACCTGTCATGGTCAATGACGTTTTGCAGGTTCAAAGCTTTATACTTCGTAATTAAGGAAATTAATTTTTCCATCTATCCAAAGATAACAATAAATATATGTTGTCAATTCTGACAATGCCGACAATCCCAGCGAGACTAGTTACAACCCACTCACAATCCCATCCCACAAACGGGCCCTGACTTTTAATGATTGAATAGAAGCTGCTGTAGCTTCTATCCATTTAGTTTCATCATCGCCACATAAAGAATTGACCATTTCAAGAGCCAATTGACTATGATGTCCACCATCCACTTCAATATGTCTTTCTATATAATATTTGAAAATGGAAACTTTCTCAGGATACTCTGCATAAATCTTTTCCAATATTCTTAAAAACATATCAGGAATTAAATCTTCTCTTCCAAAAGTAAACACAGCAGCCTGCACATGAATCGGTTGATTTTCAATCACGTCAAAAGTAAATAGTAAAAAATCTTTTACTTCAGCAGGAATGCTTGCATCATGAATGGCTTGCTGAATGTTTTTCCCATTTTGCAATTGGGCAAACAAATGATCAATCAATAAAGTACTTGCCCCCATTTGTTGCATGGCTTTCAAGTACAATTCAAAGTGACTAATTCTATTACCAGACTCATCCACATCAGATTCTTCACCCGCAACAATTTCATTAATGAGGAACCTTGTATTCGCCACGCCACGAGGCATCCAAGGCAGTTGCACACAGGTTAAATTGATTTGTAAAGACTTTAACAAACTCATGAAATCCCAAACCGCAAACACATGGTATTGGGTAAATTGAATCAAACCCGACAAGTCATTTATTTTGGCATAAACTGGGTGTGCCAATAAAGCTTCTCTCGTATTATTCAACTCAAGTTTTAGTTGCTCTATACTACTCATATAATTGCATCATTTATTAAAAGAATAATGCAATTACACTACAAGGTGCAATTAGTTTAAATTTTACTGCAGCTATAAAAAAATAAGCGAAAAATATAACAATCAACCTTTACACTTTCCCCAACTCCTTCAAATAAGGCTGATTATACAACCGCTTACCCGTTGCTTTATACAATGCATTTGCTACTGCAGCAAACACAGGCGGGAAAGGCGGTTCACCCAATCCAGTTGGATCAATATTATTCTGCACAAAATGCACATCTATTTTCTTAGGCGCTTCTCTATGTCTGATGATTCTATAATTATTCAAATTCTTTTGAACGGTGGCTCCTTTGTCTAAAATGAGTTCACCATACAATGCATTTCCAATACCATCAATTACAGCACCTTCTACCATATTCTTCGCCCCTTCTGGATTCACTACAAAACCGCAATCCATGGCTGTAACTACTTTCTCTACATAAGGCTGTCCATTCTTCATCGTCACATCCACCACATGAGCGGCATAAGATGCATGACAGAAATAAGCGGATACTCCACGCTTTGCATTTTTACTTGCGGGGCTTCCCCAATTTGACTTTTCCTTCAACAATTCCAATACAGCAATAAATCGATCTGCATTGTAATCATTGTTTTTACCCACTGGATTTGCTTTTGCTTTCTTCAGCATTTCTATTCGAAAATCCAAAGGATCTTTTCCAACTGTTTCCGCTAATTCATCTAAAAATGATTGTTCTGCACTTGCATTAAAATTAGAACGTGGTGCCCTGTAAGCGCCAATCGTAATATTCGAAGGCATATCCCAACTCTCCGCTAAATAATTTTCGAAAACGCCTGCAGGAAAACGATTTTCGTGCAAAGGACTTTCTGGTATTCCACCTCCTATTACATGAATAGCAGTTACATTATTGTCTTTATCAATAGCCGCTTTATAGGTCATGATATAAGTAGGCCTATAAATACCATTGGTTAAATCATCCTCTCTAGTATAAATTAATTTAACCGGGGCTTTTACTCTTTTAGAAATATGCCCAGCTTCTACAATATAATGTCCATAAGCCCTGCGGCCGAAACCACCACCCATTCTGGCCAACTTCATTTCAATTTGCTCTGGCTTAATATCTAAATTGGAAACAATATTTTGTTTCATCATTTCAGGTATCTGAATAGGTGCTACAAAAAAAGCTTTTTCATCGGTAATATGAGCCACACAGCTAATGGGCTCCATTGGATTGTGTGCTAAAAAGGGAGCAGTATAGGTTCTTTCTAAAACTTTTGTTGCATTTTTAAACGCTGTTTCAGGATCCCCATCTTTTCTAGCAACACGTGTAGGTTTTTTTTGCATTTCGTGCATTAAGCGCAAATGGTTTTCAGTGCTCTCTAACCCTGCAGGAATAATCTCTTCTCTTTTACCAGTTCTTGCCATCACCATTTCCTTGGTATCTTGAATAGGCTCCCATTGAGCCACTACTTTCTTACGCGCATACATTACTTCCCAAGTAGAATTACCCACCACGGCAATCAATTTATTAAATGCACGTGTATCAAAACCTGCTTTCGCATAACCATCTTTATAAACCTGAAAATCAAAAACAGCTTTTATACCAGGCATCTTCAATGCTTCTGCTGCATCAAAAGATTTTAGCTGCATGCCAAATGCAGGAGGATGTATGACCATGGCAATTAACATCCCTTCCATTTTATAATCTAAGGTGAAAAGGGATTCACCACCCACAATTTCCTTCCCCACTTTATTTTTCTGTGGAGTACCTAATAAAGTAAACTCTGAGGCTTTTTTCAACTCCACTTTTTCAGGCTTCGGCAATTTAGCAGCTGCAGTGGCTAAAGCCCCATAGTTCGCAGACTTATTAGATGCTTTATGCATCACTACTCCTTTAGAGACCGTGAGCTCAGATATTGGCACACCCCACTCGTTGGCTGCAGCTTGCATCAACATAAGTCTGGCAGTTGCCCCAGCTGTTCTTAATGGCTTCCAAGCCATGGCCATAGCCCTGCTTCCACCTGTAAATTGGCTCTTAAAACGAGGAGTGTCATAATCCCCCATTTCTACAATCACTTTACTCCAATCTGCTTCTAATTCTTCATTTACCATCATGGGTAAAGATGTCATTACATTGGTTCCAAACTCTGGATTGGGGTTAAATATTTTTACTTGATTATCAGGAGTGATTTTAATAAAGCCAGTAAGTTCCACCCAATCCATTTTATCAGTAGCTGCTGCTATTGCTTCATTGGGAATTAAATTAGCAAACCAACTAAATCCAATCATCATTCCACCTCCTGTTAAAGAAGTAACTTTTAGGAATGAACGTCTGCTTTGATTATTATTTGCGTTTTTCATTTGCTAAAAATTATTTTTTAGATGATTTTGCTGCTTGTTGAATAGCTGCTTTGATTCTTAAATAAGTTCCACACCTGCAAATATTGCCTGTCATGGCAGATTCTATTTCAGCTTCTGTGGGATTGGGATTGCTTTTTAACAAAGCCACTGCAGACATGATTTGCCCGGTTTGACAATAACCACATTGAGCCACATCCAATTCTAGCCAGGCTTTTTGAACAGGATGCATTTCTTTTTCTGCACTTACAATTCCTTCAATGGTAGTAACTGCTTGAGTGCCAACTGCTGAAATAGGCAATTGACATGAGCGCATTGCTCTACCATTTAAATGCACTGTGCAAGCTCCGCAGGCGCCAACTCCACATCCAAATTTGGTGCCGACTAAATTTAAGTGATCTCTTAAAACCCAAAGCAAAGGAGTAGATGGATCTGCCTCTACTTGCAAAGGTTTACCATTTACTTTTAGTTGAAATTTTGCCATAAAAGCGATATTTAATAATGTGGTTGTTTCTAGTATTAAACTTACTACAATTTACACCAACGCTTCATACAATATCTCCACAGGATGCAGCGCATGCACTTGAGTACCATCTTTAATCTGGTGCCTACAAGAAGTACCCGCAGCAGCAACAATAGTATCGCTAGCTTTATTGCGAACTGCAGGGAATAAGATCAACTCACCTACTTTTTGTGAAACATCATAATGTTCTTTTTCATATCCAAAAGAACCAGCCATTCCACAACAACCCGATGGAATTATTTCAACGGTATAGTTCTTTGGTAATGACAAAATTTCTTTACTGAAGTTTTGCGAAGACAATACTTTCTGGTAACAATGCCCATGAATGGCAATATGTTTTGCATCTTGTGTAAATGCACCAGCTTGAATATTCCCCGCATTAATTTCACGGGCAATAAATTCTTCAATAGTGAAGCTATATTGGGCAAGATGGATTGCAGCTGACTTATTTTCGGGGCTTGCTAAATCTTTGTATTCATCTCTTAGGGTTAACAAAGCGGAAGGCTCAATACCTACAATGGGCATATCAACTGAAACCAAGGGAGATAACAATTGAATATTTTGATTAGCAATAGCAGCAGCTTTACGCAATAATCCTTTTGACAAATAGGATCTTCCACTTTCTACATGTTCAGGAATGACTACTTGATAACCCAACTGTTCTAGTAACAAAATGGCTTTCTGCCCAATAGAACTATCTAAGAAATTGGTAAACTCATCACAGAAAAAATAAACTTTCTTTTGATTCTCCACCGAACGATTTAGATGCCATTTTTTGAGTTGAAATTTTCCTAATAAAGGCATTGAACGATTCGGGTGAAACCCCACCAAGCTATTAGCTATTTTACGCAAAAAAGTTGTTCCAAAAACAAAATTATAAATAGGGCTAAACAAAGAAGCTAATTTCATTTGAGACGCAAAATTCCCTACCAAGGTAGATCTAAAAGGAGTTCCATTGGCATCATAATATTGTTGCAAAAATTCTGCTTTCATTTTCGTGATATCAACACTAGAAGGACATTCTATTTTACACCCTTTACAACTCAAACACAAATCCATGGCTTCTTTGATCTCTCCATGATTATAAGGTGTTGCATCATTGGGATCACTCAAAAATTGTCTCAACACATTGGCTCTAGCACGAGTGGTGTTTTTTTCGCTTCGGGTGGCCATGAAACTCGGGCACATCAATCCTCCACTTATTTCAGACTTTCTACAATCACCAGAACCTGAACATTTTTCTGCCAATCTTAAAATACCTTCATCAGCAGAAAAATCAAACAACGTTTTACCTAAGTTGATAGGCTCATTTTGTTTCATTCTAAAATGAGTATCCATTGCAGGGGTATTGGTAATTTTTCCCGAATTAAATATTCCCTTTGGATCAAATAAGTGCTTCACCTGTTTAAACAAGTCATACACTTCATTGCCCACCATCGAAGGAATAAACTCTCCTCTTAATCTTCCGTCTCCATGTTCCCCTGACAATGAACCATTATATTTTTTAACCAAAGCAGCAGTTTCTTTTAAGATAGACCTGAACTGCTTGACCCCTTCTGTAGACTTTAAATTAATAATGGGCTCAACGTGCAATTCTCCTGCCCCTGCATGTGCGTAATAAGAAGCTATAACTCCATGACCCGCCAACAAAGCTTGCAATTCTTCAATATACATTGGAAGGTCATTGGTAGACACTGCGCAATCTTCAATCAAATTAACTGGCTGTGCATCACCTCTTAAATTCCGCAATAAACCCAAACCTGCTTTTCTGATATCCCATGCATACTTAGTGTCTGCATTATATAAAATAGGATAAGCATATCCCAGCGATGCTACATGTAATGCTTCAATAGTTGCTTTCATTTTAGCGTCTAAAGCTTGACGGCTATCATCCATGAATTCTACCATTAATAATGCCGCAGGATCCCCTTCAATAAAGAATCGATTTTTTTGGTATTCAGGATGACCAATGGTAAAGTCCATGATCATTTTGTCTACCAACTCAGAAGCCATCGGGCCCTGCTTTAGAACTTCAATATTCGCATACAACGATTCAACCAATGAAGAGCAATGCACAATTACCATTCCCACTTCTTTAGGCGGCAATGGCAAAAGATTCAATTTTAATTCTGTAATAAAAGCCAAAGTGCCTTCTGATCCTGCTAAGAGTTTGCATAAATTAAATTGGCTGCCGGCTGAGTTAAATGGTTGCAAATCAAGTAAAGTATCCAATGCATATCCCGTATTTCTTCGAACCACTTCTTTCGCTGGAAACTGCTCCTGAATTAATTGTTGACGCTCCTTACTTTTCAACATTTCAAGCAAGCCATAATAGATGCTTCCTTCTAAACCTTTCAATGAAGCAATCTCCGCTTGATCTCTTTCTTTTAAAACAGCAGTTGACCCATCACTTAATATAACTGTTGCTTCTAATAAATGATCCCTTGCTGATCCCCAAACAATACTATGTAATCCACAAGAATTATTCCCCACCATCCCGCCAATCATGGCTCTATTGGCTGTTGAGGTTTCAGGACCATACATCAGCCCAAATCCCTTTAGATAATGATTTAAATCGTCTCTAATTACGCCCGGCTGCACCCTACACCAGCGTTCTTCTATATTCACTTCAATCATTTGATTAAAGTGCTTAGAAATATCCACCACCATTCCATTTCCCACTACTTGTCCTGCCAATGATGTTCCTGCAGCTCGGGGTATTAACGTAATATGATGGGTATTGGCGAAACCAATGATTGCTTGAAGATCTTCTACATTTTTGGGTATAGCAACTGCCAATGGTTTTTCTTGATAAACAGAGGCATCCGTTGAATAAGCCATTAACTGCATCTGGTGTTCTGCAGTTTGATTAAAATACAGTTCACCCAAAATATTTGTAGAGAGTTGTTGCAGCAATTGTTCCATCAAAAACTAAATTGGGCAGAAATATACAAATTCCTTCCCATACCATTTATTCCACTTCCATGCATTCGATAGTCGGTATTGAAAATATTGACCATTCCAGTTCTCATTTTTATGCCAAATAAACTAGTAGCTAAATGAACATTGATAACCCCAAACCCAGGAGTGCCCCCTATTGGTATTCTATTATCGTCTTTATCGCCTTGAGCCAGTCGGCTCTGTTTACTTGCATAAATATATTCCAAGGTGTATTGCAATTTTGATGGCTTCCATTCAAGAAAAGTTCTACCATTCATCGGAGGAATTCTGCGCATAGGCTCTCCCCTGCTTGTATTTTGCCCGAATGAATAGGATCCATTGCTACTTATAAAAAGATTTTTTGCAATGGTGAATTGCAAATCGTACTCAATGCCTTTGATATAAGATTCTTGGTTATTCTCTTTTATATACAAATTGTAACCACCAATCTGTTGACCAGGAACCTGCACTCGATTGATGATATTAGTCAAATGCATATAATAAAATGCAAAAGCAAATTTCGCCGACTTTGTTTGAACCTTATATCCAATCTCTGTATTGTAAGACTTCTCTGGTGCTAAACCATAAGCAGGAACTTCATACCTAAAATCTACTAATCCTAAAGTACCCATATCATCAATATTGGGCGCACGATAACCCGTGCTATAGGAAGCATAAATTGATTGATTTTTATTAAGCTGATAAAGTAAAGCAGCATTTAAAACCAAGGAAGCCGGCTTCACTATTGCGGTATCAACACGGATATTTAATCCATTGTACCTTAGCCCTCCTTCTATATTAAATTTCCCCAATTTGATATGGTGCAAACTATACAAAGAGAAATTTTGCATACGAGCACCGTTGGGATATAAACCGCGCTGATTCAAAATGGTACCACTTGCAATGGTAATCTGCTGTTTGGAACTATTTACTTTATCACTATAAAACTCTATACCAGAATTAGCGCTCCAATTTTTGTTGATGGTAGATAAAACATCCACTGTTAATCCTACCGTTTTCACTTGATCATCTTCAATAAACCGATTGGCATTCCCATTCCTATAATAGCTTCTTTTTTCTTTATTTAATTGTGAAGAAGCAGTAAAAGAAATGGTTGATAAAATTGGAGTTGAAAATTTACCCTCCATTTTCAAATAACTTAATTGCCGTTCTTGTGGATCGAATTGATAGTAGGCAAAATTTTCCAATGCTACACGATGGTATAAAGGAACATTCCTTTGATTCAATTGCTGGTGAGCTGCAGTAAGCAACCATTGACTGTTTAATTTCCATTTGAATTTCAGGTCAATAGCATTTTCTTTGTACCCACTTGGTTGTTGAATACCTATGGAGTCACCACCAGGCAGGTCGCCAAATTTTCTTGCAGTATACCCAATTTGAAAAGTAGTATTAGCAGAGCTATATCCAAGCTCTCCTCTGCCCGTATATTCAACATCATTACTCAACAATCTACCAATTAAATTACCAGACCATTTTGGTTTATTGGCAAATGAAAGTGACTTTGTAAATACTTGAATAACTCCTCCCATTGCATCCGAACCGTATTGAACTGATCCTGTTCCTCTTGCCACTTCTATTGATTCAACTGAAAACAAATCGATGGTATTAAAATATTGATTAGGCCCATAACGGTAAGTGGCATTATTCAAACGAATGCCATCTATCATTAATAAATTTTGATTGCCTGTTAATGAACGAACAAATGGAGATCCTCCACCATGATTGGTTTTTTGAACAAATACACCCGCATTCCCTATTAAAGCTTCTGGAGTTGTTCTTGATTGAAATTGATCAATATTTTGCAATGATAGTTTTGAAACAGAATAAGGGCTTAATAAACTCAGTTGGTTTTTCCTAGTAGCTGTTACACTTACTTCCCTCAAAAGAACTGCAGTATCATTTTGTGCGTACAAAAATCCAGATAAGAGAATCCCCAAGAATAAAGCTCCAACTTTTTTCATGACACTATTTAATTATAATCGCTTGTTTTTGTTGACGATAATGATCAGCCCGCATATCTTCTAACTTATCCATTTCAGGTCCCTTGATGATTTTATTCCAATCAATGGTTGTTTTGTATTTTTTCATGGCTTTGTTCACATCCAAAATTCTGGCATCATGCATTTCTAAAGTGTATGGAGTAAAGTCGGGTTTATCAGTGAAAAAATCTTGTAAAAGTGTTGCAGTAACATCATATTGATTCACATAAGGTACTCCAGTAATATTATAAATGGTTTTTAAAATAGACCCAAAATTGGCATGCGTATTACTTATATATCCTTTTTTCACATAAGGGCCTGCCATCATTAATATGGAACGATGCGCATCAATATGATCTACCCCACCTTGCGGATCATCTTCTGTAATAATCACCAACATATTCTTCCAGTATTTGGTTCTAGACAAAAAATGAAGCATTCTTCCCAATGCCAAGTCATTGTCTGCCATAAACGAATGCGCACTGGTATATCCATCTTCTGGTCTTGCTTTAGCAATATGATCATTGGGCAATTGAATAGTCATTAAGCTGGGCATTTCTTCTTTACCTGTAATCCATTTTTTAGTAAACTCCTTTTCAAATTGGTTGGCCCTATATTGATCGGGAATATTGGTATTATAGCCTGGATAATTTCTACTGGTTCTGGTGAACAACGCTTTCTGCATAGGCACCATAACTCCATGACCAGCTCCTGTTGCAGTATCGTACCATTCCTCTCTTACATGTGCCGTTTCATTGGCTTCACCAAAATTGTAAAACAATTTTTTCTTTCGTTCAAAAGCTTCCCAAATACCACCAGCTTCAGCAAAATCTTCTGGATCCATACTACCTGTAGATCCCGGAAATCTTCTACCAGGTGCTGCCGAGAAAAATTTAGCCGTCTTACTTACACTTGAATTGGTTTCAACCCATTCATTGGGAATCACCCCCATCATCCAATGATGTCCATGAATACTTGCATCACTATCACAATAAAAATTATCACTGAATGAAAATTGACGAGCAATTTTATGGTGATTCGGTGAAACTTTTAATCCTTTGAATCTATCTCTTTGGTTAGCTAATAATGTATACGCATTATTTACGCCAAATCTGGCCAAAGTACTATCACCTTTTGCCTCTTTAATTTGTCCAAAGACTTCGTCGTATGTTCGATTCTCTTTGGTTATGTAAACAATATGCTTAATGGGACTTTCATAAATACCTGGCAGTGGCGGCAATGGATTTTGATTCAGCGTTACGGTTGATCTAAAAAATGTATTTGATAGTGCAGTTGCTGTATATTTCGCAAGCTGTATAGAGTCGGGCATGGCAACTTTATGAAAAGATCCCAATTGTAAATCACTAATAAAAGTTCCTTGAATAGGCTTTTTAAAATTCATACCTCCATTGGGTCCTGCACCTAATCCCCTAGCAGTAATAATATATAGCTCTCGATCATCTTTACCCAACATTACTCTAGATGGGCCCCATCCGGTAGGAATTAATCCAATCGTTTTATTGCTTTCAACATCAATTATTGCTACAGCATTAAAGCCTAATAAAGCAACAAATAATTTTTTCTCATCCTTGCTCAATGTTACCCCAAAAGGCAATAAGCCCCTGAATTGATCAATGGTGGCACTTACTTTAATAGGAATATGACGCACAATTTTTTGTGTTGAATAATCAATCACACTAATATTATCGTTGGTAGCATTGGTTATATAAGCATACTTTTTCCCTACCGCAATAGAATTAGGACTAGCTCCTCCGACTACTTCTATATCTTCAATTAGTTCTCCAATTTGATGCCCAGTTTTTAATTTACGTAATACTTTATTGGTGGCTAAATCTATCACAAAAACACTCATCGCTTCGGGTGACAATGGACTACCCACACCCGGTATTTTTTTCCCATCAATAATGGTTCCGTTAATAGACTCCTTGGTATTATCTCCATATGGATGATGTGGAATAACCAAAGAATCATAATTCTTTTCGGTCATACCTTCTATCAAAGGATAAGCATACATTCCTACATTAGCAACAAAAGCAAATCGCTTATCTGGACTTACAGATAAGCCAAAAGGCAATCTCCCACAAGGGATAGAAGCTTCAATTTGTTTGTTGTTTAAATTAATTCTGACCATTCTGTAATTAGCCCGATCTAATACCAACAACTCATTTTTTTCTTCATTAAATAATAAGTCGGAAGTAAAACTATCATCAAACAATTCTGTACCCACTTTACCATTCAGAGAGATAGAATCTAATCGTTTCATGCCATTAATATCATATACTAATACCGCTCCATTGTCTCCTCCACTCAAATAAACAATATTAGAAGTCTTACCAAAATCTACTCCTAAAAATGAACCCTTAGAAAAAGGGGAAGCAATTTTTCCATCATAAGAAGGCACCCTTACTGGGCGCATAGTTTCAATATCAATGATGGTAAAAACGCCATTGTGTAAGGTAACTGCTTTTTTACCATCAGGAGAAATGCGCATCCCAAAAGGATCATTCGTAATTCGAATCATTTCTCCAGCGGGACTGATATATCTTCCACTAGGCAAAACAGATACTCCTTTTTCTTGAACACGCGCATATTCAAATTTCCCAGGAACTTCTAATACTGGTATTAATTTAGGCTGTTGTGCTTTTGACTTAAAAAATGCACATCCCAAAATCAAAAGAAGAAAAAAATAACGCATTGGGTAAAGTTAAAGGATAAAATAATAAATGAGGTGAGCACTGCCGCACTCACCTCAATAAACTAAAACTAAAACTGAGAAAAAACTATTTGGCTATCCATACTAAAGTGTTAATATCATCTGCACCCTGTCTTGTAACAGCAGCCGCTCTGTTGGCAGCATTGAGTGCTTGTTCAGCCAAAGGATAAATAAATCTTACTGGAACTCTATTGTTATTCAAATTATCTTGACCAGGAACAATCACTGGCAATCCTGTTCTTCTCCAGTCAAACCAACCTTCTAATCCAGTAAAAAATAATGACACCCATTTTTGCAAAGCAATTTTGCCTAATTTTTCTGAGCTTGATCCAGTATATGCAACAGCTGGTTGTGTGTAATAAGAAGCAGTAGGTGTTACTGTAATGCCATATGATGCTGGAACCATTGCAGCGTAGTAAGCAAAATTAGCTTGCATTCCATTCATATAATAAGTTGCAGCAGTAGTGGAAGAACTAATCATTCCCTTTTCAGCAGCTTCAGCTAAAATAAATTGCAATTCTGCATAGTTCATAATAATGCCTCTAGCAACATTTGGCAATGGAGGAGTTTGACCATTGTCGTTACAAACTAGACATGCATAACTGTATCCTATTCTTGAAACACCTTGAGGTCCGCCATTGTAGTTTAAAGCTGCCACATCCCCTAACCCATTAGGAATTCCTTCAATTTTAGGAGTACCTGCTGCAACAGAATTTTGAGAAGGTCTACCAAACACTGCTAATCTTGGATCGTTTATTGCAGACAATCGATCACTAAGAGTTTTACTAACCCTGATTTCATCAATTGATCCAACCCTTGAACTATATAATGGCCATTGATTGGCTGGAACATCTGCTAAATATTTTAATTCAGCATTGTCGTCATTTGATGTCATTAATGGATTCAACGTACTATTGGCAATAATTGCTTGCATATCTGCATTTACCGACTTCTTTTTAGATAAACGCATCAACAATCTTAATCTTAGAGAATTGGCTAACTTTTTCCACTTAATGATAGAACCATTAAATAAAATATCGCCAGAAACAGCTTCATTACTGGTTCCTAAAATATCATTGGCTTTTTTTAAATCTGCTAATAATCCTGTATAAATTTCTTCCTGTGTATCATATTTAGGCAAATAAATTCCATTGGTTTTTGCCTTAACTGCTTCAGAATAAGGAATATCTCCATATGCATCAGTAGCCATAGAAAATAACCAGCTTTTTAAAATCAATGCTACACCTAAATAGTTTTGTTGAACAGGTGAGCTTGAACTTGCTAGATCTATTATGTTTTGAACATTTCGCATATTGCCATACACATTAGACCAGATGCCATTCTTCTCACCCCATAGATATCGGTCTTCATTCACAAACTGAATTTTTGCAGTGTACTGAACTAATAAATTTCCAGTACCCCATGCTTGCCCTACTTGTTCATTGATAGCGCTTTTAATTACCCCAGACAAAAGCAAATTGGGCGTTACTTTAGTAGGTATATTCGGATTGGTATTTACTTCGGTAAAATCTTTGGTACATGCATTTAACAAGAACAGTGAAAATGCTGTAAAGACTAAATATATTTTTTTCATTGTTGTCTTTTTATTTTTTAGAATTTCAAACTAAGGTTTACCCCATAGCTTCTAGATGAAGGAATAGACATGTATTCAATTCCAGGTAAAGCTGTACCTCCAGTGTAAGACATTACTTCTGGATCAACATGCGGAACATTTGACCAAAGGGCTAAGTTTCTTCCAACAAAACTTAAGGTTGCTGCTTTAAATGGTGTATTCTTTAATACCTGGGTTGGGAAATTAAATCCAATTTGTAATTCTCTTAATTTCACAAAAGAGGCATCATACATAACCCCTTCTGCAATTGCTCTACCACCTGTATAGGCTGTATGCCATTCTCTTGCAGTTCTTTTAACATCATTTGGTACGAATTGACCATTTACCACCATTACGCCATTTCCAATTACCCCATTTCCTGGCTTGGTCAAATCATATCCATCCGCACGACCTTCTAATGTTTCTACAATAATTCCGCCTTCGCGTCCTACAGTTTGTGTATGCGAATAAACTTCCCCACCCATTCTTATATCAAATAGGAAGCCTAGTTTAAAATTCTTGTAGGTAAAAGTATTATTGATTCCAGCCAACCAATCTGGATTATAATTACCCAACTTAATTCTTTCAGTTGTTCTTACAGGTCTACCATTGCTGAATACCATTTGACCAACAAACTTTCCTGTGCCATCATAGTATGCACCATTAGGATTGGTATTTTGAACTCTTGCAAAACCAATACCATACATATCACCCATTCTTTCTCCTACTCTAGCTTCTATGCTTACGCTTCTGCTAGCCATCACTAGATTAGATAAACCGTCTGACAATTCAACCACTTTGCTTCTATTGGTAGAGAAATTTAAATCTACTGTCCAACGTAAACCATTCTTTTTACCAACTACTGGAACTAAATTCAACATTGCCTCAAATCCATAGTTTTTAATTAAACCTGCATTAATAGATCGAGTGCTGTATCCTGAAGTTTGTGATAAAGGAATATTAATGATTTGATTCTTTGTATTGCTTTGATAAAAAGTAAGATCTAAACCAACTCTATTATTCAAAAATTTAATCTCAGTTCCTATTTCAAAAGCAGTACTGATCTCTGGCTTTAATGATAGGTTGGCTAAACGATCTGTTTCACCATAAATTTGAGCAGTACCAAAAGCAGTACTAGGATTATAAGCTTGGGTAAAAGTAAAAGGATCTGTATCATTACCTACCTGAGCAACACTACCTCTAACTTTAGCAAAGCTAATTATTGAAGGTAATTTCACCATATCACTCACTACCGCACTTAATGCAGCTGAGCTATAGAAGAATGAATTTTTTTCGGAACCTAATGCCTTTAATTCAGCAGGTAAAGTAAGCGCACTACTCCAATCATTTCTTCCAGTCAACTCAAGAAATAAATAATTTTTATACGATACTTGAGCTGCACCATACAAACTATTTACTCTTTTCTCAGTAACAGTTTGTGCCACATCAACAGGTACTCTATTGTTGGTTAATTTATAAATTCCAGGTATATTCAATTGACCTGCATTCACTTCGTTAAAATCAGATTTTTGTCTAGTTTGGTTACCACCCAAAGAACCAGAAACGGTGAAATCAGAATTGATTTTTTTATTTGCAGACAATAAGAAATCAGTATTTCTTTCTTCAGTAATAACCCTTGCTTCACGGTATTGTCCAAAAGGGAATCGTTGTGTACTAAAACCTCTTTTATACGCTCTTACTTCTGAAGCATAGTCTGTAGCTGCTCTTAATTGCAAACTTAACCAACTAGCTAAATCATACTTTAGAGTAATATTACCAAGAATACGATCTACTTGTTGGCCATTGGTATTTTCATACACGGTTAAATATGGATTGTCATGGTAGTTATAGTTCCAGCCAAATTGTTTTATGCCTTCTAATCCTGGCTGCCATAATCTTTTCATGTCCGATAACTTTACCGATCTTGGGAACCAACTGGTAAATAAATACATGATGCTCTCCGTTCCATAACTAATAGATGGCCTATTCCCACTATTGCTTTTGATATAAGAAACAAAAGCACGTGCAGTGAATTTATCAGTCAAATTATACCCGCCACTAAAAGAAACGGTATTTCTTTTTAAATCTGTATTAGGAACAATTCCTGTTTGATCAAGATTGGTATAAGACAATCTAAAATCTCCATCTTTGTTGCTCCCAACAATTGCTACGTTATTGGTTATTGTTCTACCAGTTTCGAAAAAATTAGCAACACCATCAACATCTGGCAACCATGCAGTTGGGGTAATTACACTTCCTGCTGGAGCATTTAAGTCTCCTCCTAAAAATGGGATAGGTTGACCATTTAATGTTCTTGGAGAATTATACTGTGGATATAATTGCCCTTTAAATGCAGGGCCCCATCCTTCGTCGGTTCCATCTGTTAAGCCAGCACCGCCTCCATTCACAAATGCGAAAGCACCACCATTACCGTTACCTTGACCGTATACATTTTGAAAATCAGGCAACTTTAAAGCATTTTCAAAAGTCAAGTTTGAGTTAACTTCTACACCAATACCCTTACTACTTTTGCCTGATTTAGTTTTGATAACAATAACGCCATTAGCAGCTCTAGAACCATATAATGCAGAAGCTGCTGGTCCTTTCAATACGTTGATACTTTCTACGTCATCTGGATTAATAAATCCAGCTCCATTTCCAAAATCAACTTCCATATTACCTCTTCCACTTGCACCAACAATTGAGTTACTAATAGGCACCCCATCTATTACATAAAGGGGTTGATTTTTATTTAAATCAACTGAACGCTCACCACGGATGGTTACTCTAGCTGATCCTCCAATTCCTGAATTACCTCCAACAACAGTAACACCAGCAATTTTTCCTGCTAGTTGACTTACTACATTGGTTTCACGAGCTACAGTTAAACTCTCGCCCTTTAATTCTTGAGAAGCATAACCTAATTTTTTCTTCTCCCTTTTAATACCTAATGCAGTAACAACTACTTCATCTAATTCTTCAGTAGAACTAGCTAATTGAATTTGCATAAATCCTTCTGAAACAATAACATACTTATTGGCAAATCCAACCGAACTGATCATTATTTGATCTCCAATATTTGCAACTAAAGAAAAGTTTCCCATTGCATCGGTTACACTGTTCACTTTAGTTTTAACACTAGAAATAGTTGCACCCATAACTGCATTACCAGTTGTGGCATCCACTACTCTTCCTTTGATACTGTTCTGCGCAAATGCAGAAAATTGAAAAAGCAATAATGTCAAACTGTACAAAATTGCTTTAAAGAAATGATTTTTTGTTCTCATAATAAGTTTCCTGTTTGAGCAGCAAACCTATTATTGCAATGTTAACTGAATGTATTGTTAATGTTAACTCTATGTTTTGTTATTTCAAATTACTTTCGTCACCATTTTTTCTGCAACACCAAAACTCAAAGTCATTCCTGCACCACCTAACCCATTTAACAAATAAACTTCATTAATTGGCTCTGAAAAAAACCATGATGATCCATCCTTCATTTTAGGATATACTCCATTCCAAGTAGCAATAATACCCCAATTACTTGCATCTATGAAAGTATTTAAGTAACGAAGAATTAAATCGTTTATATATTGTTGATCAAATGGATCAAATGTATACCCATATTCGTGTGAATCTCCTACTGTTAGTTCTCCCAATTCATGCTGAGAAACCATTACATGTATCCCATGCTTTAAGTATTCGGGCATTTCAGTCAACATTTTATCTTGCAATTTTGATAAAGAAGGGGCGTTTTTAAAACTGCTGTAATGCAATAAAGACAACCCACCACAAATAGAAGTACCTATAGATTTATTCGTAGGCATACTCATACGCATCATTTGCAACTTACACTTAACAATAGGAATAGAAGTAAACACTTCAGGGAAAAGTGTTTCAATATCTTGCCCACTACAAATAAATATTTTATCTGCATTGAATACCTTCCCCCCAGCTTTCACAAAACCAGTTCCTAATTCTTGAACGGTATGATTCCATAAAAATAGAATCCCATCATTTGTTGCCAAATAGTCACTAACAGTTGCAACAGCAATTCTAGGATCAACAATCAATTCATCACTAGAATATAATCCGCCGTACAAATTATTTTGTTTAACCTGCGGAAACTTATTGGCAATTTGACTTGGAGTTAACAATTGAATTGGCCTACCCTCCTTATCAAACTGAGCAAACAATTCATTTAAAACCATCCACTCTTCAATTGAATAAGCTACATGTAAACTACCTGAATTACTGTACCACATTCCAGTTCCATCACAAATGTCTTTCCAAATTTGTGAAGATTTTTTAGCCAATTGATACAATTCACCAGCAGGCTGACCAATTGGCCAAACCATCCCAAAATTTCTTATAGAAGCACCCACTGCCCTTTCAGTTTTATCAATTATAGTAACGCTAAAGCCATTATTAAAAAGAGTTCTAGCGGTTGCAAGTCCAACAATACCCGCACCAACTACAATTGCAGATTTTTTCACAGTATTTGATTTGATAATTTAAAATATTTTATATGCCCAATCACAGTAAAAAGGACTAAGACAATTCCAATAATTGCAGTTACAGTAAACAAAAAAGTAAAAAATATAACCCAACTAAATTGAAATGTAATAAATTCCTTTATCAATAGAACCAATACGGTTCCCATATAACCAAATGCATCTGCGATATACATAACAAATCCAACATTACCTCTTACAGAATAGGTCGAAATCATTCTCTCAAAATAAATACAATTAAATGGCAAATAAGCTAGATATAAACCAGCTGTAGAAAGCAACATCCAATATAAAGGACTTAGCATTTGTTGTTTAAAAAACAAAGTAGATAATAATGAAATTAACAGCCCTATTATAACTAATACATGGGTATAAATAAATGCCTTAAAATTTGATTTAATACTAAAAAAAGCAGCGATGATAACAAGTACAAAAAGTGTAATCATTGTACTTGTTTGAACAAATATTCCTGCCGCCCCTTTAAAACCTGTTTCAATCCACAATTCATTAGCAAAATCTTCACTAAAGTCTCTTACAATAGTAAACAACATATAACTAATAACAATGGGAGCCAACAACCCTCCAAACCGCCAAACAAATTCCTTTCGCTCCTGCTTACTCATTGGTACCCTTTCTGAACGTACCAATATATCCGACTGATTGGGGATTGGCGTTTGCTTCAATAACCACAATGCAAAAAGTAATGGGATTAAAAAAATACCCCCAGCAATAAAAGGCATCCAAAAGTCATGAATATCAAAACTGAGGAGCAACCACTTCCCAACTGTTTTTGCTAAACCAGAAGCAAAAATAAAGCTGCTTGCTAAAAACGCTCCCAAAATTTCAGTTGTTTTTCTACCTTCTAAAAATCCAAAGACTAAACCAAAAACCATCCCTAACGGAAGTCCGTTTAAGAACATGCAAATAATATTATATGGGGCTGGTACAATTGCAAACAAGAATAAAGCAAACCACGCAAATAGAATACAAAATAAAATCCCTTTGATTCTATTTCGTGGATCCATAGATGCTATAATATTAATACCAATAAATTTACTTATCATGTACCCAACAACTTGGGCTATTACTAAACATACTTTATAGGATATCCCAAAAAATGCCCAGCTTTCGTAAAGCCCAACCGTGAACGGTTTTCGAAATCCATACATACCTGTATATACAACAAATGCAGAAAATGAAACAACCAACAACAATACTGCCGGAGAATTTTTCATCCAATTGCTGATGCTTAGATTATGTCGAAAATTAAATGCATTCATCATTCAATCAACAATAAAATATCCTGCAAATGATGAATAATATAATCTGGATTAGCCATTTGAAGCATTTGTTCATCCTGCGCACCAGTTGTTATGCCAATGGTTAATCCGCAATTTGCATTTTTGCCTTCCTCTATATCTACGATAGAGTCTCCTATTTTCACAACAAGATTTGCATCAGTTATATGAAATTGTTGCATGGCTAAAAAAATCATATCAGGAGATGGTCGACCATGTAAAACATCCGAAGCCGTTATTAATCCATCTATATGATTCCCAATTTCCCAGTGTAGTTTTTGCAACAAAAAGTGAGCTGTTTTGCTGTCATATCCAGTGTTAAGCACAACTTTAATTTCCATCAACTTCAATTGTGCAAATAATTCTTCTGCACCATCCATCGATACTATAGGAGCAGTTGTATAGATGGTTGCTAATTTATCATTGAATATTTGATGTAATCTTTCAGCAATATTGTCTGGCGCAAATACACCCAGCTCAATTAAAATATCTTTTAATGCTGCTTTTTTCTCTTTTCCTGCTCCAATTGCAAGTACTAAGTCTAAACTACAATCATATCCATCGTTTATTAACACTTGATGCAATAATTTATAAACAATATTATCCTCGTTAATAGTGGTGCCTGCCATATCAAAAACCACCATGGAAATTTTCTTTTTCATCTTATTCAATTTGACTCTTTTGTAAATGACGAATAATCATTTGCTTATAGGGTTCAAAGCTTTCAGGCAATGGTTTATTAGGAATTTTAGCTTCTTCATCAATTCTTCTAATGGCAAGTATATCATTCATGTATGGGTTTTGCTCAAATAATTCTGCTTCCTTTTGAGACATAGGCCCTCCTTGCATATCTAAGGTTTTTAAACTTGCAGAAGATAAAAGCCCCAAGTATTCGGGGAATTTAAAACAGAGATAGCGTTTTGCAGGTACATGCATGGCAACTGACTGTATTACCTTTTCGGAAAACCCTCTAGCGTGTAAATATGTGGCCCCTAAAATTTCGTGATCTTGTAATCCAAGCCCTTCCATATCATTAAGGATAGTAGTAGGCTCACAAATATGCCCTATATCATGAAGAAGTGCTGCAATAATTAAATCTTCAGAAAGCCCTTTCTCTGCAGCAATTTCGGCACTTTGAACCATATGCTCCAGCTTTGTAACTGGCTCTCCAATATATTCAGAACCTCCATTTGAAAGCAACAAATGAATGACTTCTTCCGCAATTTCGGTAGCAATTATTCTTTCCATTAGGATTGTTTAAACAAACCTATTGAAGGGAGATTGCTATATGCGATTTTTTAGATTAACAAAACATGAAGGAATTGTTAGCAAATTATTACTGAACCAGCTTAACTGCTTTGCTAACTAAAATGTCTGCATCATTTGTCACCACAAAATATCCATTGGTACGCCAAATTTGACGGGCAATTAATGCTTTAATTCTATTCAATATAAAATTTTTGCTGCGTGCATCTATAGCATTGAAGTTCAACCCTTCATTAGAAGCATAAGCAACAAATCTATTCCATTGTAATTCAGTAACCTTGAAATTTACCTTAAACTCAGTAGCATCTTTGTACAATGTGTATTGCTTTCTATTGGTAACAAAATCATTATAGGCAAAATCATTTAAGGTACTGGTCATGAGCACTTGTAATACTGCCCTAGTATATAATGAGGAATCAAATAATACCGTGGTATCTGGTGTAATCCCCCCGCCACCAAAAACAATTTTACCAGCAGGTGTTTTATATTTTTTTACAGACCTGGCTAAGGAATCTTTTTTGGCGCTTGAATCTGTTTGATGAAAACGACCTACTACTTCATCGTTGTACTTATCTATTCCATCCGCATAAGACTTTTGAATATTTCTTCCTAGAGGTGTAAAATACCTAGCAACAGTTAACCTTACAGCAGACCCGTCACTCAATTGAAATTGTTGTTGAACCAACCCTTTACCAAATGAACGTCTACCCATGATGGTTGCTCTGTCCCAATCTTGCAAAGCTCCTGCTAAAATTTCACTTGCAGAAGCAGATGACTCATCAATTAATACAACCAATTTCCCTTTCTCAAAAAGCCCAGGTCGTTTAGCAGTGAATTCGGTTCTTGGGGTATTTTCTCCTTCTGTATAAACAATCAATTTATTGTCTTCTAAAAATTCATCTGCCATATCCACTGCTTCTTTCATTAACCCCCCAGTATTTCCCCTTAAATCTAAAATAAGACTTTCCATTTTTAGCCCCTGTAATTTTTCTAACTCGGTCATGAACTCTTCATAGGTTCTTTCAGCAAATTTATTCAAACGTATAAATCCCACTTTTGGCGCAATCATATATGCTGCGTCTATAGAGCTTACAGGAATATTTCCACGAGTTATGGTCACTTCTTTCATTTTACCTGCACGCAAATATTTCACTTTAACTTTTGAATCAGCTGGGCCTCTAAATAATTTTCTAATGGCAGCCCCATCTAATTTTTTACCTGCAATTGAAACCGTATCATTTACATAAATCAACTGATCACCCGTCATTAATCCCACTTTTTCAGCTGGCCCTCCTGGCATAATGCTCATTACATTAACCGTATCGTTCATTTGACGGAACTCTATTCCAATCCCTTGGAAATTCCCCATAATGTCTTCATTGGCTGCAGATAAGTCAGAAGAAGGAATAAATACCGAGTGGGGATCTAAATGCTTCAATAATTCATTGGCTACTAATCCATTGATACTATCTGCCGAAACCTTGTCAACATACCTATTTTTAATCAATTCGGTTAGTTCTTGTAAAGAAGAACGGCTTGAAGGATTAAAAAACTGAGGAGACATGGTCTTTTCTTTCAATTGAAAGCCAATTAACATTCCCACAATCATTACAATCGCAAATAAAACCGGTAACAAAACCTGCAGTTTCTTAGAACCCATAAATACACATTAAATTATATGTCATGTAAGCATGCAAATATCTATATTTATTGCCGAATTAAACCTTTCCTATGCCTGCCATATTAATTGCCGACAGCGGCTCTACCAAATGCGAGTGGTGTTTGCTGGTTAACGGCAAGAAAAAAACTGTATTAACACCCGCTATGAGTCCCTATTTTGTGTCTGGAGAAGAAATGATTCAGATTTTAAATAAACAACTCATCCCTAAAATAAAAAATACCCCAATAGACCAACTCTATTTTTATGGTACAGGTCTAGGTAATCCTGCCAATGTGCAAATGATGAAAAAAGTGTTTAAACAACTTTTTCCAAAAACCAAAACTGAAATAAATACAGACTTATTAGGTATTGCACGTGCTTCATGTGGTAACGAAAAGGGTATTGCCTGCATTTTAGGAACTGGCTCTAATGCTTGCTATTATAATGGCAAAAAAATCGTTTCCATAAGTCCAGGTTTGGGTTATGTATTAGGTGACGAGGGCTCAGGGGCTTATTTGGGTAAGAAAGTGATTCAATATTATTTATATAAAACTTTTGATGAAGACTTGATGTCTAGGTTTCAAAAGCGTTTTGGAGAAACACATGCCAGCATTTTAGAAAACGTTTATAAGAAACCTTTAGCCAATAGATACTTGGCGAGTTTTGCCCTTTTTTTGGCAGAAAACAGGGGACATTTTATGATTGAAAACATCATTGAAGATGGACTAAACGACTTTTTCTTCACCCATTTGTATAAATTCAAAGAAAGCTGGACCCAACCTATTCATTTTGTGGGCAGTGTTGGATTTGGTTTTAGAGATGTTTTAAAAGAACTTTGTAATAGTTATGAATTAGAGTTGGGTAAAGTTTTAAAGACCCCTATGTCCGGATTATTGGCATATCATAAACAGTAAGCACCATGGGTAAATTTATTAAGGTTACAGAACAAGCTTCTAGGTACAATAACCTAGAAAAGATGAGTATACAGGAAATATTAACCAATATTAACCAAGAAGACAAAACGGTACCCGATGCCGTAGAGAAAGCCATTCCACAAATAGAAAAACTGGTTTCAGCCATTGCAGATAAAATGTTGCAAGGGGGCAGACTATTTTATATGGGTGCTGGCACAAGTGGTAGATTGGGAATTTTGGATGCCAGCGAATGCCCGCCTACTTATGGGGTTCCTTATGGCTTGGTCATCGGTTTAATTGCAGGTGGCGAAAAAGCCATCACCCAAGCAGTGGAATTTGCAGAAGATAGTGCAGATGAAGGTTGGAGCGATTTACAAAAGCATTTTATTAATGATAAAGACGTGGTAATTGGTCTAGCAGCAAGTGGAACAACTCCTTATGTAATTAGTGCACTAAAAGAATGTAGAAAAAGAGGCATTATCACAGGTAGTATTAGTTGCAATCCTAACTCCCCTATTTCAGCTGCTGCTGATTTTCCAGTAGAAGTGGTAGTAGGCCCCGAATTTGTAACTGGTAGCACTCGTATGAAAAGTGGCACTGCTCAAAAGTTAGTGTTGAATATGATATCTACTGCCATTATGATTCAACTAGGTCGAGTAGAAGATAATAAGATGGTCAATATGCAATTGAGTAATATAAAATTGGTAGATCGTGGCGTAAAAATGGTCATGGACAATTTAGGCTTAAGTGATTATGAAAAAGCAAAAGATCTTTTATTAAAATACGGCAGTGTTAAAAAAGCAGTTGAATCGGTAGGAAGCTAGTAATATGCATGAAATAGAACCATTTTTTAATTGGAGACATATATATATTGCAGAAGAAGACAAACGCTCTCCTTTTTACGGACGAACTTATTCTGAGTTTGAATTCTCTCAAACTGTTTATAATTATTTTATACATCCTCAATGGGATGATTTTGGGAGCAGAACTTTATACCTCAAAATCATTTATGTAGACTACGAATTACAATTTGCCATTATTGAATTTATTGGCGAATGGAATGATGCCATTGAGAATGATATCATGGAACTTAAGAGAGAAATCATTGATCTATTAGAGAAAGAAGGAATTTATAAATTCATATTGATTGCCGAAAATGTCTTAAATTTCCATAGCAGTGATAAAGAATATTACCAAGAATGGTTTGAAGAAGTGACAGATGAAAATGGATGGATTGTAGCGCTCAATATGCCCTTAGCTACCCAACATGATTTTAAAGGTAAGAAACTGAATTACTATATAGAGCTCATGGATTTGCCAGCATGGAGAGTCTATAAACCCTATCATCTTTTTAAGAAAATTGACGACGAACTCAATAAACGCATTGCACTATGAACCAAGAAATAATTGACCTCTACGACGAGTACACCCATAAACCATTAAGCCGACCAGAGTTCATGAGTAGACTTGCATTACTAACAGGTGGAATGGCCGCAGCACTTAGTATTTTACCTATGATTGAGGTAAATGCAGCAAAAGCAAATATTACAGCAGATGATGACCTAGAAATAGAAACCATTACTTACGAAGGCGTTAATGGAACAATGAGTGCCTATGTGGCTAAACCAAAAGGCAAGAAAAAATTAGCTGCAGTAGTGGTAATTCATGAAAATAGAGGATTGAATGCCCATATTGAAGACGTTGCGCGCCGAGCAGCAAAAGCAGGATATTTAGCTATTGCACCCAATATAATTTCTCCATTGGGCGAGCTACCTAAGAACGACGACGAACTAAGAGCCAAATTTGCAACACTAAAAGCAGATGAGAGTTTACAAAATTTTATTCGTGCATTTAATTATTTGAACACCAGAAAAGATTGTAATGGTCAATTTGGTTGTGTAGGATTTTGTTGGGGTGGTGCAATGGCTAATAACTTAGCGGTAAATGTTCCCAATTTAAAAGCAGCAGTTGCCTATTATGGCCGACAGCCAGATGCAGCCAAAGTAGCTCAAATTAAATCGGCTGTAATGTTGCATTATGGTGGATTAGACACAAGAGTGAATGAAGGCATTCCTGCCTATGAAGCCGCCCTAAAAGAAAATAAAATCAATTACGAGTTATTTGTTTACGAAAATGTGAACCACGCATTTCACAATGATACAGCGGGTGCAAGATACAATGAAGCAGCAGCAAAACTTTCTTGGGAAAGAACCTTGGGCTTTTTTGCAAAATACTTGAAGTAACCCGACGAACTGAAATACACTGATTTAACAAAGCGCCCAATTAAGCCCCTGTACTGGAAATCATTATAAATACGATATCACCGGCATTAAACATAAATGCAGTGGTTCTTACTTTTAAAATAAAGCCATCCACTAATACTTCAATAGAATAATACGCTCCAAAGAACAATACTTTCTGCACTACGCCTTCTACAAAATGGGGTTGTGCAGGCTTAGTAATTGAAATAGCCAATTGTTCTGGCCTAATTAATGCACGCCTCCCTCTAACACCTTCTCCTAATAACTGTAAAAAGACTTCGTGTGTTTTAGTATTAATTAAGTTATAATCTCCCATTAATGCAGCCACATACTCATTCACTGGATGATGATACAATTGTTTGGGTGTTCCTTGCTGTACAACTTGTCCATCTTGCATAATAATAATACGATCGGCCCAAGACAATAAATCGGTTGCGTCATGAGAAACCAATAAACAAGTAACTTTTAAAGTAGTACAAATATCTTCAATTACCGACCGAATAAGCTCTTTATGAACACGGTCTAAATTAGAAAAAGGCTCGTCTAACAACAACAATTTGGGGAATGAAGTCAATTGCTTGGCCAATGCAATTCGTTGTTTTTCTCCGCCAGACAGTTCATCTGATTTGCGCATCATTAAATGACTGATTCTACATACATCAAAAATTTGTTGAGCAGACCTTGCATCTAATTGATTGGTCATTTCAATTAACTCATGTACTTTATAATTGTTGCGCAATTCAAAATATTGTGACAAATAAGCAATTTTAGGATGACCAGGCAATAATTGTTCATCTGGGCCTAACACACGAACCCCTTCAAAATAAACATTGCCTTCATCTGGCTGAAGCAGCCCTGCAATCAGTTTTAAAAAGGTTGATTTCCCTGATCCAGTTTCACCTGCAATTGCCACTCGCTCTCCTTCTTGCATAGAGAAATGCAAAGGCTGAAGCACTGTATTACCCCTTTCATATTTTGAAACAGCTTGTAAATCCAGAAAAACCATTCCACAATTTACAAAATTGTACCTTCAATTACTAATTAAGATACCCCAATGTTTAGACACAGAATAGGCAAGAGAAGTTTAGAAACAAGTATAGCGCTTGCCTCATTTCTTTCATGTGTAGCAGGCATGGTTAACGTAGTAGGGTTTTTAGCCATCCAAAAATTAACTACCAATGTGACTGGGCATTTTGCCTTTTTCATGGAAGAATTTGACCAACTAAGATTCTGGGGAGGCCTTATTTATATATACTATATTTTATTTTTTTTACTGGGTGCTTTTGTATCTAATACAATCATTGAAATTGTATACAGAAAAGCAAAAAGATATGCTTTTAGCATCCCCATTTTACTAGAAATAACTTTACTTATTTGCACAGGGCTATTTTTAGACCCTTTCATACAAAGCCATCCAAATATCATTGCTTTTATATTGTTATTTACAATGGGGCTGCAAAATGCATTGGTCACCAAAATATCGTCTGCTGTTATTAGAACCACTCATTTAACCGGACTTTTCACCGATCTTGGCATAGAGCTTTCTCAATTATTTTTTTACAATACCCAAGAGCAAAAAAAACAACTAACCGATTCTATTAAATTAAGGTTTACTATTATTTTCTTCTTTTTTATAGGCGGTGTGATTGCTGGTATATTCTACAATACTTTCGCATTGAAAACCTTAATAATAGCAGCTGCAATTTTATTTGTGGGCTTACTATGGAAAAATATCAAACTTCTATTTTATGATTACCGAACAATTAAGAAATGAATTTTTAGTAAGAAAAGACCTTACTTTTTTAAACTTTGGATCGTTTGGCGCTTGCCCCAAACCTATATTTGAAAAGTATCAACAATATCAACTAGAACTGGAACAAGAACCTGTTTTATTTATTGTTAAAACCGGACTAGATTATTTACAACAATCCAGAGAAGCCTTAGGTAAATTTTTAAATTGTTCTGCAGACGATTTAGTTTACATAGTTAATCCTTCGCATGCCGTAAACCTTGTGGCAAAAAATTTTCCACTAAAAGCCGGTGATGAAGTCCTAACTACCAATCTTGAATATGGAGCCTGTGATAGAACCTGGGAATACTATTGTGCCCAAGCGGGAGCCTATTATAAAAAGCTACCAATCAGCTTGCCCTTAACTACAAAAGAAGCATTCGTTGATGATTTTTTTAAAGGGGTAAACAATAGAACAAAACTAATTTTCATTAGCCATATTACTAGTTCAACAGGTTTAAGATTTCCGATAGAAGCAATTTGCGCTAAAGCAAAACAGATGGGTATACCCACTTTTATAGATGGGGCACATGGACCTGCACAAGCCCCAATTGACTTGTCTTTGTTGGGTGCTGATTTATTTACTGGTGCTTGCCATAAATGGATGATGACCCCAAAAGGAAGTACTTTCCTTTATGTTAATAAAGCATATCAAAGAATGTTAGATCCCTTAGTCATTAGTTGGGGATTTAACAGCACCACTCCTTCCCATTCATCCTTTTTAGATTATCACCAAACACAAGGAACAAGAGATTTTTCTGCCTCTTTATGCATTCCAAAAGCCATTGAATTCATGAACCAGTACAACTGGACAGCAGTTTCATCAGCGTGTAGAGAGCTGGTTAAATCAAACGCAATGCGCTTTTGCGAGCTGGTCAACAGCCAACCATTGGCACCATTAACCGATGACTTTATTTTGCAACTATTCAGCATTCCAATCAAAACAAACAACCCCATCCAATTAAAAAATTTGCTATTTGATCAATACAAAATTGAAATACCTGTCATGCCGCACGGAGACCAAGTTTTCTTGAGGTATTCTATTCAAGCATTTAATACACAAGCGCACTTAGATACGCTCTATGATGCGGTTTCAGATATTATCAAAACCACCAACTTAATTGAAATAGATTAAAGGGTACTGATGTATAAATCTTCTACTTTTTTACGAGCCCATGGAGTTTTTCGCAAAAAAGTAAGCGATGATTTAATGCTCGGGTTACTTTTAAAACAGTTGATATTAATCATTCTGGCAAGGTCTTCCCAACCAAAATGCTTTACTAAATAAGTAAGAATCCACTCCAAGGTTTTTCCATGGAGTGGATCATTGGATATAAAGTTTTCAGACATACCGCAATTTAATCATTGTTCCTGGTTGTGCCAGTCCCATTTCTATTTCCTCTCCCATTATTGCTTGGTCTTGCTTCCGGAGCAGTACGTTGTGGAGGATTAGGACGCGCTACAGGACGATTAGTCTGATTGGGTGGAGAAGGTCTAGCTTCCGGACGCTGACGTTCCCGACCAGCAGGGCTAGTACTTGGTCGCTCAACTCTATCCCGACCAGCAGGTCTAACTTCAGGAGTGGGCCTAGTTTGTGGTCTAGTTTCTTGAATAGGACGAGAAGGTCTGTTATTTACCTCAGGTCTTGAATAAGGGCGGTCTCTATCACTCAAATTGGGCCTTGTAGTTGGACGTTGATCATTATAATTGGGTCTAGTACTAGGAACAGCAACTGGTCGCATATTCATTGGTACCCTATCTCTAGAAACCCTATATCCTTCCTGTAAAGATTGAGGTCTAGAATAGGTGTTTCGGTAAAATCCTTGTTGATAACGATTAATGTACACTACCGACCTAGATCTCCATCCATTATTTCCGTAATTCCAATTGTACCAATGTTTGTTTCTATAAAATGAACTTCTAGAATAATTTCCAAAATAGATATTGATGAAATTGTAATGGTATCCATAATACCAATGCCAAGAGTATGGTCTCCAAGGCCTCCACCAACCCGGATATCTATTCCAGCCCCAAATAGAAATCCAAGGACGATAAGTGGGAACATATATATACTGTACAATTGGCCAACTAGCTACTTCAACATATGAAACAACTCTTCTTTCAGCTGGAATATATTCATCATCAAAGTCTGAACGAAAACCAGGATTGGGTGTTCCCTCTTTGGCATAATTGGGTTCAATAATATAATCTTTACCGTATAAATCTTCGTCTCCGACTACTTGAATATATACTTGGTTATTCGATTCTTTTGTAACTACCAACACAGCAATATCTTGCTGTTCTTTGCTATTAATGTTTACCCTTAAAGTAATGCTATGAACATCATCTTTAACTTTATCTACCACATTAATATAATCAATTTGGTCATCCCCATCTAAGTCTAGGTTATTGATTTTTTGTTCAGGGTCATTGATTGCTTTCTCAAAATCTTCTAAGGTTTTAGATTCTTGAAAAACTTTAAGCGCAGCATATAAATTTAAATTGTCGCCAGGCAAACCCAACTGTTTAGGTTGCTTAGACTGTGCTTGCAATTGTAAAGCAACTGCAATGAGGAAGACCAATAGGGTAATAGTCTTTTTCATAATTATCCATTTAGGCTATATAAAACAAATTACATGCCAGCTATATGGTGGTATAAGAAAATTGGCATTTATTTGCGGTTCATGAGTTTACAAATTGCATCTTTAAATTCAGGCTCTAACGGCAATTGCTATTATATTGGCAATAGCAATGATGCTGTTTTGGTAGATATTGGTCTATCCTTAAGAGAAACAGAAATCAGGATGAAACACCTGAATTTATCGGTAGAAAAAATAAGGGCCATTTTTATAACGCACGAACATACCGACCATATAAAGGGACTTTCTACTTTTGCTAATAAATACAAAATCCCCATTTATATTACCCCTGAAACAGCAAAAGGGGGGCCTAAATTGATCAGGCACTTGTCTAATAGTTTTGAAGCAAACCAGCCTATTTATATAGGGAGAACAACCAATAATAGCGCAGATGATTGCTTGGCAGTAACCCCTTTTATTAAGGAACACGATGCTGCAGACCCCCATAGTTTTATCATCAGCTATCAAGGAATTCATGTAGGAGTAATAACCGATATTGGTATTTCTTGTAATAATGTAACCCATTATTTTCAACAATGCCATGCTGCTTTTCTAGAATCCAATTACGATGAAGTGCTCCTTAAAAATGGTCGCTATTCGCAACCATTAAAAGAAAGAATCAGCAACGGCAAAGGGCATATTTCCAATAGACAAGCTTTGGATTTATTTAAGAACTATCGACCTAACAATATGAGCCATTTATTGCTGGCCCATTTATCGAAAGAGAACAATAGTCCTGAATTAGCATTACAAACTTTCCTTCCGCATGCTAAGCAAACAGCTATATTGGTTGCATCTAGATATGAACCTAGCCCATTAATTGAAATTGCTCCTGCAAACAGGTACGAATTGGAATTATTGCAAAAGCCTAAGCCCATTTTGAAAACAGTTCAGGGAACTTTGTTTGGCTAGATAAATGGTATATTTGAAATTAAACACCCCCATCATGAAAAAGTTATTATTTGCCTGTTTGTTTGTTGCATTTTCTTCCTTGTTAAATGCGCAACAAAAAAGTCCTTATACTTTATTTGATGCAAAAGGTAGAAAAGTTTCTTATGCCAAAATGATTCGTCAATTAAAAGACAAAGACATTGTTTTATTTGGCGAATACCATAATAATGCAATTGCACATTGGCTACAATTATCGGTAACCAAAGACTTGCATGCCAAAAGACAAATGGTATTGGGTGCTGAAATGTTTGAAGCAGACAACCAGGAAGCATTAAATAAATATTTATCAGGAAAACTAAGTGCAAAAGGATTAGACTCCAATGCTCGCCTTTGGAAAAATTACCCAACTGATTATGCACCACTGGTGAACTACGCTAAAGCGAATAATATTCCCTTTATAGCTACCAATATCCCTAGAAAATATGCAGCATTAGTAAACAAAGGAGGGTTTGGAAAATTGGACAGCTTAACCTCTGAAGAAAAAAAATGGATAGCACCCTTACCAATGTCATATGACGCTTCTTTACCAGGATATGTAAATATGATCAAAATGATGGGCGTTCACGCTACAGAAAATATGCCCAAAGCACAAGCCAGTAAAGACGCTACCATGGCACACTTTATTTTAACCAACCATACCAATGGCGCATTGTTTTTGCATTACAATGGGGCATATCATTCTGATAATTTTGATGGCATCAATTGGTATTTAAAGCAACAAAAACCTACGCTGAAAATTGGAACCATTTCTACAGTAAGTCAGGCCAATATAAAAAGTCTGCTTGCCGAAAATTTAGGCAAAGCAGACTTTATTATTTGTGTTGATTTAGATATGACGAATACTTACTAAGGGTAGAGTAAATATTTTTTTCGCATGGTTTTGTATTCAGACAATCCTGGTTCCCAAGAAGCATAAATTTCTTCAACTGACTTGCCTTCTGCAACCTGCTTACGAAAAATATCGTTGCCGATTAATTTATTAATGTCTCCGATCTGGTTACTTTGTGAACGATCAAAAAACTGTTCTTTTGCAGGGAACTTGTTGTATAAATCAATCATCCATTGAATTTGAATGCGATTCTTCTTTTTCAATATTGCAATATCCACATTGCGAAGATCTAAACCGAAACATTCTTTATTCATATGCAAAGGCGTTTCTGCCATGCCCTTGATGCTTGTTGGCGTAAAGGAAAAATCATACATCCCTTTATACAATGGACTACCAAAAATGGTAAAAGGGAACATGGTACCTCTGCCATGATTCAACACGGTTCCTTCGAATAAACAAGTAGTAGGATACAACATAATACTTTGCTGTGTATTCAAGTTTGGAGAGGGCTTAACAGGCAATGTATAATCCATATCATGCGCATAATTGGCCACTTTAATAATTTTCAATTTGGCTTGCATTTTATTGGGCAACCAACCTTCTCCATTAATCATTTGAGCAAACTCTCCAATGGTCATACCATGTGCAATGGGTATAGGAAACATACCAATACCCGATTTAAATTGCATGTCTAGAATTGGACCATCCACTAAGTATCCGTTGGGATTAGGCCTGTCTAAAATCAAGAGTTCTTTCCCATTCTCTGCGCAGGCTTCCATAATATGACTCAACACATTAATATAGGTATAGAATCTACATCCAACATCTTGAATATCAAAAATCATCAAATCAACATCGGCCATATCTTCTTTAGATGGCTTGCGTTTAGGACCATATAAAGACACTACTTTTACGCCACTAGTAGGGTCTACTTCGTCTGCTACTTTTATACCCGCACTGGCATTACCTCTGAACCCATGTTCAGGACCAAATACTTTAACAATATTCACGCCCTTCTTTAACATGCTGTCTACAAAATGTTTGTCTCCAACAATTGTGGTTGGATTAGCTAATAATGCCACTCTCTTGCCTTTTAAATAAGACAAGTATTTATCCGTTTGATCTGCCCCAGTTTTAATAGGCTTGTCCTTTATGGGTGTTCCTGCAAAAGCAACAGTTATAATCAACCCAACAAACAAAAAAGGCAAAAATATTTTTTTCATAAATAGGAAATGGAGTTTGAAACTTAATTATCATAACCGCCAGCACGCTTGGCTTTGGTTTGTGTTGGCCATGTTTGTGGACCACGTGGACCTGCAGGTAATTCTGCTTTATCTGTTGGCATACGCGCTGGTTCTTCACAAGCCATATAAACCAAGATAGCAGTTAAAATAGCATTATTGCGTACATCATCAAATACAATTTTATCGTAGGTATCTCTATTGGTATGCCAAGTATAATTAAAATAAGACCAGTTTAATGCTCCTAAAGAAAAAGCGGGCGCACCAACTGCAATAAACGATGCATTGTCTGAACCTCCACCTGCAGGAGAACCAGGGAAACTTGTTCTTACCGTATCTTTAATATAAGAAGGCGCCGCTGCTAACCAACGAGTAATAAAATCTTTTGCATACTTAAATCCAGCACCACCTAAGTTCACCACACGACCTGTACCATTGTCTTGATTAAATAATGCTTGTAAATTTTTAACCACTTCAGGATGGTCTTCTACAAAAGCACGTGACCCGTTTAGTCCCTGCTCTTCAGAACCCCAATGACCTACTAAAATGGTTCTTTTTGGATTTGGATAAACGGCTTTTAAAATGCGCATCGCTTCCATCATTACCAAAGTTCCAGTTCCATTATCAGTAGCTCCTGTACCACCATCCCAAGAATCAAAGTGTGCAGATAACATTACGTATTCATTGGGTTTTTCAGTGCCTTTGATTTCTGCAAGCGTATTGAAAGTAGGAACTACCCCTAATTCTTTCGATTGTGCAAACACCGATATTTTTGGTGCTTGACCAGATTCAGTTAAACGAAACAATAAGGCATAATCTTCTAATGCAATGTCAATAGTAGGCACTTTTTTAGTATTGGCTGCAAAAATTTTATTTACGCCAAAACCATTGCTCCATAAGCTTCCTACCACTCCAACAGCTCCTGCATTTTCTAAAGCTTGCGCTAATTTAGCAGCACTCAAACCAGTTTTGCTAATGCGTTTGCGCCAAGCATCGGTAGCTTCAGCACGTTCTTTTTTCATTTTATCAATAGATGCTTTTGAACCAAAGTCTGCCCAGTTATAATCTGGACGTCCGGTTGGTTGTGGCATAGATATTAATACAAATTTTCCTTTTACATTGGGCAACCAAGCTTTAAATGCAGTAGAGTCTGCTACATCAGCCAATACAATGGTTTCAGCGGTAACTGGTTTCTTGGTAGCTGGGCTAAATGCTAATTGCGTGCCTTCTAAAGATTTGGTCCATGGTGCAACCATATCAATATGGGTTACGCCTCTATCCCATCCTCTCCAAGTTCCATAATTTTCTCTCTTTGCTTCAATGCCCCAATTTTTATATTGTGCAATTGCCCAATCACTTGCCTGAACCATTTTAGAAGAACCCACTAATCGCGGTCCAACTCCGTCCATTAACTCATGTCCTAGTCTTTGTAATTGAGAATTGGTATTGGCTTCTTTAATGATGGCTTCTACAGTTGGATTCAACTTCTCTTGAGCCACAACAGGCAAAGCTATTAACCCCAGTCCTACTACTAGCAGGCTGAAAGATTTGTTTAATTTTTGCGTCATATTTTTCATAAGGTAATAATACAAAACTTCTTGAAGAGTACCCTATGAAACAGCTGGATTATGATGGATGGATGAAACTTATATTTCTAAATCAAATTTTGCTGCAGTTGCTTTGGCAATTTCATATCCAGCGTCTGCATGTCTTATAACACCCATACCTGGGTCATTGCGTAAAACCCTTGACAGTCTTACTGCTGCTTCTTCTGTTCCATCTGCAACAATCACCATACCTGCATGAATAGAATAACCCATACCTACCCCACCCCCGTGGTGGAGAGAAACCCAACTTGCACCTCCAGCTGTATTAACTAATGCGTTTAAAACTGGCCAATCGGCAACCGCATCAGAACCATCTAGCATGGCTTCTGTTTCTCTGTTAGGTGAAGCAACCGAACCAGTATCTAAATGATCTCTACCAATTACGATAGGCGCTTTTACTTTTCCTGTTTTAACTAATTCATTAAATGCTAATCCGGCTTTTTCTCTTTCTCCTTGTCCTAACCAACATATACGAGCAGGCAATCCTTGAAATGCAATTTTGGCTTTGGCCATTTTCATCCAACGTTGCATACTTTTATTTTCTGGAAAAAGATTTTGTATTACTTCATCTGTTACAGCAATATCTGATGGATCTCCACTTAATGCAGCCCATCTAAATGGTCCCTTTCCTTCACAAAATAGTGGCCTAATATAAGCTGGAACAAAACCAGGAAAATCGAATGACCTTCCAACAGCATAAGTTAAAGACCTATTTTTTGATTGTTGCTGTTCTTCGTATTCTTTAGACCTAGCTCTAATATTATTTCCGTAATCAAAAGTTATAGTTCCCCTATCCATTAATTGCAACATCAATTGCACGTGTAAATACATGCTCTCATAACTTTTAGCAATATAACCTTCGGGATCTGCCAAGCGCAATGAATTTGCTTCCGCATTGCTCATTTGATGTGGCGTATAGCCAATTAGTGGATCGTGCGCCGATGTTTGATCGGTTAATGTATCTGGTACAATATTTCTATTGAGCAAAGCTTGCAATAAATCTATTGCATTACAAAGCACCCCAATACTTTTTGCTTCGCCAGCTGCTTTATACTTTAATGCCTGATCAATAGCGGCATCAATATCAAGAAATTTTTCATCGAGGTATTTGGTTTCAACTCGTTTATCAATTCTCCATTCTTCTACTTCAGCAATTAATGCAACCCCCTCGTTCATGGTAATGGCAAGCGGTTGTGCTCCACCCATACCGCCTAAACCAGCAGTCACATTTAATGTACCTTTTAAACTTCCCCTAAAATGTTTATCAGCCAATGCTGCATAAGTTTCAAAAGTGCCTTGAACAATTCCTTGTGATCCAATATAAATCCAACTTCCTGCTGTCATTTGTCCATACATCATTAACCCTTTCTGCTCTAACTCAGAAAAATGTTTCCAATTAGCCCAATTGGGAACCAATTGAGAATTACTAATTAGCACCCTTGGTGCGTTTGCATGGGTTTTTAATATTCCTACAGGTTTACCACTTTGAATCAACAGTGTTTCGTCTTCTTCCAATGATTTTAATGAGGCAATAATTTTATCTAAAGCTTCAAAATTACGAGCTGCTTTACCTCTACCACCATATACAATTAGGTCTTCTGGTCTTTCCGCTACGGCGGGATCAAGGTTGTTCAACAACATTCTTAACGCAGCTTCTTGCACCCACCCTTTACAATTTAATTGGTTTCCTGTTGGGGTCTTGTATTTTTGGTAATCGTAAGACATGATGGCAATTTTAATGGTATCGATTTTGTTTTGCTACTAGTAAGCTAAGTCTTCGTAGGCAGATT
>NCGN01000021.1 GCA_002281575.1 Sphingobacteriia bacterium 28-36-52
AGAGATTGCACGTGGGGTAATTCGCAAGATTGGTTATACCAAGAGCGAATACATGTTTGAAGCAAATAGCTGTGGTATTTTATCTGCTATTCATGAGCAGAGTGCCGATATTAACCAAGGGGTAGACAAGAAGAAGAAAGAGGAGCAGGGAGCAGGCGACCAAGGAATGATGTTTGGTTATGCCAGCAATGAAACAGAAGACTATATGCCATTGGCTTTAGACTTAGCGCACAAGATCTTAATTGAACTAGCTGCATTAAGAAGAGAGAACAAAGCAATCAAATACTTAAGACCTGATGCCAAGAGCCAGGTGACGTTGGAATACGACGACAACAATCAACCCGTAAGAATAGATGCAATTGTAGTTTCTACCCAGCACGATGATTTTGATACCGAAGCCAAAATGTTGGCCAAGATTAAGAAAGACATCATTGAAATCTTGATTCCAAGAGTTAAAGCGAAGTACAAGAAATACGCGAAGCTGTTTAACAAAGACATTAAATACCATATTAACCCAACCGGTAAGTTTGTAATTGGTGGTCCGCACGGAGACACTGGTTTAACTGGTCGTAAAATCATCGTAGATACCTATGGTGGTAAGGGAGCACATGGTGGTGGTGCATTCAGTGGTAAAGATCCAAGCAAGGTAGACCGTTCTGCAGCGTATGCTACGCGTCATATTGCCAAGAACTTGGTGGCTGCTGGTGTGGCAGACGAAATCTTGGTACAAGTGTCTTATGCCATTGGCGTAGCACAACCTACTTCTATTAACGTGAACACATACGGAACTGCCAAAGTAAACTTGACCGATGGCCAAATTGCCAAGATGGTGGAAGGCTTATTTGATATGCGTCCTTACTTTATAGAGCAGCGCTTAAAGCTCAGAAACCCTATCTACAGTGAAACTGCAGCATATGGTCATATGGGTCGCAAGTCTGAAATTGTAACCAAAACCTTCAAAACTCCAGACGGTAAAGAGAAGAAAGTAAAAGTGGAATTGTTTACCTGGGAGAAGCTAGATTATGTAGCTAAAGTGAAGAAAGCGTTTGGGTTGAAATAGTTTTCAATTCACACACAATAAACAACGGCCGCTTATTTTTATTTGCGGCCTTTCTTGTAGGTGTAGATTTTTTTGCATAGCTTATCTCCTATATATTTGCTCTAATAGAAACTGAATCTAATTTTTAATATTTATTATGATCGAAAATATAGCTAATAGTGGTGACGAAATCTCCTTGAAGGATCTTATTTTAAAAATCCAAGAATGGTGGTACTATTTAATTAAACAATGGAAGATTATTGCATTAGTAGTATTAATTGGAGGCTTGGCTGGATTCATTTACGCAAGTAATCAGATACCTACATATTCTGCAAAAGTTACCTTTGTTGTAGAAGAAGGAAAGAGTGGAGCATCAAGTTTAGGGGGACTTGCTTCGCTGGCTGGTCAGTTTGGTATGGATGTAGGGGGCAGTTCAGGTGGGGGCTTACTTTCTGGGGACAATATACTTTTGTATTTCAAAAGCCCATCTTTGGCGAGAGAAGTGTTATTGTCTAAATATGATAGCGTATCTAATTCCTCGATAGCTGACGAATATGCTAAAGTCTATAATTTAAAAGAGGTTTGGAGTGAAAATAAAAAAATAGGGCTTGTAAATTTTCCTATTTTCACAATTACATCTAAATATACTCGTTTACAGGATAGCTTGTTACAATCAATAATCAATACTATCAATAAATCCCAATTCGCCGTTTCAAGAACAGACAAAAAAGCTGGCTTTATAGATGTTACAAGTATTATGCAAAGTGAAAATCTTGCTAAAGTTTATTGTGAACGTATAGTTGAAAAAGTTGTGGAGCGCTACATTACAATTAAAACGCAAAGACAAAATGCCACAGTTCAAAAATTTCAAGCACGTGTAGATAGCATCGCAAATTTACTAAAGCAAAAAACTGTTTCTGGAGCTTCACTACAAAATAGTTCAAGCACTATGGATATTAATCCTTTGTATAAAACAGGAACTTCCGTGGCAGTTGAAACTACCCTGCGTGATAAAACATTATTGTCAAATATTTTTGCAAGTGTTACTCAAAATCTAGAAATGGCCAAATTCACTTTGAGTCAAGAAACACCAGTAATACAAATTATTGATGCGCCTGTTTTGCCGCTAAAAATGGATAAATTGTCTCGCTTGAAAACAGCTTTTCTCGGTTCATTTCTCTTTGGATTTGTTTTTATTATTGGATTAATTATTAAAAAAGTATATGCAGGCATGATGTTTAATTAGGAAGATTCATTTTGTCGGTAATTATATTTTTTTAATATACAATTATTGAGTAATTTCGTTACTCATTTATGTATCAGTTCATATATTATGTGACTGACTTAGGCTTTGCCGTACCCCCCCCCCCCCCCCCCCCACTATTTAAAATATTACTTAATCCTGCAACTACTTTCTATTTACGAGGATTGCAAAGAGATTTGGGTGTAAGTAGTAATACTGTTCGTCTTGAGTTAAACAAGTTAACTGACATGAAACTTATAAAGGCGCAGTCTGATTTGCTTGTATCTAGTACTTCAACTAGAACAAAATATTATACTGTCAATACCAAGCATCCACTTTTTAACTCCTTAAGAGGGTTGATTTTGCAATATGTTGGCTTAGACCAGATTATTGAACATGTATTGGATAAATTGGGTGATTTAGATAAGGTATACTTGACCGGAGATTTAGCCCTTGGCAATAATAGCCCTTTTGTAGACTTGGTTTTGGTGGGTAGTATTGATAAATCTTACTTGTATAGGCTAATTGAAAAAGCTGAAATAGTTATATCAAAAAAGATTCGTATCGCTTTGTATCAACCCAATGAATTTACTGAGAATACACTGAAGGAAGTAGGCGTTTTTATGAAGTTAATGGGGTAGTGCATTTATTAATGTAGTCCAGACGGTTAATTTGTCAAAACGGATTTACGTAAATCATTAAACCATTCTTTTCAGGCGATAAATAATTTTATTCAAAATCTACAATTATCTATTATCGTCTATAAAAAAGATTACGGTGCGTAGTTTAGTGCGAATTTATGACTACTTAATATTAAAATATAGGACATCAAAAAAAGTTATATCTAATAAGTTTTTTAAAAATAAATTATTATGTTTAGACAATCATTAGAAAGAAACGAACCAATTATTATAGCAGAGGTTGGACAAAATCATCAAGGAGATTTGGAACTTGCTAGAGAGTATATTAAAGTTTTTGCAAGCGCGGGTGCAGATGTTGTAAAATTTCAAACAAGAGATAATAAATATTTGTTTTCAGAAGGGGCATACAATGCCCCATACAATAGCGAAAATGCATTTGATAAAATTTATGGATTACACCGTGAAAAACTGGAATTAGATAAAGATTTTATTAAGATATTGAAAAGCGATTGTGTCAAATATGGTGTTAAATTCATGTCCACTCCTTTTGATGAGCCCAGTCTCAATATACTTTTAGAAAATGATGTAGACATTCTAAAAATTGCTTCATTTGATTTAGGTAATTTGCCATTTATAAATAAAATTGCTAAGGCAGGCAAGCCGACAGTCATTAGTATTGGTGGCGGGAAGTCGGATCAAATAAAGTCTAGTTTAAATGTTTTGAGACAAAGTTTAGACGAAAGTTTAATTGCTGTTTTGCATTGTGTATCAGAGTATCCTTGTAATTATGACGTACTTGGACTTGACAATATTCAAGTTTTAAAAGATGAATTCCCTAATATATTAGTTGGACTTTCTGATCATTATAATGGTATCCTCTCTGGTCCTATTGGATTTATGAAGGGGGCAAGAATTTTTGAAAAACATGTTACGTTAAATCGTTCTTGGAAAGGAACTGACCATAATTTCGCTTTAGAGCCAGAGGGATTCAGGAAATTTGTAAGAGATATAAAGCGTGTCCCTTTAATGATGAAACCTAAAGAAATATCAGAAATTGGGAAAGAGCCAGTTTTTCAAAAATTGGGAAAATCACTTGTGGCAGCTACCAATATATCACAGGGAGAAATATTGACATTGGACAACCTAAGCGGTAAAATTTTTGAAAAACAATTCATTCCAGTAAGGCAATCAAATGAAGTAATAGGACGAATGACTCTAACTGCAATTAGGCAAGGAGATCCAATTGAGTTTAGTAATTTAAAGTAGTTATAGAATTAATAGATAGTAAAATTCTATGTATTCGGAACATGGTATAATGTCACACCCATTTAATTTATAATTATGGATTTTAAAAATATCAAATTGTTGGTTTTAGACTTTGATGGCGTTTTGACAAATAATTATGTTTGGATAACTGAGGACGGATTAGAATCAGTTAGATGCAATAGGAGTGATGGTATTGGTTTATCACGATTACGAAGTATTGGAATACAGACTTATATTGTGTCAACTGAAAAAAATAAAGTTGTATCAACTAGGGCAAATAAATTAAGGACACCAGTACTACAGGGTGTTGAAGATAAAAAAGATGCAATACTTAAGTTAAGTAATGAACTAGATATTCCTTTAAATAATATAGCATTTTTGGGGAATGATATAAATGATATTCCTGCATTTGAAGTTGTAGGTCTTCCAATCGGGGTGGCAGATTCATTCGAGGAAATTTATTCTAAAATTGTTTATAAAACTAAGAAAAATGGTGGCGAGGGCGCTGTTAGAGAAATTTGTGATTTAATTTATTTTTCAAATAACAGAATATAAATATATGTTTACGGTTATAAATATTTGTTAATAAGATTATAAATTGTTTGAATAGTGAGAATAGCAGTAGTAGGCACAGGATATGTAGGATTGGTAACAGGCACTTGTTTTGCGGAGACAGGTAACAAAGTGACTTATGTAGATATTGATCAATCTAAAGTGGCCAAATTAAGTGCTGGACAGATTAAGATTTACGAACCAGGACTAGAGAAAATCTTTTTAAGAAATATCAAAGAGGAGCGTTTAAAATTCACCACTAATTTAGAGGAAGCGGTGGAGGAGGATGCAGATATCATATTTTTAGCCTTACCAACGCCACCGGGAGCGGATGGAAGTGCGGATTTAAAATATGTGTTGGGTGTAGCGAATCATTTAGGAAAAATTTTAAAAGGGTATAAAGTTATTGTCAATAAGAGTGCGGTGCCAGTGGGTACTGCGGATAAAGTAAGTGCTGCGATTGCATAAAATTATAATGGAGAATATGATGTAGTGAGTAACCCTGAGTTTTTAAGAGAAGGTGTTGCGGTGTATGATTTTATGAAACCAGACAGAGTAGTGGTAGGCACAATATCCGAAAGAGCCAAGAAATTAATGAGTGATTTATATTCGCCATTTGTGAGACAGGATAACCCTGTTATTTTTATGTATGAGCGTAGTTCGGAGTTAACAAAGTATGCAGCAAACTTATACTTGGCGACCAAGATTTCTTTCATGAACGAGATTGCGCAGTTATGTGAGCGCATGGGAGCGGACGTGGATATGTTAAGAAGGGGTATAGGATCTGATGAAAGAATTGCAAAAAGATTCTTATTCCCAGGTATTGGATATGGTGGATCTTGTTTTCCAAAAGATGTACAAGCATTGATTATGTCATCGGATGAATTGACCTATGCTTTTGAGATTTTAAAAGCGGTGGAGAAAGTAAACGCGAATCAAAAACTACATTTAGTAGAAAAGATCAAAGCTTATTACAATGGCAATTTACAAGGCAAACAAATTGCTTTGTAAATTGGCCTTTAAGCCTAATACAGACGATATCAGAGAACCACCAGCATTGAGTATTATTGAAGCATTGACAGCGATGGGTGCAACTATTACGGCTTATGATCCAGAAGCGATGCCAAATGTCAAAGCACAGATTGGTGATAGGATCAAATATGCAGAGAATCAGTACCAAGGATTAGCTGGTGCAGAAGCATTAATCATCACTACAGAGTGGAGTGAATTTAGGACACCAGACTTTGTAGGATGGGTGAATTTTTATCGACTAGAGTAGTTTTTGATGGAAGAACCTTGTTTCACGTTGACAAAATGAAAAAACAAGAGTTTGAATAATTCAGTATTGGGAGATAGTTTTTATATTTCAAATTTAATTAAATAAGAAAAATCATGGTAAAATTTGCAATTGTTGGATGTGGAAGAATTGCACAGCGACATGCTGAACACATAAATAAGTTTGGTAAACTAGTTTCAGTTTGTGATATAAATAATAAAAAAGCGGACGAATTAGCGTTAAAATATGATGCAAAGCCTTATTATGATTTATCTCAAATGCTTCAAAATGAACATGAAGTTGATGTAATTTCGATATGTTCTCCAAATGGATTGCATGCTGATCATTCAATATTAGCATTAAATGCAGGATTCCATGTGTTATGTGAAAAACCGTTAGCAATCAAAATAGAAGATTGTGGTAGAATGATTTCTGCTGCGGAAAATTCAAATAAAAGATTATTTGCAATTAAGCAGAATAGATACAATCCTCCTGTTGCAGCAGTTAAAAATGCTATAGATGAAGGTAGGTTGGGTAAAATTTATAGTATTCAATTGAGTTGCTTTTGGAATAGAAATAATGATTATTATAATGACTCATGGAAAGGGACTCAAGATATGGATGGGGGTACTCTTTTTACTCAATTTAGCCATTTCATTGATTTATTGTATTGGATGATTGGAGATGTTAAACAAGTCAAAGCATTTACAAATAATTATGCACATAAAGAAGTTATTGATTTTGAAGATACTGGTGTTGTTATAGTTGAATTTTTAAATGGCGCAATTGGAACAATTAATTATACTGTAAATTCCTTTGAGAAAAATATGGAAGGGTCACTTACGATTTTTGCTGAAAAAGGTACTGTTAAAATTGGCGGCCAATATTTAAATGAGTTGGAGTATCAAAATATTCAAAATTTTATAATTAGCAATTTGCCAGATGGTAATAAGCCAAATAACTATGGTAATTATGTTGGCTCGATGAGTAATCATGATAAAATTTATCAAAATGTAATAGATGTTTTAGAAAATGACGCAAAAATTACAACAAACTCTTTTGAGGGACTAAAGACAGTTGAAATAATTGAAAAAATTTATAAAGAGGCGAAAAAATAATTTTATATGGATTATATAAAACTTGAATCAGGTGTGGTGAATGTTTCATTTGGAAATAATGTAAAAGTTGTATTTCCTGTCAATTTATATGGATGCTCAATTGGAAATAATACTTTTATTGGCCCATTTGTAGAGATTCAAAAAAACTCTTCAATTGGTTCTAATTGTAAAATCCAGTCCCATACATTTATATGTGAGCTTGTTTCAATTGGAGATAATTGTTTTATTGGACATGGAGTTATGTTTACTAATGATAAGTTTTCAGAAGGAAAGCCGGCAGGGGGAAATAAAGAACATTGGAAAAAAACTGTTATAGGAAATAATGTTTCGATTGGTAGTAATGTTACACTTTTACCAGTATCAATCTGTGACAATGTGGTTATTGGCGCAGGGTCTGTTGTAACTAAAGATATAATTAAATCAGGGGTTTATTTTGGTAATCCCGCTAAAGCAAAATAAAAATAATGAAGAAAAAGCTATTAAATTTAATACTTAAATGCACAGGTGTATTTTTTGGATTTATTAATGTTACTTTAAGGTATATGCCTGATCGGGTTAAGGCTCAATTTGCAGAAAGAATGAAGTTTTATGGCAAACTTGATTTCGTTTTAAATAATATTTTTTTGGAAATATCTTCAAATTACTCGCTTGTAAGGTTAAGATCTAGTTCAAAAGAAAAACACACAGTTAATTGGATAAAAACCTTTTCTGAAGGAGAAGTATTTTATGATATAGGAGCAAATGTTGGTGCCTATTCTTTAATAGCTTCTAAGTTAGGTAAATGTGATATGATTTTTGCTTTTGAACCCGTTCCTGGAACTTTTTACGAATTGCTTTCAAATCTCAAATTAAACCGAGCTTCAAATATTACAGCATGTAATATTTGTTTATCAGATACAAATAGTACTACTTTATTTCAACTTTCATCAGATTTACCGGGAGGTGCGCTTCATGATGGAATTAATTCAAATCAAGCGGATAACACTACAAACTTTATATGCCCAACACTAACTATAGATAATTTTATTGAGATTAATAACTATAGAAAGCCAAATCATTTGAAAATCGATGTTGATGGTGCTGAATTGAATATTTTAAAGGGTGCGGTTAAAACATTAGCATATGAAGAATTAAAAACAATTCAAATAGAAATAGATGAATTGTCTGATTCAAATATTGAAATAATTTCAATATTAAATTCAAATGGATTTATAATTGATATAAAAAATTTTAAATCTCCCAACTGCACGTCAACCTATGATGCATTATTTAAAAAACGTATATTATGAGTATAAAATCAATAATCAAAAAATCAATATTTTTTCAATTCTATGCTTTTTTTACAGTTAAAGAAAGTGTGGACTCTTTATTTGCAAATAGGCTAGGTGTTACTCTATTCAGAGTTGTATTATCTGAATTTTCACGAAAAATTCAATCATTATTCTATATTAATAAGAGAGCAAACGCTAGTTATCAAGAATTAGTTGAAAATGGCTATACTTTGATAAATAATTTTTTTTCAAACCAACAGCTAGAGAAATTAAAAACTACTATAAATAATGACTTATTAAAATTGGAAGATTCACATTCTCAAGATGGTGCCCAATATATAGTAAAAAATATTGAATATTTTAAAATTTTTAGTCAATCTGAATTTTTCCATGCTGTTAAAAAGCCAAATGATAGTGTCGAGGATAAATTAGATATTAATCTTTTGATGCATTCAGACACATTTCATAAAACATTGAAAGGATTTTTATACCTTGAACCTTTAACAATAGAAGATGGTCCATTTGAATATATAAAATCATCTAATAAATTAAATAAAAAAAGATTATTAAGAGAATACAAGAATTCTAGTAATGAATTAATTTTAAGAAGAGATCATGGAGGTTGGCGTTTTGAAGATGACTTTTATAAACATAATGAAAGTATAAAATTTACTGGAATTGCTAATACTATGATTGTTGCAGACACCTTTGGACTCCATAGAAGAAATCCTAGATCAAATCAAGGTTTTAGGGTTTCAATACATTTCTCATTAAGAAAATCTCCATTTTCATTATCTGGGAAAATTACTGGATAAAAATTAGTAAATATATATAAAATGAATATTAG
>NCGN01000022.1 GCA_002281575.1 Sphingobacteriia bacterium 28-36-52
CTGGGCTAAATTTGCGGTTTACTCTTGACATGTTTCCTAAAGTTATGATTACAAAATTGATTTTAATTTTGAATCCAGTCCTTTAGGGGGTTAATACAAATCATTCAATTTTTATCGACAATTCGCTGACATCCAAATTTTACGACCATATTTCTGATTTTCGATTTGGCAAGTTTGATAAAGATAACTATGATTATTCTTTACAGTATTTAAAGGATAGTGGGATTAAGTTAACTAAATATAGAATTAAAGACTTACCAAAAAAATGGATAATTCTAAAGTATTTTAAGGACAGATTCTATCTTTATTATCCATGTGATTTTTATCATCATTTTAAAGTTTCAATCACAGACAACGCTTTTATTGATTATGGCGGCGAAGGGCCTGTGGTTAACAAAATATTATCATTTAAAAAAATTAATGATAACAAATTCTATTTTTCTTTGATTGGTGTTGAGCGGCCCAAAAGATATCTAACTATTCATATTGTTGACATAGCTAATGGTATAGCAATATTTGAAGAATGGTACGATAACAATGGTAGGCAATATTATCTTATGATAGACGAGACGAAAATAAGGCGGCAGCCAATTATTGTGAACTATTGTAAAGACCAAAAGCAAATGGAATTTGACTTTGTCGAATCTGACTTTATTAAATTATTTAAAAAACAATAAAAGGGCTACACACAACAAAAGGCTTTACCCAATTTGGGCTTCAGCAATGGCCCATCAGCTTTGGAGTTTCAAATCAGCTTCAGTAATTTGGCTTTAACTAATTGAGTTTTTAGTGGCCAAGCCAGCAATTGGAACAATATTTCCCACCCTGCGTAAAGCCTCGGCCGTTATGCGGCATAAAATTAATTTCATGACTTCATAAATTTACTTACCTTTGGCGTAAGTATCTAAAATCATTGGTATGATTCTTTCTTTTGGTTCTAAGGACACACAAAAAATTTGGGACGGGGAAAGGGTTAAGAAAATACCTAATACGATTCAAGAGGTTTCTAGGCGTAAGTTAAGAATGCTTAATAACTCTCAAGATCTCACGGATTTACAGATACCTCCATCTAATAAGTTGGAGAAATTAAAGGGTAACCTAAAGGACTTTTACTCAATTCGGATAAATGACCAGTGGCGAGTAATATTTAAATGGGATTCTAGTAATTCTTCCGATGTTGAAATCATAGATTATCACTAAAAGTGGAAAAATGAAACGTATAAAAAATATCCATCCTGGAGAGATTTTGCAAGAAGAATTTCTAATCCCACTTAGAATTTCTGCATATAGGCTTTGTAAGGACACAGGAATTCCACAGACAAGGATTTCTGCAATCATTAAAGGTAATCGTAGAATTACAGCAGATACCGCTCTGAGATTCTCAAAATACTTCGGGACATCAGCTAAATTCTGGTTAGGACTGCAGGATGATTTTGATATTGAAGAAGAGAATTTTTTGCTTAAATCCGAGTTAGCTTCTATATCGAGATACAGTAATACAGCCGCATAACAAAAGGTTTTACGCAATTTGGGCTTTCAGCAATGGCCCATCAGCTTTGGTATTTCAATCAACTTCAGTAATTTGGCTTTCAGCTAATCGAGTTTTTTAGTGGCCAAGCCAGCAGCAGGAAGTATCCTTCCCCACCCTGCATAAAGCCTCGGCCTTTGTAGGCAAGCTCAACAATCAGTCTGAATTATCAAAATTTATAAGACAATATTTATGTTGAATAAAAATCAAATATTAAGCTCTATAATTTTTTTGATGATATTGTTCGCATCCTCATGTGATAGTACACGGAGAATTACATCCCCAAAAAAACAATTGGAAGAGATTTATTTGGATCAATTCAAATTAACTTACCTAAGGCAACTGCTTAGAAAGAGCTACAATAATTCAAATGCTGTTCAAGAAATAATTGTTACTGACAACAGTGGTTTTACTGAGCCATTTCTTACAGCGAATGACCTTCACATAATTGACAGTCTAACGACAATCGATAATGAATACCTAAAGGTGGACTCTACTCAAGGCATCCGAAGGGCGGAAGGAGCCAATGGAAAAAGACCACTAGGATTTATTATGAAAAAACTGACTAGTAAGTGGCTGGACAGTTTAGCGAAACGCAGATTGAAAATAAGTGGCGTATCTGATAGTTGGAGTGACTGATAGCCATGCTTACAACATAAGGCGTTACGCAAGTTGGGCAGCAATAACTATTCTTCATTGCCACAGCACAAATTGCTATTCACTAGCTGTAAACGCAAAAGACCAAAGAAAGCAACACTCTGATTCATTAAAATATAATCAAGTGAATCTCTCAAATTATAAATCGATTGGCTAGTATCGGTCTGCAAGCCATATCAAGAACGATTTCACGGAGAGTAAATATTAATTAGCGACTTCCACTACCCAACAGCTCTAATCCCCCTAACCCTTTCAGGTATAAATACCTTACGAGATTCCCCAACGATATTTTAAGAGTATCGTATATTTATTTGTTAATAGGAATACCATTAAATCGACAGTTAGACTTTTGAATACAATAATTAAAAAATACAGCGAATGGCATAGCAACTTGCCCCCTTTAAAGAAGTGGATAGTATCATGTTTTCCTTAAAAAACTAAAATGAACATTAACTTAACACTTTGGTTATTTTTGATAACCTTACCAGGAATTACAATAGCTCAATCGACCAACTTTACCATTCAAGATGTAAAGTTTGAAAGCAAGGGTGTAACACTTGCTGGTTCAATTATACAACCTAAAAATCCATTTGCAGCAGTTGTAATTGTACACGGCTCTGACCCCGTTAAAAGAGAAATGGAGTTCGCAAAACGTCTTGCTAAAGAGGGTATTGCAGTATTTACCTATGACAAACGAGGAGTTGGAGCATCTGGTGGAGTATATGTTGGACCATCGGTTGGCACTAATAATATTGACACAACGAATATTAATCTATTAGCTAGTGACGCAAATGAGGCTATAAAAACATTTCGGACTTATTTGAGCGACAAACAAACGCCAATTGGATTAGTTGGGTTTAGTCAAGCGGGATGGATCATTCCAATTACAGCAACCATAAATTCAACTTGTGAATTTATGGTTTTATTTAGTTGCCCCACAATAACAACTTTAGAACAACTTCGATTTCAGTTTTATACTAATGGGAACAATTCATTTTGGGAAAATCATACTGACGCTGATGCGTTTGAACACACTAAAAATGACCCAGACAAGTATCATTTCGTAGCAACAGACCCTAAACAATCTTTGAATGCCCTTTCCATTCCGGGCCTTTGGCTTTTTGGTGAGAAGGATATACAAATTCCTGTTAAGATGTGTATAGCGGAATTAAATGCACTTAAAGTTCAAGGTAAGCCTTACGAGTACAGGCTGTTTCGAACACTAGGTCACAATACTGCATCTGATGATAGTGATACAGCTCCTTTTGACATTTCTATTCAATGGATAAAAGAGAAAGTAATTAGTTATTAATAAAATTCATATTGGCGAAGTTTCAATATTTATCAAAAGAATATTTTTTCTATATTAAACTTTATTCATAAATTGAATTACCCCAATTTTTTACTTCTCAATTGTTTCGTTTGTAATTTATTACTGACCCCACAAACCTATGTATGGGATTCAGGTGGCATTGCTTTTATGGTTTTATAATTAATAAGCGATTTCTCTAAATCTCTGTCCTTAAAGCTTAAGATTGATTCTCTTATAATTGTGATAGAGTAGCCCTGGTATTTCTCTTTTGGTTATCGTTATTTCCTTTTTGGTTATTAATCCTATTGTTTTTTGAAATATTGATGTAGAACTTAACAGTTCAAAATTATATCAATGAAAAATCAATGGGTTTTATTGTTTCTGTGTAGCCTTTTCATTTTTGTTTTAATTTATACCGCGTCATCAAAGCTGTTGAATTTTTCTCATTATGTAAATTCGATGCAGTCACAACCTATTTCAAAATGGGTTAGTACTATCTTGACATATTTGATTCCAGTTACTGAGGTAGTTTTAGCATACTTTATTTCCAACAAAGATTTAAGAAGCATTGGTTTATTAGGAACCACCTTTCTGTTGTTTGCCTTTACTGGTTATGTAGCTTATATTAATATAAGCGGTTTATATTCCACAACTTGTCCTTGTGGTGGGCTATTTTCTAATTTAAATTGGATTCAACATTTATATGTAAACAGTATATTAACTGTACTTTCTTTTTTCACTTACTTCTATTATAAAAAATGGTAACAATATTTCCTGGCCACGGAAGCTGGGGGAATGCTGATGCCTCCATAATACAAGTAAGCAAAAACTTAAATTTTACAAAAATGAAAAAGATTCAATTTTTATTTGCAGCAGTAATTATGACTGCGGTATTCAGTGCTTTTACTACAAAGCAGCCAACCACTCTCTATTATCGAGATGCATCTGGTGAATTTATTGAGAAAACAATGCCTGGTGAATGTGACCCTGGCCAATTTAATTGTGAATATGAATGGACTGGTGCAGTAGACCCAAATGACCCACAAGAAGAAGGCAATTATGTGCCTACTGGAGAAGCTCTTAGGATTTTTGTTCCTTCAGAAAAGTGATTTAAAAAAGTGCCGGTTTTACCGGCACTTTACTTATTTTACTAACCCTTTCAATTTTTCAATTAGATCTGGTCCTCTGAGATCCATAGCTATGATTTTTCCAGTGGGATCAATTAAGAAATTTCTTGGAACTCCTCTAATTCCAAAATCATGCATAATAGGTTGATCAAATCCTTTGAAAGTTGCCAATTGCTGCCAAGTGATTTTATCTTTTTGTATAGCTTTTTCTAAATCTTTTTTAACATCATCTACTGAGATGCCCAAAAAGACAAGTTTATCATTATTTTTATCTTTATAAGTATTTACCAAATAGCTATTCTCTTCTCTGCAAGGAATGCACCAGCTGGCCCAGAAGTGAAGAAATAGGTATTTTCCTTTGTAATCAGAGAGTTGAACAGTATTACCTTTTAGGTCTGGTAAGGAAAATTGGGGTGCTTGTTTTCCTATAGTAACGTTGCTTATTTTTTCTAATTTATTTTGTATTTCAATGCCAATTGGGCTGTTTTTGAATTCAGCTGAGAATACATCAAATTCTTCTCTTAGACTTTCTACTTGTTTGGCTTGTCCTACTTTTTCGCCAAATAAAAGAAGACTATATGCTGATTGAGGGTTTATCCGAATGAAAGAGTCTGTAAATGCTTTCAGCTGTTGTGTGAGTTCTAAGCCATTATATTCTTTAACCTTTGCACGATAACCAGATAAAAATTCTAAATGCACTTCATTTAATTTTGAACCACTAACAATAAAGTTTCTAGAAGAATTAATTTTTAAAGTAATGTCTTCATTCTCTAATATAAAATAACAACTATATGTTCTATTAGAAATACTTGATTCTTTTTCTCGATTGGATTGGATGTAAAGTATAGCTCTCGATAAAATCGGTACTGATCCTACAAATTGAAAGCTGTCTTTTTGAATGACAACAGTATCAAATCTATTCTTTTGTGACTGATCTTTATACTGCAAAATGGCTTTTCCGTTCCAGTAGGATGTATCTGTTAATTGCCCAGATAAGCTGAATTTTTTTTCTTGTGCACTTAAACTATTTAGGATAAGAACACTTATTAGTAATATTAATGTTAGTCTCATTCTCTAATGTTTTGTGGGATTCCTGTTAATCTAATTTCTTCATCTGGTATGGGGAATACGTAATTTGGGCTATTGGGTAAAAGTTGATAAGTTGTATTGTCAATAATTCTTTTTAAGGTTCTAGAAAAACGTGGGTCTTTATTAAGCCGTCTAAGATCAATCCAAGGTATATGTCCTGTAAATGGTAGTTCTTTGCGACGCTCTGTAATAATTTTAATCAATGCTTCATCAGCATTACTTGCAGTAAGCGGAGTAAATGTTCCAGTCCTCCACCTTTTTTGTAGTAAGCTATTAAGGAGATTCATGGCTCCTGTGAAATCGCCCATTCTAGCTAAGGATTCGGCCCTTATTAAATAAATCTCGTTGGTAGCAATGCCTCCAAATGGTGTTGTTGATTTGCCTGTATAAAATCCTTTGAATATTGGTCTATTATTATTTAATCTATAAAATATGTATTTTCTTAAATGCTGAGTTCAACAGATAAGTGCAATTTTTAAACAAAAGGCAAAAAAGCTTTTGACGGCTTTTTGCCTTTTGACCAAGTAGTGCGACCTTTTGGTTACT
>NCGN01000023.1 GCA_002281575.1 Sphingobacteriia bacterium 28-36-52
GAGGTTAATATTTTGCACCGATTGGTCGTTAATGGAAACCGCAAAATTGGCATTCGCTCCTAGTGAGCGGCTAGTAAAATGGGTGAATAGTTGAAGTGGTGCAGTAATTGAATTGACTGCATTTGTCCATGCAATGGTGAACGTTCTGGTACCATTACTACTTGTGAAATTTTCCCCCACCCATTCTTTACCACTGCTCAATAAATTGAATCGAGCATTTTCATGCGTATAGCGATGCGTATAACTGTTGACTATACTAGTAGTCAGTCGGTTTTCAGCAGCATGGGTAGTAATTCTTTTAGGAGAACCAACTGCATTGATGGTGATAAAATACCATGCCGTGTCTGAATATAAGTTCTTTACATAATTGAATTTTTTTGAAACGGTATCATATTTCCATTGATGTGGTCCGGGGGCATAAAACAAGAAATAATTAGGGCCTGTTTCAATAGGGATTTCGACCAAGTCGTCAATATAAGAGTTGTCTATTTTCTCTGAGAGCATGCCCCCTGAGTTATTGGCAGCATTTGTAAAAACTCGAATAGATGCTGCAGGAAAAGTACTACTGCTAAATCCAAGTGAGCCCAATTGAGATACATCTAGTTTAAAAATCCCTTCTTGTGTAACCCCAATCTTGGCCCATTGGCCTGTAGCCAAAACTGAATTTGGGGCATAAATTCTTTGTGACTTTACATTCAGTATTGCAAGGGTAAGAATGAGTATAAGAAGAATGACTCTCATAGTACAAAGTAAATTTAAACTTTGAACTCGTTTAGCCAATCTTTTGCGAACTTAATATAGTCTCCTATGGGCATTTCTTCTACTTCTTTTTCTGAATATGTAACTGAAAGGTTTGTTGATAAGTCGGAAGTGAACTGCAAAAAAGTATAAAAAATTTGACTGTGACTTGGTACTATTTTATCAGGAGAATTGTCAGATATCCAGTTTCGTACTTTTTCAGATAATTTGGCCGGATCATCATTGTGATTAGCTATATCTTGACCTGCTATGTCGGAGAGAACTTTTTGATAATGATATCTTTCAGTTTCCAATATCAATGTTTGTTTAGACTTAAGTTTTTTCCCACCATATTCTGCTGCGCCAATATCAAGTCCAAGTTCAAAAGGCATATTAAATCTGGGCAATTCATCTTGAACTAATGCTTTACTTCTAGAAAGGTCATGAATGCTGAATTTACACTGTTTAATATGTTCTTTTATTTGATTAATTCGAATTGAAGAAGATGAAAGTGTTTGAGACAAATTAGGCTCTAGTTCCAAATAGAGGAGTGTAAAAGTAAGAGCCCTTAATAATGGCGAATATTCCTTATCAAATGGACAATTTATGAAAACGTTATTTTCAAAAGACATGTTATTAGTTAAAGCAGATTATTTTTTTGCATAAGAAATTTTATTCTTCACAAGACCGCTTTTGCCATGTACTACAACTTCACCATGCTTTTTTGATGCTTTTTGTTTAGCAAATAAAACAGCTTCTTTTTGTGTAGAAAATGCTTTGATAGCATGAACCGTACCCTTTGGAACAACAGCCCATTTATCTGAAAGCGTGGTTGACATTACATGATAATTTCCCGAAGATTCAGGTCTTGCGGCATTTGCTACTGCGGCGCCAAGTTTTTTAGTATAAAATGATTTTCTAGCCATAACCCACAAATAATGTTCACACAAATTAGATAATTAAACCAAATTTTTGTCTCTTACCGTGTTAAAACTCCCTAATTCAAGTAGTTGCCGAAAATGGCTCATGGCAAAATATTTGAGAGTAAACAGCGTTTAATCTTGTTAGTGAATCTAAAATTAGGATTTTGCTAACTAATATTTATATACATTCGCTATTGAATAAAACCGATGTTTATTAGTTGAACTTTACACTCTTATCAGTATAACAAACTTAGACAATGCAGGTAAATAAATTTGTGCGGAACACCGTTTTATTGGTTTCACTCGTGAGTGTAGCGGCAGCTTGTAATCCTTTTAAAGCTAAAAAGGAGAAATCAACTGCAACCGGTTGGAACTACAACGACCAACAATACGGTAACTTCAATGTAGTTAAGCCCAAAGACATTAAAACCGCTCCAGGATTGGTTTTTGTGCAGGGTGGTACATTTACTATGGGGGCAGTGCAAGAAGATATCATGGCCGATTGGAATAATATTCCTCATCGTGTTACCGTAAACTCTTTCTTTATTGATAAATACGAGGTAAGCAATTTAAACTACCGTGAATACCTTTATTGGTTAGAAGGTACTTTTGGTGCAGCGGGTATGGATTCTATTGTTACCCAAGCGTTACCTGATACCTTGGTTTGGAGAGAAGAATTGGCTTACAATGAGCCAATGGTTGAATATTATTTCCGTCATCCATCTTATAATAATTACCCAGTAGTGGGAGTGACTTGGTTACAAGCCACTGAATATTGCAAATGGAGAACCGACCGTGTAAATGAATTAGCCTTGATGCAAAAAGGATTTTTAGATCCTAAAACACAGATCAAGAAAACATTGAATGGCGCTGGTCAAGATAATTTTAATACCAAAGCTTATTTGTTGGGTGAATACCAAGCAGTGCCTGGTAAAGACGTTACTTCTAAGAAGAATCCTTTGAAAGACGCACAAGGCAGACCTAGAACGGTGGCCAAGTTTGAAGATGGATTGATGTTTGGTGATTATCGCTTGCCTACAGAGGCAGAGTGGGAATATGCGGCGTATGGTTATATCATGGAGAACCCACAACGCAAGAGCAATAAAGGAATTAAAGGTGAAGAGTTGATTGCCAATAAGGCGATATACGCTTGGAGAAACGATGGCTATGATAATTTACGTGCCACTACCAAGGGCGCTACACAGGGTTCTTTCTTAGCCAACTTTAAAAGAAGCAGTGGAGACAATATGGGAGTTGCAGGTGGATTGAACGATAATGCTGCAGTTACTGCAGAAGTTGACCAGTTTGTTCCTAATGGCTATGGTTTATACAATATGAGTGGTAACGTGAGTGAGTGGGTGGCTGATATTTACAGACCATTGACGAATTCTGAAGCAGAAGATTTTAACCCTTTCCGTGGTAATGTGTTCCAACAAATTGATATGAGTGGTGGACAGGGTAACTTAAGAGACGACAAGGGTAGAATTAAAATGAAAGCAGAGTCTGATTCTGCTATTAAGAATAGAAGAAATTACCAAAAAGCCAATGCATTGAATTACTTAGATGGTGATTCATTGAGCAGCGTAAGCTATGGTTATGGAGTTACTACTTTGATCTCTGATAAATCAAGGGTGTTCAAGGGCGGTAGCTGGAACGACCGTGCATATTGGTTAAGCCCAGGCACCAGAAGATTCCTACAAGAAGATGAAAGCACTAATACCATTGGATTCCGTTGTGCCATGAGCCATTACGGCGCACCTGAAGGAATTGGCAGCAAGGCAAAAACAGGGAATAATTTCCCTCCACGCCGCAATAAAAGATAGACGCTAACCATAATTTGCAATATGCGCATTGGATACGGGATAGATTTTCACCAATTGGTTGAAGGAAGAGATTTAGTGATTGGTGGAATTACCATCCCGCATACAAAGGGAGCGTTGGGTCATAGTGATGCAGATGTATTATTGCATGCCATTTGCGATGCTTTATTAGGGGCAGCTTGCTTGGGTGATATTGGGGTACATTTTCCAGATACTTCTAACGAATTCAAAAACATCGACAGTAAGATTTTACTCGCCCGAGTAAAAGAACTCATAACTGCAGAAGGCTATTCGATTGTTAATATTGATGCCTCCCTTTGTTTAGAAAAACCCAAGATCAAACCCTATATCCCTGCGATGCAGGAAGCTATTGCGGGTATACTGGGTATTGGGTTGCGAGATATTTCCATTAAAGCAACCACCACAGAAACAATGGGTTTTGTAGGAAGAGAAGAAGGATTGGTGGCGCATGCGGTTTGTTTGATACAATCTAAAATATGATTTATCTAAATAAGATTCTTCCGGTATTTGTGATGCCCATTATGCTCATTATTTACTTGTTGATATATGGGGTATGGAAGAAGAAGCGTTGGACTATTTATGCGGCGATGATTTGTTTGTATGTTTTTTCAACACCCATTTTTGCCAAGAACTTTTTTAAGCTCATTGAGGGAACCGCACCAAGGCAAACGCCACAAAATGTTACCAATGCAGAAGCCATTGTGGTATTGAGCGGGATGATTAATCAAGTAAAATCTACCAATGGGGTTTATCCTGAATGGGGGGATCCCGATCGATTTTTTGCAGGGATCGATTTATATAAATCAGGCAAAGCCCCAAAAATAATTTTTACTCGAGGTAAAATGCCTTGGAATAAATCTAAAAATACAGAGGGGGATATTTTGAGACAGTTTGCATTAGAATATGGTGTGCCTGATTCAGCCATTGTATTAACGGGTAATGTGGAGAACACTGCTGATGAAGCTAAAGCAGTAGGTAGGTTAATGGGTAAATGGAAGCATATTATTTTAGTTACGTCAGCATATCATATGCCTAGGGCTAAACAAAATTTTGAAACCCAAGATTTTATTGTTCAGCCATTCAAGGTAGATTTTAAAGTGGATCAATTGAACGGGTTGACATTTATGGATTTTTTACCCGATGCGGATAGTTTTAGGTTATTGAATATAGGGTATAGAGAATTGATTGGAAGGGTGATATATTACATCTTTTAATTTTAAGCATGTCGCAGCAATACATCATTGGAATTATTGGTTTAGGATATGTGGGGCTCCCTTTATCTATTGCATTTGCAGAGAAGTATTCTGTAATTGGTTATGATATCAATAGGGAAAGGATAGCAGATTTAAAAAATGGCATTGATAAAACCAAAGAACTAGAATCTACTCAATTTTCAACGAAAATACCTATTCGGTTTACTACTGAGTTAGATGATTTGCGATTTTGTAATGTTTACATCATTACAGTTCCAACACCTATCAATCAAAATAAGGAACCTGATTTATCCTACTTAATTAATGCATCAAAATCAGTTGGATCAATTTTAAAAAATGGAGATTTGGTAGTTTACGAATCCACCGTTTATCCAGGATGTACAGAAGAAGAATGTGTGCCTATTTTACAAGCAACTAGTGGATTAATTTTTAATCAACAATTTTTTGTAGGTTATTCTCCTGAGAGAATTAATCCTGGAGATAGAACTAGGCCAATTCAATCCATAATAAAAGTGACCTCAGGATCTACCCATGAAATAGCCAAAGTGGTGGATAATTTATATAAAAGCGTTATTACAGCTGGCACTTTCTTAGCGCCCAGTATAAAAGTAGCCGAAGCTTCCAAAGCCATTGAAAATGCACAACGTGACGTAAATATTTCATTTATGAACGAGTTGGCTTTGATGTTTGATAAAATGGATATTAATATTGATGAAGTACTTGAGGCGGCTAAAACTAAATGGAATTTTTTGCCTTTTAGGCCAGGTTTGGTAGGGGGCCATTGCATAGGCGTAGACCCACATTATTTAGCTTATAAAGCCATGCAAGTTGGGTATACCCCAAAAGTTATTTTATCAGGGAGAGAAGTGAATGAACAAATGGGTGTTTGGATGGGAGAGAAAATTATAGCGCAATTAGCCAAACAATTTAATGGAGAGATTAAAGGTAAAAAAGTATTGATCTTGGGCTTTGCATTTAAAGAAAATTGTGCGGACACACGCAATACGAAAGTTATTGATGTATACACAACTCTTATAAATGCTGGCTTGCAGGTACAAGTTTTTGATCCTTTAGTAGATGCTGATTTAGTAAAAAAGACTTTTAATTTGGATTTGTCTGAATCAAAAGATGGCCAATATGATTACATTTTTAAAGCGGTGAATCATTCCATTTTCAATTAAAATTTACACAATCTCTTTCGCTACTTCCCAAATTACTTTGGGTTTTCCAAGGGTATAATAGTGTAAAACGGGTACACCAAAGGCCTTGAGTTCCTTGCTTTGTTGTATCAACCATTCTGTTCCTACCTGTTCGCAATCGGCATCTGTTTTGCATTTAGAAATGGCATTTGATAAGTCGGTGGGAATATCTACATGAGTAGAATTTCTGGTTATCAAAAAACATTTGGGTCATGATATAATCTGCCCCCGCATCTACTTTCTCTTTCAAGCGTTGTAAGTCTATTTCTAAATTGGGTGCTTCAAAATGTTTTTCTGGGTAACCTGCTGTGCCAATACAGAAATTCGTTTTACCTCCATTCTGTATGTCTTCGTCTAAGTAAATACCACTGTTTAAATTCACGACCTGTTTTTGTAAATCAATCGCATATTTATGCCCATCTGCTTCTGGTTCAAAACTCGCTTCGTTTTTGGCAGCGTCTCCTCTTAATACCAATACATTGTCAATGCCTAAAAAGTTGAGGTCTATTAATGCGTCTTCACTTTCTCTTTTGTTAAAGCCGCCACAAATAAAGTGGGGCACCGTATCAATGCTGTAATGGTTCATAATAGCGGCACAGATCCCAACGGTACCTGGGCGCTTGCGTACTTCTACTTTTTCAAAAGTGCTATCGGCCTTTTTTTTAAATGCGGTTTCACTTCTATGATAGGTTACGTTTATCCAAGAAGGCTTGAACTCCATTAGGGGGTCAAGATGGTCGAACACATGATTAATGCTTTTTCCTTTAAGAGGTGGAAGTACCTCAAAAGATATAAGTGTGTCGTTTGCTTTATTTATATGCTCAATAATTTTCATCCTTAGTAATTATTTCGTAATCTTGCAAACTTATATTAAAAAATATTTATGGCATATTTATTTACTTCTGAGAGTGTTTCTGAAGGACATCCGGACAAGGTAGCGGATCAGATATCTGATGCGCTGATCGATAACTTTTTAGCGTTTGATCCA
>NCGN01000001.1 GCA_002281575.1 Sphingobacteriia bacterium 28-36-52
CTGGGCTAAATTTGCGGTTTACTCTTGACATGTTTCCTAAAGTTATGATTACAAAATTGATTTTAATTTTGAATCCAGTCCTTTAGGGGGTTAATACAGTCTGTTTCTATAAATGTATTCTTTGCCGTCAACAGAAACTAAATCGTCAGCGTGAGCTTGATTTGTGCAAATGCTTTTCATTTGATTATACAAAACTGGAACAAGTTCATAGAAAGACAAGTTCTGATATTCTGAAACTTTTATGTCGTAACAAATAGCGTTGATGTCAAAACTGCTTAAATCTATTTCGTGGTCAGAATTTGCTTTACTATTCTTTAAGAACCTAATCATCTTTTTTAATCTTCCATTTGTTTCTGAACTGCGTTCATTTATTCTTTTGATACTTAGAAACGGAAAGTCCGCACTTTCTCTTGAATGTGTGTCTTTGTTGTAAACTTGAATACCTCTGTAATCGCCTTTGTCATTGATTACAGAAGATACATCATCATACCAGTTTGCAATTACAATATCAACTTCACGATTAAGGCTAAGATTTTTTATTTTTATAGCCTTTGGTTTTGTCAAGTCACGAGTTTGATAAACACCGGAAAGAATTCTTTCGCTATCAAGTCTTAATTCTCTTAAATCGTTCAAAGCATTTCCTGTGTATGAAGTTAGATTGATTTCTCTTTGAAGTTTGTCAATAGATGTTTGATAGTATTTGGCTCTTCTTTCAGGAGTTTCAATAATTTCTTTAAAATTTCTTGTGTCTGGTTGGTAGAATTTTTCGCAAATAGTTAGCAAGTCAATGTCACTATACCCTTTTATGTGGGTGTCTGTCATTACTGAACCTTGATATTTGAAGGAAACATCTTTTAATTCTTTTCCAAGATGTTCTTTTACTCTTTCTCCAGCGTCTCGGCTTTTCTGAGTGTATTCGGGTTCAACACCTTTCATTGCAAGTCTAATGTAAGTCAATACATCGCTGTATGAAATTGTCGATAGTTCGTCAGAAAACGCTTTTTTTAATGCAAAGTTTTCCGGGTTCAGTCGTCCTCGAATACTTTCAGTTAATTGTCTGTAATTTTTTGCCATTGTCAATTGTTTTAATGTTGCACTGTCGGTCTGGTAGCCTTGCCCATAACACTTAAATATGTGATACTCAAAATCCAATCTAAATTTCGATTAAGCTTTTATTTGAGTATTTAGTATTATACATTTTAAATTTCTCTTTCGTCAATACATTTATACTTTTTGAATTGATATAAGAAATTATCTATTTATACATTTTCCATTGTTTGTAATATTTATTTTAAAGCATTGCCTCCTGACTCCCAGACATAAAAATTCAGGGTCAGTAAATCACTAACAAACAATAACAGTTGGGGAGGAATAAATTGGGATTAGGAAGTTATAAGAAAAAAGCAATATGACGAAATATTTATGCGATTTTTTGATGAAAGGATATTCGCAAGGGAGTGCAGGATTCGCTGCGCTGAACTTCGTTCAGCTTGCAGTTCCTAGAAGGGTGGCGTACCCAAAGACCCTGCAACGCTTGCAGCGTTGCTCGGGGTTTTCCATTTTCGCGCTTACAAAAGCAAGCTTTTGACGCCCTCAAATAGAAAACCCCGGTACTGCGTACCAGGGTCTTTGTGCCCAGAACAGGAATCGAACCTGCACTACCTTGCGATAACCAGATTTTGAGTCTAGCGCGTCTACCAATTCCGCCATCTGGGCTTGAAATGGAGTGCAATATTAGCCCATGCACGCATAATTTCCAAAATATTCTATTGTAGGCCCGATATAATTCTATCGAGGTACTTTTTTTTGAAGTAATAGTCTTTTACTTGCAGCAACTCTTTTTCGGTAGAAGTATTTTCCGAATAATTATCCATAACTGGTTCAATAGCTTCATATAGTTCTGTTTCTAAGTTTTTGGCAGTGGCCATTAGGCTCGCTACGGCGGTGGTGTTGGTTTTGTCTAACTCCATCACCTGCTCGTTCATGTCCATTACTTCCATCAAGAAATCGGGGGGGAGGTTGTATTTTTCTTCCTCCTGTAACAATCCCTTGTTGGTGAGTATATACTTTATCAACAAATCCTTATTCAATAAGGTTTTGTAGGCTTCATTTATCATGGCCGATTTCTCTAACACTTCTTGCTGTTCGGTTGCGGTGCCGCCGCCGTTGAAGTCGGGGTGGTGGGTTCTGCTTAGTTCGTAAAACTTTTTTCGTACGGCTGCGGCGTCTATTGTAAAGCTGGGTGCGATGCCGTATAACTCAAAATAATTCATAGTGTAAAATTAAGCCCTTGGTTTTATAAATGATAAATATCATTCCTTGGCTCGTGGCAATAAACTATTTTCGTCAAAATTTTTTCGATGCTTGTTATTGGCTTAATTAGAGAGGGTAAAGTTCCTGCTGATAATCGTGTGGCACTTACGCCTGCGCAGTGTAAGTTTCTCATGAAAAATGTAGAGAATGTGGAAGTGTATGTAGAGCCTTCTCCCAATCGTTGTTATTCGGATGCGGAGTATGAAAAAGCGGGGGCTATTCTGTCCAATGATTTGTCCAATTGTAATTTGTTGTTGGGTATTAAGGAAGTGCCGGTAAGTCAGCTCATTCCCAACAAGCGTTATATGTTCTTTTCGCATACCAAGAAATTACAGCCTTATAACCGTGCCCTCATGCAGGCCATGGTGCTGAAAAATATTACCCTGATCGATTATGAATGCCTGGAGCACAATGATGGGCAGCGTATCATTGGATTTGGTTTTTTTGCCGGCATTGTGGGGGCGCACAATGGTATCATGGCTTATGGTAATCGCACGGGTGCGTTTAAGTTGGAAAGGGTGCACAAGATCAAAGACTATCGTGCGCTCATTCATACTTATTTTGGTTTGAAATTACCACCCATTAAAATTGCTGTGACGGGTAGTGGGAGAGTGGCCCATGGAATTTTAGAAATCATGAACCTCTTAGATGTACAGGAAGTGGAGCCCGATGAATACTTGTCCAAGTCCTTTGACTATCCGGTATATGTGCATCTCAAGGGTAATAATTTGTACCAGCACAGCATTAATAAAACTTACCATCGCAATCATTTTCACGAGCATCCTGAGGAATACTCTTGTTTGTTCGAGCAATATGCGGGGCATACTGATATTCTCATGAATGGAATTTATTGGGGCACCAATGTGCCTCGTTTGTTCTCAATGGAATCCATGCAGTCCATTCATTTCAAGATCCAAACTATTGCCGATATTACCGACGATAAGCATGGCTCTGTGCCTTGTAACCTGGGTGATGCTACCATTGACAATCCGGTGTATGGCGTCAATAAATTAACGGGTGAACAAACCGATCCTTATTTGCCCAATTCGGTTGACGTTATGGCCGTGGGTAATCTGCCCAATGAATTGCCGCGCGATGCCAGCCGTTATTTTGGTGAGCAACTCATCAAATATATTTTAGACGATGTACGCAAAGGGGGGGCTGCCGTTATTGAGCGGGCTACTATTTTAGACAAGGGTAAACTAACCGAACCTTTTGAATACTTAAAAGATTACGCGGCGCTGGATTAGTCAAAATTAAATACAACCGTATAAAATCTATTTCAGCAAAGCCTTGATATCATTGAGTTTCATCAATGCTTCTACCGGCGTTAATTGATTAATGTCTATGGCATTGAGTTTTGCTCGGATGCTTTCGAAGGTTTCGGTATGTGCATCAAATATGCTCAACTGCACTTTGGGCACCGAAGCATTTTGCACAGCCTCACTAACAGACTCTCTTAGCGTTTGGTTGCCCGCTTCTTCGCGCACGTGCTCTTTCTCTAACTGCTCCATTATCGCTGTTGCTCTATTAATTAATGCAGTAGGCATGCCCGCCATTTTTGCTACCTGTATACCAAAGCTATGCGTGCTGCCGCCGGTGGCCATTTTGCGTAGGAAAATAATTTTATTGTTCAGCTCTTTGTGCGTGATATGATAGTTTTTTACGCGTGCTAAATGTTCTTCTAATTCATTCAATTCATGGTAATGCGTAGCAAACAGTGTCTTTGGCGCAAAGGGGCTATTGTGAATATATTCTACCATGCTCCATGCAATGGAAATACCATCATAAGTGGCCGTACCTCTTCCTATTTCGTCTAATAAAATTAAAGAGCGCTCACTCATATTATTGATGATGCTTGCTGTTTCGTTCATCTCTACCATGAACGTAGATTCACCTCCACTTAAATTATCGGATGCGCCAACACGGGTAAATATTTTATCGGTTAGGGGAATCATTGCCGCCGCTGCGGGTACAAAGGATCCCATATGTGCCATCAAGGTTATGATGGCGGTTTGTCTTAAGAGCGCACTCTTACCACTCATATTCGGCCCCGTTAAAATAATGATTTGCTGATCGGTTTTATTTAGTTCAATATCGTTCGATACATATTGCTCATCTAATGCCAGCTTGCGTTCTATCACTGGGTGGCGGCCTTCTTTAATCTGCAATTCCAATCCCTCATGTATCACTGGTTTTCTGTATTGGTATTGCAAGGCATTCTCTGCAAAACAAATAATACAATCTAGTGTGGCCAGTATATTTCCGTTTACTTGTATGGGTGCTATATAGGTTTGTAAATCGGTAATGAGTTGATTGTACAACTCTTGCTCTATTGCTAATATCTTGTCTTCGGCCCCAATAATTTTTTCTTCGTATTCTTTTAATTCTGGGGTAATATATCGCTCTGCATTGGTGAGGGTTTGCTTCCTGATCCAATCGGCGGGTACTTTGTTTTTGTGTGAATTGGTAACTTCTAAATAATAGCCAAACACATTGTTGAAACTAATTTTGAGCGAACCAATGCCGGTTCTTTCTGCTTCTCTTTCTTGTATGTTTACCAAGAATTCTTTTCCTCCATTGGCAATATTTCTTAACTGATCTAACTCTTCATGAACGCCTGAAGCTATTACGCCGCCTTTGTTAATGAGTACGGCTGGGTTTTCTTGTATCTCTTTGTAGATGCGGGTTTGCATGGCTTCGCATGCATCCAAGTTATTCGATAATTTGCGCAACCATTGGTTGGGGCTATTGGCCAATAGGGCTTTTACAATAGCTGTCTGTTCCAATCCCCTGGCCAATTGTACCACTTCTCTTGGGCCAATTTTTCTTAAAGCAATTTTGCTCACCAAACGTTCAATATCACCACAGGCTTTAATGGCTGCTGCCAATTGCTGTCTTAGTTCGGTTTGTACAATACTGTATTCAACGGCTTCTAGGCGTTCTTCAATTTGTTCTTTGTTCTTCAGTGGAAATACCAACCATCTTTTTAATAGCCTTGCACCCATGGCGCTCACCGTATTGTCTATCACTTGCAATAAACTGGTATGGCCTTCCGACTGCATAGGCAGCAATTCTAAATTGCGTATGGTAAATCGATCCATCCACAAAAATTGATCGCGTTCTATGCGTTGTATCTGTGTTATATGTTGCAGGTTCGGGTGCTCGGTATCTTTTAAATAATGCAAGATGGCACTGGCCGCTACAATGGCTGCAGGCATCCCATCAATTCCAAATCCCTTTAGGGAATGGGTATTGAATTGCTTTACTAAATTTTCTTTGGCAAAGCCTTCTTCAAATATCCATCGCTCCATGGTATAGGTATAAAACCTCGTGCCATATTGCTCTTTAAATTTCTTTAAGTAACTGCGTTCAAATATGACTTCTGCGGGTTGCATGCTCTGCAACAACTTGTCTATATATTCTTCGTTTCCTTCCGCTGCAAAAAATTCTCCAGTTGAAATATCAAGTAAAGCTATGCCGGTGTTTGCTTCGGTATAATGTACGGCTGCTAAAAAATTATTGCTTTTGTTTTCCAGTAGTTTATCGCTGGTGGCAATGCCCGGTGTAACCATTTCGGTTACCCCTCTTTTTACAATACCCTTTACCATTTTGGGGTCTTCTAACTGGTCGCAGATGGCTACTCGATGGCCTGCTTTTACCAGCTTGTGTAAATAAGTTTCTAGTGAATGATGCGGAAATCCAGCTAGTTCGCTGGATGCGGCTGCCCCATTGTTTCTTTTGGTAAGGGTAATGCCCAATACACGTGACGCTATAATAGCGTCTTCTCCAAATGTTTCGTAGAAATCACCTACTCTAAATAACAAAACAGCATCGGGATATTTTTGCTTAATAGCCCGATGCTGCTGCATTAAAGGTGTATCGTTTCCAGATTTTGCCATGGCAACAAATATAACGATACGCGTATTAAAAAATCCGATTCAATTATCGTCTTGCGCCTGGTCTTGGTGCTGGCAATGGCTTCCTTGGAAGCTTGGCATCGCGCTGTGCAGTGTGGTACACAAAACTGGCAACAATGGTAGCCATTTGTTTTAAATCGGCTTCTATTAAATGGTCGTACACGTCCATATTGCTGTGGTGGGTGCGGGTATCGTATTCAATAGGGTCTTGAATAAATTGAAACCCTGGTAATCCCACTCCATCAAATGCTTGGTGATCGGTTCCGCCAGTATTGTTAATGGTAACCGCATGTGCGCCCAAATCTTTGAATGGTGCTAACCATGCTTTGAAAATATTTCTACAAGCTTCGTTGCCTTGTAAATAAATTCCCCTGATTTTTCCGGTACCATTGTCAATATTGTAATAGCCAGAAAGCTTTTCGTGTTCGGGCAATAATTTCATATCAGCTGGATCGGCAAATGTCTTCTTTACATAGCCTCTAGAGCCCCAAAGGCCTTGCTCTTCTGCACTCCATAATCCTATACGGATGGTGCGCTTAGTTGAAATATTCAAGGCTTTTAAAATGCGCATTACTTCCATCATTACTGCTGAACCAGATGCGTTATCGGTGGCACCTGTTCCTGCTTGCCATGAATCTAAGTGTGCACCAATCATCACGATTTCATTTTTCAATACTGGGTCGGTGCCTGGTATTTCTCCAATCACATTGTAGCCTTGTAAATCCTTGGTGTGAAATTTGGTTTTCACCTCCACGTCTAATTTAACAGGGGTACCTGTTTTGGCAATGCGTAAAATGCTGTTGAAGTCTTCAATGCCTACTGCAATATCTAAGAAATTCTCCGGAGCAGTGCCCTGATAAGCACCACCACCTTGTGCAAATACGGTACCATCATGGCTTCTAACACCTCCGCTGCTTAATAGGGCAACAGCGCCTTCTGCCTTGGCCATTTCTTTTAAGATGGCCATCATTCTTGCTGCTCCACCACCACGTTGTTGCATCATGGCTTGCATTTGTCTGCGTTGTGCAGCAGTATCTACTGGTCTTGGAGGAGCCATTGTAGCGGCTTCCATTTTAGCCAATTCTTCATCGGTATACCTTACCGCATCTGCTTTAAAAGAATGCTTATAAGTAACCAGTTGATCCATCATTAATACTTTGCCTTTTAATTGGCCGCTGTATTTCATTAAGTCTGCACTGTCTTTGGCGCTGATCACCAATACTTCTGCAGATTGTAATTTTTTATTTCCCGCTGTCCAAGTCTTTGGATAAATCATGATGGGTCTGTAATAAGGCGCAGTCATGGCCATATAAGATTTCTCCAATTCCCATCCTTTTCCAAATTCGCCCCATGCGTCCAATTCCGCTTTTTCTACACCCCAACCTTTTAATGCATCGATGGCATAATTGGCGGCTCTGTTATAACCCGGTGAATTGGCCAATCTTGGGCCACTCATATCGGTGAGGTTAAATACAATATCCATTACTTTGGAATTTTCTAATCCCTCTTTGCGTATGCGATTAATTACGGCCTGGTCTACCGGTTCTGTACCTTGGGCAAAAGCCATGATAGGGCTGGCTAGTGCTAATAGGAGTGCATGTTGAACAAATTTTCTCATATCTGTTGGTTGTTTTGATTGTTTAAAAAGAGCACGTTAATGTAGTTTTTTTCTCTAACAAACTGCCAAAGATTATTTGAATGGATGGGTTTACCTTTGCCCCATGCGCAAATGGTCTATGCAAGAATTGGGGAGAAAATCAATTGCCGATTTTAAGGAAGCCCCTAAAACGCCCTTGGTTGTGGTATTAGACAATATCCGAAGCATGCACAATGTGGGTTCGGTATTTAGAACTGCCGATTCTTTTTTGGTAGAGAAAATGTACTTATGTGGCTATACGCCCCAGCCGCCTCATCGCGATATTAATAAGACGGCACTGGGTGCTACTGAAACGGTTGCTTGGGAATATATGCCTACCACGGTGGAAGCGGTTCAATTGCTTCAAACCCAGGGCTATCAAGTGTTTGCGGTGGAGCAAGCCGAGGGGGCTATTTATTTAGACCAGTTTAATCCTCCCGCACAAAAAATCGCCATCGTAATGGGTAATGAAGTGGAAGGAGTGGCCGATGAAGTGCTCGATATTTGCGATGGTTGTATTGAAATTCCTCAATTGGGTTCTAAACATTCCTTGAACATTTCGGTGGCGGCGGGCATTATTATATGGGCCATTACCGAACGCACCGTTTTAAAATAATTCAATTTGACTACTGTTAAAAAATACCTCAGTCTCGTAAAATTTTCGCATACCATTTTTGCCATGCCCTTTGCTTTTATTGGCTTCTTTTTGGCAATTCCTGTTGCCAATATTTCAGGCAATGGCGAAGCGGGTAGCATGCAAGGGATGTTAAATCCTATCTTACTGCAAAAAGGCTTATTGGTATTGGTTTGTATGGTTACGGCTCGCAATGCGGCCATGGCTTTCAATCGGTATTTAGATCGCCATTTTGATGCACTCAATCCGCGCACGGCTATTCGCGAAATTCCTGCGGGCATTTTATCTGCTGAGTCGGCTTTGCGTTTTGTAATTGGCAATAGCATCGTGTTTGTGTTGGCTACTTGGTTCATTAATCCGCTTTGTTTTTATTTGTCATTTGTGGCTTTGTTTGTGGTGCTGTTTTATAGTTTTACTAAACGCTTCACGGCTTTGTGTCATTTGGTTTTAGGGGTGGGATTATCACTGGCTCCTATTGGCGCTTACTTAGCTGTTACAGGCAGCTTTGCTTTGTTGCCGCTGTTGTTTTCTTTCGCCGTTATTTTTTGGGTAAGCGGATTCGATATTATTTATGCCTTACAAGATGTAGACTTTGATCAATCGCACCAATTGAATTCTATTCCTGCTGCTTTAGGTAAAGAGCGGGCTTTATGGGTTGCTCGTTTATTGCATGTATGCAGTGCCGTTTGTGTTACCATTGCTGGAGTGTATGGTGGTTTTCATTGGATGTATTTTATTGGGCATGGTGTTTTTGTTGGCATGCTCATTAATCAACATCGCTTGGTGAAGCCCAACGATTTGAGCAAAGTGAATTTGGCTTTCATGACCAGTAACGGCATTGCTTCTGTGGTATTTGCTATCTTTGTAATTACTGCTTTGTTTCTGCAGTACGGTTGGTGAGGGCGGCGGGTATAATCTGCCCAATAACTAAAAATTATGGCTAGAATTATTTGCATTGATTATGGTGGCAAGCGCACTGGCTTAGCAGTGACCGATCCTATGCAAATTATTGCTACGGCACTTACTACTATTCCTTCTAAAGAGTTGATTCCTTTTTTAAAAAATTATATGGTGCAAGAGCCCGTAGAATTGATCTTGATAGGAGAGCCCCTCAATTTAGACGATAGCCCAACCCATGGTACTCCCTTGGTTAAAAAAGCCATTCAAGATTTAACAAAAGCTTTTCCTGCTATTCCTATTCAAACGGTGGATGAACGTTACAGTTCTAAACTGGCTGTGCGGGCCATGGTAGACATGGGCATGAAGAAAAAAGACCGTCGAGAAAAAGGCAATATTGACCAGATTGCTGCTACCATGTTATTGCAAGAGTTCTTGCAAAACCGGTAACTGGCTTTGTTGGTTCGCTGTTTCGGGGTACTTTTGCCCCCATTATAATTAAAATAGCATGATTCTTCCTATTGTAGCGTATGGTGCACCTGTGTTAAGAAAGATAGCACAACCCATTACCAATGAATATCCTGGTTTGACTAAACTCATTGAAGATATGTGGGAAACCATGTATTCTAGCAATGGTGTTGGTTTGGCTGCTCCACAGATTAACCGTGATATTCGGTTGTTTGTGGTAGACTCTGAGCAAATTTTTGAAAACTTAGAAGAAGACGAGCAAGGCAAATACAATGATGCACCGGGTATTAAGAAGGTATTCATTAATGCACAAGTAGAAGCCATTCATGGAGAAGAGTGGGCTTACAATGAAGGTTGCTTAAGCATTCCTAAAATTCGCGAAGACATCATGCGCGGCGAAGCCGTTACCATGACGTATTATGACGAGAATTTCAAACAGTTTCGTTCTACTTTTTCAGGAATAACTGCTCGTGTTATTTTACATGAATACGATCATATTGAAGGAAAATTATTCATTGATTATTTAAAGCCTTTGCGCAAGAAAATGTTGCAGGGAAAACTCAATGATATCAGCAAGGGGAAAATTAAAGTGGATTATAAAATGAGTTTTGCCAAATGAGGAATCGCTTGATGCTCGGCTTTTGCGCATTGCTTTGCTCCCTGCTTAGTGTGGTAAAAGTTATTGCACAAGACAGTACATTAATTATTGATGAAAAGCGGTTCACTTTATCTGAAGTAGTGGTTAGAAATAACTTAGATTATAAAATGCTCTTAGAGCAAATTAAGGAAGACACTACTTTTTACAAAGCCTTCAAGAACTTACGCATTCTGGGTTTTAGCTCGTACAACAATATTCAAATGACCAACAAGAAGGGAAAAACTGTTGCTTCTTTAGCTAGTAAAACCCGTCAGAATAGAATCAATGGTTGCAGAACCATGGATGTGTTAGAAGAATCGGTTACGGGTGATTTTTATGATCGTTCTGGTGATTACAATTATATGACCCCTGAACTCTACGCCAGTTTGTTTTTTACCAAGGGAACCATTTGTGGAGAAACCAATATTGTGGCTGGTCGTAAAAGAAGTATTGGGGGTAAAAAAGGAATAGAGAAGCACAAAGAGCAATTGAAAATGTTGTTCTTTAATCCAGGTAAAAAAATAGGGGGTATCCCTTTTATTGGAGACAAGCTTGATCTCTATGATGAAACTGCACACAAGTATTACGATTATCGTTTAGATATTGAAGAATACAAAGGTGAACTCTGTTATGTATTTTCTATTATGCCCAAAGCCAATTTGGGTTTTCTTAAAAACGATCGCATTGTGGTAGACCAAATGGTTACTTGGTTTAATATGAAAACCATGTCGGTATTGGCCCGCAATTATGCGTTAAGTTATAAAGCGGGGGTTTATGATTTTGATGTAAGTATGGAAGTTGAAATGACCAATCTCGGCAATAACTTGATTGTGCCTAAAACACTTCGCTACAAAGGCAATTGGGATGTGATTTTTAAGAAGCGCGAACGCGCTATTTTTACCGCTACACTATTTGATTTTAAGAGAGACTAACTCAGCGTATTTGTAAAACAAATAAGCACCCCGAAGGGTGCTCATTGTAAGGCAAGGATTAAATTTGTTGAAAGTCTTATAAACCCAACTTTCTGCCTTGTAGGGTACGGGTTTTCTTGTCACTCTTGGTAACATCGGTTAATTTAACCACCAACTTTACATCTGCTACACTACCATTGGCTACGCCGGCAGCCGCTCTGTAAATATTTTTATCATAAGGTATTTCTACTGTTCCATTGTCCCAATTGTTACCGGCTACTACAAATTTGTCTTCGCCTTCAGCTGGTACAAAATAAAAGGAGTTTCCATTTTCAAAACTTACTCTTAACCCATTTAAATCGGCTGATTCTATAATGCCCGGCGTATAAGCGGGAATAATGATTTCATTAATTAATTTACCATTGATAAATCGTACGCTTCCTGAAGCAACTTCTGCTTTAGCGCTGTCTAATGCTCTGGTTAAAATCAATTTTTGGTCAATATAAAATTGTACTCTTTTCACGTCTACATTGTAAGCCATCAGCTTCATTTGTAATTCGCGTGAAAAAGCAACATATTGACTTTTGTCGACAGTGGAGTTGCTAGGCGGAGCATATGAATTGTTAGCAGCAGGATTGTTTTGAGGGGTACTGCTTTTCAAGTAGCCCTTAGAGCTACTGCTGCTTTTGCCGCCTGAACAGCTGGTAAGTAAACTTACCCCGATTAAAACAATGCCTGTTAGTAAACGAGACATATCTTTTTTTTTAAGTTCAAATAATAAAATGGCAACGATAAACGTTATCAATCCACAAGTTCTACCTTTTTTATTGTAAAAGGAAGCTTATTTGCGTCCTCAGCTTGTAAATGGGCTTGTTTTGCCCAAAAATCACTACCAGTTGGTATGTTTTGGTGCCCTGTTTTATTATTATTCCGTCATAAAACATAAGAATCCCGTATTTGCCGAAGTTAATTCAATTAGGCCGCTTTCTATTTTAGGAGGATGCTATCCACCTAAAAAATTAAAGTCATGCGAATTATTGATCGGTTATACCAATACTTGCATTTTCATGCATTGAGTGCCTATGCTTTTGAACGCATTTGCAATTTAAGCAATGGATACTTGGGCAAACAATTTCGTGGCAAAGGAACCATGGGTTCTGATGTACTGCTTAAAATACAAGCTTGTTTTCCCGACTTAAATATTCATTGGTTGTTAACTGGCAAGGGCAGAATGATTCGTCATGCTTTACCAGATACTTTGGAGCTGCAAGAAGCCGGAGACCCTTTACAATTACTGTATCAAAAAATTACCTTGTTAGAAAAATCATTAGCAGATAAAGAGGAGCTGATTGTTTTGCTCAAAAAAAAGCGCCCCTTAAAAAGGAGCGCTTTGACTATTTAGTGTTGGTTGTAACGCTGATTCGTTTTTTATGCGTTCTCTTCTGCATAAGATGAAACGGGTTCGCAAGTGCAAATCAAATTTCTATCACCATGTGTATTATTCACTCTTGCTACAGATGGCCAGAATTTATTTAAGGTGACATAGTACAGTGGAAATGCTGCTTCTTGTCTGCTGTATGGGCGTGTCCACTCATCGGCACAAACCACGGCTTGCGTATGTGGGGCATGCTTTAATGGGTTATTTAATTTATCTGCCTTACCTGTTTCTATGTCTTTGATTTCCCCATGAATGGCAATTAAGGCATCGCAAAAACGATCTAATTCTGCTTTGTCTTCGCTTTCTGTTGGTTCTATCATGATGGTGCCTGCAACAGGGAAACTCATGGTAGGAGCGTGGAAGCCATAATCTATTAAACGCTTGGCTATGTCTTCTGCTTCTACTCCTGCTGTTTGCTTGAATGGTCGTAGGTCTACAATGAATTCATGCGCACAGGTTCCATTTTTTCCGGTATATAAAATAGGATAGTAATTTTCTAACCTTGCTTTCATATAGTTGGCATTCAATATGGCATATTCGGTACTCATTCTAATGCCATCTGCGCCCAACATTTTAATGTATGCATAGCTGATTAATAAAATGCTGGCAGATCCAAATGGTGCAGCACTTACTTCTAATCCTGTTTTTTCGTATCCTAATAAATGGCCTGGTAAAAACGGTGCCAATTTATCGTTCACACATATAGGTCCCATTCCTGGGCCACCACCACCATGTGGTATGGCAAATGTTTTGTGCAAATTCAAGTGACATACATCGGCTCCAATCATGCCTGGGCTGGTTAATCCAACTTGTGCATTCATATTGGCTCCATCCATATATACCAATCCGCCATTCTCGTGAATTAATGCACAAATTTCTTTAATGGTTTCTTCGAACACACCATGGGTAGATGGGTAGGTAACCATTAATCCGCCTAGTGTGTCTTTGTATTGTTCTGCTTTGGCTTTTAAATCGGCCACATCAATATTACCCGCTTCATCACATTTTACCACTACCACTTTAAATCCCGCCATTACTGCACTTGCGGGGTTGGTTCCGTGTGCACTAATGGGAATCAATACAATATTTCTAAATATTTCGTTTCTGCTCTTGTGGTATTCTCTAATGGTTAACAATCCCGCGTACTCACCTTGCGCGCCACTATTGGGTTGTAAGCTACAAGCAGTAAAACCTGTAACTGCACATAGGTATTGATTCAGTTCGGTTAATATTTGTTGGTAGCCTGCTGTTTGATTAATGGGGACAAAAGGATGTAAGCCTCCGAATTCGGGCCAGCTTACTGGTATCATTTCGGTTGCTGCATTTAATTTCATGGTACAGCTTCCCAAACTAATCATGCTGGTATTTAAAGAAAGGTCTTTATTCTCTAAAGATTTAATATAACGCATCATTTGGCTTTCGCTATGGTGCGTATTGAATACGGGGTGTGTTAGATAGGTACTTGTTCTAATTAAATCAGTAGGCAATGCTGTATTGGTATTGTTTAATTCCAATGCAGCAGATTGCTTTACGGATACTTGCTCAAATACTTTCACAATTGCTTGTGCATCGGCAATGGTAGTGGTTTCATCAATTGCAATACCAACTGTTCCATCATTAAAGTAACGGAAATTGATGCCTGCATTTTCAGCTGCAGTTTTTAATTGATTGGCATCTACACCACTAATATGTAAAGTGTCAAAATAAGCGGCATTGTGTTGTTGTACTCCCAAGCTGCTTAATGCTTTAGCGGTTGCATTGGCTAATGCATGAACTCTGGATGCAATATTTTTTAATCCAACTGGTCCATGGTATACCGCATACATGGCAGCCATATTGGCCAACAATGCTTGTGCGGTACAAATATTGGAAGTGGCTTTCTCGCGTTTGATATGTTGCTCTCTGGTTTGTAATGCCATTCTTAATGCGCGATTGCCTTGTGCATCAATACTTACCCCAATTAATCTTCCGGGCATACCCCTTTTAAATTCGTCGCTGGTAGCAAAGAATGCAGCATGTGGTCCACCATATCCCATTGGTACGCCAAAACGTTGTGCAGATCCTACTGCTACGTCTGCACCTAATTCTCCTGGAGAAGTTAATACAGTTAGTGCCAATAAATCTGTTGCCATAATTACATAGGCATTGGCTGCATGAACTGCATAAATAAATGCTTTGTAATCGTTTACCGATCCGTTGTTGGCAGGGTATTGTATAATGGCACCAAAATAAGTTTCATCAATGTTTGCTGCTTGGTAATCACCAAATACCAATTCAATTTGAATAGGTGCTGCGCGGGTAATTAATACTTGCTTGGTTTGTGGAAATATATTGTTGTCTACAAATAATTTAGGCTTGGTAATATTGTCTGTTTTGTTGGCAATATGAAACAACATTGCCATGGCTTCTGCTGCTGCAGTTGCTTCGTCTAACAATGAGGCATTGGCCATTGGTAATCCTGTTAAGTCGGTTACCATGGTTTGAAAGTTCAATAAACTCTCTAAACGTCCTTGAGAAATTTCTGCTTGGTAGGGTGTATACTGGGTATACCATCCTGGATTTTCAAAAATATTCCTGAGTATTACGCTTGGGGTGATGGTGCCATAATAGCCCTGACCTATATAGTTTTTGTATAATTTATTTTTGGCAGCCACTTTCTTCAGCTCAGCTAAGTACTCAAACTCACTTATTGCCGCAGGTACTGCAAGGTCTTCCTTGATTCTGATGCTATCAGGTATTGTTTTACTAATTAATGATTCAATATTGGGCTCTTGAATGGCTTTTAGCATTGCATTCAAGTCTGCTGCATTGGGTCCAATATGTCTTCTTTGAAATTCGGTGGATTGTTGATCAAATAAATTCATACTCAAAGGGCTTTTTGGTGGCGCAAAGGTAATAAGTATGAACATCAATTTAACTGCTTTGTTGAGCGAATAACATAATTTTACTGCGTTGTGATTAATTTCTTAATATGTTTAACTGATACTTGTGGAAGACTTGATGATTAATTGGGAAAAAAAATCGGCTGAACACCAAAAAAAGTATGGGCAGTTCTTAAAAAAAGCCGACAAAAATAAAGTGTTGAAAGTGTTGCCCGATCTACATGAAAAGGCATTTGAGCAAATCAACTGCTTAGATTGTGCCAATTGTTGCAAGAATTACTCTCCTCGTTTTAAACAACCCGATATCAAACGTATTAGTAAATACTTGGGCATGAAAGAGACGGCTTTCATTAACCAATACCTCAACCTAGATTCAGATGGGGATTATGTGGTTAAATCTACGCCCTGTCCTTTTTTGGGGCAAGACAACCTATGCAGTATTTACGATGAGCGCCCTTCTGATTGTGCTCGTTTCCCTTATACCGATGAAGATGTATTGTTGAAACGCCCTTTGATTACATTAAAAAATTCCAGCTTTTGCCCAGCGGTATATCATGTAATGGAAAATTTAATGGCCATTGTAAAATAGGCTTTTGCTAATACTTCATTTTTCTTAGTGCGGGGGCTTTAAACCAAGTTGCCACTACCACTAGTATGGTCATTGATCCCCCAAAAACAACGGAAGGAATTACGCCCATTATTTTAGCTGCCAATCCACTTTCAAATTGGCCCAATTCATTGCTGCTGTTAATGAACATGGAGTTTACACTCATGACTCTTCCGCGCATATGATCGGGTGTTTTCATTTGTACAATTGTGCCTCTGATGATTACACTTATGCCGTCTAATATGCCGCTTAATAAGAGCGCAAAAAAGGAGAGCCAGAATAATTTAGAGAGTGCAAATACAATAATGCATGCCCCAAATCCTCCCACTGCCCAAAGCAATATTTTACCTTGATTGGTTTTTAAAGGGAAGATGGTAGCTAATACAATAATGCAGATGGCGCCTATATCGGTGGCTGCATTTAACCAACCAAATCCGATGGGTCCTACTGCTAAAATATCTCTCGCAAATACGGGCACCATGGCTACTGCTCCGCCAAAAAATACGGCGAATAAATCGAGTGACAAAGCCCCCAATACTTCTTTGGTTTTAAATACAAATTGTAATCCTTCTTTTACACTTTCTAATCCTGTTTTTTCTCCCTTCTTATTCAATGCTGGCTTGGCTTTGAGTTGGTATAAAAAAACAAATCCTGTTGCAATAAAACTTACAATAATTAAAAGTGCACCTGTATTCCCAATTCCTGCAATTAAAAATCCTGCAGCTGCATGTCCGGTTACCGATGCCGATAGCCATATGCCTTGGTTCCATGTGGTGGCGCTTTGTAACTGGTCTCTGGGTACAATAGAAGCTAGCATGGTGCCAAACAAGGGGCCGGTAAATGCACGTATAATTCCTGTACAAAAAATGACGATGTATATAGAAAATGCTACCCAGTTTTTTCCCAGTTGTACCAATGAATAATGGGTGCTCAATAACAACAATGCAATGGCACAGCTTAAATAAAACAATATTCCTCTTAGTAATAATTTTCTTTTCTCGCTGATGTCTATAATATAGCCTGCATACAAAGCCAATGATACTGCTGGTATTACTTCGGCTAATCCAATTAATCCTATTGCAAATGGGTCGTTGGTTAATTCATAAATCCACCAACCCGTTAATGTGCCCAACATTCTCAGGCCCATGATAAATAAAAATCGTCCCGTTAATAAATGCCTGAATTCTGGTATGCCCAATACCTTGAATGTTTCTTTTTTTTGCAATGTTACTGGGGGCATTGGATTGGTCTAGGGTAGGGTAAAATAATGTTGTCCGTAATCTAGGTCCTTTTCTAGTGCATCTAGAATAATATCAACATGAGCTTCATTGCCTATGAAATCGGCATTGCTGGCATCTACAAATATGGTTTTGATATTATGCTGTTTAATATAATGGGTATAGGTTTCCTGAATATTGAATAAATATTCGTCGGGGATGGCTTGTTCAAATGGTCTATTTCTTTTTTTAATATTCTGCTGCAACTTATTTACCGGGGCATGCAAGTAAATCAACACATCGGGGAACACCAATTGCTGGTGAATAATATCGAATAGTTTCTGGTAGAGCCTAAATTCTTCTTCTGGTAAATTTACTTTGGCAAATAATAAGCACTTGGTAAATAAATAGTCGGAAACGGTAATGCTTTGAAACAAATCTTTGGTATGCACCATTTCTTTCAATTGCTTATAGCGTTCTGCCATAAAAAACAATTCTAATGGAAATGCATATTGCCCTGGATTATCATAAAACTTAGATAAGAACGGATTGTCTGCAAATTCCTCTAAAATAATTCTTGCATTCAATTTTTTGGCCAGTATAGTAGCCAATGTAGTCTTGCCTGCTCCAATATTCCCCTCTATTGTAATAAATTGATGCTTCATGTATATAACCTATGCGCCCAAAATTAATTGCTAAGGCCTTGCTTAAACTATTTTTTTTTGCACATTGGTTTCATCGCTGCATGCTGTTAATAACTGAGTCATTGTTTTATTAAGTGTGGGGTGCACCAGTGTTGGTGCTATCTCAACCATAGGTATGAGTGCAAATCTTCTCAAATGCATGGCTGGGTGCGGAAGCTGTAATAATGGGGTATTGATGATTTGTTGATCAATTTGTAAAATGTCTAAGTCAATAATGCGGGGCCCCATTTTGATGGTCCTGGTTCTACCCATAAGGCTTTCTATTTGCAATAATGCATGCATTAATTGGGTTGGTGCTAAGTCGGTTTTGATGCATAAAGCCTGATTCAGAAAGCTGGGTTGTTCGGTAAATCCCCATGGCTCGGTTTCGTAGAAACTAGATTGTTTAACTATTTGGCCACATTGTTGTTGTATATATGAACTGGCATTTTTTAGATAGGTTGCTTTGTCTCCTAAGTTGCTTCCGATTAATAAATAAGCTAAATGCATAAATTGGTAGTATACTGAGCATCAAATATCTTTAATTAATAATCGGTTAATCAATTAATATGAGAGGATTTTTAAAAATTGTGTTCGCAACGTTTATTGCATTGGTAATATTTACGCTAATTGGGGTATTTGTTTTGATTGGAATTGCAACCAGTGCAGCTTCTTCCGATAAACCCATTATTGGGTCTAAAGCAGTGTTGGTTTTAGATTTATCTGTAGCATTTAAAGAACAATACCAAGAAGATCCTTTTGCTGCTTTATTAAATGAAGGAGAAGATGCAGCTCCTTCTTTGTTTCAAGTAACGCAATTATTAAAGCATGCCAAGCAAGATTCTGCGGTAAAAGGCTTGTATATTCTTTGTGCAGATAATGCCAACGGTTTTGCAGCCAGTGAAGAATTGCGCAAAGCTGTGGTAGATTTTAAGAATAGTGGAAAATTTGTAATTGCTCATGGCGAAGTCATTTCACAAAAAGGCTATTATATTGGTAGCGCTGCAGATGAATTGTATTGTAACCCGCAGGGTGGAGTAGATTGGAGTGGGTTCTCTACCAATTTGTTTTTCTTAAAAGGGATGTTAGATAAACTAGAAATTCAACCGCAAATTTTTTATGCGGGTAAATTTAAGAGTGCAACTGAACCTTTAAGAGAAACCAAAATGACCGAAGCCAATAAATTACAAACTGGTGTTTGGTTGGGAGAATTATATACCCATTTTTTACAGGCTGCTGCTATGTCTCGTAATAAAGACACAGCTGTTTTACGATCTTTGGCTTTACAGGGGTTGGTTCAAACAGCCTATGATGCCAAGAAATATGGTTTGGTAGACGACTTAAAATACGATGACCAAATTAAAGCCAATATCAGCAAGAAATTAAGACAGGAAATTAAAACCAAAATCAATTTTGTTGCATTGTCCGACTATGCACAAGCGTCCAACTTTGAACCTAGTGGTTCTGTGAAAATTGCATTGGTATTTGCCAATGGGGATATTGTTTCTGGTCAAGGAGATGATGAAATGATTGGTAGCGATAGTTATAAAAATATACTTCGTAAAATTAGACTAGACAAGTCTATTAAAGCAGTTGTTTTTAGAATCAATTCTGGGGGTGGTAGTTCTTTGGCCAGTGAAGTAATTTGGAGAGAGATTTCTTTAATTAGAAAGGAAAAACCTGTTGTAGTAAGCATGGGAGATGTAGCAGCTTCGGGTGGCTATTATATAGCTTGTAACGCAGATTCTGTTTTTGCCAATGCCAATACCATTACGGGTTCTATTGGGGTGTTTAGTGTAGTGCCCAATATGCAATCTTTCTTTAAAAATAAAATTGGCGTCACTTTCGACGGTGTTAAAACTGCTCCTTATGCCGATATGGGAGATATTAGTAAGCCCTTAAATGACAACGAAAAAAGGTATTTTCAATCTGCTGTAGACAGCATTTATGCTACTTTTTTATCTAGGGTATCTACTGGAAGAAATTTAGGCTTTACCAATGTAGACAGCATTGCGCAAGGACGTGTTTGGACGGGTACCAGTGCTAAAAAAATAGGATTAACTGATCGAGTAGGTGGTTTGCAAGACGCCATTGATTGTGCAGCAAGAATGGCAGATATAAAAAAGTCGGAAGTTAAGTTGAAAGAATATCCTGAAAAGAAAAGTTTGATTGAGCAAATCATGGGTGGCTATAAAAAATCTATTTCTACTCAATTAATGAAAGATGAATTTGATCCTGCTGCTGTTCAAGTGATGCGCGAACTTAGGCAAGTTAAAAATTGGGTGGGTGTTCCACAAGCAAGGATCCCCTTTCTTGTTAATATACAATAGATTTGCCCATAAATAAGCCCGATGCACAAAGCGTATAGCCAGTTTCAGGCCATGATGGCCATTACAAAAGCGAGTTTGAGGTCTATTTTTAGAAGCCCTTCTGCTGTTATTTTTAGCATTGCTTTCCCCATGATTTTTATCTTGGTTTTTGGATTTATTGGTGGGGGAGGTAAAGTGAGCGTTAATATTGCATTTGCCAATGGCTCCGATACAATGAATCCCATTTATCAAAGCCTTAAAAATATTTCGGGTATTAAAGTATCCGATAAAACGGGGGATGGGTTAAAAGAAGATTTAGAGAAAGGTAGAATTACTGCCATCATTCATATTGCAGCACAGCCAGCCAATTCGGTTGCTCCTTATAGTATTCAATTAACTAGTTCCGAAGCCGCTAATCCGCAGAATATTCAAGTACTTCAATCTATTTTAAATGCGGTAATTAGTGGCATTAATCAACAGCAGTTTCCCTCTACGCCCACTATTGCGGTCATTAATAAAGAAGTCAAAAAAGTGCCTGGGAGAGTGTATAGAACCATCGACTTTATTTTGCCTGGCCAGCTGGGTTTTTCTTTATTAAGTGCGGGGGTTTTTGGGGTTGCTTTCTTGTTTTTTAATTTAAGACAACAGTTGGTGTTGAAGCGTTTTTATGCTACCCCTATTAAACGATCTTATATTGTTTTAGGTGAGGCGTTGAGCAGGGTGATTTTTCAAATGATTACTGCGGTGATCATTATTTTAGTGGGCCATTATGCGTTTCATTTTACGCTAGTGAATGGTCTGGTTACATTTGCTGAAATAATGGTGCTTAGTTTTATTGCATTGATTTTATTTATGGGCTTCGGGTTTATTGTGAGTAGCGTTGCTAAAAGTGAAAGCACTATTCCACCCTTTGCCAACTTAATTACTTTGCCTCAGTTTTTATTAGCCGGAACTTTTTTTTCTATTGATAATTTTCCTACATGGTTACAACCCATTTCTCGCATGTTACCCTTAACTCATTTCAACAATGCCATGCGCAATATTGCTTTTGAAGGGGCCAGCTTGTTAGATTGTACCCTTGAATTGGGTGTGTTGGGTATCTGGATTGTTGTAGTTTACCTTGTTGCTTTTAAAACATTTAAATGGGAATAAAATGAAATTGATTAAGCTGGGTTTTATAAGTTTAATTGTATTAGGACTTATTGTTACCCTTATTGGTTTATTGTTCCCTTCTACAGTGCTGGTTTCTAGAGCGGTAGATATAAAAGCACCTATTGATTCTATCAAATACAGCGTTGGTAATATGAATCAATGGAAACATTGGATTGCAGGTATGAACGATTCATCTGTAAAAATTATTTCTTCTACCAATGCACAATTGGGTAACACGCATGTTCAAATTTCTCAAATAACCGATTCTACTGTTCTGTCTACTTGGACCAGTTTAAATGGTCAACAACAATTGAGTACCATTCGTATTATTGGAAACAGCAATCAAGATTATGGAGTAGTACAATGGCAATTTGTGCAAAAAATTGGCTGGTATCCCTGGGATCGATTTGGTTCTATGATGAACGATAAAATTATGGGTACCATGATGGAGCAAAATTTACAATCGCTTAAAAAAACGCTTGAAAATTAAAGAACCCGAATCTATGAATTGATTGGGGCCTTCTTACAAACTAATTGGGGCGAGAAAGGTTAATAGTCCTTTGCTATAATTAATAAAATAAACTAAATAGAATAGTGGTTTTACTCGGGAGATACAATCAGCTTTAAGTTTCTTTTAATGCCACTAAACTTGGTCCGCTTTAATGGGCTCTCTTTAAAAATCGTTTTAAATGATTCTTCCGATAATTCTTCCCACTGGCTAGTAGTCAAATTTAAAATTGCTGGAATGGGTTCAAATGAGGGCTCTTGATGTGGCTTACTAAATCGATTCCATGGACATATATCTTGGCAAATATCGCACCCGAACATCCAATTATTGAATGGCTCTTTTAATTGGTTGGGTAGTAAGGCATCTTTTAATTCTATAGTATAATAACTAATGCACTTGCTTCCATTAATTTGTTTGTTGGGTAAAATGGCTTCGGTAGGGCAAGCGTCTATACACTTGGTACAAGTGCCACAAAAATCTTTGGCATAGGGGTCATCTATTTCTAACGCTAAGTCTACAATTAATGTTGCAATAAAAAAGAAAGAGCCCGATTGTTTGTGAATTAAATTCCCATTTTTACCTACCCAGCCTAATCCAGCTTGTACTGCCCATGATCTTTCTAAAACTGGAGCAGAGTCTACAAATCCTCTTCCGTTTATTTCTCCAATCTGTTCTCTTATTTCAGCTAAAAATAATTTCAGTTGTGCACGAATAACTTCATGATAATCTTTACCCCATGCGTATTTAGCAATATGTGGTGTAAGGGGTTCTTGTTTTGCTGAGGGATAATAATTCTTGAGTAAGGTAATCACCGACTTTGCTCCAGGCACTAATTTGCTTGGATCTACGCGTAAGTCAAAATGATTTTCCATGTATTGCATTTTCCCATGCATACCTTGGTGTAGCCATTTTTCTAGCCTTCTTGCGTCTTCTTCTAATTTTACGGCTTTGGCTATGCCGCAATAATCAAAGCCCAGCTTTTTAGCCAATGCTTTTATTTGTTGCGTATGTTGTTGTAGGGGCAACATTAGTTACAGTTGGCTACTATTTGTTCATCAATAATCCCTTTCAATTTTAAATACACTTCTTTCTTTTCTTCCGATAAAAATTGCTTAACAAAAAATACGACTGAATAGTTTCTACACAAATCTATCATGGGCCATGTTCCAAATAAACCAGGACATGCCAATACAGATGGGTTGCCGTTTTGATCGGTTTGAAGAATCCATGATCCCAACGCATAGTTGTATCCTTCTGCAGATTTGGGCGCATATTTAATCATGGAAGAAGTGGTTTGTGCTTGCATTAATAATTGAACAGATGCCTCCGACATAATGCGCTTTCCATTAAATAGGCCTTTATTTAGTAACATGGAGCAAAAATTCATGTAGTCGTTGGCAGTAGATTGTGCTCCACCTGAAGGATTGATGGCATTTAAAGTAGAGAAATTAGTGCTTCGCATTTGAAGCGGCCGCAATATTTTCTCTTGCATTAATTGTTCAAAACTTCTTCTTGTAGCTACTTCTATAACCCTTCCTGCAATATTCATTCCCACGTTGCTGTACCTGAATTCCAATCCTGGATTGGCTACGATTTCTTTTTTGGTTGCAAATTCTTCTACTTCTTCTTCTAGACTATTATACCTGCCTCTCTTAATGATGTTTGCTAGTTTAATTGGCTCCGATTCTATTCCAGTTAAATGGCTTAAACATTGTCTTATAGTAATGAATCCTTTGCTATACTTGGTAAAAACAGGTAAGTACTTGCTAATTTTATCGTCTAATGAAATTTTTCCTTCGTCTACTAATACCATAATTAGTGCAGCTGTTAACCATTTGCTGCTACTGGCAATTGGTGCTTGTGTTTTAGGAGTGAATTCTCCAGCAGATTTGGAAAAAATGATTTTCCCATCTTTATATACTAAAATCACAAATTCTTTACCCAGCTCTTTGCTAGACGCTGCAATTGCAGTTTCTAAACCTTGAAAATTATACTGTGCATTACTTAACTGAAATAATAACAGAAAAGCCGTTACCAGGCTGACTATTACGCATGTTTTCTTTTTTTTTAGCGACATAATTTCCGAATTATTGGCTTGGATTGTAGTTTGATTGATGGTATAAAGTTAAGTTAATCAACACAATTATGAATCTGAACAATTATACCATTAAAGCCCAGGAAGCAATTCAATCTGCTCAACAGATTGCTTATACCAATAGCAATCCATCTATTGAAACAGACCACTTGTTAAAAGCTTTATTAGCAGAAAAGGATTCTGCCATTGATTTCTTGTTAAAAAAGAACAATGTGAATCCTGTTTTTATAGAAGCTAAGCTATTGGAACAAATTAATAAGCTTCCTAAAATTCAAGATGGCGAACCTGCTCAAACAGCTGGTAGAGATTTTAGCAATGCTTTGTTAAAAGCAAATGCCGTAATGGGTTTATTTAAAGACGAATTCATTACTCCTGAACACTTATTGATGGCACTGGTGCAAATGAATGACGCTACTGGTAAGCTATTGAAAAGTGCTGGCTTAACAGAAAAAGGCTTAACCACTGCTATTAAAGATTTAAGAAAAGGGGATACCATTCAATCTCAAGCCCAGGAAACGCAGTTGAATATGTTGAATAAGTTTGCGAAGAACTTAAACGAGATGGCTCAAAAAGGGAAGCTTGATCCTGTTATTGGAAGAGACGAAGAAATTAGAAGAACCCTACATATTTTAACCAGACGATCTAAAAATAATCCCATTTTAGTGGGTGAGCCTGGTGTTGGTAAAACCGCTATTGTAGAAGGATTGGCTATGCGAATAGTGAATGGGGATGTTCCTGAAAACCTGAAATCTAAAGTGATTTATGGATTAGATATGGGTCAATTAATTGCAGGTGCTAAATACAAAGGAGAATTTGAAGAAAGATTAAAAGGGGTAGTAAAAGAAGTGGCTTCAAGTGAAGGGGAAATTATTTTATTCATCGATGAAATTCACACATTAATTGGTGCAGGTGGTGGTGAAGGTGCTATGGATGCAGCGAACATTTTAAAGCCTGCATTAGCAAGAGGTGAATTACGCGCAATAGGAGCCACTACTTTAAATGAGTACCAAAAATATTTTGAGAAAGACAAAGCCTTAGAGCGTAGGTTTCAGAAAGTGGTTATTGATGAACCAACTGTGGAAGATGCAATTTCAATTTTGCGTGGTCTAAAAGATCGCTACGAAACCCATCACCATGTAAGAATTAAAGACGAAGCTATTATTGCTGCAGTTGAATTGTCTAACCGATATGTCACTGATCGTTTTTTGCCCGATAAAGCCATTGATTTAATTGATGAGAGTGCCGCTAAACTTCGACTTGAAATGAATTCAATGCCCGAAGAGTTAGATAAATTAGAAAGACAAATTAGGCAGCTTGAAATTGAACGAGAAGCCATTAAGCGCGAAGACGATGAAGATAAATTGAAAGAACTCAATATAGAAATAAGCAACCTTGCAGTTGAACGCGATACGCTTAAAGCTAAATGGACACAAGAAAAAGAATTGGTAGAAAAAGTTCAAACTGCAAAAGCAACAATTGAACAATTAAAGCAAGAGGCAGAACAAGCAGAAAGGAATGGTGAATATGGTAGAGTAGCAGAAATTCGATACGGTAAGGTAAAAGAGCAAGAAACCATTATAGCTTCGGTAACCGAACAGTTGTTGAATTCTTCTGAGAAAAGATTGTTGAAAGAAGAAGTGGATGCGGAAGATATTGCTGAAAGTATTGCTAAAGCAACTGGTATACCTGTTTCCAAAATGTTGCAAGGCGAAAGAGAAAAATTGCTGCATTTAGAAGATGAGTTGCACAGTCGTGTAGTAGGTCAAGAAGAAGCCATTAGTGCCGTGTCTGATGCCATCAGAAGAAGTAGGGCTGGGCTACAAGATCCTAAAAAGCCTATTGGGTCATTTATTTTCTTAGGTACTACAGGTGTTGGTAAAACCGAATTAGCAAAAGCTTTGGCTGAATACTTGTTCGACGACGAAACCATGATGACTCGTATAGATATGAGTGAATACCAAGAGAAGCATACTGTTTCAAGATTAATTGGTGCACCTCCAGGATATGTTGGATACGATGAAGGCGGGCAATTAACTGAAGCGGTTAGAAGAAAGCCTTATAGTGTAGTATTGTTAGATGAAATTGAAAAAGCACATCCTGATGTTTGGAATGTAATGTTACAAGTTTTAGATGATGGAAGATTAACCGATAATAAAGGCCGGATGGTGAATTTTAAAAATACCATCATCATTATGACAAGCAATATTGGAAGCCATTTAATTCAAGATGCTTTTGAAGGTGTTGCTGAAACTGGTATTGAAGATGCAACTGAAAAAGCTAAAACAGAAGTGATGCAGTTGCTTAAGCAAACAGTGAGGCCTGAATTTTTAAATAGGGTAGATGAAGTGATCATGTTTAGCCCATTAAATAAAAATCAGCTTAGAGGAATTGTTGGTATTCAATTAGAAGGACTTAAGAAATTAGTGGCAGAAAATGATATTACTTTAAAGTTCAGTGATTACCTAATTGAATTTTTAATTGAACAAGGATTTGATGCACAGCTTGGTGCAAGACCATTGAAAAGATTGATACAGAAACTCATTGTGAATGCGCTGAGCAAAAAAATTCTTTCTGGTGATATAGATAAATCACAACCAGTTTTAGTGGATGTATTCGACGGGTTGGTTGTTTTTAGGAATGATTAAATGAATCTAAGTTTATTTAATATAATGCGAATGATATTACCTTAAAATATTTTCTGCTATAACAGCTGCATGGTAATTAAAGATTTTTTGTTAAAATTAATTTAACAGGCAACGGCACGTGTTTTGCCTGCATCTATCTTGTATATAAGCCAACCATTTATTTTTTGGCTTTATTCCTAAAACTATTTGCTTGATAAAATCATGCTGTATAATGCGGCCTGTAATATTATTGACTTAATAAAAAATAAGTGGATGGCATAATACTACACTAAAACCTTGAACCATGAAAAAAACAAACCCCCTTTATTTTATTGCTGCTGCAGCAATTTTAGTGTCTTTTGTGTTTACTGCATGTAACAAATCTGCATCAGTAGAAAATCCAATTGGAACCCAGTCTGTATCCCTTTATTTAACGGATGCCCCCGGTGTTTTTGACAATGTTTTCATAGATATTAAATCAGTTTCATTGCTGATTGATACAAGTAAAGACACGCGTAAAAAAGATACCTGTAATTGGGATCGAATTGGAAGTTCTAGGCATGCAAAAAATGATTCGTCGTTGGTATGGCAAGACCTTGGTGTTAAAGCTGGTGTATATGATATCTTAAAGTTGCGTAACGGTGTAGACACTTTATTGGCTAGTAATACAGTAGTAAAAGGTGCTATCCGATTAATTAAAATAGAATTGGGTACTTCGCATTCTTTAGTAAAAGACAGTATCACCTATCCATTGAATATTCCTTTTAATGAACAAACCTATGTGTTAATTAAATTAAAAGGGCATGAGTGGGACGAGTTCATGCCTAATAAGTCTAGACTTTGGTTAGACTTTGATATCAGCAGGTCTATCGTTGAAAAGAATAACCAGTTTTATTTAAAGCCTTTTATTAAGTTCTTTACAGTAAAAAATACTGCTGGCGTTTCTGGTAAAGTAACTCCAAAAGAAGCACAGGCCGTTATTACTGTATTCAATAATAAAGACACGGCTTACGCATTGCCCAACCATGAAGGGTACTTTAAAATTCGTGGGTTAGCCGATGGCACTTACAGTGTTTTTGTAAATGCTTCCAATGGATATGCCGATACTACCATCAATAATATAATTGTATCTAAAACCAAAGAAGCCCAACTAGGCTTAATAACCCTCAAAAAATAGTTTGTTCATATTACCCTCGATTGTAAAAGTCCCGGCAGCATTTGTTGTCGGGATTTTGTATTTTACAGCATGCAAGAAAATAAATTTCTTTTATACGGGGCAAATGGATACACTGGTAAACTTATTGCTTCAATGGCTCATCAATTTGAGTTGGAGCCTGTTTTAGCAGGTAGAAACGAAGCTGCTTTGTCTACAATGGCTAAAGAATTGTCTTTGGAATACATAGTAGTAGACTTAGATGATTCAGATAAGTTGGTTGAAGTGTTGCAATCATTCAAGGTTGTATTGCATGCTGCAGGACCATTTATGCATACGGCGCTAAAAATGGCTAAAGCTTGTATAAAAGCTGGGGTTCATTATTTAGATATTACCGGTGAAATAGGGGTGTTTGAATTATTGAAAAAAATGGGAAGCCATTTTGAACAAAGCGGTAGGATGGTTATGCCAGGTGTTGGTTTTGACGTAGTACCTACCGATTGTATGGCAAAATTTCTTTTTGATCAAATGCCCAACGCAACGCATTTAAAACTGGCTTTTGCTTCTGTTGGAGGAAAACTTTCTCATGGTACTGCAACCACTATGGCTGAAGGAATGGGTGAGGGTGGTGCAGTTAGAGAAAACGGAAAAATAGTTAGAAAACCACTAGGTCATAAAGGGATGTGGGTCAATTTCAGTAGTAAAAAATTATTTACCATGACCATACCTTGGGGCGATATTTCCACTGCATTTACAACTACTGGTATACCTAATATTGAAACGTATACGTCTGTTTCCCCTAAAACTTTTTCTATGTTAAAGTGGCAAGGGTTATATAATTGGATATTGAAGCTTTCATTTGTTCGCAGTTATTATAAAAAGAAAATAAAGAAAATGCCTGCAGGCCCAGACGAGGCAATGCGTAAAAAAGCAAAATCTTTGGTTTGGGGTGAAGTAACCAACGCAGATGGACATACTTTAAGCGCCAATTTAGAAGGCCCTGAAGGATACACATTAACTGCATTAAGTAGTTTGATCATACTTGAAAAAGTACTTTCAGGAAATTTTAAGCCGGGTTATCAAACTCCTGCAGCTTGCTATGGAGCCAATTTGGTTTTAGAAATTCCTGGTGTTAGTAGAACAATGGCTTAATCTTCCTTTATTTAAAGCATATTTGCCACAATTGTTAATGTGTAGATTATGGCATCCAATAAAAAAGCAGCAGTTGGTTTTATTTTTATCACTATACTAATTGATGTTATCGGAATAGGGTTAATTATTCCTGTTGTACCCAAGCTTATAGCCGAATTGGTTCATAGTAGTAGTGCCAGTATTGCTTCTCAATATGGGGGGTGGCTTACTTTTTCCTATGCTTTCATGCAATTTTTAGTTTCTCCTATTTTAGGTAATTTAAGTGACCAATACGGAAGAAGGCCCATCTTATTATTTTCATTGTTTGGTTTTGGAATTGATTATTTGTTTGTAGCATTTGCGCCAACAATTACTTGGTTATTTGTGGGTAGAATAGTTGCAGGCATCACTGGTGCTAGTATTACCACTGCATCTGCTTATATGGCTGATATTAGTACACCAGAAAATAGAGCACAAAATTTTGGGATGATTGGAGCGGCTTTTGGTTTAGGTTTTATTATTGGACCAATGTTGGGTGGTTTATTGGGCGAATATGGTTCAAGAGTCCCTTTCTTTGTTGCAGCTGCATTAGCATTAGCCAATTGGTTGTATGGTTATTTTGTTTTACCAGAATCTTTAGATAAAAACTTGCGTAGACCTTTCGAGTGGAAACGGGCTAATCCGCTAGGATCTCTAATGCAATTAAAAAAATACCCTGCTGTAACGGGTTTAATTGGCTCCTTGGTGTTGATTTATTTGGCTGCTCATGCAGTACAAAGCAATTGGAGTTTTGTAAATATTGAGAAATTCAAATGGACGCCTAGAATGATTGGAATATCCCTTGGTGTTGTAGGGCTATTGGTAACAGTAGTTCAAGGTGGATTGGTTAGAGTAATTAATCCCAAAATTGGGAATGAAAAAAGTGTTTATTTAGGACTTACTTTATATACGACTGGATTAATTCTTTTTGCTTTTGCAATGGAAAGTTGGATGATGTTTGTGTTTTTAATTCCTTATTGTTTGGGAGGTATTGCCGGCCCCGCATTGCAGTCGATAATCTCTGGGAATGTGCCCGCTAATGAACAAGGTGAGTTGCAAGGGGCATTAACCAGTTTAATCAGTGCTACTTCTATTGTTGGCCCTTTAATCATGACCGGTTCGTTTGCTTATTTTACTGGCCCATCGGCACCATTTTATTTTCCCGGCGCATCATTTTTATTGGGCGCATTATTTATGTTATGCAGTTTAATTTGGGCGTATAATGCTTTGCATATTAAACGAGTGAAAAAATAAAAATGGCCCTGCAGATTTGCAGGGCCAGCATATCCCCCGATATGCGTCATGAACTATTTAGAGCTTTTTTAAATTGGCTATTATATTGCCTAGTGTTTTCTTTTGTGGCTTCAAAGAAAGCACTGGTGTATTGTTTAATGCTTTAATGCTTAGTTCGCTGTAATAAAATTGAGTGCCAATAAGCGAAATGGTAACAATATGAATTTTCTTTTGTAAAGGTATATTGTTTGCTGCAAAACTTCTGCTTGACAATTCAGGCTTTAATTGAATTACGCTATTGTAATCGTCTGTGGTAATAAATGCAACGGTATTTTTATTCGTGAAATTAGGAGGGAGAATGATGTTGAATTTTCCTTTATTCCCAATATTGTACAGGGGTCTTGCTAAAGAAATCCACCTTAGTTTATTGGTGGTTATTTCATAACGTTCAATTTCTTTTGAACCGCTGTTGCCAGGTTGTTTAAATACCGATTGTAGGTAATTTAATGCAGTATTCTCATTCCAATTAAATAAAGGGTCTACCAATAATTGTGTGGTGTAAACAATAGACTCGTCGCCCTTGTATACTTTCATGTTTTGCTTTACGATATCGTCTTTATTTCCAACTCTAATTTTATAATTAACACCAGGAGCAATACTTAACTCTTGTCCATAAGCTGTTGCAATAATACAAAAAGCAAGGTCTGATTCAAGTAAGTTTTCGTTGTTTAAAGAAGATTTGATAGATCGGATGAATTCCGATTTTTCGTCTAATAAAATAACCCTAATATTAACCGTTCCAGTAACGGGGGTCCCTGCATTATTAACAAAAGCATTGGGTGGCAAAATTAAACTGAAGCGATCAGAGAAATTGATTGTTTTGCCATTTGATCCCAATAAGGTATCGTTGTACTTATAAATAGATGTAGAATCACTAATTCTTTGTAATGCCAAACTGGTTATTGTAGAATAGGACCAGCTGGTATCATTCTGTTCATTACCTGCATAAGTAGTAAAATTTCCATCAGAAATCTCCTTATTGCAGGAAGCAATCAATACCAAGCCAATTGCTGCAAAAAGATAATATTTACTGAGTTTGAATAACATTACTATTGAGATACTTTGTTTGGTTTTATTGTTGCCTACCTTTTGTTTAAATTAAATCTAAGTCCCATTGCTAATCCACCAATACTGAAGCGTTGATTAAAGGCAGCTTCAGGATTAGTCATATTAGATAAATTGTACCTTAAGTAGGGTTCAAAAAATAATTGTGTAGCGTAATTAATTCTTTTGGTTACAGTTAAGCCTGCATACAATCCTAATCCAATATTACTTTTATACACCATATTGGTTTCCTTACTTAATGGCACTGCTGTTAAACTACTGTCTAGTATAACGCCTTGGTACCAACTAGATAAATTCACAATTACGCCTGCAGTTAAACCAATACTCAAATCGTCATTCCCAACTTGATAACTTGCCAGTATTGGAATATCTAAACTTCTGAACCTGTTTTTAACTGTATTGGTCTTGTAACCAACTTGTGTTAAAATACTGGTATCTCTTACTAATAAAGTGTCTCCTGGCGCTCTAATAATAGACCGCACTGTTACTACAGTTGTTGTTCTAGTTTCGTTTTCTGTTCTGTAGGTAAAGCGTTCGTTTATTTGAGAATATTGCAATCCCGTTTTAATGGCGAAGTTGTCGTTTAACGGTTTTACAAGTCTAAATCCTGCAGAAAACCCTGGTCTTAAAGATTCACTACTGTCTTTTCTACTCAATAATTGAGGACTGGCTGTATTATTTGTTACTGTTTTAAATGGCATATCCGGTGAAACAAATACTTCTAAATCCCAATCCGTATTTCTCATCTTTCTATCAGTTGGGCAAATCACTACATTTTTGAAACTAGATGCATGATTATGTGCGCTCATTTCTTTGTTAAAGAGGGCTGAAAGATTCCTTTTTTGCTTAATGAATGCATGCTCTGCTTTTTGAGATAATTCATACACTTCTAAGTCCTCGGTTAATTTAACCTCTTCAGTTAACTCGTTATTGTATGTATTCCGTTCTACAATTGCTTGATTTTTATTTTTGATGGATTGATCAAATGGGAAAACCGACTCCGATTGCTTGAATGATTGAGTAATATTTTTCTTATTTAATTTCCAACTTATTTTGTTGTCGGTAGGTCTGTTGATTTTAGCATCTGTAGTTGTTTTCGTTGTGTTGTTTTCAATTACTAAAGCAGACTCCGTTTTTTCTTGTATGCTGTCTAATTGGCTAGAAGATGGTATTTCGTTGTTTACTTGCTTGTTTGCTGGGCTTTCTAACTGAACTGCTTCTTCATTGGTGAATGGGTCCCCGTTCATGAATAGGTATGCAGCTGAAGTGCCTGCTAATACAAGTAATAAGATAGATGCTGCAGCCATGTATTTTTTGGGGAGCCAAAAAAAGATTCTTCTTCTTTTTTCTTCCGCTGGCTTTATTCTATTCCAAAAATCGTTAGGAACAGCAGCACTATGGTTGTATAATTTGTGTTGAATGAATTCGTCAAAACCATCTTTGGGGCCTGATAGGTCTTGAGCTGCAATTTTATCCCATAACCCATTGGGCACACTTGAAGTGTACTGCTGTAGTTTTTGGTTAAAAATAATATCAAATTCCTTATTGGTCATTAAACGGCAATCTTTTGAAGCTGCAGAATTTGTGCCTGCAACATTTTTCGGGCTTTTACCAATTGACTTCTACTGGTTCCAGCTTGAATATTCAACATTTGGGCAATCTCGTCGTGACTATAACCCTCAATCACACTTAGGTTAAAAACCATCCTATATCCTTCGGGTAAAGCACCAATCAATTTCAATAAGTCTTCTTCGCCTAAATAAGTAAATGCACTTGGATCAATTGAAGGAAGGTCTGCATGATGGTCGTCAATCTCTTTAAAACTCATTTTCTTTCGTTCTAAATGCCTGATTGCCGTATTCACCACAATTCTTCTAACCCAGCCCTCAAATGAGCCTTCAAATTTGAATTGATTAATGTATTGGAACACTTTTACAAACGCATCTTGTAACATGTCTTCCGCTTCCATGGTGTCCTGAGCATACCTCACACATACGCCCATCATTTTGCCCGCATGACGCTCAAATAGCGTACGCTGACAGGTAGGGTCCTGTTTTATACAGCCTTTTATCAACTCGTGCTCTGTCAAATGAGGTTAATTTAGGGTTGACATAATATAGAGGGCTTGTTCATTTAAAATGCTGCCTGAGTGGTATAAACTAGACAAATATGACTAAAAAAGCCCCTATATAAGTAGGGGCAGGATGATTTTATCATTATTTTAAGCTTACACCCTTAAAAATTGATCGTGAATATAATCTACCACACTAATTAAGCTCCCCGTTTCTTTGTAAACTTTTAATTGTCTATCGGCACCTGTACCAACTTCAAATATTTTGGCCACATGTTCTACCACATGTCTGCTCCCTAGTTCATCAACAACATCATCTACAAAATCAAGTAATTCATAAATCAAAGCCTTGGTATCTACTTCCGTTTCTTTCCCAAAATCAATCAATTTCCCTTCAATTCCATATCTACTGGCTCTCCATTTATTTTCATTAATCAATGATCGTTGATAAATCATGAAGTTGAGGTTCTGGTTTCTGAGTTTATAAATTTTAGCACAAATAGCTTGAAACAAAGCTGCAATGGTCATGGTTTCCATTATATTCATTGGCACATCACATATTCTGAATTCCACCGTATTAAAAAAAGGATGTACCCTTAAGTCCCACCATATTTTCTTTGCGTTGTCTATGCAGTTGGTCTTAATTAAAAGGTTCACATAATTTTCATATGCTTCAAAACTTTCAAAATAATCTGGAATTCCTGTTCTTGGGAACTTATCAAAAACTTTGGTTCGGAAAGATTTATAACCAGTATCCCTAGATTCCCAAAAAGGAGAGTTGGTGCTTAATGCATATACATGCGGTAAAAAATAACGAGCTGTATTGGCTATATGAATGGCCATTTTTCGGTCTTCCATTCCAACGTGTACATGAAGACCAAAAATTAGATTACTCCTTGCCGCTTCTTGTAATTCGTTTACTATTTGGTTGTACCGAACATGGTCTGTAATTAATTGATTTTCCCAATGGCTAAATGGATGTGTGCCAGATGCGCCAACCCAAAGACCTAATTCACCGGCAATTTGAGCAATATTCCCTCTAAGTGAAGCCACATCCTTAAAAGCCTCGTCTATATCTTTACAAATATCTGTTCCAACTTCTACAACGGCTTGGTGCATTTCGGCTTTAACCTTGTCTTTCATAGAGAGTTGACCTACTTGTACTATTTTTTGCTCATGACTTTTTAACTCCCTAGAAATGGGATCAATTACCATGTATTCTTCTTCAACTCCTAAAGTAAAATGCTTAAAACTTAAATTAGACATATGCTAAAACTGATATAGACTGATTAATAAAGTGGCTTGCCGTTGGCGCTTCTTTTTATGTACTCACCCCAGGTTAAATTGTCTTTTCCGTCTTCTTGAGCCATGGCTTTTTCAATTGCATAATTTGCTGCTGTTTCAACCACCCAGTCAAAATTCTCTTGGCCAACACTCTTAATATCTGCATCTGGTGCAGGATTGCAAAAATCAATTGCATAAGGCACTCCGTCTCTTAAAGCCAATTCAACTGTATTAAAATCGTATCCTAGATATTGATTAATCTTAAGCACAATATCCGTCATCATTTTTAGCTTTTCTGCTGAAGGTTTAAAATCTGCAGCATACCTGAGATGGTGGGGGTTTCTGGGTTCATAAGACATGATGCGAACATGCTTCCCTCCAATACAGTAACAACGATAATACTCTTCAAAAACAATTTCTTCTTGAAGCAACATGACCAACTGCCCTGTTTCGGCGTGCTTTTCAAAAAAGTCATTCATGTCGGTTAGCTTGTATACATTTTTCCATCCTCCTCCAGCAAATGGTTTCATATATGCAGGGAATCCTACATAGTTAAATATTCCTTCCCAATCTAATGGATAAGACAAATTACTAAAAGATAATTCAGCTGTATCGGTTGGCAATTCTTTAGAAGGGAGTATCACCGTTTTGGGTACAGCCACTTCAATTTTTGTTGATAAACAGTTATTGAAAAATTTCTCATCGGCACTCCACCAAAATGGATTATTAATCACTGCTGTTCCACAAAGTGCTGCGTTTTTTAAGTATGCTCTATAAAATGGTACATCTTGACTAATACGATCAATAATTACTGCATAACCACTGCTTTCTCCTTGAACTACTTTATCTATTTTTACGGGCTCTGCTGTAATTCCCTGTACTTGTTTGCTATTGATTCTTTCAACAAATGCATTAGGGAAACTTCTTTCTTGCCCAAAGAGGATACCTATTTTTTTCATAATTGCAGTTTTTAAGGTTGATTTGTAATTTAAGCTATCTAAACATAAATAAAAAAATATCGCTATCTATTTTTAATACGATGCCCTATTTTTAATTCATTACCCTATTTTTGATATTATGGCTAATCATGTTATTATTCAACCACCTATAATGGAAATGGAGACCAGTGTGGTTCATTCTGAATATTTAGAACGAGATGTTACCATCAATATTTACTTGCCATCTAAAATACATTACCTAGATCAGGTAAGTCTTTTATTAATAAATGATGGTCAAGATTTAATCAAAATGTCTTTTGATAAACTCTTTACTGAGTTATTAACCAATGGAAGTATTGAACCAATTGTATGTGTAGGCATTCATTGTGGTCCGGAACGTAAAATGGAATATGGCACTAGCTATTCTGCAGATTTTGATGGAAGAGGTGCTAAAGCAGGGTTATATAGTAAGTTTATTTTTGATGAGCTATTGCCCTTTATTAGAAAGAAATACAATGCGCCATCATTCAAAGACAAATCATTTGCTGGGTTTTCTTTAGGCGCATTAAGTGCTTTAGATATTGCCTGGAACAATGCTAGTGAGTTTAGAAAAATTGGGTTGTTTAGTCCGTCACTTTGGTGGCGAAGAAAAGCCTATGAAGATGGTTATGATGATGAACAAGATCGATTGATGCATTTGCAAATTCGAAAAGGGAAGTTTCATCCATGGCTGCAATTTTTTATTGAATGTGGAGAATTAGATGAAACTGCAGACAGAAACAATAACGGAATAATTGATTCTATTGATGATGCTTTAGATTTAATTATTGCTTTAAAAGCAAAGGGATATACCGAAAACCATATTCAGTATTTGCAAGTGGAGGACGGTAAACACGATATTGAAACTTGGGGTACAATAATGCCTCAATTTCTACAATGGGGTTGGGGTAAATAAAACCTTGTATAATTTCTACTCATGGTAATAAACAAAAGAGTCCCGAAAAAATTTCGGGACTCTTTTTATTTGTAAGCAATTATATTAGAAAATATAACGAACACCTAATTGCATAGACCATGTGCTGGCTAAGCTTAGGTTATCTTGCCATGGCTTAGTTACTAACTGGCCACCTTGTTGTTGTAAGTTGAATGTAGGACGACCTTGTGCATCATAACCTCTAAAGATTAGGGGTCTGTCAGTTGTCACAATTTGTCTAACTCCAGAATTTTTGAACAACATGTTTCCAAAGTTGAAAATGTCGGCTGTTAGCTGTAATGTGTGTTTATGATTACCAATATTGGTAAAAATATCCTGAACCACTCTTAAGTCAAAACGGCTAACCCAAGGCAAATAGGCTTCGTTACGACCGGCATATTGATCAAGATTTTTTCTTAAATATGGAGTATTCTGAACAAATTGTTGCCATGCAGTTGCTTGCTCAGCAGCAGTTCTAGCAGGGTTTCCACCACTAGCTGATTGTGCAACAAAATTAGGGAAGTAGCTGATGTACATTAAGTCTGAAGTACTATTACCATCATTATTTAAATCTCCATTAATTACATAGCTGTAGTTCGCTCCTCTTGCTATTTCGCCAAACAAACTAATTGTGGTGGCTAAATTCTTTCCGTAAGCAAATTTATAAGATAATGATGTAATAATTCTATCAGGGTTAACATAGGCAGAATTATATAATTGCAAATCATTTTGTGTAGCAGTGGTAGGATTACTTTGCCATGTTGATGTAGCTTGGCTACCCGGATTTGCAGTTAATTCATTTCCATAAGTTTTAGTATATGCGATTGAACCAAAAAATCCTTTGGATGTGGTTTTAGTAAGCTGAAGGGTAAAAGAACCACTATTTCCTTGAGTAGAATTTTCTAGTACTACTGCAGATCCAATGTTGCTGTATAATCTTCTATCAGCAGTAGTTGCATAACGAGGTCTTGTGTCATTGCCATTTTCAAGTCTAGCGTTTGGATTACGTTGATTGGCATTTCTCATAACAACTGCATTTATATCTTTTGTTATTAATGCTTCAGCTGTTAAGCTCCATCCATTACCTAATTTTTTATCTACTGCTAAGTTAGTTCTCCAGATTTGAGGGAATTTGAATTCTCTATCCATTAGGGCAATATTAGCGTTGTTTGGTAGAACACCAGCTACTGGGCTAAAACTACCACGGTATGCATCTGGATTTGGATTAAATAAGAAGTTACCCAATAAAGCAGGATTGGTAACCGCCTGACTCGCCTGGTACATTTGACTATTACCTGGCATATTGGTCAAGTATACAAATGGTATTCTACCAGTAAATAAACCTGTACCACCTCTAAATACTAAATTCTCTTCATTGATTTTGTAACGGAATCCAATTCTTGGTGAAAAATACAAGGTGCTTTGCTTAGGCCACTCACTTGTTTTGTAGTTAGTAGGAACTCCATTTTTATCAGGGAATGAAAGTGCTGTAACATTTGGGTTCTCTAAAGGTGCTTCTGGATAGAATAATTTATCTACACGAATTCCATAAGTTAACTTAAAATTCTCATTAACATTGAACTCGTCCTGGGCATAAACACCTAGTTGACCCACTTTTAAATCTGCAGCGTATACAGAAGGTTTGTTTGGATCTAAAGAGAATGTATAAGAGAATGCCGCTGGAGCTCTGTTATTAATAAAGTCATCTAATGAGTTGAATGCATAATAACTTGCAGAACCTGGCATAAACATATTTCCTACACTTTGGTACTCATATGTTGCACCTAAAGTTAAAGTATGTCTACCTGTATAATAAGTAAAGTTATTGGTTACGTTAAAAACGTCGTTTTTAACGTCATTGTTTCTTGTGAATGGATCAGAACCTGCCGACATATAGTTTTGACCATTGTTGTTGAAAATGTCAACAGTAGGGAAATAACCACCATCAATTGAACGAGTCGCTTGAATCTTAGAAAATGTGGCAATGAATTGGTTCGAGAACTTCCCAGAGAAGTTAGAGTTTAATTCTATTGATCCTGTTCTAACTACATCTTTGAATTTGTAGTTTGAATTTGAAAAAGCCATTGATCTTAAACTAAAACGACCATTAGGAAGTCTATTTACAGAACCACTTGCTCCCGCTGGTCTGAAACTTGGACCATTTGGAATTGATGTAGCATTTACTGGTTGATCATTAAAACTTACTAAATCACTGTATTTAACAGTTAGTTTGTGTGTATTATTGATATTCCAATCAATTTTAGCAAGAATTTTGGTGTTTTTTCTTGTAAAATTAGGAAAGTTGTCAAATGAACCTGGATCATATCCGTACTTAGTTCTTAATGCATTAGCAAATTTATTCAAAGAATCTACATTTGTACTACTTACGTTGCCCGCACCAGATCCACCAGTTGGACTAAATGTTATTCCTGGTTGGCTTCCTTCTTCTTCTTCATAAGATGCAAAATAAAATAATTTATTTTTGATGATTGCACCTCCTAGAGTAGCTCCAAAGATTTTATTATCAGATTTAACTTGTGCAGGTAATTTAACGTTACCTACATTGGTTCCATTGTAATCCTGGTTTCTATACAAACCATATACTGAACCTTTTAAAGTATTTGTACCACTTTTGGTAACAGCATTAATACCTGCACCTGTAAAGCCCGATTGTCTTACGTCAAATGGAGCAATATTTACTGAAACCTCCTCAATTGCATCAATTGAAATTGGGTTAGCACCTCCACCTGGTAGCGGATTTGAACTTAATCCAAAGTTATTGTTTAAGTTAGCTCCATCTACTTGTGTGTTGTTGAATCTACCATCTCTACCAGCAAAACTGGTACCATTCGCTTGTGGCGTTGCACGGGTAAAGTCTGTAATGCTTCTGCTAATTGTTGGCATCGAATTCAACATTCGTTGGTTTATAACAGTTGAAGCACCACCAGATTTATCTCCACTTGATTTTTTCTTCAATGCATTTACCACTACTTCACTCAATACTTTAGACTCGTCAATTAAAGTAGGGTTAATTACGTAAGGCTCACCCAATAAAAGATAGATATCATTTACTGTTTCCACCTTCAATCCAGTGAAAGTGATTTTTAATGTGTAAGGACCGCCTGTTCTTAATCCAGGTAAAGTAAACACACCGCCTTTTTTTGCAAGTGTAGAATACTGCGTACCAGAAGGGGTGTGTACAGCAACAAGGCTGGCTCCCTCAATGGGTTGCCCATCAGCAGTTTTTACAACCCCTGAGATACTACTTGTAGTAACCTGAGCGGTTGTGATCAAAGTTGCTAGTGCAGCAACCATAATCATTGAAATTCTTTTAAAAATTCTCATAATCTTGGTTTTGTGCGGCAAATATCCGACTAAAGGCTTATGAACCCAAAATCTTGTTAAAATAATACACCATTTTGGTGAAGTTTATGAACATATGCTGATTAAATTTATGCAAATATTTTTAGATAAATTATTGAAAATCAATTAAATATGTCATTTAATTCAACCCAATTCGTGTTTGTTAAAAACAACCGTTTGTTAATAAAAACTTAACCTACATCCAAGTTGGAACATCCAATTACCGCTATTTGCTGGGTTTAACGAGTTATTCAACTCAAAAATTGACTTTTCTAGTAGGGTAGGATCAAAGGAATAAATGGGAATTAAAAGTTGATTATTTCTAAATCCATGAAAAGAAATAAGTCTTACTCTGCCTCCGGCAACCTGCAGTTGTTCTCCCCATTTTGAGTTGAATAAATTTGCCGCATTTAAAATTTCGAATGAAATATTTAAGTGAAGTTTTTCTGTGTGAATTTTTATTGGGATATACCAATTTGCTTTTAAATCTATCCGATGCATAAATGGAGCCCTGCTTCCATTCCTTTCGGCATATAAGCCTCTTCTTTTTTGTAGATATTTATTTGAGTTTATAAAAATATTTAAAGCTTCTTTTTGTTGATCACTGGTATAATAACTGTCTTTTTTAAAAACAGGTTCAAAGAACATTTGATTTATTTCTGTTTCTCTTGGTATATAAATTAAATCGTAGCCAGTACTAGTTAAATCATCCCCTGATAAATTTCCATTGCCATAAACAAAGCTAAATGGCGAACCAGATTGTCCATTGTAATGAATAGAGCCACTGAATCGTTTATTTTTTTGCTGCTTTATTTGAATTTGGTATTCCGCATAAATTCGATGGCCTTTGCTAAAGTCTGAAGCAGACAAAGAAATATGGTTTCTTCCATTTGTTTGTTCCATTAATTTCCAATGATTCAAAGCAATGGAATAGTTGCCATCATAAAATGAATAAGCTTTTCCATACAAATATCTAATTAAGCCACTTGAAAGTTGTTGTTGTTGTTTCAGTTGTAAAGACATTTCGTATCCATATCCATTTTTGCTATTCGAATTTTTAATTAGGATAATATAATCATATGGATTAGTTCCATTTTGATTCATTGGAACTTTTAATGTATCGGTTGGTGCATGAATTAATCTGTTATCAGGGCCTTCAAAATGTGAAGCCGCATTCCGGATATTAATATTGGGAAATTCAATTTCAGTTAGGTTTCTGAAATACATTAATTGCATTGACCATTCTGTGCTGGGGGTTAACTTTTTCTCTATATTCAAAGTGGCTCTAAATAAAGTAGGAAGCTGCAGTTTCGCGGAACTTAGGTATACCGTTCCTTTGTTTATTGTATGATTTTGGGGGGGGATAAAATTGGTTAATGTATTGTTAGGATTAAAAGGATAGTTGCTTAATTGATCTTTTTTCAATAAGTATTGTTCAATTTTATTTCCATTATTAGATACAATTCCTGCTAACCAAGCATAGGGTATTCTTCCTGAAAAAATTCCAGTCCCAATTTTTATTCGGGTATTCCATTTAGGCAAAAAGATTTTTATAAAAGCCCTAGGTGAAGGCGTGGATAAGAGTTTGGGTAATTTTCCTGAAATGGCACCCTGCAAATCATATATTTGGCTTAGTATTGGAATTGCCGTGTAATTTGTGAACGAATCTGATTGTGGAGAATTTAGAAATTGTTCTTCATTCCATCTAAGTCCACTATGTAACTGTATGTTTTTATTTAGATACATTCTATAATTAATAAAGAATGCCCATTTTAATAAATTCAACGTGGTTTCTACATCTTTTTGATTTGGTATGTTTGAAAGTTTATTAATGCTGAAAGCTGCAGGGCTTCTGTTTTGTAAAAAATTACTAATACTATAATAGAAATAATGTCCATTTCCATTCAGCATAAAATTGTTTTTTAAAACTGTATAATCTGCATCAATTCCGATATCAAAAAAATGCTTTCCGCTTAAAATACTCCATCTGTTGTTGATGTTAATATTAGATTGACTAAGTTTATTCATATACGTTTCTTCAGACGCACCTAGCACAATCATACCGTCTCCGTCTAATAATCGTATTAAGGGAAATGCTTGATTTTTGGGATTGGTTATAGAAGAGTGTTTGTTGTAAGAGAGTAGTAGTCTATTTTGTGTGTAACTATTTATTTTGTATTTCCACTCTAAGCTTGCCGATTCATTTTTCTGATTTTGAATTTTGCCATTATTCGAGTAAATCAGCATGCTTTCTGTACTTGCAGCGTTACTGTTCCTATATACTTTCGTTGTTCTAAAATTAAATATGAATTGATTTTTAGGGTTTAGCATTCCGTCTATTCTCATTGCAAATTTATTAGAGTTAGTATGTACAACTTCGTCCAATGTGCCGGGGTCGTAGCCAAATCTTTCTTGCATGGTTTGTTTAAATCGATTGAGCTTATTAATTTGATTGGTTTCGCCTAGGTATTCTGCGATTGAATAAGGCCTTAGAATATATTCATTTGCATAATCGAAATTGAAAAAGTAAAAAAGTTTGTTATAAACTATTGGACCTCCAATATTCATACCCATATGCTTATATAGATGCCTATTGCTTCTTATTGTTGTGTAAGCTTCTTGATATGGTTTGTTTTTGCCCGATTTTGTAACAATATTAATAGCTGCCCCTGTAAAGTTTCCTAAGGATGCATCATAAGGAGATACCATTAATTGCATTTGTTCAAAACTTTCTGGTGCAGCAGCTAAATTGCCTGTTTCGCCCATGATGGTTCCAGTAGGGGATAAACCAAATTGGTCATTTTGTAAAACTCCATCAATGTAATAGGAATTGAAACGATTATTCTGTCCTGAAAATGAAGGAGCTCCACTTTGGTCTGTTTTAATATATGCTTCCGGATGATGCATGAGCAACCTACTTAATTCGTTCGACTTGATTGAATTATTTTGTAAAAGATCAATACTGGATGCTGCTTTAATAGTAGCGGAACTATACACTTGTATGGGGGTTAATTGTTTCTCTTTAGGTTGAAATGGGATATTTAATAATATATCTTCCCCAACAATAACTTGAATGAATTGGATACAAATGGTATCTGCTAATGGATAGCTTGCTTTTAGTGTATAATTGCTGCTGGGTTTTAGTTGATAAAATCCATAAGCGCCGCTTTTATTGCTACTGGTTTTGATAATGGTTTGGGTGCTTTCGTCTAACAAACTAATATTGGCCCCATACACTCCTTTTTCATTAAATATTACTTTGCCACTGATAGCTCCAAATGTACTTTGTGCCATTGCCATATGAGGTATTAATAGGATAGCGTTGATTAAACAAACCTTTTTCATTCCAACTATTTAATTTCAATGGTACTGTTATGAATTGTTAAAATGATTGGTATTTATACGGAACAAATTTGTTTTAAAGCGGTTCCATGGGTTGGTTTATGTAATTTTGCCGCTCAATTCCCAATTATGTTAGATAGTATAGCTGCAGCCATTGATGATATTCGATTAGGTAAAATGGTTATTGTGGTAGATGATGAAGACCGCGAGAATGAAGGTGATTTTATAATGGCAGCAAGATTTGCCACTCCGGAAGCTATTAATTTTATGAGTAAGGAAGGCCGTGGTTTAATTTGTGCAGCTTTAACAGAAGAGCGTTGCGCAGAATTAGAACTAACGCCAATGGTTAGTTCTAATACCTCTTTGCATGAAACTGCTTTTACTGTTTCTATCGATTTAATTGGTCAAGGAACTACAACTGGTATTTCTGCGCAGGATCGTTCAAAAACAATTTTAGCATTGGTTAATCCAAATACTAAAGCAAGTGATTTGGGTAGGCCAGGACATATTTTTCCGCTAAAAGCAAAAGCCGGTGGCGTTCTAAGAAGAAGTGGACATACAGAAGCTACGGTAGATTTAGCCAGATTAGCTGGATTAGAGCCTGCTGGGGTATTGGTAGAAGTGATGAACGAAGATGGAACTATGGCAAGATTGCCTCAACTGCTTGAAATTGCGCAGAAGTTTGGATTAAAAATCATTTCAATCAAAGATTTAATTGATTATCGATTAAAAGCCGATTCTTTAATTCAAGAATTGGTTCGCGTAAATATGCCCACTAAGTATGGCCAGTTTCAACTAGTTGCTTTTAAAGAAAATTTATCTGGTGCAGAACATTTAGCTCTAGTAAAAGGTAATTGGGAAAAAGACGAACCGGTGCTTACTAGGGTTCACAGCAGTTGTTTTACAGGTGATATTTTGGGTAGTTTAAGATGCGATTGTGGAGAACAATTGCATAAAGCCATGCGCATGGTAGAAGCTGCAGGCACAGGGGTTATACTCTATATGAATCAAGAAGGACGAGGTATTGGGTTAATCAATAAACTACGGGCTTATCAGCTTCAAGAAGAAGGGATGGACACAGTTGAAGCCAATATTCATTTAGGTTTTGGTATGGATGAAAGAGATTATGGCGTAGGTGCACAAATTCTTCGCTCTCTTGGTATAACCAAACTGAAACTAATGAGTAACAATCCAAGAAAAAGGGCTGGACTAAAAGGATATGGTTTAGAAATAGTGGAGACCGTTCCAATAGAAGTGGTCCCAAATAAACACAATGAAAAATACCTCACAACTAAAAGAGATAAATTAGGGCATTCTATTTTAGGAGACCAATAAGAATATTATTATTTCTTCTTTTTAATGAGCTCCTTGGTTTCATCTAATTCTTTCTTTAGTTGAATCGTATACAGGGTTAGCTCTTCTACTTTCTTTAGTAATAGGGCATTCATTTGACCAAGGTCTAATCCATCTTTCATTACTTCTGCTGTGGTTTGAATGCCTGGTAGGTGTTTATTGATTTTGATGTATTCATCTAAAACATTCAAGGGCATCAGTGGATAGTCTTTGTTAAATACATGGTCGTACCAATCTTTCGAATTCTTTACTGCTACCTTTACTTTTTCAGTTAAAATACCTTGCTCAACATATAATTTGTATCCATCCACTTGGGTATTTACATCACCAATTTTTACTCTTCCTTCGTAAGAATCAATAGAGAAAAATTCTTTTTCAATGGCATCGGAACCGGCTTTATGACTAATTTTAAAAGTTTGAGGCGTTTTTAAAACCTCATCTCCCGAAACCCTGGCGCCAATAGTCCAATAGCTCAAATTCTTTGGATTAGATACGTCTCCATTAGAGAACATAATTGAAGGTTCGTTTTGTCCGCCAGATGCCCATTCGTTACTCAATTTCAATAAGATGTTCTTATTCCTTGTATTGCCTGCAGCTTTTTTTATTTCAATTGGAGCTCCAGGGTTTAAAATACCTATACCTACAAAACCTGCTTCGGGAAATATATTTTGCTTGTCTCCAGTTGCTGCAGCATTGGCGTCAACAGGAGCTGTTACTACTTTAGGCTTACCGCTAGTTGTGGGTCTTTGGGCTTGCACAGCCATTTGAAACAATACAGTTGCGAGGGATAAGAGCAAAACTTTTTTCATATATAACTGCTTATTCGGTTTAAAACGAAGTTAAATCAAAATTAGTGTTAATGGGTATTGGCAAAAATTAAAAAAGCGCCTTTTGGGCGCCTTCCTAACTTATCTATGGTGATGGGGGGGATGGTCCGCATCTTCTCTTTCTTTATCTTTATCGTATGCTTTAATGATTGCTTTAACCAAACGATGTCTTACTACATCTTCTTCGGTTAATTCAATATGTGCAATCCCGTCAATATTTTTAAGTATTCGCGTAGATTTGTCTAATCCACTTCGCATATTTCTTGGCAAATCAATTTGGGTTGGATCACCCGTTATAATGGCTTTTGCATTGGCTCCAATTCTGGTTAGGAACATTTTTAATTGGAGGTCGTTGGTATTTTGAGCCTCATCTAAAATGATGAATGCATTGTCCAATGTTCTACCTCTCATATAAGCCAAAGGAGCAATTTCAATGGTTCTAGTGCTCATATAATACCCCAATTTGTCTGCCGGAATCATATCGTCCAACGCATCATACAAAGGCCTTAAGTATGGGTCAATTTTTTCTTTTAAATCACCAGGTAAAAAACCCAGGCTTTCGCCAGCTTCAACTGCAGGTCGGGTCAAAATGATTTTTTTTACCACTTTGTTTTTTAATGCTCTCACTGCAAGTGCAACTGCTGTATATGTTTTACCCGTACCTGCCGGACCAATAGCAAATACAATATCGTTCCTATCGGCAGCATGCACCATCTTTTTTTGGTTCTGTGTTCTAGCCCGAACCGTTTTTCCATTAGGACCAAAAACCAAAATATCATTGGGGTTTCTGTCTACAAAATTATCTACCACTTCTGCATCATCTCCCCCTAATATTTGTTCAAAATAGCCTTCACTTAAATGACCATTTCTTTGCAAATATTGAACGATTAAGTCAATTTTTTCACGGGCAGTATCAATCTGTTCGGGTGCACCGCTCAGTTTTAATTGAGTGCCTCTTGATAGGATTTTTAATAAAGGAAATTTTTTCTTTAGTAAATCTAATTTGCCGTTGTTCACACCAAAAAATTCAATAGGATTTACCGACTCAAGGCTAATGATTGTCTCTGTCAATCTATAGGGTTTTAGTTAACGAATCAATGAATAGAGGGCATTAAATCCTCTTCTCTCAAATTTAATTAATAGGGATACATATATCCTAATGATTCTTATTCACAGTTGTGGAAAGAATTATAATTTAACCGTTTCTTAAAATACCTTTCTATAGGGCTTTTAGTGCCGCAATAGTTGCAGTTGGATCTGCAGACTTAAAAACGGTATTGCCAGCAACTAGTACATCAGCACCTGCAGCAAGTATAGAGGGCGCATTATCTAACGTAACCCCTCCATCAATTTCAATTAAGCATTGGCTGTTTTTTTGAAGTATCAATTGTTTCAATGCCTTTATTTTTTCTAAAGTATGTAGAATAAAATGCTGCCCGCCAAAACCTGGATTTACACTCATTAAACATACAACATCAATGTCTTGAATTAAATCGCTTAATAATTGTATAGAAGTATGTGGATTCACTGCCACGCCTGCTTTCATTCCCAACGATTTTATTTCTTGAATATTTCTGTGTAAGTGATTGCAAGCTTCAATGTGTACAGTTAAATTATCTGCCCCTGCTTCTTTAAATGCAGCCGTATAGTTTTCAGGCTTTTCAATCATCAAATGCACATCACACACTTTTTGGGTTGCTTTTCTAATATGACTAATTACAGGTAACCCAAAGCTAATATTTGGAACAAATTGCCCATCCATTACATCTAAATGAAACCAATCGGCTTGGCTATTATTAAGCATATTGCAATCTTGTTCTAAATTCAAAAAGTTGGCACTTAATAGGGAAGGGGCAATAATTGGCATGTATATTTTGATTTAAATCTTTGCAAAAGTAATTCCTTTTAGCACTTATTATAAAGCGAATCTTTAAAATTGGTTGAGCTAGTCAATATTTTTCTGTGACAGTTTTCTGACAATTATCAGCGTTGATAAATCTAATTTTGCAGTTCATCATCTCTATTATGAAAAAAATCATCATTCCTTTTCTCTGTTTTTTTATTGTAGGAAATCTAATTGCTCAACCGGCAGCAGTTAGTGCGCCTTCTGTAAAAGGCGACACTTTGCGTTTTGAAGGCGAAAAATTTTTCAAAAATGTTCAACAACTAACATTTGGGGGAGACAATGCCGAAGCTTATTGGAGTTTTGATAGCAAGCATATTGTTTTTCAAAGAACCAATCCAAAAGAAGGAATTAATTGTGATCAAATTTTTGTTGGAAAAGTACCTACGAAAGCGGGTGAAAAATTTGAATATAAGTTAGTTGGAACTGGAAAAGGCAGGTCTACCTGTGCCTATTTCATGCCCGATGGTAAGCATATAATTTATGCTTCAACACATGAGGGTGGTGATGATTGCCCACCTGTGCCAGATAGAACTAAATACGGGAATAAATATATATGGCCATTGTATAGTAGTTATGATATATATATGGCCGATTTAAATGGAAAGATTGTAAAGAAATTGACCAATGCAAAGGGCTATGATGCCGAAGCAACTTTGTCTTACGATGGTAAAAAAATGATTTATTGTAGCGACAAAAGCGGTGATTTGGAATTATACATCATGGATTTGGCAAGTGGAGAGGAGAAGCAGATTACAAACGAATTGGGTTACGATGGGGGCGCTTGGTTTAGCCCAGACGGTAAAAAAATTGTTTGGCGTGCAAGTAGGCCAAAAACCGATGCTGATGTAAAAGAGTACAAAGAATTTTTAAAAGAAGGATTGGTAGCACCCACAAATATGGAAGTTTGGGTTGCTGATGCGGATGGATCAAACCCTAAACAAATTACTAGTTGGGGGCAAGCCAATTGGGCGCCCAATTTTACCCCTGACAGCAAGGGTATCATCATATCTAGTAATCATGAATATTCAAGAGGGTTTCCTTTTAATATGTATTTAGTAGACTTAGAAGGAAACAATAAACAAAAAATTAGCAGAGATAAAGGCTTTGACGCATTTCCAATGGTAAGTCCTAACGGTAAGCGCATTGTTTTTGGGTCTAATAGAAATAATGGTGGTACAAGGGATACCAATTTATTTGTTGCTGATTGGGTTCAGCAATAATTCAATTTTGTTTATTTGTTTGTTTGGTTAGAATGGTTTACGCAATAGCGTAAACCATTTCTGTTGTATCTTGCTTCAAAATATTTTTTATGCAAACAGGATTTGTACATCTTCATAATTTATTGCGTTGGATTATTGTTGTTTTATTGCTTGTATCGTTAGTAAAAGCTTATACCGGGTGGTCGTCTAAAAAAGTATTTGCTGCTGGGGATAAAAAAGTATGGTTGTTTACCATGATTGCATCTCATATAACCTTGTTGCTTGGGCTATATCAAGTTGCTTTGGGCAGGTATGGTATTTTCACTACAACTCTACCAGAAGGTACTTCTTTTATGAAAGATAAGTTCTACCGGTTCTTTTGGATGGAGCATCCAATTACTATGATAGGGGCAATTGTATTTATTACTTTGGCGCATGGTATGGCAAAAAAATCGGTAGCAGATGAAGTGAAATACAAAAAAGCATTCTACTTCTTTTTAATAGCAGCCGTCTTATTGCTAGCAGGTGTTCCTTGGCCTTTCCGTGGCGAAATTATTGGCCGTCCTTTGTTTCCAGGTGCTTAATTATGGTAACCTAAAATTATCGTTATGCCTCATTATATAAAATTGGGATCAGTTCCTCACAAGCGTCATACTCAGTTTAGAAAACCAGATGGTGGTTTGTATTCAGAGCAGTTGTTCTCTACTGAAGGATTTAGTGACGATTATTCTTTGTTGTATCATATTCATCCGCCCACACAAATTATTCATACAGATGAACCCATTGCGGTTGCGCCTAAAGTGGCAGAAGAAAAAATGTTAAAGCATAGAAGTTTTGAGGGCTTTAGCGTACAACCCGAGGCAGATTACTTAAACAGTCGTAAAGCGGTTTTGGTAAACAACGATTGCCATATTGTTTTAGCTGCACCGCAGCAAAGTATGTTCAATTACTTCTACAAGAATGCAGATGCCGATGAGTTGATTTTTATTCATGAGGGAACAGGAAAGTTGCTTACCCAATATGGTCAACTGGCTTTTACTTATGGTGATTATATTGTTATTCCTAGAGGTACTATTTATCAAATTCATTTCGATACTCCCGACAACCGATTGTTTATTGTAGAAAGTTTTAGTCCTTTCAGGTATCCTAAAAGGTATTTAAGTAGACATGGACAATTATTGGAACACGCCCCTTATTGCGAGCGTGATATAAGAGGCCCTGAAAATTTAGTAACCATAGATGAAAAAGGAGACTTTTTAATTAAAACTAAAAAGAAAGGCGTTTTGTATGGGTTACATTATGGAACCCATCCTTTTGACGTGATTGGTTGGGATGGCTGTTGCTATCCCTATATTTTTAGTATACATGATTTTGAGCCCATCACTGGAAGGGTGCATCAACCACCTCCTGTGCACCAAACTTTTGATGCACACAATTTTGTGGTCTGTAGTTTTTGTCCCCGATTATACGATTATCATCCAAATGCAATTCCTGCACCTTATAATCACAGTAATATTGATAGTGATGAAGTGTTGTATTATGTAGCAGGCGACTTTATGAGTAGAAAGCATGTTACCAGGGGGATGATCACTTTACACCCTGCAGGAATTCCTCATGGACCGCATCCGGGCGCTGTTGAAAAAAGCATTGGAAAGAAAGAGACCCAAGAATTGGCTGTTATGGTAGATACTTTTCATCCATTGCAATTAACCCAAGAAGCACTGCGAATTGAAAACCAAGGTTATACTATGAGTTGGGCGGAATAATCAAAATTTTCCTTAACTTATGGCTTAAACGATTGCTATATGATTAAATTCAACGACATCAAAATTGGAGATTACATGATGGGTGAGTTTGAAGGCAAGCTATGGGAAGGAGAAGTAACTAGGTTAAATGGGGATGAGAAGCAAGTGTGTTTACTTACATCCGTTCAAGAGTTTTGGTTTTCTACTGATCACCTGCATCCGATTCCTTTGGATGAAAATGCACTCCTAAACCTTCATTTTTCTAAACAGGCCGCAGATGACGGGTCTGTAAAGTATTCAAAAGGTGCTTTTAGATTAGTAACGCCCAAAGCAGGCGACTTTTCGTCAATTGAAATGTGGTACAGAGAAGACAGGAGGCATCATCCTAACGTCCATTTTGTGCATCAGCTACAAAATCAATATCTAGATATGGTTAAAATACATTTAACTAGAGATGCCATGTAATTCACACTCGTTTTACAATTTGGCGGGTTAAAATAGTAAAAGCCAGAATGAAAGTTCTGGCTTTTTGCATTATTTTTGCACCCGAAAATGCCTTGTTTTAGCCCTTTTGGCTGTGGAAAACCGCTTTTCTTGATTTTTTTTCCACATTTTCAAGAGTTTTTTCCCCTTATTTTTCATAATTCGGTTGTATTCTAATATCTTTGCAGCCCCAAAAATAGTATGTCGAAACAACCATTGATTAAACAAGACGGAGTAATTCTGGAAGCATTAAGCAATGCTATGTTCAGGGTTAAATTAGAAAATGGTCATGAAATATTGGCCACTATTTCAGGAAAAATGCGGATGCACTACATCCGAATTTTGCCAGGGGATAAAGTTGGGGTAGAAATGAGCCCTTATGACTTAAGTAGAGGAAGAATCATCTTCAGATACAAATAAGTAGCTGAAGTTGGTATAACAAAGTAGAAAAGGAACGAAAAGGAATATAACAGTTAAACAACCAAACAATGAAAGTAAGAGCTTCCATTAAAAAACGCAGTGCCGATTGTAAAATCGTGAAGCGCAAGGGTAAATTATTTGTGATTAACAAAAAGAATCCTCGCTTTAAGCAGCGTCAAGGGTAATTCGATTAATCAAATTAACAGCATAAAACAATAATAATATGGCTCGTATTGCCGGTATTGATTTGCCAAAAAACAAAAGAGGTGAGATTGGTTTAACCTACATTTTTGGTATTGGACGTTCAACAGCTCAGTATATCCTTGAAAAAGCAGGTATTGACTTTGATAAAAAAGTAAACCAGTGGAATGACGAAGAGCAGACTGCTATCCGTAATATCATTAACAATGAGTTTAAGGTAGAAGGTGCACTTAGAAGTGAAGTATCTATGAGTATCAAGCGTTTGTTAGACATTGCTTGTTACAGAGGATTGCGTCATCGTAAAGGACTTCCTGTTCGTGGTCAAAGAACCAAAACCAATAGCCGTACCAGAAAGGGTAAGCGTAAAACGGTTGCCGGCAAGAAGAAAGCAGCTAAAAAATAAATAGTTAGCCCGAAGTAACCACTTCGGGCTTTCTTACATAAATAAATCCTTCGTGTTGGATCTCTTTTAGTTTAAAGAGGGAGATACAAAGGTTCCGTTCCAACGGATTTTTTTTAACCATCCCTTCGGGGAAGATTACCTAAAAAAGCAACAATGGCTAAACCACAAAAAGCGCAGAACAGTGCAAAAGCTGCTGCCAAAAAAAGAGTAGTAAAAGTAGATGCGGCCGGTGAGGTTAGAATCTCTGCTACATTCAACAACATCATTATCAGTTTTACCAACAAAACCGGTCAAGTAATTAGCTGGAGTAGTGCTGGTAAAATGGGTTTCAAAGGTTCAAAAAAGAATACTCCTTACGCTGCACAAATGGCTGCTGCCGATGCTGCTAAAGTTGCAATGGATGCTGGCTTAAAGCGCGTAGATGTATTTGTAAAAGGACCAGGTGCAGGACGTGAGGGAGCAATTCGCTCTATTGCACAATCAGGTATTGAAGTAACTTCTATTAAAGATGTTACCCCTATGCCTCACAATGGTTGTCGTCCTCCAAAACAAAGAAGAGTATAATAATCCTAAGCCCCAATAGGGGTAGTGGAAATAATATTGAGCCACAAGGTTTCATTTATCAAAAGGTTGCCCGATTCATTTTTTACGATTTTTAACCGATCGAAGCAACGAATTCTAAAAAAATCGAAATGAAAATTTAAACTATGGCACGTTACACAGGTCCTAAGACCAAAATCTCCAGAATCTTTGGCGAACCTATTTTAGGAAACGCAAAGTGGTTAGGCAAGAACTCTAACCCTCCAGGACAGCATGGTGCTGCCCGTAAACGTAAAACTTTAGGCGAATACGCACTACAGTTAAGAGAGAAACAAAAAGCAAAATACACTTATGGTGTATTGGAGCGCCAGTTCCGTAAAACTTTTGAAGAAGCTCAGCGTTTAAAAGGTGTTACCGGTGAAAACCTGATTAAATTATTAGAAGCACGTTTAGACAATACAGTATTCCGTATGGGATTAACAGCTAGCCGCCCTGAAGCGCGTCAGTTAGTTAACCACAAGCATATTACTGTAAACGGCGAAATCATGAATGTTCCTTCTTACACATGTAAGCCAGGTGACATTATTGCTTACCGTCCTAAGAGTGCCGACAACTCTGGTATTACTAGCAAAACTCGTGGTAAGAACCCTAAGTTTGGTTGGTTAGATTGGAACGAAACCGAAAAGAAAGGTACGTTCATTACGATGCCAGAGCGCGAGCACGTTCCTGAAAATATTAAGGAGCAGTTGATCGTAGAATTGTACTCTAAGTAATTTTTTCTATTCACCTAATAAGTAAAACACGTTTTAAAATGGCAATATTAAGCTTCCAAAAGCCAGACAAAATCGTTCTTCAGAAAGCAACTGATTTTGAAGGTCAGTTTGAATTTCGCCCTCTTGAGCCAGGATACGGTTTAACCGTTGGTAATGCACTTCGCAGAGTACTGTTGAGTTCATTAGAAGGTTATGCTATTGTAGGTATCAAAATAGATGGTGTAGACCATGAATTTGCTACTATCAAAGGTATTACCGAAGATGTTACCGAAATGATCCTTAACTTAAAGCAGGTTCGTTTTAAAAGAAACGCAGAAATAGAGTTGACCTCAGAGAAGATTAACTTGTCTGTTAAAGGTCGCAGCGAATTCACTGCAGGAATGATAGGAGAGCAGTCTCCTAGTTTCCAAGTAATGAATCCTGAATTGTTGATCTGCACAATGGATCCTACTGCTAAGCTAGACATTGAATTGACCATCGCAAGAGGTCGTGGATATGTACCTGCTGAAGAAAATAAAGTAAAAGATGCGCCATTTGGTTACATCGCAATCGATTCTATTCACACGCCAATCAAGAACGTAAAATACGCTATTGAAAACTATCGTGTTGAACAAAGAACCGACTATGAGAAATTAATCTTAGATGTTGCTACCGATGGTACTATTCATCCTGAAGATGCTGTAAAGCAAGCTTCTCGTATTCTAATTCAACATTTGATGATCATTACTGATGAAAACATCACTTTTGACAACAAAGAAGATAAGAAAGAAGATGTTGTAGACGAGCACGTTTTACAATTACGTAAAGTATTGAAGACTCCTCTAGAAGATTTAGATCTTTCTGTACGTGCATTCAATTGCTTAAAAGCCGCTAAAATTAACAGCTTGAGCGAATTGGTTCAGTATGAGCAAGAAGATTTGATGAAGTTTAGAAACTTTGGTCAGAAATCTTTATCTGAAATTGAACAAGTATTAACAGAAAGAGGACTAAGCTTCGGAATGGATCTTGGTAAACTTGGACTAGATAATTTAGATAATTAATTCATCACGCTGTTTCAAATTAATTTGGAATGGCACCCTCCACAAATCCTGACACGGTGTGGAGTTAAAACTTAAATGTCATGCGTCACGGAGACAAAATCAACAACCTAGGCCGTAAAAAGGCACACAGAGTAGCATTATTGCAAAACCTTGCAAGTCAATTAATCACGCATAAGCGTATCGTTACTACTTTGGCAAAAGCTAAAGCATTAAGAGCTTATGTTGAGCCATTGATTACTAAGACAAAAAAGAATGAGTCTGCATCTCAAATCAGTCACAATCACCGCTTAGTATTTGCTGAGTTACAAGATAAAGCTGCAGTTAAAGAACTTTTTACTGTTGTAGGTCCTAAAGTTGCTTCTCGTCCGGGTGGTTACACTCGTATTTTGAAACTCGGTATTCGTCCGGGTGACAACGCAGAAAAAGCAATGATTGAATTAGTAGACTTCAATGAAATCTACGGTAAATCTGTTGCTTCTGCTACTGAGCCAGCTAAGAAAACTCGTCGTAGTCGTGCTCCTAAAAAAGCAGAAAACGAAGAAACAGTAGTTGCTCCTGAAGCTACTTCAACTGAAGAAAAAGCTGCTGAATAATATATGAAGCGGTATTAAAAATAAAAGGCAAAATCGTTTCGGTTTTGCCTTTTTTCATATCATCAATGTTAGCAACTTCATTGGTTTTTTTAATAAAATTGATTTTCTTTTGCACTCATAAAAGCTACTATGCCTCAGTCTACTACATCTAGAAAACCCGCAGTATTAGTTCTTGCAGATGGACATGTTTTTCATGGCTTGTCTTTTGGTAAAATAGGTACTGCAACTGGTGAAATTTGTTTTAATACCGGAATGACTGGATACCAAGAAGTATTCACCGACCCTAGTTATACTGGTCAGGTTCTTATTATGAATACCGTTCATATTGGAAACTACGGAGTAAAAGAAACGGATGTTGAGAGTAGTTCGGTTAAAATTCACGGCTTGATTGCCAGAAATTTAGAGGAGCAATTTAGTAGACATCAAGCCAATCAAGACTTGAATGCTTACTTAGTTGATAATAATATTGTTGCTATTGATGGTATTGACACCAGGGCCTTGGTTGCACATATTAGAACGGAAGGTGCAATGAACTGCATTATTTCTTCTGAAGAGGGGGTATCGGTTAATCAATTAAAAGAGCAACTGAAAGGGGTACCCAATATGGATGGTCAAGAATTAGCCAGTAGGGTTAGTACTGCTACCGAATATGAAATGGGCGACGCCAATTCTTCTGTAAAAGTGGCTGTATTAGACTTTGGTGTAAAACAACATATTCTACAATGTTTGGTTAGTAGAGGCGCCCATATTAGAGTGCACCCTGCTAAAACAACTTTAAGTAGGCTGAAGGAATTTAATCCAACTGGGTATTTTATTTCGAATGGCCCAGGTGATCCTGCTGCAATGCCCTATGCAGTTACTACGGTTAAAGACATTTTAGCCGAGAAAAAACCTGTTTTCGGGATTTGTTTAGGTCATCAGTTATTGGCTTTGGCTAATGATATCCCAACCTTTAAAATGCACCATGGGCACAGAGGCTTAAATCACCCAGTAAAAAATATCATTACTGGTCAGTGCGAAATAACCACTCAAAACCACGGTTTTGGTGTAGATCCAATTGCGGTGAAAAATCATCCCAATGTAGAAGTTACTCATGTTAATTTGAATGACGACTCCATTGAAGGTATAAGATTGAAAGATCGACCTGCTTTTAGTGTTCAATACCATCCAGAAAGTACTCCCGGTCCTCATGATAGCCGTTATTTATTTGATCGTTTTGTAGAAATGATGCAGTAATTTCAATAAATGAAAATAGCCATCATCAATGGACCTAATTTAAACCTGCTTGGTAAGCGGGAGCCGGATATTTATGGGAATCTATCTTTTGAATCTTTCTTCGAAGCACTTCAAACAAAATTTCCTACTATTCAGCTGGTTTATTTTCAATCTAATGTAGAAGGCGAATTGATTGATGCCCTTCAATTACACGGATTTGATGCCAATGGTATCATTATTAATCCTGGTGGGTATACGCATACCAGTGTTGCCATAGGAGATGCCATTGCATCCATACCAGCTAAAGTAATTGAAGTGCATATCAGTAATATTCATGCTAGAGAAGATTTTAGAAAATTATCGCATGTTTCTGCAAAAGCTGTGGGCACTATAGCAGGATTAGGCTTATTGGGTTATTCCCTTGCAATTGAATGGTTTATTCAGCATAAATCTGCTTAAAAATACATCAATCAATTTTTACGTACTTTAGCCTTTAAAATTCCAGCTTCCCCCATGCTGTTGGTAAAATCCTATACAAGACCAGTATTATTCCTATTAGGGTTTAATATTATTATCAAATTATTGTTGGCTCCGCTATTGGAGTTGGGCAATGATGAAGTGTATTACTGGACTTATTTACTTAGGCCCGATTGGAATTATTTTGATCACCCTCCTATGGTTGGCTGGTTAATGCGGATTTTTACATTGAATGGGTTTTGGGCTTCTGAAATGTCTTTACGTTTAGGTAGTATTGTAGCTTCTACCATATCAATTTGGTTCATATTTAAAATTGGCAAGCTTTTATCTAGTGAAAGAATGGGTTGGTATGCAGCCATTTTGTATTCGGCTTCTATTTATACTGGATTTATTGCTGGTTTCTTTATATTACCCGATTCTCCACAAATGCCTTTTTGGACTGGAGCTCTTTATATTATGGGGCATTTGATGTTGCGTAAATCAGATGAAAACAATTGGGGTATTTGGATTTTATTGGGTTTTGTAATTGGGTTGGCGGCACTTTGTAAAGTGCATGCTTTATTTCTTTGGGCTGGCTTTGGCTTATTTATTCTGCTTCAGAAAAGACAATGGTTAACCAATCCTAGATTGTATATTTCTACATTCATTACTATTCTTTGTTTAGCACCTATTTTGTATTGGAATATACAATACGATTTTATCACTTACCGGTTTCACTCTGAAAGGGTAACCAATACAGGGGTTCAAATTGATTCTTTTGTTCAAGAAATTGTAGGAGAGTTTGCCTACCAAAATCCCATAGTTTTTATATTGGTTTGGATTGCTGTGATCTTATTTGCTATGCGAAAATTCAGATTCAGACAAAATAGAATTGGCATTTGGTTATTGTGCATGAGTTTGCCCATGCTATTAATATTTTGGGGTATTGCTTTATTTAATCCCACACTGCCTCATTGGTCGGGTCCTGCCTATATTCCACTTTATTTTTTAGTAGCAGCTTGGTTTGAACAAGGGAAGCCCATTTTTTTTCCATTCGTATTTAAAATGGCAATTGCCTTAGTGGCAACTGTTTTAATTGTTGCTGCAGTAGCAGTTAAATTTTCTCCTGTCAATTTTGGATCAAAGTCTCCTGAATCTTATGGAGAATACTGTCCTACATTAGACCTTTCTGGTTGGAAAAAATTGGGCGAAAATTTCAAAACGATGGTGGCTGAAGATATTGAAAACGGCGAAATGAAAGAGGGTGCAGTATTGCTTACCAATAAATGGTTCCCTGGAGGACATATAGAATTTTATGTTGCCAAACCAATGGGGATGCCTTTAATAGGAATTGGTGAATTACAAGACCTACATCAATTTGCTTGGTTAAATAAAGAACGCAGTCCATTGCAATTAGGGCAAGATGCGTATGCAATTGTTCCTTCTAATTTACCTTTGAATGTAGCAGTTGCATATGGAGACTTTTTTAAAGCAATTGAAAAACCAGAAAAACTATTACAACAGCGGGGTGGGGGTGTTGTTAGATATTTTTATGTTTACAAATTGAAAGATTGTAGAAAAATACCTGCGCCTTTAATTCACTAATTTTTTTGAATAGGAGTTTGAATAATGATTTCTTTTTCTTTATTACCCCAAAGCTTTTCGAAGTCTCTTCTATAAGAAATACTGGCACCTGTTCTGTTCCTTCTTCCAAAATTGGAGCCACTTATATCTAAGCTGTTTTTATTGAAAATAATGGCCCTTAATTTTCTGTCTTTGGTTAATATGATTTCAATGTTTAAGTCGGGCAACCATTGGAAATTACCATTTTGAACACTGGAACTTGCGCCTAAATTAAAGTCTAGGTCTCCGCCAAATGTGACTATTACATTGTTATTCAAAAAGCTTTTACCCAACTTAAAGTTTACCCTAGATCGGTCTAATACACTGCTATTTGATTGTACATTTCCACCTGTAGTTCCAAAAATACTTGAACTATTGTATAAAGATGCCCCTAGGTCAAATCGCAAACTTCTATCGCCAGTTAGCTTGTACAATAACCCTGATAATGCTTTGTTAACTTCATTGGTTAAAACCTGAGATAAGGTATTTATACCCAATGAGCTGATATTATAAGGGTTACTGCCACTTCTATTACTGAATTCTCCTGGAGGAGCAAATGTTCCAAACACAATTAAGAATGAAACTTGTTTTAATATTTCGTTTTCGTCTCTTTGTATTCTGTTTAAGAATGCGGCAAATTCATTGTCATTTTTTACTGGACTTCCTTGAGGAAAATCTAGTCTAAAACTAATATCGGGTTTACTTAGTTGGTTTCTTAATTCTGCTATAACATATACATCCCCTCTATAGCCCTTTACTGAGCCACTAAATATATTGTTCCCAATTAAATCGGAAAGAGAAATTCGTTCTGCAGTGTATTGTGCGTCTATACTCATTACTGCCTTAAATGGATCCCCATTCCATTCTATGAAATTATTTGAATTAGGTAATAACTCGAATGGTTTTTTTAATAAAGATTGGAAATTGAAATCGTAGTTACCCCTTTCTATATTATACCTGCCTTTGATGCTTAATGGTTCAACTGTTCCTGCTTTTATTATTAATCTTCCATTGCCTTCTGCCTTAATGATATCCCCGTTTATTTCGTCTAGTATAACATCTATCTGTACTTTATTATTGGCTGTAACATCAAGGTCTACTGTTAAATTGAAATTACTTTTTTTACTTGACTCTTGTAATTCGGTTCCATAGGTTTTAAAAACAATAAAGTCGGCAAAACCGCTTTCTTTACTTTGCTTATTCGGGATGGTGATATGCGAACTATCATTGGCTTCAGCTACAATATTCATTCTGCAGTCGTATTCAGGTCCTTTAAAACTGAGTGTGGCTTTACCTATTGCTTTCCCATAAAATTGTTCATTGTCTTTGGCTTTGGTATCTATCATCAACAATTTTTCTGTTCTAAGGTCAAAATCAAATGCCATATTCTTGAAACCTTTTTCTAGTAGTTTCCCAGTTACAGTGCCAGTATTTCCGTACATGTCTTTAATGGTGAGCCTTCCAAAGTCTATGCCATCTTCTCTAAATTTGAGTTCTGCTGAATCAATGGTATATTCTACTTGGGTAAACTCTACCTTAAGCTTTGCATTGCGTAAACTAATGTCTCCTAAAAGTTGAGGGGCGTTTAAGTCTCCACTAATACTTAAATTACCTTTTGCCAATCCATCTAAATTGCTAAACAGTCCGGTTAGTAAACTCTCTATTATATCAATTTTTGTTTCATTCAATTGAATATTGGTATTGAATGAATTTCCTGTACTGTCTTTTACATTGTATGATCCATTGGCAACTAAATCATAGTTTTTATTGGGTGAATTAATTTTAAATGGAATTAATCCTGTTTTGCTGTTGTAGCCAGCATCAATATTGACTACTCCAATAGAATCTTGTTCATAACTAAATTCTGTTGCTTGTAATGTTGCTTTTGCAGAAAAGTCTCCTAAGAATTCTGTAAGTGTAATTTCTCCACTTACAACACCTTCCAAGGTTTCCTTTTTCATGAAGAGGGAAGTGATATCGCCGAGTACAATATTTTTTAATTTAACCAATAGGTTGCTGGTATTTCCACCATCTTCTTCTTCCGTTTCAATTTTAATTTCTTGGAAACCACCTTGAGAAAACTGAACATTATTAGCGCTTAATAAATGTTTTCGAATGATCAATTCCCCTTTTTCTTCAATTGTCCAACGTTTATCGTTTAATACAAAACTAGATGGCCTGAACATAATTCTAACCCCATCTTCTAGGGTATAAACATCTGCTAAAAGAGAAGCATCATCTAAAGTGCTATTTGCTTTGGTATTGATAGAAACAATGGAGTGATCATTTGCTGAAGTAATATTAATGACCGAATTCGGTAAGTTTAAACTGTCTCCAATTTCAATATTTTTAATATTAGTTGTTACACTTAAGGAGTCAAAATTTCCTTTGCCCTCTAATTGAAATCCGGTAGTTGCATATTGATCATATTTGCCATAAGGCACATAAGCATTTACCCCTAGAGCAATATTTTTAGTATCAATAGACCCATTTATATTAACATCATTGAATCCACTTATTTTATTGGTGAAAATTTTAAAATAGGGTTCTATATAAAAACTGTTAAAAGTAAAATTGAACTGCTGATTTTTTGGGGTCGTTTTTGGAGACTTTATGTAAGCAGGGTAGTAGTTGTGCAAAAACGCTTCAAAGCTTGAGGGTAATTCTGCTATATTGAATTTGCCAATAATACTAGCATTAAAATCGTTACTCCCTACATGTAGAGTTTTTATAGAATCCGTATAGCTAGAAGTTAAATTTAAAGAGTCAAACTGTATGCTGGTGTTTGGATTTTGAATACTTGCATTTAATAATTTAGCAGAACCTATAAATTGGTCTATATTTTTTCCGGTAAAGTTTACGTCTAATAAGCCAGCTACTTTTATTTCATTTTTAATGAGATTTAGTGCAAATAAATCTGCTTTTGAAAGATCACCTACAATATTAAACAAGGGGAGCTCTTTACTAAAATCAACTTCCACATTGCTCGTAAATCCTAAATTGGGATCATCAATTTCTAATTCACCATTAAATGATTTTTTCTGAATGGTGCCATTTGCAATGATATTGGTATAAGTGTAATTATTGAAATTGACTGAATGAACCGTGCCGTCAAATGTTGTTTTTAATTTATCAATATTGAAACTACTTCCTGTTAATTTTCCGCTGAAGTTAATTAGCCCTAAAGAATCAATTTTCAAAAACTTCCCTAGGTTAAAACGTTTAGTACTTATGAAGCCATCAAATGAAGGTTCTCCTACTGATGGTAAATTCAAACTAATATTGGTTTGTACTCCTCCCAATTTTGTGGAGAATACGCCAGCTGTATTAAAGTTCTGAATGGTGCCGCTGAAATTACCTCTGTAAATAATATTGCCCAGCGCACTTAAATTTGGATTGGTAATGCCCTTTAGTTCAGGAATAAATATCCCCAAATCGTAGGCATTGGTTAAAAGTGTGCCATTACTTAGTTTAATTTGGGTAGTATTAATTTCTGGCAATCCTTTCATCATTAGAGTACCTGTTAATTGGGTGCTTGCTCCAATGTTTGCATTAAGCGCGGTAACATTAAATGCTGCTACAACTCCCTCAAAATTTCCTCCTATATCAATACGTTTATTCCAATTTTTTAATTCTGGGGCAAAATAAGCGATATCATCGCTATGTATGGTTGCTTTATTAAACTTTGCAACCATGGTTACTTTATTAATGTAGTCTGCAAAATCCTTATTAAAATCTTTATACCGCATTGCATAATAGTTCCCCAATTTGCTTTTATTTGTTTGCAAATCGAGATTGCGGAATTCCATTATTTGTGGGGTAAACTTAATATCTGCAGCTAATTTTCTTAATTCAAAACCACTTCTGTCTTTTACCCTAATTTTTGCTTTTGCAGAAATAGTGTCTTTATTCATTTCGAGCGAACTAAGTGTTCCATTCAAATTGAACAATTCAATATGTGCTTCATCAAACCCTTTTTTAGCCTTGTTAGCATTGCCCTCAATAAATAATGAGCCATTGTTAATTTGAATGTTTTTTACCTTGATGCCGATGCCGCCTGGATTAAAATATAATTCTTTGCCATCATAATAAGGAGTGATTTTTTTAAGTTTGGGGGGTCTTAAACCTTCTAAGTTCTGTAGTATGACCTTTGGCTCTGTTAGGGTAATATCATTTATATGGTATAGATTTTTTACAAAATCAATTTTTTCCGCATCAACTTCTAATGCCCCCACATTAAATGTATTTTGAGTGCCAACCCATAAATCATTTTGAAAAAAATGAACGTTTTTAAGATTGATTTTTTTCAAGTTCAAGTTGACCCCATTTTTCTTCTTCTTAGTAGAGTTGGGAGAGCTAAAATAATCAGCTATAAACTGGTAGTTCCAGATAGAGTCTTTTCTCTGTAATTTAACTACTGCATTTTCTAAGCCAATAAACTTTAATTCAGCCTTGTCTTTTAAGAAAAACCAATCGGTGATATTTAATTTTAAACTACCCGCATACAATAGCGTATCTTTTTGTTGGTCTCTAATTAAAGTGCCATCCATGCTTACTTTACTGAATAGAGAAATGCTGACTTTATTAATGCGAATTTCTACACCTAAGGAATTGCTCAGCTTCCCAGTTGCATACTTAACCAATGCATTTTGTACTACATCTGTTTGTATAGCTAGATACAATAGAATTAGTACCGTTAATAGGATCAATATAAATTTCCTGAATATGATTAAAAATTTACGCAGGGCTGAGCATTTTACTTTTTACTAATCAGGTTAATAAAGCAATTTAAATACCAAACTAATAAGCAGGGTTTACGCCTGTATAATTAGAAGGGGAAATGGCTTTTAATTCTTTTTTGAGTGCAGGGCTAATTTTTAATGAATTGATAAATTGATGAATGGCCGCTTTATCAATTTTTTGTTTGCCCCTTGTTAAGTCTTTTAAAGCCTCGTATGGATTGGGATAGTTTTCTCTTCTTAAAATGGTTTGAATGGCTTCAGCAACAACAGGCCAATTGTTTTCTAAATCTGCTTTAATAGCTTGCTCATTTAATATAAGCTTTGATAATCCTTTTTCTAAGGATTGAATAGCTATACTAATATGGCCCATTGGAACACCCATATTTCTTAATACAGTAGAGTCGGTTAAATCTCGCTGCAATCTACTAATCGGTAATTTGCCACTTAAGTGCTCTAGCAATGCATTGGCAATACCTAAATTGCCTTCTGCATTTTCAAAATCAATTGGATTTACTTTATGTGGCATGGCCGATGATCCAATTTCTCCTTTTTTGGTTTGTTGTTTAAAATAATCCATACTAATATAGGTCCAAATATCTCTGCATAAGTCTATCAAAATATTATTGATTCTTTTTAATGCATCAAAATGAGCAGCTAATGAATCATAGTGCTCAATTTGTGTAGTAAACTGCATTCGTTGTAACCCCAATACTTCCTCCACAAATTTGTTTCCAAGTAATACCCAGTTTTTCTTTGGGAATGCAATATGGTGGGCATTGAAATTGCCTGTTGCTCCCCCAAATTTTGCGGCATAAGGGATGCTGCTAAATAATTCAATTTGGTTGTGTATGCGTTCTACATACACCATAAACTCTTTGCCTAGTTTAGTTGGTGAAGCAGCTTGACCATGGGTTCTTGCCAACAAGGGAATATCTTTCCATTGAGATGCAAGCGAATAGATCATGTTTTGTAAATTAATCAAAGCAGGTAAGTATTCATGTTCCATAGCATGTTTCCAGCTTAGGGGAATAGCCGTATTGTTGATATCCTGAGAAGTTAGTCCAAAGTGAATCCATTCTTTCAAATGGGATATACCCGCTTTTTCTACTTGCTCTTTTAAAAAGTATTCAACCGCTTTTACATCATGATTGGTAACCGACTCCAATTGCTTAATTTGATTGGCATCGTCTACACTAAAGTTTTCCAACATAGTACGAAGCGCTTGTTTAGCTTTGATTGGAAGTTTAAAGAATTTCTGGTCTGCTAAAAAAAAGAAATACTCTACTTCAACCAATACCCTGTATTTAATTAGGGCATATTCTGCAAAATATTCGTCTAAATGTGCCACTTTTTTTCTATATCTGCCGTCTATGGGCGAAAGCGCTGTTAATTGGGTCAGTTCCATGTGATTTTTAAATAGGGAATAGTTAAATAGTATAATTAATCTTTTCTTTGTACAAAAGTAGCTGAATTGAACAAGAAGATACGTGTTGGGGCCGTAAGTTATTTAAATACTAAACCTATGATGTTTGGTATCAAAAGGTCGGGCTTATTAGACCGCATAATCCTAACCGAAGATTACCCTGCCAGAATTGCTGCTGATTTAAAAAACGACCAGATAGACATAGGTCTAATTCCGGTGGCTATGATCCCTTCTATCAAAAATGCCCATATAGTTGCCGATTATTGTATTTCGGCAGAAGAAAATGTAGCATCGGTAGCTATTTTTAGCGAAGTGCCTTTGCAGGAAGTTAAAAAAGTATTGCTCGATTATCAAAGTCGTACTTCGGTTAATTTGGCCAGAATTTTATTAAAAGAATACTGGCAATTAAACGTTGAATTGGAGTCGGCTTCATTGGATTTCAGGGAACAAATAAAGGGAACAACTGCCGGAGTAGTAATTGGGGATCGGGCCTTAGAGCAGCGATTGATTTCTCCTTATATGTATGACCTTGCTACGGCTTGGAATAACCATACTGGGTTGCCCTTTGTTTTTGCTGCTTGGGTTGCCAATAAACCGATTGATCCTGATTTTATTGATGCGTTTAACAGGGCCTTGGGCTATGGGTTAAAACATCTAGATGAGGTAGTGGCAGAGCAGTCTTTTCCTCACTATGATTTGAAAACCTATTACACCCAAAACATTCAATATAATCTGAGTCCAGAAAAATTAATTGCTATTGAGTTATTCCACCAAAAATTGAAAAAATTACAATCAGTAGAACTTTCATGAATGCAATAACTGTCATTTCTATTTGTTTTAATAATCTATCCGATTTACAAAAAACCTGTATTTCTGTAGATGAACAAACAGTGCATCCCAATGAACACTTGATTATTAATGGCTCTACTACTAATGAAATTGCCAATTGGTTAATAAGCCATCCACAACCGAGTTATAGAAGATGGATTAATGAACGGGATAAGGGCATTGGCGATGCATTCAATAAGGGAATTCAAAATGCCCGTTTTTCAATCACTCATTTATTACATGCGGGGGATAGTTATGCTTCAGAAAATGTTTTAGGAATTGTGAAGTCTTATTATGATGAAAACCCTTTTGTTCAATGGACCAGTGGAAATATTAGGGTAACAAGAGCTGGCGAAATGGTGGTAGTAGGAAAGCCCTTTGACGCAACTAAACTTTATCGAGGAATGAGAAGTGTAGCTCATCCTACCTGGTTTGTGAAGAGAGAAGTGTACAACCGAATAGGGCTATTCAATAATGATTTCAAAATAGCCATGGATTATGATTTGATGTGTCGTATAGCCCAAGAGCAATATGGGTATATCAATGAAACCATCGCTGTATTTGATGATTCGGGCATCAGCACTAAAAATTATCTTCAGTCTTTAAAAGATAATATTGCTATATACGAGCACTATTATGGGTTCTCCATCAAATGCAGAATTTGGCAATTTCGGTTACGCATTTTGCATTGGTTATTGCAAACGCGTTTTGGAAAATGGTTGTTTAAAATTAAAAAGGGCTTGGGATTAGCCAATGCATAAAATGCTTACGGCTTTACTGCCGACCTTCCTGTTTCATCCATTCTATGTAATAGAATACTTATTTGATTGGCAGCTAAATATTCATCTACTGCTTTTCTAGAGCCTTTCCAAAAACCATAATCATCAATAATTAGCACGCCTTTCGATACTAAGAGTGGATAGAGTTGTTCCATTTCGTGTTTGGTAGATTCATACCAGTCGGTGTCTAATCTTAATAAAGCTGTTTTGCCTGGTAAAGTGGCTGGTATGGTCTTTAAAATATCTCCTTGAACGAAATGAATTTTTTCAGTTGGGTAACCAGTTAATGCAATATTTCTTTTTACTTCTTCTAAGCCAGAATAAGCCCAAACCACGCTAGCTGTTTTTTTATTTAGGTCTTGTTTTAACTGAGAAGCGGCATCTCTATTCAGCTGATCTACATCTTCGGCAGTAGGTGCTGTCATTCCTTCAAAAGTATCATAGAGGTACAAATCTTTATCATTTACACCCAAGGCTAATAAGGTTTCTGCAATAGCCATCATAGACCCACCCTTCCAAACACCGCATTCTACTAAAGCCCCCGGAATTTGGTTTTTTACCACATATTGTACACTTTCAATTAACCCATACAGTCGTTCAGGGCTTGTCATAGTATAAGGTCTTACTTTGGCAATAATGTTTTGGTGAATGGTTTCAAAATCAGGAGGCAATGCTGCTTTTTGTTCGTCTTTACCAAAAAAAACTTTGAGTGCCTTTATAGGTTTAATCTTCATTACTATAACTTAAGAAAGTAAAAATAACTGCTATTTAAATAGCTTGATACAATTTGAGGGTTTGATTGGCTGTTTTGTCCCAATTAAATAAATGCGCTCTATTATGGCCTAATTGAACCAATTGATTTTGTAGGGATTCATTGTATAATAACTCATTCATTTTTTGAGTCATTTCCTCGGTATTATTTGGGTTGATTAATACCGCCGCGTCACCAGCAATCTCTCCAGTACTTGAACCCAATGAAGTAATAACCGGACAGCCACAAGCAAATGCTTCAATTATAGGAAGGCCGAATCCTTCATATAAACTAGGATATACCAAACATTGCGCATGGTTGTACAATGATGCCAATTGTTCGTTGTTGTGAATGGGTTGGTATATTACTCTATGATTGAGTTGAAGTTTATTCAGTTGATTTAATTCTGCTTTTTTAAATGCGCCTCCACCTGCACAAACCAGCCATAAGTCTGGATTGGCTTTCATAATGGGGACTAAGCTTTGCAAAAAGCGGTCAAAATTTTTATAGGCAAAACGCTTACCGGTGTAAAGCAGGTATGGCTGTTCAATTAACTTGGGTTGAGTAAATCTGGCAATATTCAAATTAAAACTGTTCCCATGATAAATGGTTTCAATTTTATTGGGGTCTACTCCGCATAATTCAATTAAATCATTTCGGGTATTTTCGGAAACGGCAATAATTTTATCGGCTTTACTAATATGTTTGGCTCTTAGTGCAATGATGTTCTCATAGGCTGCTTGGCCTTGATGAAAACGCTCATCTATCATATCATGAATGGTAATGACCATTGGCTTGCCAGCCGTTCTGTGCAATGATGTTTTACTGTAATAGGTAGGATGAAATACATCGAAGGGTTGCATTCTTGCAGCAAAACTATCATAGGCATTCGAAAGCAATCGATTCAAGTCTTTTTTGCCTTTGAATTGTACTTCATTCCAAAAATTCTTCCCTTTTAACTGCTCTAGGAATATATTGTCTGCAGATAATATGTCCAATTGAATATGGATGCCAGGCTTCTGCTGTAGTCTATATATTAATTCATAATAGTATCGAGAAATACCACCGTAGGGTTGTTCGCAAAAAATCTGGTAATCATACCTAATTGTCATATTCCGTATCTTGCCCTGCAATTGCTGCATTTGATAATATGGTACCTAAAAACTTCAACCCCACGTATAAACATCCTCTTTATTTTATAAGAAAGGGTTTGTACCGTAAAATTAGTTTATATGCGCCACAACTCAAGGGTAAACTCCTCGATTTTGGTTGTGGCGAAAAGCCATACCAATCATTGTTTACAAATGTGACTGATTATATTGGATTGGATTATGATGGGGAAGGACATGATCACCAAAACGAAGGGGTTGATATTTATTATGATGGTAAGACCATTCCATTTGAGAACGAATATTTTGATTCGGTCTTTACCAGTGAAGTGTTCGAACATGTATTTGGATTGCAACAAATATTACCCGAAATAAACCGTGTAATGAAGCCTGGAGCACAAATTTTACTCACTTGTCCCTTTGCTTGGGAGGAACACGAAATACCGGTAGACTATGCAAGGTATACCCAGTTTGCTTTGAAAGATATGGTAGAAAAAAACGGGTTTAAAATAATCCAAATAGATAAGAATGGTCATTTTATGAGTGCTTTGCATCAGTTATTTGTTTTGTACATTCACGACCATTGGATGCATCGCCTGCCTATTTTGGGCAAGTCTAATATTTTTAAAAAAATGGTTCGCCAAATTGGGATACCCATTATGAATATGGTATTTAGTTTAGTTGAGCCATTTTGGCCTAAGTCGGATCGGTTTTATTTAAACACCATTGTAATTGCAGAGAAAATAGCGCACTAAAATCAGCATGAAAAAAATTGTTTATACTGTTTGTTCTGCCAATCATTTAGCGCATTGTAAAACAATGGCAGATTCATTTGTTGAATTCAATTCAGGGTATGAGTTATTCATTATTTTGATTGACCAGGTAAATGAAAGGTTTAATTTAAATTCATTTAGCCCTTATAATATATTGGAAATTAGCAAATTGAATATTAATGATTTTGATTTAATGGCAAGTCGATATTCTGTAATAGAATTGAATTGTGCCATGAAACCCTTTGTTGCTAAATGGCTTTTTGAGCAATTTCATCCAGACATTTTATTATATATCGATTCAGACACATGGGTTTTTTCTCCTTTTTCAGAAGTAGAAAAGAGCTTACTTGAATACGATTTAGTGATTACGCCTCATTTTACCAACGCCTATCCAGACAATGAGTTGCTTCCAAGAGAACGCGATATTTTGCGTTCTGGTTTATACAATGCAGGCTTTTTAGGCATGCGTAATTCTGCCAATACCCTTGATTTTTTGAAGTGGTGGGCCGGGCATATGAAGGGGGAATGTTATTACAATTTTGCGGAAGGGATGGGGGTAGACCAAATCTGGATTAATTTGGTTCCCTTATTATTTAAACAAGTTCAAATTAATCAAGACCCTGGTTTAAATGTGGCATATTGGAATTTGCATGAAAGAACCCTCCATTTTAAAGATGGGCTTTATTGGGTGAACAATAACCATCCATTGGTTTTCTTGCATATAAGTGGATACCAGTTTAATACGCCATCTATTATATCTAAGCATCAAAACAGGTATTCTTTTGCTGATCACCGGGTATTAGAAGAATTGTTTGCGATTTACACAACAAAAGTAAAAGAGAATGGATACGATTTTTATTCAAATCTCTCTTGTGTTTATGCCATTCCTAAAAAGAAAAGTAGGGGAATTATGAAAACCCTGAATCAATTCATTAAACCTTTGGGGATTAAAATTACTGACCTTTAATTGCCGGTTCTTCCTGTAACAATTGGTTTATTTTTCTTTGATTGTTTTTTATTGAAATCCAATACTTCTTTGGGGAGTATTTTGGTAGCTGTTTTTTTTGCCGTATCTGCCGATTGTTTGGTAACAGAACTATTAACTAGTTTTTCTGCTTCAACATCCGCTTTTAATTTTCCCATGATAAATTCTTCAGTTTCTATCAAAGCGCCCGTATTGGGTGAATAGGTTTTCCAGATTCCATGTTTAATAGAATTGCCATCGTTTTTTACAACAATTCGTTCGTATTGGTTGGGATTGCCTGGATCTACCACATCTAATGTATCATATGCCTTATCAGGATTCACCGCTCTCCAACTTTCTTCTCTGGCTAATCCAGCTAAAGTAAAATATAGGCATCTTCCATTTTTATTGCCCCATTTAAAGTTTTCCTGTGCAATTAGGTCTCCCATTAAATTAAAGGTTCGCCACAATCCCTCTTTTCGATTGTTTTTAAATACCCCTTCCGCTTCAAACCCTGGTTCGCCTCTTAATTTGGGAGTGGCTACAATCCATCTGCCTTGTTTTAAATCATTAAAATCTACACAGTTTAACGTATCTCCCTTACTGGAAAGTTTATACGATTTACACTGTGAAAAAATGGTATTCACCGAAAAAATGAGCAGTGGTAGCAATAGAAATCTCATATTACTTACATTCGGATTCGAAAATACAAAGCCGATATGAGAAAAACACTATTGTCACTGTTAATCATTTCTTCAATTTTAGCAGAAGCACAGGTAAAACCTACTAGTCCTGCGGAAAGATTGAAGAGTATAGAACTGCGCAAACAACTAAGTCAGCAGTCCGTAGCCAATAAAACGGAGTTCCGTAATATAGGTCCTAGTATACAAAGTGGTAGGGTGGTAGACATTGATGTAAACCCCGCTGATCCAACAGAATTTTATGTGGCTTATGCTACTGGAGGTTTATGGCATACCCTAAATAATGGTATGAGTTTTACGCCCATTTTTGATTCAGAAGACATTATTGGAATTGGGGATATTGCTGTAAACTGGAAAACCAAAGAAATTTGGGTGGGTACGGGTGAAGTGAATAGTAGTAGATCTACTTATGCTGGTTTAGGTGTTTACAAGTCGAACGATAATGGTAAAACCTGGACTTGGTTAGGTCTTGCAGACAGTCATCATATTGGGGAAATAAAATTACATGCTACAGACCCCAATACTGCATGGGTGGCCGTTTTAGGACATTTATACTCCCCCAATAAAGAAAGAGGTATTTATAAAACATCTGATGGAGGTAAAACATGGAAGCAAACGCTTTATGTAGACGAACATACTGGTGCGGTTGATTTAGATATTAACCCAGCCAATTCTAATGAATTGTATGCGGGTATGTGGTACCGTACACGTAAAGCTTGGAATTTTGAAGAAAGCGGGAAGTCTGGTGGAATCTTTAAAAGCACTGATGGTGGCGAAACTTGGCAAAAAATTTCTGTTGAAGGTGCTGGTTTCCCAACAGGGGATGGTGTTGGCAGAATTGGTTTAGCCATTTATCCTAAGAACCCGAATATTGTTTATGCAGTGGTGGATAATAATGAAAAAAGAGCTGCAAGAACTACAACCGCAAGCACAACTGATACCAGTGCTTATTCTTTGGATATGTTCAAAGGAATTACTAAAGAACAATTTGCTGCTTTAGATAGTAAAAAACTAAACACGTTTTTGCGTAGCCCAAGATACCGATTGCCTGCTGATTACACTGCTGAATCAGTTAAAACGGGGGTTGCTTCTGACAAATATGCACCCAATGTAATTTGGGATTATTTGTACGATGCTAATGCAGCCATTACTTCAGCAGCTGTTAAAGGATGTGAGTTATATAGAAGCAATGATGCAGGTAAAACCTGGACTAAAACCCATGCCGATCCTATTAATATTTATAGTTCATATGGGTATTATTTTGGTAAAGTATTTGTGAGTCCTTTGGACGAAAATAAAGTGGTGTTAACTGGTGTAGACCTTTTGATGAGTTCAGATGGGGGTAAAAAGTTTAAGTCTATAGATGGGCCTACTGTTCACTCCGATCATCATTCTTTCTGGTTCAGCAATACCAAAGAAAATCATGTAATTAATGGGAATGATGGTGGTTTGAATATGAGTTATGATGCTGGGAAAAATTGGTCTAAATTAAATAGCCCATCTGTAGGACAGTTTTATGCTATAGAAGTAGATATGGCTGTGCCATACAATGTGTATGGTGGGTTACAAGACAATGGTACTTGGTATGGCACGAGTAAAAACCAAGAAAATATAAATTGGCACGGTACGGGTAATTATGCATTTAAAAGCATAAATGGAGGAGATGGAATGCAAGTACAAGTGGATTGGAGAGACAATCGTACGGTTTATAGTGGTTCACAGTTTGGTAATTATAACCGACAAGTGATTGGTGTTTCTGCAACAGGAAGAGGGCCAAGAGGATCCAGCGTAAAGCCTAATCGTGCATTAGGTGAAACAGCATTGCGTTTTAACTGGCAATCACCTATTTTATTAAGTAAGCACAACCAAGATGTATTTTATTTTGGTAGCAATAAATTCCATCGCTCTTTTAGTAAAGGAGATAGTTTGGTATCTATGAGTGGAGACCTTACTACCAATCCAGAACAAGGTGATGTGCCATTTGGAACATTGTCTACCATGAGCGAAAGCCCTATTCGTTTTGGATTGATTTATACTGGCTCCGACGACGGGTTGATTCATGTAACTAAAGACGGCGGATATTCTTGGAATAATATCAATGGTAAATTACCTAAAGGCTTATATATAAGTAGGGTAGTGGCTAGTAAGTTTAAAGAAAGCAGGGTTTATGTTACTTTAAACGGTTATAGAAACGATTACTTTAATGCTTTGGTTTATGTTAGCGATGATTATGGAACAACATGGAAACAAATTGCCAAAGATCTTCCATATGAATCTGTAAACGTAATTAGAGAAGATCCAACCAACGAAAATATATTATACATTGGAACAGATGGTGGATTATACGTTAGCTTAAATGGCGGTAACTCTTGTATGATGTGGAACAAAGGGTTGCCATATAGTATTCCTATTCATGATATTGCGATTCAACCAAGAGACAATGAAATTGTCTTGGGTACACACGGAAGAAGCCTATATATTGCTGGTTTAGGAGAAATTCAAAAAGCTGCTAAATAAATTGACCATTGTAGGCCAATCTGCCTAAAGAAATATTTTCTTGAATTGATTATATTTTAATCCTGGTTGCCGTTGGTGGCCGGGATTATTTTTTGATTACCCAGCAGTCTTGTCCGCCCATTTTATCGGGGTGCTGCTTGCCTTCCCAAAAATGTTCAATGCTGAAATGTTCACGCAGCATTGCTTTTAAATAGCTTGCTGAATGATAGGTGGTTAATGAACGATGACCAGCTTGTTTAAACGAATTGGTAAATGCACCTTCATTGTGCAATTGCATTTGTTGTGGGTGACTTAGTTGATGAAAATATTGGGTGCCATGAGTTGAAAGAATGGCTATACCATTAGGTAGTAAAACCCTATTCAATTCGTTCAACCAATATTGTGTTGATGTATGAGGTATATGGGTTAATACAGAGATGCCATATACCAAATGAAAGTAATTGCTCGGGTAGGGTAAGGTTTGGTGTTCAATGCAATCAAAATAAACAGATTCTATAGATTTTCTGCACCATTGAATGATGTTGCAATCAATATCTGCTCCGTAGCAAATTGCCTCTTTTTTTAAATAAGGGATATGCCTGATTACTCTTCCTGTACCACAACCCCAATCTAATACAACTGGTTGTTGCATGGTTTTGATTCCGCCCCAATCAATCATTTCCTCTGCTGCTAAAAGTCCATCTTCGTAATACTTTTTATGATCTAGTTGAAAGGTATTAAAAAGCGCTCTGTCTGTTGGAAAGACAAAGCGCTTTAATGGTTGATTATATGTCTTATTTTTTCTTAAATACCAAATTTGTTGAAAGCGGAAGTTTAATTCATCCATTATTGGGATGGCTCCCATTAATTCAACTATTTTTTTCCCTCCTTGCTTCAAACGGCTATTCATTTTCCAAAGTTACTTCTCTGGAAATAAAACGGCATTAATCATATTTTTACTATCAAATACGGTTGTAGCTGCTTTTTTTATGTCCGCAATACTCACTTCTGAAACAATGTTTTTGTAGTTCAGTATTCTACTAGGGTCATTCTCAGAAAAATAGATGCCTTGCAATACGCCACTCCAATAACGGTTGTCTTTTATGTTCACCGCGTATTTTTCAAGCAAAGATTTTTTTACTTTGTCTAGGTCTTTTTGCTCTGGTCCGTTTTGTTTTATTTTTTCAATCTCTGCTGTTGCGGCTACACTTAATTTTTCTACATTTTCAGGTCCGCATGGCAATTGTAATACCATGGTATATCCCTGAAATGGATATTTATTTAAAGCCCCACTTACACCCCCACCATAAATGCCGCCAATTTTTTCTCTAAGTTCTTCTATAATTTTAATATTCAAAATTTCGGCTAGCATTTCTGTATGTAATGCATCTTGTTCTGAATAAGTGGCATTACCCGAGTAAATATTAAATATGAAACTCTTGGGCTCTTTTCCTTTGTAAAATTCCAACTTTTTTTGGCCTGGTAATATGCGCAAACCATTATCTACAAATGCACCTTTATTTCCTTTTGAAGGCAGTCCTCCAATATAAGTGGCCAAAAGTGGCTTAACTGTATTGAGGTCAATATTACCCACTATAATAAAGGTATAGTCGTTCGCATCATTGGTTTGTTCCTTAAAAATTTCAATGGCCCTATCTAAATTAATTTGATCAAAATCGGTTGCATTGGGAATTGCAGAAGGAGCCAATGGATTGCCTCCATACATTACTTTGTACACTGAATCTATAAATGCGCTTGTAGGGTCGGCCATCATGAATTGAACCTGGCTTTTAATTTTTTCTTTCCATCCATTAAACAATGGCTGATCTTTTCTTACCTGCGTAAAATTCAAATACATTAATTGGAACATGGTTTCCATGTCTTTGATACTGCTGTTGCCGCTTACTCTAGTGCTTAATGCATTTAATCCTATATTGGCATTGGCTGTTTTGCCCGATAAGAATTTTCTTAAATCAACTGGATTAAAATCTCCCACACCCATTTGCTGTATAGCTGAAGTAGCGTAAGCAGCACTGTATTTATCTGCTAATCCATATGCATTGGTGCCCCCTTTTTTAAAGCCAGTTAAAATAATTTCATCCTGTTTAAATGAAGTGTTTTTTACAATCACTTTTGTACCATTACTAAAGGTTAATTCAGTAATATCTAAAGCATCATTCTTTTTTTCTTTTATTAATGTTCCAGCGGTTGGAATTGATTTTAATAAAGACGATGCAATGGCTTTTTCTTCGTATGCTTTTACTGGAATAGTAGAAGCAGTTTCTGCTGCAGCAATTAATTTCGATTTATTGGGCAAAGTAAAATTGCTTTTTTCTGGACCTTGAAAAGCTATAAATAATTTTTCATTCTTCTTTAATTCGTTAGCCAATGCATTTACTTCAGCTAATTGAACTCCTGGCATTAATGTGTTTTTGTATTCAAATTCGCGTTCTATTCCAGGAATGGGTTCTTGTTGCAAAAAGTTTCTGATGTATTCTTCTACCAATATTCCTGACTCTGTTTTGTCTCTATTGTTGTATGATCTTTCAATAGATGCTAATTGCTGTTTTTTGGCTCTTTCTAATTCGCCTTGTGTGAATCCAAATTTTTTAACTCTTTCCAACTCAGTTAATACTGCATGTAACGCAGTGTCAGGCCCTTTGGGTCCAGGAATGGCAAAAGCATTAAATGCCTCGTGTCCTCGTGCATAAGATCCAAAATTACCTCCAGCAAAGCTGAATGGCGGATTACCACTTTGAGACAATTCATTCATGCGTTGATTTAGCATGCTGGTGAACAATGACTTAATGATAGAATTTTTTCTGTAGTCTTCAATAGTAAGTTCTGGTTTTGTTTTAACTGTTGAATAGTTCAATTCTATTTGAAAATTTGTTGCTTCTTTGTCTGTTACAACTAATGCATCGTTTTTGGTTCTTGCTGGAACACTTGCATTCATCCTTGGTCTAGGATTGGCCGGATTCTTTAATCCACCAAAATATTGATTAATTAATTTTTCTGTTTCTGCAATTTCAATATCTCCTACTACCATAACGGCCATTAGGTTAGGACGATACCAATCCGCGTAAAAACGCTTGATAGCGCTGTGTTTAAAAGTTTTTAATAAACTGTCTTTGCCAATTGGTAAACGTAGTGCATACCTAGAACCTTCGTATTGTTTAGGATAAATTTTTCTGAACATTCTATCTTCTGCCCCCTTACCTAATCTGCTTTCTTCTAAAATGATTCCTCTTTCGTCGTCAATTTGTTTTCCTTCAAAGCTGATTCCTCCTGCCCAGTCTTGTAAAATTTGTAATCCTTTAGTGAAGTTGTTTGGGTCACTTAAGGGGATGGGTAAAATGTAAACGGTTTCATCAAAACCTGTATAGGCATTTAAATCTGCACCAAAATCTACGCCAATGCTTTGTAAAAAATTAACTAATTCGTTTTTCTTAAAATTCTTGGTGCCATTGAAAGCCATATGCTCAGTAAAATGGGCCAATCCCTGTTGGTCATTGTCTTCTAATATGGATCCTGCATTTACTACTAAACGGAGTTCTACTTTTTTCTCTGGTTTACTATTCTGTCGAATATAATAGGTTAATCCATTGGCAAGTTTGCCTATTTTAACCTTGTTATCTAGCGGAATTTTTTCCGATAAATTGATTTGTGCGGTTACATGAAAACTAAATGAAATGCAAAGCAGTAAAGCGATTGCAAAAAATGTTATTCGTTTGATCATAAAAAAAGGTTGTACCGCAAGATACAACCTTGATTGAATAGTTTTTTATTATATTAAAACTATTGAGAATATTTTATTCACTACTTTAATACTTCTACTATTGGGTTTCCAATATTACCACTGGGTTCTTGAATTTTGAGAAGGCTGGCTACCGTTGATGCTATATCGTGCATGTAAACTCTTTTACTTGAACGTCCTTGTTTTATACCAAAACCATACCACAATAATGGAATATGGGCGTCGTATGAATACCAAAGTCCATGCGTAGTTCCAGTTGCGCCACCATCAATAAAACCAGACTTCAACACCATTTGAATATCTCCGCTTCTATTATATAAAAAGCCGTTGGCTATTTTTTCTCTTAAATACTGAGGCATTGGACTGGTTAGGATTTCATTGGTAGGAAAAGCATTTAATATATAGTCCTTCTTCATTAAATAACGAACCATAAATTGGTTAATGGCTTTTGTATCAGCATTTAAGCTGTCTAATAAATCTCTATTAAAGTGTACCTGATAATTGGTTAAGCTTACCACCAGTTTGTCTATACCAAATTTTGCTTTAATAGCTGCATTCATTTCATTCATTGCTGCTTTATCATCTAACAAACCTCCTGGTAATTTATTCTCTTTCATGAAACCTGGAACATGCGCAACAGCATGGTCGGCACTAAGAAATGCGGTATACTTACCCTTGCCTACAGTTGCATCTAAAAAGTCGAACATTCTTCCGAGTTCTTCATCTAGTTTGATGTAATTGTCTACTACTTCCCATGAGTTTGGGCCAAAACTATGACCAACATAATCGGGTGAAGAAAAGCTGACTGCTAGCATATCGGTAACTGCATCTTTTCCTATGTCTTCAGCCAATACTGCAGCTTTTGCTAATTCAACTGTTAAGGTGTTCCCCCATGGGGTGCTGCTTAATTTTCCAAAACCTTCATTGGCGGTTCTGGTTAAATTGTAAGGCATTTTTGTTTGATTGGAGCCAAATGGCTTGCCCTCATAGTTCTTTTCATCAGCCGTAGCATATTGCAAATAAACAGCATCAGTTAACGATTTATTCCAACCCAATTTCATTAACGAGTCTGGAATTTGTCTATCATTAAACTGCTTAACCCAATTAGGTAATTCTTTATAATAATAAGTACTGGTAATAAAATTGCCCGACTTTGCATCAAACCAATAGGCACCATTAGCGCTGTGTCCTGCTGGTAATATGGCTCCTCTGTCTTTTAATGCAATTCCTATTACTTTGCTCTTAAAATTATTGGCCATTCTTAATTCATCTGCAATGCTGGTAGTGAGCATATTTTTTGGACTCATCTTGCCATCACTTGCACCCGCTGCGCCAACGCCATCTACCGTTCTATCTTCACTACAGTATACATTTCTTTTTAGTTGTGTATCGTACCACCCATTTCCTGTTATACCATGAATAGCCGGTACAGTTCCTGTATAAATTCCGGTATGTCCACATGCGGTAACCGATGGGGTATATCCAATTTGGCAATTGTCATTACTAAAACCCTGGTTCATCATGCGCTTAAATCCACCATTGGCTTTGAATAGGGGCGCAAATCGTTCTAAGTAATCCCAACGCATTTGATCTACCACAATTCCTACTACTAAACGAGGCCCTTTTTCTGTATTTGTAATGGCTTTAGTTTTTTGGGCATCAATTGAATTGGTAGCAGAAATAGCTAGCATTGCAAAGAGCACCAAACCCGATTTTAATTGTTGAGTTAACAAGGGATTAAAGTTTAATATGATTAGTTAAATAAGGCCTGCAAGATACAGTATGCAATACAATATGCCTTGTGCTTTGGTGCTTTATTGCTAAATTTGCAAAAAATTAATAACCAATCAATTGTTTGTATGGCAGACATTTTTGAGAAATTGTTGAAGAATGCGGGTCCACTAGGACAACATCGCGAAAGAGCACATGGATATTTTGCTTTTCCTAAGTTAGAGGGTGAAATTAATAGTCGCATGAAATTTCGCGGTAAAGAAATGATAGTTTGGAGCCTGAACAATTATTTGGGATTGGCCAATCACCCTGAAATTAGAAAAGTAGATGCTGATGCATCAAAAGAGTTTGGTTTGGCTTACCCAATGGGTGCCAGAATGATGAGTGGAAATTCTACCTATCATGAACAATTAGAAAGTGAATTGGCTGCATTTGAACATAAGGAAGACGCCATTTTAATGAACTTTGGTTACCAAGGTATCATGAGTGCAATTGATGCTATATGCGGTCGTCATGATGTTATTGTGTATGATGCAGAAAGTCATGCATGTATTATTGATGGGTTAAGATTGCATCCAGGTCATAGATATGTATTTAAGCACAATGATTTGGAAGATTGCGAAAAGCAATTGACTAGAGCAACTCAATTAATTGAGAAGCAGGGTGCAGGCGGAATTCTATTGATTACGGAAGGTGTTTTTGGTATGGCAGGAGACCAAGGTAAATTAAAAGAGATAGCCGAATTAAAACACAAATATCAATTTAGGTTATTGGTAGATGATGCACATGGCTTTGGTACCTTGGGTAAAACCGGTGCTGGAGCAGGGGAGGCACAAGGTTGTCAAGACGCTATCGATTTGTACTTTTCTACTTTTGCCAAAAGCATGGCCTCAATAGGTGCATTCATGGCTGGTGATAAAGCCATCATCGATTTTATTCGTTACAATATTCGCAGTCAAATTTTTGCAAAGAGTTTACCAATGCCTATTGTTATTGGAAATTTAAAGCGTTTAGATATGCTGCGCACCATGCCAGAGTTGAAAGACAAACTTTGGAGCAATGCATTGAAGTTGCAAAATGGTTTAAAAGAAAAAGGATTTGATATTGGGAATACCAATACACCTGTTACCCCTGTTTATATGAAAGGTGGGGTAGAGGAAGCCACTGCAATGGTGATGGACCTCAGGGAGAATTATGGCATATTTGCTTCAATTGTAGTGTACCCAGTTATACCAAAGGGACATATCATTTTTCGCTTAATTCCTTCTGCTGCTCATACTGATGCAGATATAGATGAAACACTAAAAGCATTTAGCGAAACCAAAGCCAAGTTAGATGCTGGTGCATATAAATCTGAATTAATACCAGATATGGCAGAGAGTAAATAACTATGATTATTATAAAATTGTACGCACTTATTTGATAAAATAAAAGACCCGAAATATGACTTTCGGGTCTTTTTATTGAAACTAGATATTTGTTTTAGTTATGGAGTATGTAGGGTGCTATGTAAATATTAAAACCCTCACATTATCAATTTATAATTTCGCAATCAATTCTTTAGCCATTCTAACATAGTCTGCATTCTTAGCTTCTGTAGCAATAGTGATACACTTCTCTGCACTTGCTTTTGCATCTGCTTTTTGACCCATGTCTTTTTGAATTTTAGCTGTTAATAAAAACAACCAAAATGCTTTTGGATTGGCTTCTGTAGATTTAATTGCATTTTGTAAAGCTTTTGTATAATCCTTGTCCCACTCATAGTAAAAATTAGCAGCAGCTTGATAAGCATTAGGGTTTACTTTTTCTGCACCTAAAGCAGCTTCAACTTGTGCACGTAGTCTATCTTTTACATTGGTGCTGATTGGAATACTCACAGCTACTTTGCCCCAAGTAAGGTGTAGATCAATACTTTCTGCTTCTACATTGGCAAACTGAAAAGTAAAAGTTTCAATATTGCTATTGGTTTTTGCGGCTTTTACTTTAAAACGTACTACGTCTTCGCTTTGTTTGTATCCATCGGTACCCCAGTTGGTTAATCCTTTGTTTACTACAACTTCCCAATATTCTGTTCCTGGAATGGTATACAATACATATGCACCTGTATCAAGTGTAGAGCCTCCCATGGTTACTTTATCAGAAAAATGGATTCTGGTTGCCGCATTGGCACCTGTTCTCCATAGTTGGTTTAATGGTACTAATTCTGAATTCTCTTTTAACATTGCTCTTCCTTTCATATTCGGACGAGAGTAGGTCAATTCAATTTTTCCCATTCCAAAGTCTTGACTGATTTTTTGAGTGGTACTGGGTTGTGGCATTCTTATTTGTGCAAAACCCATTACGCTGCATAATAGCGCAGCTGCAAGCAAAGTTTTTTTCATATTCAATAAATGTTTGAACGCCAAACTTAGGTTTTCCATCTCAAATACAGCAATTTTTTTAAAAATTTAGGACAGATGGAAGAGGATTTAACAAATGCGATTATTTGAATCCAGGATGAAAACGCTGTAGGGTATCTTTTAAAAAATGACTGTCTAAATGGGTATAAATTTCCGTAGTAGTAATGCTTTCGTGTCCCAACATTTCTTGAACTGCTCTTAAATCGGCTCCTCCTTCTACTAAGTGAGTGGCAAATGAATGCCTAAAAGTATGTGGGGAAATGATTTTGGTTATACCTGCTTTTAGTGCAAGGTCTTTAATGATATAAAAAATCATCACCCGGCTTAATTTTTTACCCCTTCTATTCAAAAATAAAATGTCTTCGGACCCCATTTGTATGGGTTGATGTACCCTGATTTTATCTTTATAAATTTTGATGCATTTAATTGCTTCTGAACCAATAGGGACCAGTCTTTCCTTATCTCCCTTACCTGTTACTTTCAAAAAACCTACGTCTAAATAAAGTCCTGATATTTTTAGGTTAACCACTTCACTCACTCTAAGACCACAGCTGTACATGGTTTCTAAAATGGCTTTATTCCTGCCTCCTTCAGCGCTGCTTAAGTCAATTTGATTAATGATTAATTCAATTTCATCAAAATGTAATGTGTCGGGTAGCTTTCTTTTAGATTTTGGTGCATTTAATAAAATGGAAGGGTCCGATGTACATATTTGCTCTAATAAACAATATTTAAAAAAACTGCGTATGCCCGAAATAACCCTTGCTTGTGAAGTAGCAGTCATGCCTAATTCACTTACCCATTTAACAAATGCTTGTAAATCTTTTAATACAATATCAGCCGGTGCTTTGGTTTGATTAGTTGCTAATAAAAAGGAGGTTAGCATTTCAATATCGTGCAGATATGCTTCCACAGAGTTTTCGCTCAAAGATTTCTCTAATTGCAAATATGCTTTAAATCCTTTTTTATATGCATCCCACATGATTGATAAAGATAACAGCTATATGATTATATTCGCTTTTAGTCTATTTTAAAAGTTAGGCAGTTTTATGCAAGTTAATCTTAGATCGTTTAAACAGAAAGTACATCATCATGCAAAGGGCATGAAAAAGTTTTTGGGAAAGCTAGAAAAGAATCCTCCAAAAGGCTTGGATAAAATGGCAGAGAAAATAGATGCAGCGGTTTGGAAAGAAGTAGACTGTTTAAGCTGTGCCAATTGCTGCAAAAGCATGAGCCCTACTTTCACTGCAAAAGACTTGAAAAGGATTGCCGCACATGTAGATATGTCTGTTGCTGAATTCAAAGAGAAATGGTTGTATTTTGATGAAGAAGATGGAGATTGGATGAATAAAAAACAACCCTGTCAGTTTTTAAACTTGACTACCAATATGTGTAGCATTTATGAAGTGAGGCCAGATGATTGTGCAGGGTTTCCTCATTTGAAGAAAAAGAAAATGGTAGAATACATTCATGTTCACCAGCAAAATATCAGTTATTGCCCAGCTACTTATAAAATGGTAGAAAAATTTCAAGAATTATTGGCGCCAGGAGTAAAAAAATAAGAATTAATAATTGATAGCTAGTTGGGCTATTTTTCCATTGCCACCAGCTAAATAAACAGCTTTTCCGTTTTTTGCTTTCTGAACAACATGAAAGCTTTGTGTAGAAATATTCTCCCAATTCATTCCTCCATCTTTAGATAGGTCTACGCCTGAAGTGCCGCATGCAACCAAGGTTTTGTTGGTTAGGTAAATTACGCATGACCGATATCCAAATGGCGGTGTTTGTGGTTGATTAAACTGAATACTTGGTTCTAAGTTAACGGCAATGGAGTTGCCAGCTCTTAGGGTGTCTTTTGCGTAGTCTCCTCCAACTATAAATGCATTTTTACCTGATGGGCTTAGGGCAATAGAGTTGGCACCTGTAGATTCCTGTCCTTGCAAAAGGGGCAATGGGTATTGTTCTCGTTGGTCTCTTGCATTCAATAACCTTGAAACTTTACCCCCTGTTACCATGAATGTTCCTTTCTTAAAAGTATTGGAGGATTTGCTAATTTGTAAATTGGTTCCACTTGAAGCAAAAAATGCTTCTCCTTCATTTAATTCAATGCCATCTAACTTATTGGTTTCCCAGGTTTCTCCTAAATTGTTACTCATTGCAAAAAAAGCTTTTCCATTTATTGGATCGCCAATTACTTGAATTGTTTTTGCTTCTGCATGCATTGCATCTAAAAACATTCCTTTTGTGCTGTCTTCAAATACTTTGTACCAGTTTTCTCCACCATCAATTGTTTTTAAAATAAGGGCTGGTTCTGCAACCGCCATAATTATGGCTGTTTTATGATTGTATGCTTCAATATCCCTGAAATCTCTTTTTTCGTATCCTTTTATGGTCATCCATTTAAATGATTTGCCCCCATCAATAGACTTACCAACAGAACCGGCACTTCCACTTACCCAAATTATTTTATTAGAGACAACACTCAATCCCCTGATACTGGTTTTTCTTCCTTGTTCAATCAATTGAATGGGATTATTAGTTTGTGAAAAAATAATAAGACTGTTCAGGAAAACTGTCAAGCTTAAAAAGATTTTTAAATATGGCTTCATACATTCATTTTTGCGTATTCATCAACAAGTTAATTCAATTCCATTTTAAACGTTTAATTTAATTGATATATGATTCCATATTGGATGAGCAGAACCCAATTGCTTTTAGGAGATGAGCCTTTGCTATCACTCATGAATAAACATGTATTAGTAGTAGGGTTAGGCGGTGTTGGTGGTATTTGTGCTGAAATGATTGTTCGCGCTGGAGTAGGAAAAATCACCATTGTAGATGCCGACACGGTAGACTTGAGTAATGCAAATCGTCAGATACCTTCCTTGCATTCTACAGCTGGTAAATTAAAATCTGAAGTAATGGCCGAACGATTAAAAGACATTAATCCTCAATTAGAAATCATTGTTAAATCTATTTATATTAAAGAAGAGCTTACCCAAGATTTATTGGATGAAGCCCCGTACGATTATGCGGTAGACTGTATTGATACTTTGTCTCCCAAAGTGTTTTTTATAAAGGGGTGCCTAGATCGAAATATTCCTATTGTGAGTTCTTTAGGAGCCGGTGGCAAACTAGACCCTTCTCAAGTAGTGATAACAGATATTTCTAAAACTTATCAATGTAACCTAGCTAGTTATGTACGAAAAAAATTGCATGGCTTAGGTATCTATAAAGGCTTGACTGTTGTTTTTAGTGCCGAAAAAGTAGATCAATCAAAAATTATTGAAACCGAAAAAGCGTATCCTAAAAAATCAATCATTGGTACCATGTCTTATATGCCTGCAATTTTTGGATGCATGGCAGCAAGTGTGGTTGTTAGAGGGTTATTAAAACAATACTAGTATAGTAAATAATTGCTTACTTGCAATTCCCAATCAGCCACTTTGGTTTCCTTGGTGCATTTTTGAATAAAAGTATGCATGGGTAATTCAAATAATTCCTCTGCATTAAAGATCCCCAATAGTTTAGCTAAATGATGAATTCCTCCTGGATTAACATGGGTTTTATAGGGAGCCCATTCAAATTTTTCAGGGTGCAAGTCTTTGATAATCCTAATTAAAAATAGGCCAAAAAAAACTGGTTTAAATTGAAAAGGATCATTCACTGTAAAATGAACTCCATTGCATTGCTCTCCTGCAAATTTGTTTAAGTATGGTATAAAATGAACTGGTCTGCAGCTTAATTCATCTCCAATAAATAAGTTGATCTGTTGTGCTACTGCTTCAGCATTTAGCCAAGGGGATCCAACTGCTTCAAATGAAAAATCAGTTGACCTGCCTTCAGATAAATTAGTTGCTTCTAAAAAACATAAACCCGGATAAAGCAAAGTAGATTCAACCCGCTGAATAGCTGGAGAAGTTGGTACAAAAGGAATTCCCCAATCCAACTGAAACATTGTTCTATTCCAATGTTTGCAGGCAACAATTTCTAGCGTTGCGTTTATATTTCTTTCTGTATTATAATATAAAGCCAATTCTCCTAAAGTGCATCCATGTCTAATAGGCATGGGCCATCTTCCAATAAATGAGGCGCATTGAGGGCCTAACCATGGTCCTTCATTTAAGTCCATTGATCCCGATATCGGATTGGGTCTGTCTAAAATGATTAATTGAATTTTATGGCTTGCTGATGATTCTAATAGATAACTCAAAGTCCACAAGTAAGTGTAAAATCGAACCCCTATATCTGGCACATCAAATAGAATAATATCTATATCTGCTAAGTCTTTTGCTGTAGGAGCCAGCTTTAGCCCGTATAAACTAATAATGGGTAAATCGGTTAATTCATCAACACCATTTAGCATGGGTGCGCCATCGGCCCCTTTTGCTGATATTCCATGCTCGGGCGAAAACAATTTTTTTAAATTGAATCCTGCTTGTTGTAATGCCAATCTAGAAGGAACCAGTGATTGAGTGGTTGCGGCTTCATTGGTAACCATTGCTATGCGCTGGTTTTTCCATGGAATTATTTCAGTAGCAAGTAATACATCAACACCAAATAAAACAGACATGGGCATCATTTAATTATTGTGGTAATGCGCGCTCAAAGTTCATTTCTTTCTTGAGTTGCTCCACTACATTAAAAATAATGGGGCATCTATCGTAATGCATGAATGTGGTAAATACCCTTCTTTTAAAATGGGGTAAATGCAAAGCTGGAAATTCTTTACAACCCTCAAATCGATATTCATATACTGTACACTTATTGTTATGCAAAAAATGACAGGGCATTTGGTTCATAATCATCATTCCATTGCTGCCCTTCTCAAGGTATTTTTGATCAAAACTTGGTCTGTCCATTTTTAAATGGCTCGATAAATTATCTGCTTCTTGTTCGTTTAAACAAACCATTAAACTTTTACAGCAATTTCCACAGTCGGTGCATGATATAGTAGGGCTGATTAATGCATCTAATTCCTGCACTTTTGCATCAATTGCCTCGTCGTTGAATTCTTTTATAAATGCGCTAAACCGATCGTTCTCTTCCTGGTGGGCATTGGCATATGCCGAGATTGCTTTGAGGTCTATTTGGGGTTCAAAAGGGGGCTTCATTACTATAAAGGTACTATTTGACGTATAAAATCCACCAAAAACAGCTATTTATCCACATATAATCGGCATTTGTAGAAAAGTAAAATTGGGCTGCGATTTGAGGGACTTAGATTTGCCATAAGCAAAAAGGATCTTAAATAGGAAATATGGCAGAAGATAAGAATTTGGTCAGGTACGATGAAGACTCTATTCGGTCATTAGACTGGAAAGAACATATTCGGTTACGCCCTGGAATGTATATAGGTAAACTAGGGGATGGTTCCGCTGCAGACGATGGAATTTATGTACTTATAAAAGAAGTCATAGATAACTGTATTGATGAATATACAATGGGTCATGGTAAACAAGTAGAACTAACCATTGAAGGCCAAACAGTTACTGTAAGAGATTATGGTCGTGGTATACCATTGGGCAAAGTAATTGATGTAGTTAGTAAAATAAATACGGGTGCCAAATACGATAGCAAGGCCTTTCAAAAAAGTGTAGGATTAAATGGAGTTGGTACCAAAGCTGTTAATGCACTTAGTAGTCATTTTTTAGTTACTTCATTTAGAGATGGTAAATGTAAGACCGCTGAGTTTGAGAAAGGAGAATTAGTTAAAGACCATAAAGAAGTTAAAACAGATGAGCCCAATGGTACATTGGTGGTATTTACTCCTGATGATACGGTTTTTAGAAATTTCCATTTTATACATGAATACCTAGATAATCAGCTTTGGAATTACTGTTATTTAAATGCCGGGCTTGCCTTGCATTTTAATGGTAAAAAATATGTGAGTAAGAATGGGTTGTTAGACCTTTTGCAACGCAAAACCAATCCAGATGAGTTAAGGTATCCCATCATACATTTAAAAGGAGATGATATTGAAGTGGCCATTTCTCATAATAATGATTATGGAGAAGACATTTTCTCTTTTGTAAATGGTCAATATACAACACAGGGTGGAACTCATCAGCATGCTTTTAGAGAAGCATTTGTAAAAGTAATACGCGACTTTTTTAAAAAGGATTATGATGTTTCTGACATAAGAACAAGCATTGTTGCTGCTGTTTCTGTAAGGGTTCAAGAGCCAGTATTTGAAAGCCAAACAAAAACTAAGTTGGGTTCTCAAAATGTTGCTGAAGGTGGTCAAAGTATGAAGTCGTTTGTACTAGATTTTTTGGCAAAGGAATTAGATAATTTTTTGCATAGAAATACAGCTACAGCCGATGCATTAAAAAAGCGGATAGAGCAAAACGAAAGAGAACGAAAGGAATTAGCTGGAATTAAAAAGTTGGCCAATGAAAGAGCCAAGAAAGCCAATTTGCACAATAAAAAATTGCGCGACTGTAGGGTTCATTTAAATGATGAGCTTCCCGCAAAAAATAAAGAAGCGTTTATTGCAACCCAAAAAGATACCACCATCTTTATTACTGAAGGCGATAGTGCTAGTGGAAGTATTACCAAGAGTAGAAATGTGGATACGCAGGCGGTATTTAGTTTAAGGGGTAAGCCGCTCAACTCATTTGGAGAAACCAAAAAAGTGGTTTACCAAAATGAAGAATTTAATTTATTGCAACATGCATTAAATATAGAAGATGGTTTAGAAGGGCTTCGCTACAATAATATCGTAATTGCTACAGATGCCGATGTGGATGGAATGCATATTCGCCTATTATTGATGACGTTCTTTTTACAGTTTTTTCCTGACCTTGTTAAAAAGGGTCATGTTTATATTTTAGAAACTCCTTTGTTTAGAGTTAGAAATAAACAAGAAACCATCTATTGCTATGATGAAACGGAGAAACAAGCTGCTTCAAAAAAGTTGGGGAATAAACCTGAAATAACTAGATTCAAAGGTTTAGGTGAAATTTCTCCTGAAGAGTTTGGACGGTTTATTGGAAGAGATATTCGATTGCAACCCGTTATTTTAGAGCAAGGAGATCATATTCAGGATTTCTTAGAATATTATATGGGTAAAAATACCATGGAACGACAAGAGTTCATCATTAACAACCTTAGAGTTGAATTAGATTTAATTGATTAAAATAGATATAGATGATTCATATTGTTTTTGAAACAGCCAATGTAAAAGCTTTGCAAACAGCCATGGAAATGGATGAATTGTTGCAAGGTGAAATATTGGAAATAAAAGATGATTTTGCAGTTGGGCCAATTGAGCGAATTTTTGAAACAGAAGGGTATCAGCAGCGTAGAGATTGGTGGAAAGAAGTTGTTCAATATTCCCCTTATGAAAATCAAGTAGACATTGTAGATGATAAATTAACAGTGCATAATTTAACCAATGCGTTAACCCAAAACGAAACCGAAGAAGCCTGGATATGGATGGGGCAAAATGCACATGATGTTTCGGGTTACTATTGGTTAATGAGCCAGTTAGCTGCTTTTGCCGGAAGAATTCAAGTTTTGTATTTAAATAACCTACCCTTTTTTAATGAAAAAGGAAGTATTTTCTATCCAACTCACCTTCATGAAATTCAACCAAGAGAGTTTTTAAAAGCCAAGAAATTGGCAAGACCTATTACATTAAGTGAGTTTGAGTTGGATCCGGATGAATGGAAAAAAATATGTACAGAAAATGCCATGGTTCGTTTTTTAGAAGGGGGTAAAAAAATAGTTGGGAAAGAAGTGACTTATTTTGATAAATCTTTGTTGTCTCATATTACTAAAGATGCACAAAAGTTGAATAAAGTAATTGGTTCGGCATTAAATAAAATGACTGTACTAACTGGAGATGCTTTCTTGGTTTGGCGATTGAGAGAATTATCCAAAGAAGGGGTATTGGTTATTAACGGAGATTTTTCAAAGGGATGGAAAGAATTGACTATTCAGTTGGCAATAGCCTAAAAATATTCAAATGGTAAGGGTAACAAGATTAGATAAAATAGGTGAAGATGAACGGGGCGCAACTCATTATTTTGATATGGATCGGTCGGGTCAATTCATTGTTGCTTACAGAAAAGCGGGTAGCGTGAGTGGTCAACATTATCATAAAGGGATTGCTCCAAAAAAGAATCCTGAAAAAATAATTGTGATGCAGGGTGAAGCTATATTAAATTGGAGAGATGTTCAATCTAATACAGTTGGTTCTGTTATAATACAAGCACCTGCGTTGGTTGAAATTGATCCTTACGCATGGCATGAAGTCATTTCTAAAACTGATATCATCATTTTTGAGATGAACGGATTAGAAGATGCCAAAGAAGACACTTTTAGATTGTAGTATTAAGTAAAAAGCATGGCTAAAGAGAAAATAGATAGAAGGGTTTTTGAAAACGAAACCGGAGTTCAGGGGCAGTATAAAAACTGGTTCTTAGAGTATGCATCCTATGTAATACTCGAAAGAGCTGTGCCTGCATTAGAGGATGGCCTTAAACCAGTTCAGAGAAGAATACTTCATTCCATGAAAGAAATGGATGATGGTAGATTCAATAAAGTGGCCAATATTATTGGTCAAAGCATGCAATACCATCCTCACGGGGATGCCAGTATTGGAGACGCTTTGGTTAATTTGGGCCAAAAGGATTTATTAATTGAAACTCAAGGTAACTGGGGAGATGTTAGAACGGGAGATGCAGCCGCTGCTTCTCGTTATATTGAAGCCAGATTATCAAAGTTTGCTTTAGAAGTGGCATTTAATGCCAAAACTACTGAGTGGCAATTAAGTTATGATGGACGAAAAAATGAGCCGGTAAACTTGCCTATGAAATTCCCTTTGTTATTGGCTCAGGGAGCAGATGGTATTGCAGTTGGATTGTCTACTAAAATTTTACCCCATAATTTTTGTGAATTAATTGATGCGTCTATAAAATATTTAAGAGGCAAAAAATTTGAATTATTCCCCGATTTCCAAACAGGTGGAATGATTGATGTTTCAGCATACAATGAAGGTAAAAGAGGTGGGAAAGTTCGCGTAAGAGCGCATGTAGAGGAGTTGGATAAAAAAACATTGGTTATTAGAGATGTGCCTTATGGTGTTACTACCACCCAGTTAATGGAAAGTATTACCAAAGCAAATGATCAAGGTAAGATCAAGATTAAAAAAGTAGTTGATGTTACTGCTAAGGAAGTTGAAATTCAAATTGACTTAGCACCTGGTATATCACCAGATATTACAATTGATGCTTTGTATGCATTTACCGATTGTGAAGTAAGTATTTCACCGAATGCTTGTGTAATTGAAAATCATAAACCTAGGTTTATGGGTGTTCAAGATTTATTGCGTTCTTCTGTAGACAATACCAAGCATTTGTTGAAGCGAGAATTAGAAATTAGACTTGGTGAATTAGAAGATAAATGGCATTATACCTCTTTAGAAAAAATATTCTTCGAAGAAAAAATATACAAAGAGTTAGAGCAAAAACATGAAACTTGGGAACATGTTATTGAAGCTATAGATAAAGGGTTCGCTCCATTCAAAAAGAAATTGAAAAGACCCATTGAAAGAGAAGATATTTTAAAATTAACCGAAAAGCCGGTTAGAAGAATCTATCGTTTAGATATTAACGAGTTGAATCAACAAATAAAAGGGATAGAGGCAGATATTATAGAAGTGAACCACCATTTGGAACATTTAACAGATTATGCGGTGGCTTATTACGATAGTTTACTAAAGAAGTTTGGTAAAGGAAGGGAGCGTAGAACGGAGATTAAAGAGTTTGATACCATTCAAGTAAAACAGGTTGCCATTGCCAATACCAAATTGTATATTAATAGGGCCGAAGGTTTTATTGGAACAGGACTAAAGAAAGATGAGTTTTTATGCGAGTGTTCCGATTACGATGACATTATTGCATTTACCAAAACCGGTACAATGAAAGTGGTTAAAGTGTCTGATAAAACATTTATTGGCAAAGACATTATACATGCAGCCATATTTGAGAAAAATGATGAGCGTACTACCTATAATATGATTTACTTGGATGGTAAATCTGGTGTTAGCTATGCTAAACGTTTTAATGTAACCGGAGTTACCAGAGAAAAAGAATACGATTTAACAAAAGGGTCAGAAAAAAGCAAAGTACATTATTTAACTGCAAATCCAAATGGCGAAGCTGAAACATTAAAAATTATATTAAGTCCCAATTGTACAGCCCGAATTAAAGAACTCGATTTTTATTTTGAAGAATTAGAAATCAAAGGAAGAAGCAGTATGGGTAATCAGGTTACCAAATACCCTATTAAAACGGTGAAATTAAAAGAAGCTGGTAAGAGCACATTAGCAGGCAGAAAACTTTGGTTTGACGATAAATTTGGAAGATTAAATACCGAAGAGAAAGGGCAATACCTTGGAATGTTTGAAGACGAAAAAATTGTTGTTATTTATAATGATGGTTCCTATGAATTAACAGATACAGAAATCACTCAAAGATTTGAACCTGAAAAAGTTGCTTTGGTTGAGCAATTCAATCCAGAAAAAACCATCACTGCAGTTTATTTAGATGCCGATAAAGGACAGTACAATATAAAGCGCTTCAAAATAGAAACGACTACTTTGAAAACCCAGTTTGTGTTTATAAAAGAAGGGAAAGACAATCGATTAGAAGCAGTAACTACAGAACAAGAACCCATATTAGTGGTGCAAACAGGACGAGGACAGCAGGTAAGAAAAGCCAAGTTTAAAGTGGCTAAAATGGTAGAAGTTATGGGTTGGAAGGCTGTAGGAGCAAAATTAACTGATTTTAATAAGAGCATTGAAATGGAGTGGGAAGTAAGGCCAGTTTCAGACACAGCTCAAACAGAATTATTTTAAACATCAATTATGGAAACAGTTAAGGTTGGTCAATTCAATACATTAAGGGTTAGTAGAAAAGTGGAATTTGGCTTCTATTTAGAAGATGGGGCAGAAGGAATTCTTTTACCCAAAAGATTTGCTCCCAATAACTTGAATATTGATGATGAAATTGAAGTTTTTGTTTACCATGATTCAGATAATCGACTCATTGCAACAACCCAAAAACCCAAAGCAGTAGTGGGAGAAATTGCAAAAATGAAAGTGGTATCTGTTACTAAGCAAGGTGCATTTTTAGATTGGGGGCTCATGAAAGATTTATTTGTTCCTGCTTCTAAGCAGGTTTCAGGTATGCGGCTAGGCGGTGAGTATTTAGTAATGCTATATATTGATGAAATGACTGGGCGAGTTGCTGCTACAGAAAAAGTAGAGAACCTGATGAGCAATGATGAGTTAACTGTAAAAGAAATGGAGCAGGTAGACTTATTGGTATATAGAACTTCTGAGTTGGGATATGTAATGATCATCAATAATAAACATATTGGAATTTTACATGGAAATGAAGTATTTCAGCAATTAGAAATTGGCGAAAAAGTGAAAGGGTTTATAAAAAAAATTAGACCCGATAATAAAATTGATTTGATTTTAGGTAAGCCAGGCTATACCAAGGTAGAAGATGAGAGCGCTAAAATTCTAAGACTCTTAAATGAAAATAACGGATACCTTCCGTACAACGACAAGTCTGATCCCACTGATATCTATGCTTTTTTTGGAATGAGTAAAAAAGCTTTCAAAATGACTACTGGAAATTTATACAAGCAAAAAAAGATTCAATTTACCCAAACTGGGATTCAATTAATTGAGCAATAATTTAACTAACGCGTGTTAGTTAAATTATTAACTTTGCGCTTCAAAATCATTTACTATGTCTACTAAAGTTGTTTACATTGTTTCTGCTGTTAGAACGCCTATAGGAAGTTTCGGAGGAAGTTTGAAAGATTTTTCTGCTACTCAATTAGGGGCAATTGCCATTAAAGGTGCAATCAATAAAGCAGGGATAGATGGGGCTTTAGTAAACGAAGTGTTGATGGGTTGCGTAATTCAAGCTAATACTGGTCAAGCTCCTGCCAGACAAGCTGCAAAATTTGCTGGTCTTCCAGACTCAGTAATTGCTACTACTGTAAATAAAGTGTGCGCAAGCGGAATGAAAGCAATTGCGCAAGGAGCGCAAGCCATCTTATTAGGGGATGCCGATATTATTGTTGCCGGCGGTATGGAGAGCATGAGTAATGTTCCTTATTACAGCCCGAATATGCGTTGGGGTAATAAGTATGGCAATGTTCAATTGGTAGATGGATTGTCAAAAGATGGTTTAACAGATGTGTATCATAATTATGCAATGGGAAATTCTGCAGAATTATGTGCCAAAGAGTGCAATATTTCTAGAGCAGACCAAGATGCTTTTGCCATTGAAAGTTATCAGAGAAGTCAATTAGCATGGAACAAAGGTTGGTTTAATGAAGAAATTGTTCCTGTTGAAATTCCTCAAAGAAAAGGGGATCCTATTTTATTTGCTAAAGACGAAGAACCGTTTAATGTTAAGTTCGATAAAATTCCTGAATTAAAACCTGCATTTATTAAAGATGGAACTGTAACTGCTGCAAATGCAAGTACCATGAACGATGGAGCTGCTGCAGTGGTATTAATGAGTAAAGAAAAAGCAGAAGAGTTAGGCATTAAGCCGTTGGCAATTATTAAGTCTTATGCAGATGCAGAGCAAGCTCCCGAATGGTTTACCACTACGCCTTCATTGGCGATACCTAAAGCAGTTGCCAAAGCAGGATTATCTATGGGAGATATTGACTTTGTTGAATTAAACGAAGCATTTTCTGTTGTGGGTATTGCCAATACACAAAAATTGGGTTTAAGCCCTGCAAAAGTAAATGCACATGGTGGGGCAGTTTCTATTGGGCATCCATTGGGTTGCAGTGGTGCCAGAATTATTGTTACATTAATTAATGTGTTGAAGCAGCAAGGAGGTAAAATAGGAGCGGCTGGTATTTGCAATGGAGGTGGAGGTGCTAGTGCAATGGTGATAGAACTGGCTTAGTAATTACTAATACCTACTCTTTGTTGAATATATTCTTGATTGGTTGCTGCTTTTAGCATGGCCATTGCAAGGTCTCCGGCATTTATTCTAAAATGGTTGGGGTCTGGTGCATAGTTAACACTGGTTATAAAAATGCCTGTTTCGTCTTTATCATGAATATCTGCCGGACAAAAAAAAGTCCAATCTAAATTGCTTTCTAACAAAAGTTCAAATGCTTTTAAGTGTTCCATTCCCACTGCAAGATATTCTTCGGGATAATCTTCGGCGTGTAATAATAAAGTGTTGTCTTCAGCATTTAATATGCCCATTCCCCCCAAAGCAATGATTCTTTTCTTTCCTTTTTTTTGCATCTGGTTGATGATCTGTTTTATTCCTAAACTTCTGGTTTTATCTGAACCATCTGAAGCGCCACCTAAAACAGAGATGATAACGTCTGCTTTATCTATTGCTTTTGCTACATCTTTTTCATCAAAAAGGTACCCTTTTTGAGCGGTCAATTTTTCATTTATATTGTCTTGATCAATCAATGATTCCACATTTCTTCCAAAGGCAGTTACTTGATTCCCTTGGTTTAATGCTTGTTGAACAATTCTTTTACCCACCTGGCCAGTTGCTCCAAAAACAGTGATATGCATACAATATAATTTAAAAGCAAACTATGCTACTTGTTCCGCAATTTCATTCATGTTAATGCCTTGATGACTCTCGTCGTATATGCATTCTCCATTTTTAATAACCAAAATTTGTGGAGACTCATGATACACATTAAACCGTTCGGCAATTAGACCAGAAATTGTACGAAATTTAATAAGGTCAAGGTAATAAAAATCGGTATTGGATGGGGGAGTTTCTCTTTCAAGTCTATTTAAAGCCATTGAACTGATACTGCAACGAGTACTATGTTTAAAAATAACCTGGGGAGCTTCAAAGGATTTTTTGCTGATACTATCTAGTTGATCTAATTCTGTTAAAGGAATCCAATTCATGCAAATATTTTTTTGCAAAATTAATTCATTTACAGCTTATCCCCTGAAATATCGTGGGTTGGTGGTAGGGCAACCTTTGCCTTTAACCGATGCGCAAGAACTCAGAAGTACACTTGTAAAAACGGCAACTAAAATGATGAAACTAATCTTTTTCATACGTTGGGCTTTGTGTTGGAAGCTGTATTTTGCAGTGAAACAAAGATATTGATTCAGGTGAATATGCAGCCTGTAAATACCATTGAGATTGTTAAAAATATCGATTTCTATAAATATAAACGTATGAAGGTTCATTTTATTTCAATAGGAGGGAGCGTAATGCACCAATTGGCTATTGCATTGAGTAAAAAAGGCTATCAAGTTACAGGAACGGATGATGAGATATTTGAACCTGCATGGGGTAATTTAGAAAATGCAGGGTTGTTGCCTGCACAAATTGGTTGGGATGAAACGAAGATTCAACCAGATTTGGATGCCGTTATTCTAGGCATGCATGCGCGAGCTGATAACCCAGAGCTATTGAAAGCCAAAGCTTTAGGGTTAAATATCTATTCATTTCCGGAATATATTTATAAAGAGTCTTTGCAAAAAAAGAGAGTAGTAGTTGGAGGTAGTCACGGTAAAACTACTACTACTAGTATGATCATGCATGTACTTAAAAAGCAAAAAATGGCTTTTGATTATTTGGTGGGAGCAAAGCTGTCTGGCTTTGAACAGTCTGTAAATATTACCGATGCCCCAATTATAGTGTGCGAAGGAGACGAATACCCAGCAAGCGCAATTGAGAAAAAGCCAAAATTCCATTTTTTATATCCCCATATTGCAATATTAACGGGAATAGCATGGGATCATATTAATGTATTCCCCACTTTTGATTTCTATTTAGAACAATTTATCATTTTTATCAATCGAATTGAGAAGGGTGGCCTTCTAATTTATAATGAGTCTGATACAGTTTTAGCAGACTTGGTTGCTAAAAATAAAAGAGCCGATATTCAATATCAACCTTATCAGGTTCCTCCTTTTAATATTGAAAATGGAATTACCACAATTCAAATAGCTGGTCAAACTGGAACTTTAAGTGTTTTCGGAAATCACAATTTAATGAACTGTTTGGCAGCCTATTATGCCTGTGCAGCTTTAGGTGTTAATGCCAAAGATTTTTTAGAGGCAATGAATGATTTTACTGGTGCTGCTAAAAGATTGGAGTTGCTAGAGTCGAATGATTCCATGTGTATTTATAGAGATTTTGCTCATGCTCCAAGTAAAGTTAAAGCTACTGTTCAGGCTGTTAAGCAACAGTTTCCTAAAAGAAAATTGTATGGAATACTTGAATTACATACTTATAGTAGTTTGAATGTCAACTTTATGAATGAGTACAGGGGTGCATTAGATGATTTAGATGAGAGTGTGGTTTTTTATGCTAAACACGCATTAGAAATCAAGAAGATGCCTGAACTACCCGCACAAAAAGTAATTGAAGGATTTGGCAAACCCAGACTTATTGTAATGAATGAAAAGAATGACTTAGAAAAATGGTTATTAACCATACCCAACCATGACGCAAATATTCTGTTCATGAGTAGTGGTAATTATGATGGATTAAACATAAATTCGTTGGCTGAAGCAATCATAAAAAATCATCCTTAAGGATCACAATGAAATTAAATTTAACCAGACCCATCGCTTTTATTGATCTTGAAACAACTGGTGTTAATATCAGTAACGACAGAATTGTTGAAATAGCTATTGTTAAAATTTTGCCTGATGGCACAAGTCAAGTGAAGCGTAAATTAATCAACCCATTAATACCGATTCCTTCCGGGGCTTCTGATGTTCATGGAATAACAGATGATATGGTTAAAGACGCGCCTAGTTTTAAACAGGTAGCTAATGAAATAAAACAATTCATGGACAATTGTGACATGGGAGGCTATAATAGCAATCGATTTGATGTACCCATGTTGATTGAAGAATTTTTAAGAGCTGGTGTTTCATTTTCTGTAGATGGTAGAAAGTTGGTTGATGTGCAGAAAGTGTTTCATATGATGGAACAAAGAACCCTTGGGGCAGCATATAAATTTTATTGCAATAAAGTATTAGATGGAGCACATAGTGCCGAAGTAGATGCAACGGCTACCTGGGAGGTTTTAGAAGCACAAATTGAAAGATATCCTCAAATTGGTGATACAGTAGAAAGCATTGTAAAGTTTACTGGCGAAGATGATATTGTAGACTTTGCAAGAAGATTTGTGAAAGAAAATGGTATTGAGGTTTTTAATTTTGGGAAACATAAAGGGAAGCCAGTTACACAAGTATTAAAAGAAGAGCCACAATACTATGATTGGATGATGAAGGGTGATTTTGCAATGAATACCAAACAAAAACTAACTGAAATTTTAAACAGAACATTACTGAAGAAATAGCATTGGAAAAAATTGTAATCATACCAACTTTTAATGAAAAGGATAATATTGCTTCCATTATACAAGCAGTTTTTTCCTTGAATCAAGGCTACCATATTTTAGTGATAGACGATGGCTCCCCTGATGGCACTGCGGAAATTGTAAGGCAACTCATTCAATTATACCCCAATTATTTATTTCTAGAAGAACGAAAAGGAAAGCTTGGGCTTGGCACTGCTTATATACACGGCTTTAAGTGGTGTTTAAATAGGTCTTATCAATATATATTTGAAATGGATGCCGATTTTTCGCACGATCCCAATGATCTAGAAAGATTGTACCTGTCATGTAAAAATGATGGGGCCCAAGTGGCTGTGGGAAGTAGATATGTAAAAGGAGGACAAACAGAAAACTGGCCATGGGACAGGCAATTGTATTCAAGGGGAGGGGCGCTTTATACAAAAATGCTTACATGGATGCCTGTGCAAGACCCTACTGCGGGCTTTGTTTGTTATAAAAGAGAAGTATTAGAAGCCATTAACTTCGATATGATTTCTTTTGTTGGATATGCTTTTCAAATTGAAATGAAATTTGCTGCATGGAAACTTGGTTTTATAATTAAAGAAGTACCCATCGTATTTAAAGATCGTAAGATTGGCGTTAGTAAAATGAATAAAGGCATCATTAAAGAAGGCGTTTTAGGCGTTATAAGTATTCAATGGCAGAGCATGTTTAAAAATTATCGCAAAAGGGTTAAAGCAACTTAAATTCTATTGTGAAGCAAGCACTCATTAAATTACATATCTCCGTTTTTTTAGCAGGTTTTACCGGCATATTAGGGGTGTTGATTAGTTTGAATGAAATGAGTTTGGTATGGTATAGAATTATGATTACCGTGGTTAGCTTGTCGGTCTTATTTAAGATAACAGGCAAGTCTGCTCAACTTCCAAAGACTACAGTAATAAGATTTTTATTAATTGGTTGTTTGATTGCATTGCATTGGGTGGCATTTTATGGGAGTATTAAATTATCGAATGTATCTATTGGATTGGTCTGTTTTTCGGCAACGGGATTATTTACTGCATTGTTAGAGCCCTTATTGGTTACTAAAAAAATTCAATTGACCGAAGTGGGGTTGGGGTTAATTAGTTTATTGGGCATTTATTTAATTTTTCATTTTGACCAGCGTTACCAAACCGGAATTATCGTTGGGATTATTTCTGCATTTTTAGCCGCATTATTTTCAGTGCTTAATAAAAAGCAAGTAAATAATACGGAACCCCTGGTGATTATGTTGTACGAGCTTACCGGAGGCTTATTGGTCCTCACTTTGTTGATGCCTCTTTATGGATATTTTTTCCCTGAAATGAGTTTGATTCCTACTTTGTCTGACTGGGGATGGTTATTGATTTTAAGTTGGCTTTGCACTATTGTTGCCATGCAATTAATGCTAGATTCTTTGAAAAAAGTATCTGCATTTACCCAAAATCTAAGTTTGAATTTAGAGCCGGTTTATGCTATCATCATGGCATTTATTTTATTTGATGAAAATAAACACCTCTCTAGTAGCTTTTATTATGGGGTAACATTAATCATTTTATCTGTGGTATTACAAATGATTAGATTGATATATAAGCAAAAGACTAAAATTCAATAATGAATCCTATCGTTGGCGTAACATTCGCGTCATTATTACTTAACAAAAATGGTATGGCATTGCTTCCATTAGTTTGAATGGGTTGTCCATCAGTTGTAAGAAAGCCTGTGTTGTTTGCATTTCTTTGAAAAGTATATGATGATTGTGCAGGGCTTTTAGCTAAATACCAGTTGGTTATGTCTACAAATAAGTCTAAAGTAAATCTTTTATAATACCATTTTTTGTCTATTCTAATATCACTACTATTGAATGCGTTTAATCGCTGGGTATTGATATTATTGTAATCAGGAATTCCGGTTCCTAAAGTTAAATAGTTTTGTCTGCTAGCAATCAAATCAAATGGAGTATATGGCACACCACCTTGGTATCTGAACTTTAAGCCAATTTCCCAGTTGCGTTTCATTTTATAACCAAGCACTGCGCTCAATAAATGTCTATTATCCCATGAACTTGGGGCATAAGTATTATTTGCATTGGTGTATTTACTAACAAACCAAGTATAACTTAAGACTCCATAAAAACGATTGGTCAATTTTTGCTGTGCAAAGAATTCAAATCCATAGGCTTTACCTTTTCCAGAAGTACTAACTGCCTCATTGCCCAATACGTTGAAATCTGCGCCTTGATTAGATAAACTAATGCCATTCCTAACACTAATTGGAACATTATTGTATTGTTTGTAAAAACCCTCAAATGTAAATCTTGTAGAAGATGATGGCAAGTATTCAAATCCTGCAACATAGTGGGTACTCCTTGTGTAATCGGTGTTTTTATTAATCAATTCATTGTTGTTGTTTCTATATCCCAGTGCAGTGTAAGGAAGCATTTTAAAGTAGGTTCCTATAGAAGCGTTGAAAGTAAGTTTATCTGTTATAACGTAACTGGCAGCAATTCTGGGTGATAATGTTTTTAATGGGTTCATGCCGCTTTGTGTAAACGTATTCTGATCGAATCTTATGCCTGCACTAATCCCTAATTTATTTTCTAAAAAACGTTTCCCTATTTGTGTAAACGCACCCATTCTTGCAAATTGTATATTACTATTGAAGTTGTACAACACTGCAGGTTGAACAATATTATTGTTGTCTACAATGGCATTGCTGATTAGTTGATTGGTATTATTGCTAAAAGAAACCAATTGGGCCACAAAGCCATAGCTTAATTTGAAACCATTGATGTTTTGGTTAACATCAAATCGCAGCTTGTTTTCTACTTCAGATGAATTTAATGCAAGTGTTCTATTTCCTCTAATTGGGCCAAGGTTATTCTCATATTTTTCCAATTGGTTATTGAAAGCGTTTCTGCTAATAGCTAAATTCCAATAGCCATTGGTTAATTGACGTTTAATGGAAGCCCCAACGGTATAATTCCATTGTTGAATGGATGGATTGCTATTCAGTACATATAACTTTTCAGGGGTAGCTTCTTTAGGTGCAGCAAAATTAAATTCATCAATGGCGCCTACTCCAAGTAATGTTAGGGTAGTTTTTTTATTTAACTGATGCGTAATTTTATATTGAAAATCCCAATAATTGGGCCTGATGGGTAAGTCAATTGCTTTGAAAAGTAATTGCAAGTAACTTCTTCTTGCCGATGCCAAGAAAGTGGTTTTGCCTGATTTGCCTATTGGCCCATCAAAAGTAGTTGCAAGCTCAGTTCCACTCAATCTAATATTACCCTGTACTCGGTTATTGTTACCTCGCTTTTGTTTAAACTCAAATACCGAAGAAAGGGTATTGTCAAATCTTGCATCAAATGCAGAAGAAGATAATTTTACTTCTTCAATAAAACTTACGTTTAAAATGCCAGTAGGGCCTCCCGCACTTCCTTGTGTGGCAAAATGGTTTATTACTGGTATCTCAATTCCATCTAAATAAAATACATTTTCATTGGGCGCACCACCCCTAATAATGATATCGTTTCTGAATCCAGCAGTACTAGAAGAACCTCCCACACCAGGCAATGCTTGTATCACCCTTGATATATCAAAATTGCCCCCTGGATTGGCTTTTATTTCTTCGCTGGTTAATCTTTGTACACTTAATGGTGTTTCTAAAGTAGCCGCTTTAGCCGACTTATTTCTATTGGTGTTGTTAACAGTTACCGCAGATAACTCTTGAACCGTTGACTCTAGTTCAATCACCATAGTATTTTCGTTCCCGCTCGCAATAGTTACATTGAATTTTGATTGAGTTGAGTATCCTAAGGCGCTGAAAATGAATGTATAGTAACCAGATTTAATTTGATTAAACTGAAATTTTCCTGCACTATCTGTTACAACCGATTTGTCTACTTGTACCAACTTAACTACCGCACCTTGAATGGGTTTCTGTAGCTGTTTATCTAAAATAATACCAGAAAATACACCTGTGTTTTGTGCTTTTGACTGCAAAAAAGAGAACAATACAATTAGTAAAAAAAGCAAATACCTCATAATTCATCCATTTATCAAATACCTATCATCAACAATAGGTTTTGACTATTGTTTAATTATCTTCGGAATACCCAAAATTAATTTGAACATGAGAATTACCACATTTATTGTTTTGTTATTCCTTAGCATGGCTAGCTATGCCCAAAAAAAACCATTGGACCATAGTGTATATGACGGTTGGCAAAATATTGCAGAACGTTTAATTAGCGATGATGGAAACTATGTTGCTTTTACGGTTACTCCACAAGAAGGAGATGGTCATTTGTACATCAAGAAGAAAGATGGAATTAATGTGGCAGAGATTGCTAGAGGATACAATGCCAATATAACCGACAATAGTCGTTTTTTAATTTGTAGAATTAAACCCTTTTTTAAAGATACCAGAAATGCCAAAATTAAAAAGAAGCGTCCTGAAGAAATGCCAAAAGATTCTTTAGCAGTGGTAGATTTACTATCAGGAAAAGTCACGAAAATTGCTCAGGTAAAGAGTTTTAAAATTGCAGATGAACAAGCGCAATTTTTGGCCTATCATCTAGAGAAAAAACCGACCATTCCTGCGCCAAAGACTGGTCAAACAGATAGTACTACTAAGCCCGCAGCGCCCGTTGCTCCCCCCACACCAAGAGCTGCTGCAGATCCTTTTGTAGAGGGTACAGATTTAGTGGTTCTTCATTTATTAACTGGAGATACTGTTGTATACAATCTAGTTAGTGAATATTTTTTCAATAAAAAAGGAAACATTTTATTAATTGAAACCACTAAAAAAACAGGGGATGCCAATATTAAACCACAGGTAATTAAAATTGATTTAGTCAATAAAAAATCGGCGGTTGTATTTACTGGATTTAATGATGCAAAGGGATATAGAATGGATGAGTCTGGGTCTCAATTGGCTTTTATAGCAGAGAGAGATAGCAGTGCTAAATCGTTACAGAAATTTTACAAACTATTTTATCATAAAAATGGAGCGGACAGTGCTGTATTATTAGTTCAAAAAAACACAAGTGGAATGCCCGCTAATTTTACTTTAAGTGAGAATGCGCAAGCAATCAGCTTTAGTAAATCGGGAAGTCGTTTGTTTTTTGGCACTGCTCCAATTTTGCCAATAAAAGATACAATAACGCCTGACTTTGAAAGAGTAAGTGTAGATATTTGGCATTATAAAGATGATTATTTACAACCCTTGCAATTGCGGAATCTTCAGCAAGAATTAAATAGGGCTTACTTGGCCAGGTTCGATTTTGATAAAGGTTCAGTAGTTCAAATTGGTAGCCCAGCTTTTAGAAATATTATACAAACCAATGAAGGTGATGGTGCTGTTTTTTATGGCGTTGCCGACGAGGGTAAGAGAATTGCTTCTCAGTGGCAAGGAGCTTCTTTTTCAGATATATATGTAATCAATCCTTTAACTGGGAGTAAACAGCTTATTTTGGCTAATATAAAAGGGAATACCTATCCTTCTTCTACAGGAAAATATTTGGTTGTTTATGATGAGATAAAAAAGAAGTATAGTGCTTACAATAACGAATCTCAAAAAATGATTTCCATAGCTACTGATATTAAAGTGCCATTGTACGATGTTGAGAATGATGTTCCAGATGATCCCAATGCTTATGGTTTAGTTGGCTGGTTAGAAAATGATGAGACTTTGTTGCTTTACGATCAGTATGATATTTGGCAAATAGATCCATTGGGAACTAAGCCCTCTATCAATATTACAGGTGGTTTAGGTAGAAAAAACAATCTTGTTATAAGGAATATTACTTTAGACCGCGAAGCAAGATTTATTGAAAAGAATCAAACTTTACTTTTAAATGTGCTCAATAAAAAAAATAAGGGTAGTGGGCTGAAGTCTCATATAATGGGAACATTATTTGAAATAAATGCTTCCAATGCAACTTTGCCCATGAGAATTTCTGCTGTATCTAAAGCTAAAGATGCTGCAGTCATTAGTTTTGGAACTGAGACTTTTCAACGTTCTTCAAATATTGCAGTGATTGATTGGAAGGCCAACTCTCTCTTACAAGATGTGCAAAACGCACAATCATTGCATCAGCCCAATCCACAACAAAATCAATACAATTGGGGTACAGCTGAATTGTTTACTTGGAAAGCTTATACTGGTAAAACAGCTGAAGGCATTGTTTATAAACCAGAAAACTTTGATCCAAATAAAAAATATCCAATGATTGCTTATTTCTATGAAAGAAGCAGTGATGGTTTATACGGGTACAGTGCTCCTGCACCTACACCATCTAGATTAAACATTCCTTTTTTTGTAAGTAGGGGGTATGTTGTTTTTGTTCCAGATATCTGGTATAAAACGGGTTATCCTGGCCAAAGTGCTTATGATTACATTGTAAGTGGAACAAGAGCATTGGTTGCAAAAGGATATGTAGATAGTACTAAATTAGGATTGCAGGGCCAAAGTTGGGGAGGATATCAAATTGCGCATTTAATCACTCGCACCAATTTATATGCTGCTGCTTGGGCTGGTGCGCCGGTTGCGAATATGACCAGTGCTTATGGTGGAATTCGTTGGGGGACTGGTTTGAACAGACAGTTTCAATACGAAAAAACGCAAAGTAGAATTGGAGCAACCTTATGGGAGAAGCCTAATTTGTATATTGAAAACTCGCCGTTGTTTCATTTCCCTAAAGTTAAAACACCTGTTGTGATTATGCACAATGATGCAGATGGAGCAGTTCCATGGTATCAGGGTATTGAGATGTTTACGGCCCTTCGCAGATTAGGGAAACCTGTTTGGATGTTGAATTACAATAACGAAGACCATAATTTAGTAGAGCGAAGAAATAGAAAAGATATTCAAATACGTGAACAGCAATTCTTTGATTATTTATTAAAGGGAGATAAGCCTGCTAAGTGGATAGCTGAAGGCGTTCCTGCAGTTCTTAAGGGTAGAGATTGGGGGTTAGGGTATTAATAATTGCAGTTATTTAATTTTTTTTGCATAACTTATTGCTGAACTAATTAGATGTAAAACCTGCATTAACATACATGTTAACTTTCTTAAAACATAAATATGCTGCTATTTGGGTATTTGTAATTTTTATTGCAATTACTCAAATAGTTTCTTTTCAAATTTATAAAATTGAAAAGAAGCGGGAATTTAATATGGTGCAGAATGAGTCTGCTCATGTTAAACAAAGAATAGAATCTGCATTAAGTCAAAGTAATAATGCTACAAGCTTACTGGCCGTTCTAATTGAGCATGATTTGTTGAAAGACCATTTTGAAGAAGTGGCTAAAGAGTTATTAATTCATAACCAGTATTTAGATGCCATACAGTTGGTTCAAGACATGGTAATTATCAATACTTATCCTTTAAAAGGGAATGAACAAACCATAGGGTACGACTTAAGAACTGATAATGAACATGTTCGTGAAATTATGTTATCTTCTAGTTTAAATAGCCTTCATTTTGAGGGGCCTTTTAATTTAAAGCAAGGTGGTGTAGGTTTTGTTGGTAGATACCCAATTATTCAACATGATTCTTTGTGGGGATATTCTGCTGTGGTTATTAAAAAGCAAAGTTTTATTCGATTGCTTGGACTAGATAGTACTGGTATAAATGAAACCTACTTTTATCAAGTGAAAAAGCAACAAGAAGGGAAAAAGTATATTCCTTTATTTAGTAATAACAGAACTGATTTCTCAACTGGTGTTTCGCACGAACAATATATGCCTATTGGCGATTGGATCATACAAGTTAAGTTGCGAAAGCCAGTTTACTTATCTAGAACTATTTTGTTTTCAATAGGAGGGATAGTTGTTTCGTTGGTTTTTAGCTTACTTATACAATGTAAACGTCTGAGATTAGATTAAGTTAAAATGGGTCCTGAATTCAGGACCCATTTTGCTTCAACTTTAAAGTATTATTTTGAATTCTTAACGTACTTTTCCAACCATTGGAATTGCTCCCACAATGTATGTAAAACATTTTCTTTTCCCCTGTATCCGTGTGCTTCATAGGGCAAGTATACAAACCTCACAGTTCCTCCATTTCCTTTGATTGCAGCAAATAAGCGTTCGCTGTTAATTGGATAAGTTCCTGTATTGTCGTCGGCTTCTCCATGTATTAATAAAATTGGTGTTTTAATTTTATCTGCATAGCTAAAAGGGCTCATATTGTAATACAATTCTGGTGCTTGCCAATAAGTTCTGTCTTCATTTTGAAACCCAAATGGAGTAAGGGTTCTGTTGTATGCACCACTTCTAGCTATACCCGCCTTGAACCAATTGGTATGTGCCAATAAATTGGCAGTCATGAATGCGCCATAACTATGCCCTCCAATAGCAATTCTGTTTTTATCTGCTATGCCCAATCCTGATAAATATTCTATAGCAGAAGCTGCATTCAATTTTAGTTGTTCAATAAAGTTGTCATTCGGCTTCTTGTCTTTTCCTGCTGCAACAATAGGCATTTCTGCATTGTCTAAAACCGCATAACCTTGTGTTACATAATAAATAGGTGACCCCCAACTTAATGTAGTAAACCTGTCCTTACTACCTCTTATTTGAGCTGCATCTGCAGCAGAGTTGAATTCTCTGGGATAAGCCCAAATAATTAATGGTAGAGGACCTTTGTCTTTGCTGTAACCACTAGGTAAATAAAGATCACCCGTTAAGTCTACACCGTCTGCTCTTTTATATTTTATTTTTTCTTTACTAACGCTTTCTAATGCAGGATAAGGATTGGTAAAGTTGGTAATTGCTTTGTCTGCGATTCTTAATTGTAAATTTTTGATAAAATAATTAGGTACTTGTTTTTGAGATTCTTTTCTACTTAATAAAGTCAAATTATTTGCATCTAGTACTTCTACTATATATTCAAAAGCGCCAATATTTGATCTCCAGATAATTTCATTTTGCTTGGTTGTTAAATCAAACTTTGCTAAAAATGGTAAATCACCATTTGGAGATGACCCAGTAGTATTATTCATTAGTAGTTTGGTCCCATTTTCAATAGTTGTAATTACATTACGACCATATTTGTTTTTACTAGTAACTGGAGAGCCAGGGTTCCCATAAGCATCTGTTTGGTTTCGCTCTAAGAGTAGTTCAAAGCTTCCTTTATTTGAATTATATAAGTTTATTCTTATCAACTGTTTGCTTCTTGATATTTCATTCACTAATGCAATATTTTCGTTTCCCCAGGTTGTACCTCCATATCTTAGCTTAGTTTTAAATAGAAGGGTGGCATTACCTGAAAATGGCGCTCTTAAAGCATATACAGCGTCTCTAAATTCTACTTGTTTTTTAATTAGTCCACTGTCTAAAGGTTCTGCCCAAGTAATGGTTGCTGCTTCATCATCTCTCCAGTCAAAACTTCTAGGAACATTTTGTGTATTGTCGTAACCAGAAGGGGTGCCTTCAGTTGAAGGTAATTCGGCTAAAACCTTTACTGGTTTCCCTGATAGGTCGGTTACAATCATTTTAGAAGGGAAACCATTTGCTGTTACTAAATAGGAGAATGGTTGATGTAGTTGTTTTTGTAACAAATATTTTTTATCTGGAGATAAGCTAAAATTACTTAAAATGCAAGGGTTGCCAGATAGGGTTTCTACGCCATTTTTGTTCATTACTAACTGCGATGTTGCATAAAACTGAAACAATTGTTCGTCGTATGGACTTTTTATTAAGTCTTGATAAGTTGGGCTTGGGGCTGCTTTCCCAAGGTTTTGCTGAATGGTAGGACCTTTAGGTGTAATAGGTCTTTTGGGGGCATTTGCAGCATTTGCGATTGCTGATTTATATAGAATAGTGTTGTCATCAACCCATGTATAAGGGCTTCCTAAAACTGAATTAAGTGCCTTTTTGCTCACTAAGCTGGCTTTTTTTGTTGCAATATCAATAATGTATAACTCTACCTTATTGTTGCTGGTATGTGTAAAAGCAATTTTATTTTCTGAAGGACTCCAACTAACAGCTCCAGCTAAAAGGTTTGCAGGTAATCCTGCAATTGAATATACTTTATCTTCTTTTAGATTTTTAAGCTGAAAGTTGTTGATAAAAGTTTGTCTACTTGGAGAAAAGTTATTGGGGTTTAACCTTAATCCAGCAACCCTTATTTCTGGTTGTCCTAATTCTTCCACAGTTGGGTAAGAGTTTCTTTCTGAAAGCAACATCCATACTGCTTTTCCATCAATACTAACAGATGGTGTTGGCTTAGCAAGCAATAAATCTTCAATAACTTTAGGTGGATTTTGGTAACTGGCGGCATCTTGGCCAATCGCCATTGTGGTACTAACAAATACAGTTAATACGGTTAAGAAATGTTTAATCATTTTCATTTTAGCATTATTTAATTGGGCAATTCAATGATGCTCAAATTACCAATAAATAGTCTAGTAAATGCAGGCATATGTTGAACTTGAAAAAATATTTGTAGATATTGAAATAGGGGCTTAGTTTTGCAATCTAATGTTGCAGAATCTACATCTACATCACCATCATATGCATCCCAAAGGGTAGGCATCGGTGTATTTGTACTAATATATTGAATTCTAGCTTACCAAACGGTAGGCTTTTTTTTTGCTTTAATGTTAAGAATAAATAATGGATCATGAAAAATAACAATGTGAACAACAAATTGAGATTAGCTATTCAAAAAAGTGGAAGATTACACGACGATTCAATGCGTTTGTTGAAGGAATGTGGCATTGATATCAGTAACGGAGTAAACAAGTTGAAAGCAGACGCAACTAATTTTCCAATAGAAGTGTTTTTCTTGAGAGACGATGATATTCCTCAATACGTAGAAGATGGAGTAGCCGATATTGGATTTGTAGGAGAGAATGTGGTATTTGAAAAAAATAAAAAAGTAGAAATTGAAGAAAAGCTAGGTTTTGGTAAATGTAGGCTCAGTATGGCAGTTCAAAGAAATGAATTGTATGAAAATGCACAGTTTTTGCAGAACAAAAAAATTGCTACCAGTTACCCAGTAATTGTTTCCAATTTTTTGAAAACCAAAGGGATTGATGCTGAAATTCACGAAATCAGTGGTAGCGTTGAAATTGCTCCTGGAATAGGCTTGGCAGATGCAATTTGTGATTTAGTTAGTAGTGGGTCTACTTTGTTTATGAATGGGTTAAAAGAAGTGGAAGTTATTTTTGAGTCGCAAGCAGTATTAATCAAAAACAACTTATTGAATGAAGTGCAACAGCAATTATTGCAAAGACTAATTTTTAGAATTCAGTCGGTTAAGAAAGCAAAGAATAATAAGTACATACTTCTAAATGCCCCCAATAATAAATTGGATGAAATTATTGGATTATTACCAGGAATGAAAAGTCCTACTGTTTTACCCTTAGCAACAGAAGGTTGGAGCAGTGTACACAGTGTTTTAAATGAAAATGATTTTTGGAATATTATTGAGCAGTTGAAAGCAGCAGGTGCCGAAGGCATTTTAGTAGTTCCAATTGAAAAAATGATTATTTAAGTTATGATGAATATTCTTGAATTTCCTGAAAGAGCAAACTGGGCTTCTATTATTAAAAGACCAGTTGCAGATTATATTTCCCTGAATGAAAGAGTTTCTACCGTTTTAAATGGGGTTAAATTGAGTGGAGATAAAGCAGTTAAGCAATACACGAAGGAGTTTGATGGGGTAAGTATAGACCATCTACTAGTAACCGACGCTGAATTGCAAGAAGCCCAAACCTTGCTTAGTGTTGAATTAAAAATAGCAATTGAAACTGCGGCGTCTAATATTCGTAAGTTTCACTTAACGCAAATTAACAAAGAACGCCCTGTAGAAACAATGCCAGGTATAACCTGCTGGCGTAAATGGGTTGGGATAGATAAAGTAGGCTTGTATATACCTGGTGGTTCTGCTCCTTTGTTTTCAACTATTTTAATGTTGGGTATTCCAGCTGAAATAGCCCGTTGTAAACAAGTAGTTCTTTGCTCGCCTCCAGATAAAACTGGGAAATTGCACCCTGCTATCATTTATGCAGCCAATTTGGTTGGGATAAAGCAATTGTATAAAATTGGGGGTGTGCAGGCAATTGCTGCAATGGCTTATGGAACAGAAACTGTTCCTGCGGTGTACAAAATTTTTGGCCCAGGTAATCAATATGTAACAGCAGCCAAACAAATGATTCAGCAGCACGGTGTAGCCATTGATATGCCTGCAGGACCGAGTGAAGTTTGCGTATTGGCCGATGAAACAGCTGTGCCTGAATTTGTTGCTGCAGATTTATTAAGTCAAGCAGAACATGGCCCAGATAGTCAAGTATTATTGGTTAGTACTTCTAAACAATTAGTAGATAAAGTAAATTTAGCCTTAACAAGTCAACTATCATTATTGCCACGGAAAGAATTGGCTTCAAAAGCGCTTCAGAATAGTCGGGCTGTATTAATGAACAGTTTGTCTGATGCAGTTGATCTAGTGAATGAATATGCAGCAGAACACTTGATTATTGCTTGCAATAATGCCAATGAAATTGCCGATCAAATTTCTAATGCAGGCTCAGTATTTATTGGTAATTATTCTCCCGAAGCAGTTGGAGATTATGCTAGCGGAACCAATCATACATTGCCTACTAATGCTTATGCAAGAATGTATAGTGGAGTAAGTGTAGATAGCTTTATCAAAAAAATTACATTTCAGCAATTGACCAAAGAAGGATTAGCCGCAATAGCAAATACAGTTGAAACTATGGCAGAAGCAGAAGGGTTAAAAGCCCATGCTGAAGCAGTAAGAGTTAGATTAAAATAAAATTATATGTTGTTTAATTTAAATAACCTCGTTCGTCCCAATATTGTCCAATTAACACCTTACTCATCTGCAAGAGATGAGTTTAGTGGGGAGGCAAAAGTATTTTTAGATGCCAATGAAAATAGTTTAGGCTCACCTTTATCTAAATGGTATAATCGTTATCCCGACCCTCACCAGGTTGCAATAAAAAATAAGCTAGCAGTTGTAAAAGGGATTGCAGCGGAACATATTTTCTTGGGTAATGGAAGTGATGAATGCATAGACCTATTATACAGAAGCTTTTGTGTTCCATCTAAAGACAATGTGATCATTTGCCCTCCAACTTATGGCATGTATGAGGTAAGTGCGCATATTAATGATATTGAACTAAAAAAAATCCCTTTACTACCCAATTTTCAACTGAACTTAATTGAAATAGAGCAGGCCATTGATGTCAATACTAAGTTGATTTGGATTTGTTCACCTAATAATCCAACTGGAAATTCAATTAATCGTTTAGACATAGAAACCATCCTAAATAATTTTAATGGGATTGTTGTTATAGATGAAGCCTATATTAATTTTTCTAAGCAAAAATCATTTGTACAAGAGCTTACCGAATATCCCAATTTGGTTGTACTGCAAACATTCAGTAAAGCTTGGGGGTTGGCAGGATTGAGGCTGGGCATGGCTTTTGCTTCAACTGCTATTATTGAAGTACTTAATAGAGTTAAGCCTCCATATAATATTAATCAATCTACACAAGAGTTGGTTTTAAAGGCTTTAGAAGAAGTAGGCCAAGTAAATGATATGATTCGTTTATTGGTAGATATGCGCGATGCATTAGCAGAAGTGTTTAATACAATGCCTACCGTGCAAACTGTATATCCTTCAGACGCCAATTTTTTATTGATTAAAATAAACGATGCCAGAAAAGTGTATGAATTTTTATTAACTAAAGGAATTGTATTAAGAGACAGAAGCAATGTGCAACTATGCAATGATTGCTTAAGAATTACAGTAGGTTCAGAACAAGATAATACCAGCTTAGTAGAAGCAATGCAAGATTGGTATCAATTGAATGCATAAATTCATGTTTTAATATTATACATATATGCAAAAAATAAGATTAGTTGTTGCAATGTTAATGCTCTTGAATGTTATTGCTGCACAACCGAAGCTGCAAGTTGCCATACAATTACCTGTTGGGTTTACAAGTAAAGTTGTTGCCAACGACTTGGGTAGAGTAAGACATATTGCAGTAAATAGCAATGGAGACTTATATATGAAGTTAGATCGCTTGGTAAATGGAAAGGGGATTTATAGACTCCGCGACAAGAACGGTGATGGTGTTATGGAAGATACATTAGCATTTGGCAATTATACCGGAACAGGTATTGGTATTAACAATGGATATTTGTATGCTACTTCTGATCAAACTATTTATCGTTATAAATTTGATGAGAACCAAAATATTGTTAATCTAGACCAACCTGAAATTGTAGTTGATGGATTGTTGAATAAAAGACAACATGCATCTAAGTCAATTACTTTTGATAAAGTAGGCAACCTTTATGTAAATATTGGGGCTCCTTCTAATGTTTGCCAAGAACAAGATAGGCAAAAGGGCTCTCCAGGTTTAACCCCTTGCCCTATATTAGAAAATGCGGGAGGAATTTGGCAGTTTAATACAAGTAAAACCAATCAAACATTAAGTGATGGCATAAGATATGCAACTGGTATGCGAAATGCACTAGGTATTGATTGGAACAATGAAGTGAATGATTTATTTGTAACTATTCACGGTAGAGATATGTTGTATCAATATTTTCCAGAAATGTACAATCAAAAACTTGGTGCTGAACTTCCATCGGAAACTTTCTATAGAGTAAAGAAAGGGGATGATTGTGGTTGGCCTTATATTCACTGGGATCATTTTCAGAATAAAAAAATATTGAATCCTGAATATGGGGGTGATGGTAAAAAAGAAGGTGCCCCAAATGCCATTTCTCCATTAGTAGGATTCCCTGGTCATATGGCACCTAATGCTTTATTAATTTATTCTGGGAACCAATTTCCAGCAAAATACAAGAACGGCGCGTTCATTGCTTTTCATGGTAGTTGGAATAGAACACCAGAACCTCAAGAAGGTTTTTATGTAGTATTTGTTCCAATGAAAAATGGACTGCCTACTGGAAAGTGGGAAGTATTTGCAGATGGGTTCTCAGGCATGTCACCAGTTACCAATTTGTCTGCAGCAAAGCATCGTCCAACTGGCTTAGCACAAGGTGAAGATGGGTCTATTTATGTATCTGATGATAAAGCTGGCTATGTTTGGAAAATTTCGTATAATAAATAATTGCAGTAATTAATGAGAATAAAACTTGCCATATTTGGATTAGGGTTGATGTTGCTCTCTAATTTTTCAAATGCTCAAACATCTGTACAAGGGAAGTCTAAGCAAATGCTGAATGGGAAAAAAGTGTACGATATGTATTGCCAGGCTTGTCATCAGGCCGATGGGAATGGAGTGCCCAGATTAAACCCTCCATTAGCTGGAACAGTTTATGTTACTGGTAGTAAAACAAGATTAATTGATATTGTTTTAAACGGCTTGACCGATCCAATAGAAATTAATGGAGAAGAGTATAATAATCCAATGGCAGCTCATTCTTTCTTAACCGACCAACAAATTGCTGATGTGTTAACTTATATCAGAAATAGTTTTGGAAATAAAGCAGGTACGGTTTCTGTTGCGGAAGTTAAAAAACAAAGGGCAAAAAAATAATCATGAAACGAATTTTATTCATAGACAGAGACGGGGTGGTATTAGAAGAGCCACCGGTTGATTTTCAAATTGATGCAATTGCTAAAACAAGTTTTGTTAAAGGGGCACTTACTAATTTATCTAAGATTGCTTCCCATTTTGATTTTTATAAAGTGATGGTGACCAATCAAGATGGATTAGGAACAACATCTTATCCTGAAGAACAGTTTTATCCTTATCATGATTTAATGATTAGAACCCTCGATTCTGTAGGATTTCAATTTGATGAAATGATAATTGATAAAACATTTGCATCTGAAAACTTGCCTTCCCGCAAGCCAGGTACAGGGTTGTTAAAACATTTGATGGGGAATGATCATTTTGATTTGTCTAATTCCTTTGTTATTGGTGATAGATGGAGTGATATTCAGCTAGCTATTAATTTGGGTGCTAAAGCAATTTATTTTAAATCTGGATTGCATGAGTTAACAGCTGAACAATATTTGGCTTTTAAAGATGTTATTGTTTTAGAAACCAATTCTTGGGAGGAAATATATTCATTTCTGAAACTAGGCTTAAGAATTGTTCATCATGAACGCAATACCAACGAAACAAAAATTTCGATTGATGTAAATATGGATGGGGCAGGGAAGGCAGCCATAAATACTGGATTGGGTTTTTTTGATCATATGTTAGACCAAATTGCTCGTCATGGCAAAATTGATCTAGCAATTACTACCCATGGTGATTTACATATTGATGAGCACCATACCATTGAAGATACCGGAATTGCTCTGGGTGAAGCATTTGCAAAAGCATTGTCTGATAAGCGAGGGATGGAGAGATATGGGTTTGCGTTGCCTATGGACGAAGCAGATGCAAAAGTATTAATTGACTTTGGGGGAAGAAATTGGTTGGTTTGGGATGCTGAATTTAAAAGGGAAAAAATTGGTGAAATGCCTACTGAAATGTTTTATCACTTTTTTAAATCGTTCAGTGATGGGGCCAAATGCAATTTAAATATTGCATGTAAAGGAGACAATGAGCACCATAAAATTGAAGTTATTTTTAAGGCATTTGCAAAAGCAATTCGGATGGCGGTTAAAAGAGATCCAATTAGTAATTACTTGCCTTCTACTAAAGGAGTATTATAAGTTAGATTGTCTTTTCCAAACATCTGTTCTGCCCAATAACGAAATGCCAATATAACCACGTACCTCAATGGTATTAGGGTCTTTCATGGTTATTTTGCAGCTATAATCATCTCCAGATTTTGGGTCATATATTTTGCCATCCTTCCATGAATTATTTTTATGAAAGCTGAAGTTTCTTAAATTAACTAAGCCTAGTAATGGGGAGTTTCTTTTTGCAGGGTTACTGTTTTTTGCATCCACTCTTGGCTTGCCAGTAGTTGGATTGTTGGGTTCTTTTAGCCAAACAATTTTACCGTAATAATTATTCCCCTGTTTATAAATCTGAACTACTGCTGTTCCTTCACTAGTTTTCCAATTTCCAAGAATTGCATCAGGATTATTATTTGAAATGGGTGTGCTGTAAGTTGGTAAAATGTATAAAGCACTTAACAATAGGGTATATAGTATTTTCATTATTTATTATGTTGTTTGTTTAATGAAATTGCGCTATTGGTAGTATAGTATCAAATTATTTTTTGTTAATTCATTACTTAACATCATATTTGTGTAATGATTACTATAAATAAGCATTGGTGGTGGCATTCTAACTCTTTACGGGGATAGTAATGGTATAACCAATACTCATTGAATATATTCAAAGCCCCGGATTAATCTGGGGCTTTTTTTATGGATTATAATTGACAAAAAATGAATAAAATGCAGTTAGTTACCACAGGCAAAAAAATAATGGGTGACATTTACACACCTGTAGGTATTTATTTAAGACTAAGAGATCGGTTTAGAGACACTATCTTACTAGAAAGTACAGATCATCATGCAAATGAAAACAGTTATTCGTTTATATGCATTAACGCAATTGGCGGTATTGAAGTAAAAAATAATTCAACACTAGAATATAAATTACCAGGGAATGATGCTGTAAAGTTGGCGTTAAGTAACAAATTAAATGTGCCCCAGTATTTGTGGGATTTCATGAACAAGTTTGAAGTAGAGAAATCATTGGATAGTCAATTCCAATTTGCACAAGGATTGTTTGGTTACACCTGTTTCGATGCCGTATCCTTTTTTGAAACTGCAATTCCTTCAGAACAAACAAAGCCACTGATTCCACTTATACGATATCGTTTATACCAATATGTAATTGCATTTAATCATTTTAAAGATGAGCTGATTATATGTGAAAATAAAATTGCAGGATTAGCCGGCGATTTGGAGGTAATTGAAACGCTAATCCGTAGTAAAGATGTGCCAGTTTATCCCTTCAGTTTAGTAGGTAGTGAAAGGTCTAATATGACCAATGAAGCATATATTGAATTGGTTCAAAAAGGTATTAAAAGATGTTTACGAGGAGATGTTTTTCAAATAGTATTGAGTAGACAGTTTGAACATTCTTTCACTGGAGATGAGTTTAATGTTTATAGGGCTTTGCGAAGTATCAATCCATCTCCGTATTTATTTTTCTTTGATTATGGCGATTATAAAATCATGGGGTCTTCGCCTGAAGCGCAATTGGTTATAAAAAACGGCAAAGCAATTGTACATCCCATAGCCGGAACTTTTAAAAGAACTGGAGATGATGCAACTGATCAGTTGGCTGCTGAAGAACTATTAAAAGACAAAAAAGAAAACGCAGAACATGTAATGCTGGTTGATTTAGCAAGAAATGATTTGAGCAGGGTATGTGATGAAGTGAAAGTAGCACATTATAGACAGGTTCAATACTATAGTCATGTAATTCATTTAGTAAGTGAGGTGGAGGGAATACTAAGACCAGAACATAATCCATTTGAAATTTTTGCAGGAACTTTTCCTGCTGGAACACTTAGTGGTGCTCCCAAATTAAAGGCTTTGGAAATTATTTCATCTTATGAGCCCACACCTAGAAGTTTTTATGGTGGCGCAATTGGATTTGTTGGTTTTGATGGAACCTTTAATCATGCTATTATGATTAGAACATTTCTAAGCAAAAACAACCACTTAATTTGTCAAGCAGGTGCCGGTGTTGTGGCAGCAAGCATTCCTGAGAATGAATTACAGGAAGTGAACAATAAACTGAATGCATTAAAACAAGCTGCTGCATTTGCTGCACAGGTTCATTAATTAAAACAACTGTATGAAAATTTTGGTTTTTGATAATTACGATTCCTTTACTTACAACTTGGTTCATTTAATTTCACAGATAAGTGGTACCCATCCAGTAGTGTGTAGGAATGATGAAATTGAGTTGTCTCAAATAGATCAATACGATAAAATATTGCTTTCTCCAGGACCGGGAATTCCATCTGAAGCAGGGCTCTTGCAACCATTAATTAAAGCCTATGCTGCAAGCAAAGGTATATTGGGTGTGTGTTTAGGGCATCAAGCTATTGGTGAAGTATTTGGCGCAAAGTTGACCAATCTAGCTAATGTTTTCCACGGTGTAGCAACCCCAATACATATTGAGAAAACAGCCAATGGTAAAACCTCTACATTATATGATGGATTGCCTAGCCAAATAGAAGTAGGGCGTTATCATAGTTGGGTGGTAAGTGATAGCAATTTCCCTGATTGTTTAAATATCACCGCTAAGGATGACAATGGGTACATTATGGGATTGGCTCATACTACTTACGATGTAGAGGGGGTTCAGTTTCACCCTGAAAGCATTTTAACTCCTGATGGAGAAACAATTATCAAAAATTGGTTAAAAAGATAAGATGAAAAAAATATTACAATACTTATTTGAATATAAAACACTTACTAGGGTTAAAGCCTATGAAGTGATGGTAAATATGGCAAAGGGCCAATACAATGATGCGGAAATTGCCTCGTTTATAACGGTTTATTTAATGAGAAGTGTTACCATTGAAGAGCTCAATGGATTTAGAGATGCTTTGTTAGAACTGTGCATTAAAACTGAATTAGGTACAACTGATTTGGTAGATATTGTAGGAACAGGTGGTGATGGAAAGAACTCATTTAATATTTCTACATTGTCTTGCTTTATTGTTGCAGGAGCTGGGCAAAAAGTTGCAAAGCATGGAAATTATGGAGCTTCAACCATAAGTGGAGCATCAAATGTGATGGAGCAATTAGGATACCGTTTTAAACAAGATGGGAGTGCGCTAAAAAAAGAGATTGACCAGGCCAATATCTGTTTTATGCATGCTCCTCTTTTTCATCCTGCACTAAAAGTAGTAGGACCCATTCGAAAGCAATTAGGCGTAAGAACTTTTTTTAATATGCTTGGCCCAATGGTGAACCCCGCAAACCCCGATTATCAATTGGTAGGAGTGTATAATTTGGAAATGGCTAGAATATATAATTATTTGCTACAGCAAACGGGTAAGTCATTTACTATCATACATAGTTTAGACGGATATGATGAAATATCTTTAACCAGCGACACTAAAGTAATTACCAAAGAAGGGGAATCCATTTTTTCTGCTATTGATTTAGGGAAAAAAATAGTGATGCCAGAAGCAATATATGGAGGGAATACTGTTGAAGAGTCTGCAGCAATCTTTATTAAAATTATTAAAGGGGAAGGAAGTTGGTCACAAAATGCAGTGGTATTAGCCAATGCGGCAATGGCTTTAAACTGCACAGGTAAATTCAGTAATTACCAAACTGCCTACCAAGCTGCAGTAGAAAGCTTAGAATCAGGGGCTGCATTAAATTCGTTCAATAAATTGATTGCCTTACAAGGCTAGTTTTTTCAATTATTCATTATGACCATTTTAGATACCATAGTAGCACAAAAAAAGATAGAAGTAACTGCCAAACAGTCAATAAAATCAATTGCTCAATTAGAGCAGTCCATTTTTTTTAAGTTGCCTTGTTTGTCTTTAAAATCATCGTTACTTGATAGTAATAAAACCGGAATCATAGCAGAATTTAAACGAAAGTCTCCCAGCAAAGGAATCATTAATGATACCGCCACTATTAAAGAGGTTACGAAGGCTTATACCCAGTTTGGTGCAGCTGGAATTTCTGTTTTAACAGATGAACCATTTTTTGGAGGTAGATTAGCCGACTTAGAAGAAGCTACTTTTAATAAAATTCCGCTATTAAGAAAGGATTTTATGATTAGCGAATATCAGATTATTGAAGCCAAAGCTAGTGGCGCTTCTATTATTTTGTTAATTGCTGCTTGCTTAAGCCCTCAACAAGTAAAAGCCATGACCAAGTTGGCGCATGACTTAGGTTTAGAAGTATTGCTCGAGATTCATAACCAAGAAGAATTGTCTCATATTAATGAAGCCGTTGACTTAGTAGGCGTAAATAATCGGAACTTGAAAAATTTTGAAGTGAGCATCAATATTTCTTTAGACCTTATTCAGCAAATACCATCTTCTATACCTGCAATTGCAGAAAGTGGAATAGATAATCCCAATACCATTGTAACTTTACAAAAAGCAGGTTTTACCGGCTTTTTAATAGGAGAACGTTTCATGAAAGAATCGAATCCGTCTATTGCTTTTGCCAATTTTGTAAATGAATTAAAATTTAAACAAAATGCGGGCTAAAGTATGCGGGTTAAACAGTGTGAATCAAATGATGCAGTTGGATGAAGTAGGGGTAGACTTTGCTGGTTTTATTTTTTATCCTAAATCGCCTAGATATGTCTTGAATACTGTTTCTAAAACTGACTTAAAAAAAGCAAGGGGATCCAATATTAATAAAGTTGGTGTTTTTGTAAATGAAGACCCAGACCAATTATTGGCTTTGGTAGACGATTGTGGTTTGTACTTGGCACAATTACATGGCGACGAAACTCCAAGGTATTGCGAAAAGATTGCTGATTATATTTCTGTAATTAAGGCATTCAGGTTAAGGGATGATGATGATGTGCTATGGAAAATCAAAGATTACCAAGATATAGTAGATATGTTTTTATTTGATACGGCAGGGGCTGAATATGGTGGAACTGGAAAACGATTCAATTGGGAAATATTACATTCTCTTAATATCAACAAACCTTTTTTTCTTAGTGGCGGAATAGGGCCCTCTGATATAGATGCGTTAAAAGCATTTTCAAATACACCTGTTGCAAAAGACTTATTTGCAATTGATGTGAATAGCAAATTTGAAATAACACCTGGCATTAAGGATATGACAAAAGTTAAACCCTTTATAAAAGAATTAAACAATATATGAAAAAACAGTATTTTCTCCTTTGTTTTTTGATTTGCGCAACAATAAATGCGCATTCGCAACAATTGGTGAATGTATTACTAACAACCAATGGAAAAGCTACTTATAAAATTGCAGCGGGCAAGTCTGTTATTTTATTAAGCGATCAAGGCAAAATACAAACCATTGATGCTGATGCCTCAGGTGAAATTGTTTTTAATAAAAATTTATTCCCACAACAAATTGGGGAATTGGGCTTGGGGTTCAATTATGAGGGTTGGTTAAGTAAAATAGGAGATGTAACTATAATGTACGATTATACTGGAAGAGTTGACCGGGTAGGTAATTTAGTATTTAGATACAATTATAATCAACAAATAGGATCAATTGGGGGTTATACAATTACCTATAATTCAAATAAAACAATTGATCAAATTGGGCAGTATAAGATTTATTACAATTATAGTGGCAATGTGTTTAGAATTGATCAAAGTAAGGGTCTTATTTTATTACAATTAAATTTTTCAAAATGATTAAAGAGGCAGTCAACTATCAAGTGCCTGATTTGCATGGATACTATGGTGATTTTGGAGGTGCCTATATTCCAGAAATGTTACAGCAAAATGTTGCAGAGCTAAAGGAACAGTATTTGAAAATAATGGCTGAACCTGCTTTTCTTCAAGAATTTGATTTGTTATTAAAAGATTATGTAGGAAGACCTACCCCTTTGTTTAAAGCAGAAAGATTAAGTGCAGAGTTTAATACCAATATTTATTTGAAACGCGAAGATTTATGCCATACTGGTGCACACAAAATCAATAATACAATTGGTCAAATTTTATTGGCACAACGATTGGGGAAAACCAGAATAATTGCTGAAACTGGGGCTGGCCAACATGGGGTTGCAACAGCTACTGTATGTGCTCTAAAGGGGATGGAGTGCATTGTTTATATGGGTGAAAAAGACATTGAACGACAAGCCCCAAATGTTGCTAGAATGCAAATGTTAGGCGCAAAAGTAGTGCCAGCTACAAGTGGAAGTAAAACCCTTAAAGACGCTACCAATGAAGCAATCAGAGATTGGATTAATCATCCAAACGATACGCATTATATTATTGGAAGCGTAGTAGGGCCTCATCCTTATCCTGATATGGTTGCTAAGTTTCAAAGTGTTATTAGTAAAGAAATAAGAATACAATTAAAGGAAAAGACCAATAGCGAATTGCCTACGCATATTATTGCTTGTGTAGGTGGAGGAAGCAATGCTGCAGGAGCATTTTATCATTTTTTAAATGAGCCATCTGTAAAGATTGTTGCTGTTGAAGCTGCGGGAATGGGCGTGCATTCTGGAATGAGTGCTGCTACTACACAATTAGGAAAGCAAGGGATTTTGCATGGAAGCAAAAGTTTATTAATGCAAACAGCTGATGGACAAGTAGTAGAGCCACATAGTATTTCAGCAGGATTAGATTATCCGGGTATTGGACCAATGCATGCTAATTTGTATTCAAGCGGAAGAGGTCATTTTATAAGTGCTACAGATGATGAAGCTTTAGACGCGGCCTTTCATTTGAGCAAAACAGAGGGGATTATTCCAGCACTAGAAACGGCTCATGCTTTTGCTGTTTTGGGTAAATTAAATTTAACTCCTTCAGATACCGTGGTGGTTTGCTTAAGTGGCCGTGGCGACAAAGATTTAGCCACTTACATGAAAAGTATTCAAACGCATCCTTAATTTCATTTTATGAGTAGAGTTCAATCCATTTTTTCAACCACTAAGCAACCAGTACTAAATATCTATTTTACTGCTGGTTACCCAACATTGGATAGTACGTTAACTGTGATGGATTTGTTGGCTAATGCAGGAGTGGATATTATTGAAATAGGGATGCCCTATAGTGACCCTTTGGCAGATGGGCCTGTTATTCAAGAAAGCAGTAGTATAGCTATTGCCAATGGTATGACTATAGAGTTATTGTTTAGTCAATTAAAGGCTTGTAGAGCTCAACCATCTTTGTCTAAAATCGGAATAGTATTAATGGGGTATATGAATCCTGTTCTTCAGTATGGATTTAATCGATTTTGTGCTGATGCAGCAAATGCAGGGGTAGACGGCTTAATTTTACCTGATTTGCCTGAATATGAATTTGAGAAAGAATATGGGGAAATCATTAAAGCATATGGTCTCGATTTTATTTTTCTAGTAACACCTGAAACTTCTGAAGAGAGAGTTAGAAAGTTAGACAGTTTGAGTACTGGTTTTTTATATGCGGTAAGTTCTTCTGCTACTACAGGCGGCGAAACCAGTTTTAATCTTGTTTCCAATTACCTTCAAAAACTACAGTCGTATCAACTAAAAAATCCTGTAATGGTTGGGTTTGGAATAAAAGATAAAGCAAGTTTTGATGCAGTTGCTGCCAATTCACAAGGGGCAATTATTGGTAGTGCTTTTATTAAAGCACTTTCTAATAATACTTCTTTAGATGAACTCGTACCGTCTTTTGTTAAATCTATAAGACCATAATTTTAAATTTAGTGAAAACAGTTATAATACAATACAATGCTGGCAATATTCAATCGGTGCTTTTTGCACTTGAGCGAATAGGGGTTGAGGCAATTGTTACCGATGATGAAGAACAAATTCTCCAAGCAGATAAAGTGATTTTTCCTGGTGTTGGCGAAGCAAGTACAGCAATGCAATACTTAAAACAAAGAAAGCTGGATCAATTGATTATTCAGCTAAAACAACCTGTATTAGGTATATGTTTGGGTATGCAATTGATGTGTAAGTTTAGTGAAGAAAATAATACTCAATGTTTGGGAATATTTGATGAGCAGGTAGCTAAGTTTAAGCCAGTTGAGGAACAGTTGAAAATACCACAAATTGGATGGAATAATATTTATGATTTACAATCCAACTTGTTTAAAGGCATTGAAAATAATGCATACTGTTATTTTGTTCATGGGTATTTTGCCACAAAGGGCAAGCATACTATTGCTTCAACAGATTATGGAATTGCTTATAGTTCGGCATTGCATAAGGATAATTTTTATGGAGTGCAATTTCATCCTGAAAAAAGTGCATTAGTGGGGGAGCAAATTCTTAAAAACTTTATTGAATTATAATATGGAAATTATTCCCGCAATAGATATTATTGATGGCAAATGTGTAAGACTTACCGAAGGTGATTATACACAAAAAACGGTTTACAATGAAAACCCATTGGAAGTAGCAAAGTCGTTTGAAGATGCTGGAATTAAGCGCCTTCATTTGGTAGATTTAGATGGAGCAAAAGCGGGTAAAGTGACCAATTGGAAAGTATTGGAATCTATAGCCAAAAATACCCAATTGGTGATTGATTTTGGGGGAGGAATTAAAAAAGAGTCCGATTTAAAAATAGTATTCGAGTCTGGCGCTGAATTGGCCACAATTGGTAGTTTGGCTGTAAAAGAGCCAGCACTATTTGAAACATGGTTAAAACAATATGGAGAAAGTCGGTTTTTGTTAGGTGCAGATGTTAAGGGCGAAAATATTGCCATTGGAGGATGGCTTGAAACTACCAATGAAACAATTATTGAGTTTATTCGCAAATACATTTCTAAGGGAGTTACCCAGCTATTCTGCACAGATATTAGTAAGGATGGTAAATTAGAGGGACCTTCCATTGAATTATATAAAAAAATTATTCAACAGTTTCCTGAATTATATTTTATTGCAAGTGGTGGTGTGAGTTCTATGCACGATATAAATGAATTGAGATTAATAGGTTGTAGTGGAGTGATTGTGGGGAAAGCTATTTACGAAGGAAGAATTAAAATTAGTGAGTTGTGTTAACAAAAAGAATTATACCCTGCTTAGACATTAAAGAGGGTAGAACCGTAAAGGGAGTTAATTTTGAGCAAATAAGAGATGCAGGTGACCCTGTAGAGCTGGCAACTATTTATGCAAATGAAGGCGCTGATGAATTGGTTTTTTTAGATATTACTGCAACCAATGAACGTAGAAAAACTTTAAGTGAATTGGTAAATAAAATTGCACATCATATTAATATACCTTTCACGGTTGGTGGTGGTATTTCTTCTATTGAAGATGTTCAATTCCTTTTAAAAAATGGCGCGGATAAAATTTCTATTAATACCTCCGCATTTAAAAATCCTATTTTGATAGACCAGTTGGCCATGGAATTTGGAACACAGTGTGTTGTTTTGGCCATTGATACCAAACAAGAATCGGATGGTAATTGGTATGTATATTTAAATGGGGGTAGGGTAAAAACAAACACGCTATGTATTGATTGGGCTAAGGAAGCAGTTGGTAGAGGAGCAGGTGAAATTCTATTAACCTCTATGAACAATGACGGCACGAAGAAGGGTTTTGCTTTAGATATAACCCATCAATTGTCTACACAACTAAGTGTACCAGTTATTGCCTCTGGAGGTGCTGGAACCATGCAAGATTTTGCCGATGTATTTAATACTGCTAAAGCGGATGCCGCGTTAGCAGCTAGTATTTTCCATTTTAAAGAAATTGCAGTACCGTCGTTGAAACAATTTTTATTGAACAAAGGAATTCCAATAAGGATATAAAATTATTATTATGAATATTGACTATAATAAATACCAGGATGGATTAGTGCCTGCAGTAATACAAGATCATCAAACCAATAAAGTGCTTATGCTCGGTTTTATGAACAAAGAAGCACTAGATAAAACTTTAGAAACCCAAAAAGTCACTTTTTTTAGTAGAACAAAAAATCGTTTATGGACCAAGGGTGAAGAAAGTGGGCATTTTCTGAATTTAAAGTCGATTCAATTAGACTGTGACAATGATACTTTATTAATAAAAGTACATCCTATTGGGCCTACTTGTCATACTGGTTCAGATACCTGTTTTGGTGAAACCAATCATTCAGGTAATTTTTTAGAATACCTCGAGCAAATAATTGAGTTGAGAAAACAGGGGGACCCCAAGAATTCTTATGTAGCTGGCATGTTCGAAAAAGGCCTTAATAAAATTGCGCAGAAAGTGGGCGAAGAAGCCGTTGAAATGGTTATAGAAGCCAAAGACAATAACAAAGAATTGTTTTTAAATGAATCAGCGGACCTGCTTTTCCATTATTTGCTTTTGCTTAACGCTAAAGGTCATAATTTAGCAGAAGTATTAAACATTTTACAATTACGTCACGCCAAATAAACTATGAAAACCAATTTTTTCTTACTCCTTTTATTGACTTTTTTTTCTGTTTCTGCGCAAACAGGATTTCAAATATCCGGTAATATCAGTAATACTAAACCCAATATGTTGGTTTTCTTGATGAATGGAACCGATGGGAAAACAATTGCGACTGATACAGTGAGAGACGGTAAGTTTATTTTAAAAGGAATCATAGCAGAACCCGACATTTTTCAGTTGGGTTTTGTAGGATACAAAGAAGCATTAGATATCTTTCTTTTTAATGACCAAGTAACCATTACTGCCGACTTTAGTAATATTGCAGCTGCTAGTATTATTGGATCTTCTGTAGAAACAGACTACCAACAGTTTAAAGCATCTTTTAATCCCATAAGAGAAAGACTTAATTATCTGGTGCAACAAATTAATCCCGAAAAAAACAGGGTTAAAAGGGATTCGTTAATTGTATTATACGAACAAGCAAAGGGTAAGGTATTGCAAGAGGCAACCAAATTTGCGAAAGAAAAAACTGCTTCACCCGTAAGCTCATTTGTTTTGTTTGCTATTAGCCCTTTATTAAATGGAACAGAGGATTTAGAAAATCGTTACAATGCTTTAGATCCTGCTGCAAAAAAAGGTTCATTTGCAAGAATGATTGAGCAAACAATTGCAGAAGCCAATATTAATAAAATTGGAACTGAGGCGTTAGATTTTAGTCAAAAAGATACTCTCGGTAAGTTGGTTTCATTAAAATCATTTAGAGGTAAATATGTATTAATTGATTTCTGGGCTAGCTGGTGTGGGCCATGTAGAGCAGAGAACCCTAATTTGGTTAATGCTTTCAATAAATATGCTAATAAGAATTTTACCGTACTGGGTGTTTCTTTAGACGACAACAAAGCAAGTTGGATGAATGCAATTCGTAAAGACAAATTAACCTGGACCCAAGTAAGCGATTTGCAAAGCTGGAATAATAAGGTAGCTCAATTGTATAAAATACAAAGTATACCCGCCAATTACTTATTAGACCCTTCTGGGAAGATCATTGCGAAAGATTTGCGAGGGAACGAATTACAAGTTAAGCTGAAAGAATTGCTTCAATAGCCAATCATCCATCTTTTGCTTTAAACAAAATGGTAATAGTTAAATTGCAAGATGTTTATATATAGGGCTGTCCCCATCTTATTCTTTTTTTTTGCCAGTATTGGGGTGATTGCACAAACCAACCAGAATAAGGATAAGCTGAACTTAGGAATCATTATGGGTAGTATTATAGATGCTACTAAAGGGGATGCTGTTCCTTTTGCAAGAATAGATTTACATAGATTATCAATTGACTCCTTAAAGCGGACTACTTTATCTGACAAGAATGGAAGTTTTGAATTTAATAAGCTTCCGCTAGGGTATTATTCACTTAAAATAAGTTCAATGGGTTTTGTACTAACTCAGTTGGACAGTGTTTTTTTAAGAGAGGAAAGATACGACTTCAATTTAGGCGATATTAAATTAAAGCCTGCCTCCAATTTATCACTTTCTGAAGTAATTGTTTACGCCGAGAAACCTTTGTTTGAAAATAAAGATGATAAACTCACTTATAATATAGGGGAGAGTGCGCTTAGTAGTGGTTCTAGTACTGCTGAATTATTAAAAAATATTCCTTTAGTAAACAACGACCCCAATGGCAGGCTGTTGCTTAAAGGGAGGGAACCCAAAATCTTAATTGACGATAAGCCAACTGAATTAAACGCACAACAGCTTCAAGATTTATTAGAAAGTTTGCCTGGAAGCAGTATAGAAAAAATTGAAATCATGATGAATCCGCCACCGCAGTTTGCAACAGAAACAGGTGGAGTGATTAATATCATTACTAAGAAAGGAAAAATTGGATGGGTAGGAAGGTTGAATATTAGTGCTGGAACTAGGGGGGAGGGTAATTTTTCAGGTAACATAAGTTATCGAAACAAAAAGTTTACTTATAACCAAACCATTGGATTGGGGGCTAGTCAATTAATGGGGAATAGCTTCAATAATCGTACGAATTTATATACAGACTCTATTAATCGTTTATATAGTGCAGCAAATTATACCAATAAAAATACTAGGCCAAACTTAAGGAGTCAACTTGATTACGAATTTTCTAAATCACATTTAATTGGTCTGGTATACCAAGGAAATATGAACTTCTTTAACAATGTTAGTAAAAATAGTTTTACTAATTATAATCGATTTAATGAAGCATATAGAATAAGTAATCGAGAGAATAGAAGTGAAGGGGAAGGGTATACCCATAGTGTTCAAGGTTCTTATATATATAAATCGCCCAAGAATTTTGCAGAGCAGCTTAGATTTTTTATGTCTGCCAATACAAGTAAAAACGACAATGATCGGGATTTTTATCAACAGTTTTTAAGCGCCGGTATGGTGCCTACTGGTATAGATTCTACTCAATCACAATTCTTTAATAATTTAACTAAAAGTTTTTCAACAAGAGTAGAATATATTAAACCATTAAAATTTAAAAATAGTCAATTTACAACTGGCGCCACTTACTATTCTTCTTGGTTTCATAATACACTTAACACCAATTTTCTTAGGAAATCGGATGGTGTTATGATTTCGAATGATTTATTAAGTAATGACTTTTATTTTAAACAGCAGATTCTCACTTTTAGGGCTGGATTCAGCTTGTGGTTTAAAAAAGACTTTAGACTAACTTTTGGAGCCCAAGCCGAACAAACCAATATTGAATTTGATTTTGTAAAAGGAAATGTGTCTAATACACAGAGCAATTACTGGAATGTATTACCCAATCTTACGTTAAGAAAAGAGTTTAATAAATCATTCAACACTGCATTGGTTTATAGAGCTACTATTCGTAGGCCTGGAATTGGGGAAATGAATCCGAATATAGACTATTCTGACCCATATAATTTGCGATATGGTAACCCAGATTTGCAACCTACTTTGTCTCATAATTTCGACTTGAATTTCAATTACACTAAGGGGAAATATTATTTTAATACATCTATTGGTTATAATAAAGTTTCACAGGTATTTAATACAATTAGAACCCTTGGTGAAGGTGGTAAAACCAATGTTACTTGGTTAAATATTGCCGACAGAAACGAATATGAAGCAAGTGCATATGGGGGTCATACATTTAGTAAACAGTTTAGAATGAATGGAAGTGTTGGCTTTACCTATAACCAATATGGGGAGAGTGAAAAAAAGCTTTATTTATACCAAGATGGAGGTTCGTTTTATTCCAATCTAAACTATACTTATACACCTAATAGCGTTTGGACTTTTGAGGGTACTGCTCGATACAATCGATATGCCAATCCACAAGGTATCAGTAGAACCAATATCAATACCAATATTGGTGTACAGCATAAACTATTTAATAGGAGATTGATTGTTTCTTTCAATGCCATTGATCCTTTTACGCCACAAGAATTAAATACAATTACGAATGGTCCAAGGTTTCAATTAGAAAGTTTCAGTACCACTAGAAGCAGAAATTATAGAATTTCCATAAGCTATCAATTAAACCGAATGGTTCAAAAAAGTAGTTTGAGCGAAAAAGAAAAAAATAAAGTATTGAATCAGGTAAAAAAATCAAAAACCTAGGCAATAGTTAGTGCCTTTATTTTTGATTTTAACCAACTTGACTTTAACGGTATTAACCAGTCATTTAAAAAGCTCTCTTTAGTGGTTACAGTATTATTAAAGTAAATTGTTTCACCATTTATAAAATTATTCTCCCAAGCGTAGTTTATTTGAGCAAAGGGTAATAATTGAACTTTGTCTTTTATATAAAAAGCAAGATTTTGTCTATTAAATAAATCTACTTTAAATAATTGCTCTATCTTTTTAATTGTATGGACTGAACTATCTGTACTGCAACCACCTACCGTAGTGTTTGTTTCGTCGGCCATTAATACTATAAATTGACCAAAGAATAAATTAGCGAAACCCTTAACTGGGGCACCATGACTTTTCCAGTTAGATACGAACTCACTTAATATAGTTTCAATTTCAAATGCTTCGCTAATACTAAATAAACGATTACTCTGGTATATCCATACTTTAGACTGGTTACTAAAAGTGGGAGGGCAATGTAATTGATAGTCTGTTAAATTCATAGCGCAAATTTACAAATTAAACCATGCTTTCTGCTATCATTTCAGCAATATCCAAAACAGCCACTTCGTTTTCTTTTTCTCTATTTTTAACCCCATCAGACATCATGGTGTTACAAAAGGGGCAGGCTGCAGCAATGAATTTTGCACCAGTTTCAAGAGCTTCATCTGCTCTATCCATATTAATTCTAGAAGTTCCTGGTTCATCTTCCTTAAACATTTGAGCTCCACCTGCTCCGCAGCAAAGCCCATTTGTTCTACAGCGTTTCATTTCTATTAATTCAGCATCTAAAGCTTCTAGTACTTTTCTAGGTGCTTCATAAATATCATTTGCCCTACCTAAATAACAACTATCGTGATAAGATATTTTTTTGCCTTTAAAACTACCCCCTTCTTTCATAATGATTTTTCCTTCATTAATTAATTCTTGTAATAAGGTAGTATGATGAATCACTTCATAAGTACCCCCCAATTCAGGGTACTCGTTTTTAAGTGTATTAAAACAATGGGGGCAAGTGGTAACAATTTTCTTGATATTATAGCCATTTAATACCTGAATATTCTGGTAAGCCATCATTTGAAATAAGAATTCATTGCCGGCTCTTCTTGCAGGGTCTCCAGTGCATGCTTCTTCCTTTCCTAGTATTGCAAATTTCACTCCCACTTTGGTTAGAATTGTTGCAAATGCCTTAGTTATTTTTTGTGCACGTAAATCAAAGCTTCCTGCGCATCCAACCCAAAAGAGAATTTCAGGGGTTTCGCCATTAGCTATCATTTCAGCCATTGTATTAATTTTCATCTCAATATTTTTTGTAGTTAAGTTTAACGTAATTATTAAGCCATTTCCGATACCCAATTATCTCTATCATCTGGAGAAAATTTCCACGGAGCAAAATTGTTTTCGATATTACTAAATGTACTATTCCACTCTTGTGGAGCATTACTTTCTTCCATTATTAATGATCTTCTTAATTCTACAATAATGTCTAAGGGAGATATACTTACCGGACAAGCTTCTACGCAGGCGTTGCAAGTAGTACAAGCTCTTAATTCTTCAACAGAAATATAATCGTGTAATAAGGATTTGTTGTCTTGAATAAATGATTGGTTTTGGTTGATATTTTTTCCTACTTCTTCTAATCGATCTCTTGTAGCCATCATTATTTTTCTTGGACTCAATAATTTGCCGGTTATATTAGCAGGGCATTCATCTGTACATCTTCCACATTCTGTGCAACTATAGGCATCTAATAAGTTCTTCCAACTTAAATCAAAAACATCTTTGGCGCCAAAGCTTGAAGGTGGTGCGGCATTTGCAGGTGCTAATTCGGGTTGCATTGCATATAAAACTTCATTTTGCACTTCAGGCATATTCTTCATTTTACCAATTGAGTCCAATTTTGCATAATATGCATTAGGGAATGCGAGGGCAATATGTAAATGTTTGGAATAAGGCAGGTAATTCAAAAATGCAAAAATGCCGCCAATATGAATCCACCAAGCTGTTCTTTCAATACCCATTAATGTTGAAGTACTTAAACCTTCAAATAAAGGCATTAATAAAGAGGAAACAAAAAATGCACCTGTACTAGAATAATGAGCAGCTCCATTTTGTTGAAGCAACTGATCTGTTGCATTCATAACTAAAAACAAGCTCATTAAAATAATCTCTGTTATTAAAATAAAATTGGCATCTGTTTTTGGCCAACCATTCAAGTCTTTGCTAATAAATCTTTTTAATTTTAACCAATTTCTTCTTGCTAAAAATATGACGCAAACAACTAAAACACCCAATGCCAATATTTCAAAAATATTGATTAGCCAATTATAAACCTTGCCTAATAGCGGTAAGAACAATCGATGTGTGCCTAAAATTCCATCCAATACAATTTCGAGGACCTCAATATTGATAATGATGAATCCAGCATAAATGATAAAATGCATCAATGCTACTGGGATGTTTTTAAACATTTTTTTCTGACCCATGGCCAATAATAAAACGTTTTTCCACCGGATTGCAGTGTTGTCTGAGAGGTCAAGGGATTTGCCTAAAAAGATGTTCCGTCTAATTTCACCTACTTTTTTGGCAAATAAATAAATGGCAGCAATGGCCATTAGCACAAAAAGGGCTTGTTGTAAATACTGCATAAACAAAGTTATACGCTAAGATAATAGTTTTAATAGCAGCTGAATGCAATTGTGTAATGCAATTTATTGTTGTTAATTTGGGGTATAATTAACTTTATGTCGGAAAAAAAATATATCCTAAGTGAAAGCGAAGCGCAACAAAAACTGAAGCGCATGAGCTTGGAAATTGCCGAGAGCTTGAGTGGTCAAGAGGGTCCTGTTTTATTGATTGGGGTTCAAAATAGCGGCGTTGTGATTGCAGAGGCAATAGGGGGCTTGTTAAGACCTTTTTTAGATAAAAAAAATGACATTGTTTCTGTTAAATTGAACAAACATCACCCAGATAAAGTAGAGTTAAGTGAAATAGTGCCATTGAACGGGGTTAATATTATTTTGATTGATGACGTTACCAATAGCGGGAAAACTTTATTATATGCCTTGAAGCCACTACTCAATTGGCATCCAAGGACCATTCAAACTTTGGTAATGGTAGAAAGAATGCACAAAATGTATCCAGTTAAGCCCGACTTTGTAGGGTTATCTATTTCTACAACACTAGAAGAGCATATTCAGGTGGAAACAATAGATGGAAAAATTGTTGGGGCATATGTAGTATAAATAAATCGCCTATTTTTCTTATATTGAATTGATTTTGTAAACATTAGAAAAGCAAATAAATAATATGGACGCTGTTATACAGGAAAGAGTTAATATCTGGCTAAATGGTAATTACGACCAAGAAACCAAGAATACAATAAAAAAACAACAAGAAAATAATCCAGAAGAATTAGCGGATGCTTTTTATAGAAATTTAGAGTTTGGAACTGGTGGTTTAAGAGGATTAATGGGTGTAGGAACCAATAGGGTTAACAAATACACTATTGGTATGGCTACTCAAGGATTTGCCAATTATTTGAAGAAAACCTATCCTAGTGTTGAAATTAAGTTGTCAATTGCCCATGATAGCAGAAATAATAGCCGATTTTTCGCAGAAACAACCGCTAATGTATTTGCTGCAAATGGTATTCAAGTTTTTCTTTTTGAAGCTTTAAGACCAACGCCAGAATTGAGTTTTGCAATCAGATACTTAGGTTGCAAAGCTGGAGTAGTATGTACTGCGTCTCACAATCCCAAAGAATACAATGGGTATAAAGCTTATTGGAATGATGGTGGACAATTGGTTCCACCACACGATAAGAATGTTATCACCGAAGTTGAAGCCATTCAAAGTGTAGATGATGTAAAATGGAGTGGTGGCGAATCAAATATCACCATCCTTGGTGCAGATTTAGATCAAGCCTATCTAGAAATGGTCAAGGGGTTAAGTGTTTATCCAGATGTAATTGCTGCACAGAAAGATTTAAAAATAGTATATACCCCCATACATGGAACAGGCATCACATTGGTTCCTCAGGTTTTGGAAAAATTTGGATTTAATAATGTTCATATTGTTGAAGAGCAATCTACCCCAGACGGGAATTTTCCTACTGTTAAATATCCCAATCCAGAAGAAAGTGAAACCATGAGTATTGGCTTAAAGAAAGCCCAACAATTAGATGCGGATATTTTATTGGGCACAGATCCTGATGCCGACCGTGTTGGAATTGGTGTTAAAAATCACAAAGGTGAGTGGGTATTAATGAATGGGAATCAAACAGCAGTTTTGGCTTTTGCCTACATGATGGAAGCCAGAAAAGCGAAAGGAATTGCTCAGCCCAACGATATGGTTATTTCTACAATTGTAACTACTGAAATGATTAATGAAGTTGCGAAGCAAAACAATGTAGCCTGTTACAATGTATTAACTGGATTTAAATGGATAGCAGAGAAAATTAAGGAATTGGAAGGCAGAGAAAATTATGTAATAGGTGGCGAAGAAAGTTTTGGATTAATGATTGGGGATCAAATTAGAGATAAAGATGCCGTTAGCGCTGTTGCATTAATGTGTGAGATGGCAGCTTACGAGAAGAATAAGGGTAAAACCTTATTTGATAAAATGATTGAATTATATATCCAATATGGATTTTATTACGAAAACTTAATCAGCATCACAAAAAAAGGAATGAATGGCCAAAAAGAAATTGCAGCTATGATGGAAGGGTATAGAAACAATCCGCCTGCTGAAATTAATGGGTCTGCTGTTATTACATTATTAGACTATCAATTACAAACAGGCACCAATTTGCAAACTGGTGAAACATGGACCATTCAGCTTCCAAAAAGTAATGTATTGCAGTTTATTACTGCAGATGGTAGTAAGATTTCTGCAAGACCATCAGGTACAGAACCAAAAATCAAATTTTATTTTAGTGTAAATACGAGCTTGAGCAGTAAGGCTGAATTTGATACAAAGCAAATGGAGTTAGAGAATAGAATAAATGGGATTATCAGTAGTATGAACCTAAAATAGATTCCTATATTCGCAATATGCGAAAGGATAGAGATTATAATGATGGCTTTACCCATAAAGGGATGCGCAAGATATTAGTAGATACATTGCGTGAGAAAGGAATTACAGACGAAGCAGTTTTGGATGCAATAAATACCATTCCAAGGCATTTTTTTCTAGAATCAGCATTTGAAAAAATTGCTTACGAAAATCGTGCATTTCCAATTTCTGCAGACCAAACAATTTCTCATCCTTATACTGTAGCATATCAAACACAGTTGTTACAAATAAAAAAAGGGGATAAGGTATTAGAAATTGGAACGGGTAGTATTTATCAAACCACCATTCTTGCTGCTTTGGGAGCACAATGGGTTTATACAATTGAAAGGCAAAAGAAACTGTTTGATGAACAAAAGGAATATTATCATTTTAAAAAACAGTATCCAAATATTAAGTTTTTTTATGGGGATGGATTTAAAGGGTTACCTACATACGCACCCTTTGATAAAATTTTAATTACTGCTGCAGCTCCTTTTGTTCCACCATTATTGCTTGAACAATTAAAGCCTGGTGGGTTTATGGTTATTCCAGTAGACGAAGGTGAGGCGCAAAGAATGATGCGGATTACTAAAAATATAGATGGCACACTTCAGGAAGAATTATTTGAAGAATTCTCTTTCGTTCCAATGCTTCAAGGTAAAAATGTTTAAAAAAAGGGCCCCGATTAAATAATCGAGGCCCAACTCTTAAACTAAAACTTATCTATTATTGCATCATATCCATTCCACCACTTTGATCTGCTTTGGTATTTTTTCTCTTGAATAAACTAGCATCGAATTTACCGAAACGGTAACTAAAGTTTAATCTTAATACTTGAGGATCTCTTCTATTTTGTGTGGTTTGATTAAAGAATGAACTTTCAGAATAGCTTTGGAATAGCTGCGTTCTAAAAATATCATTCATACTTAAAGTAATAATTCCGCTACGACCTTTTTTCCAAGTAAATTCTTTACGAATGGCTAGGTCAATACCATATCTTGGTAAATTAAAACCTTGTGCCCCAGATTGAGGGCCACCTCCCCACATCATTCCGCCACGTCCTCCTCCGCCACCTTGTGGTAAAACGGTTTTAGCTTGATAATCTCCACTTAATTGGATTGATAATCCTTTTGCAACTTTAAAGGTATTATTCATTTTTGCAAACCAACTCCATTGTTCTTGAATTAAATCAGGTTGACCTGGAACTGTAGCATTGATTTTGGAATTGAAAATATTCAAGTTAACTGTCATTTCCCACCAACTGGTGACTGCCATTTTATTGGTTAATTCTAAGCCAAATGATCTTGCACTATTGGCGTTAATAAATGTGCTAAAGAATGCACTATCACCAGGAATTAAAGCATTTGCGTCTCTATAAACATACCTGGTTATTAAATTAGTAGAATGTTTATAGAAGGCTGTTGCTAAAAAATTGGATCCTTTTCTATAAGCATTGTTCCAGCTCATTTCGAATGAATTAGTGAATTCTGGACTTAATCCTGCATTTCCTACATTGATATTTTGCGGATCAGAATAATCTGGGAAAGGCATCAGCTGAAAGAAATTAGGTCTGTTTACTCTTCTAGAATAGTTAATTTGAAAATCTTGCTTTTCATCTATTTTATAAGTGATAAATGCACTTGGGAATAAACTCAATGGAAATTTTACAGAAAAGGATGCAGAATCTGCACCTTTTGAATTCAATAAGGTTCCTACATAATTAGAACTTTCAGCTCTTAAGCCCAATTGATAGCTCCATTTATTGACTCTAAAACTATAGGTGCTATATGCTGCATAAACTGCATCTGTGTATTTATATCTACTACTTATTAATGGAACGAGTTGGTATTGTCCAGTTAAGCTATTGAATCTAAACTGATCAAGCACATTGTTAAAATCTCTAATTGCCACTCTGCCACCTGCCTCAAATTTTTTATCGTCAGTAATCGGATTTTCATAATCAATTTGGAAAGTATGATTAGTAGTACTTCCTTCACCAACCCCTCGTTGAAGAATAGGTATTTCTTTTTGCGTACCATCTATATTATAAGTATAATTATTAATATTAGATAAGTTGTCGCTGCTGCTTTTATTATAATTATAGTCTGAAGAAATGTTGTGACCATTCTTCATGAAATTGTGTTTGTAACTTAATTGGGTACCTATATTTCTAAAATTACGAGTTGACTGTGTCCCAATATTTGAGTAGGAGCTTTTAATCCCCTTAATAGTGGAATCTACTCTTTGTGTTTGCTCATTGTCAAATTGTCCTCTGTTAAAGTTGGCCGTTACAGAAATTGTATTTCTATTGTCTACAAAATAATCTAGGCCACCTCTAAAGAACCCAAAATATCCTTGGTTGGTAGAATTCAATTGGTTGTAAATATTACTAGGAATAGATAAAATATTATTTCTGTCTGTAATGCCTTCTGATATTGATTTACGTTGATTTAAAACACCACTTCCGGTAAAGTTTAATTTATTCTGACGAATATTAATATCGCCTCCTCCATTAATTCTTCCTCGGGAATCTATACCCATTCTTAATCCACCATTGTAACCAACTTTCTTGTTCTTCTTAAGTACAATATTTAATATACCAGCATTACCACCAGAAGCATCAAATTTTGCTGAAGGGTTAGTGATTAATTCTACTCTATCAATAATGTCCGAAGGAATTTGATCTAAAGTAATAGTGGTTGGCCTTCCATCAATAAATAAAGTAGGAGCGGCGTTTCTTAAAGTAACATTACCGTCAATATCTACATTTAATGCAGGAATATTTCTCATTAATTCGGTTGCTGTTTGACCAGAACCCATTAAGTTTTTATCTACATTAAAAATTTTTCTGTCGATGCCTAATTCAAACTGGGGTTTAGTAGATGCAGTTACTGTAACATTACCCAAATTGGTGGCATCTTCTTCCATTTTAATATTACCCAAATCTTTATCTGCCATTCCAAGCATTTTCTGCATGTTACCACCATTTGCTCCACCTGAAGGCATTTTAATACCAAAACTGAAGGTTTGGTCTACTGTTTTATAGGCCAATGCGGTAGCATTTAATTTAAAATTGCCGAATAATGAAAGGTTTTCAAAACTAAAATCTCCATTTGCCTTGGTAATGATTGTACCCAAAATGGCTTCTTTCATTTTTTTAGTAACTGTATCAAACTTATTTCCTCTTAATTGTACTGTAACTCCTTCAATGCCTTTGTTGGTTTTACTATCTACGATTTTTCCATAAAAATGGCCAATATTCATGTTTTGTCCTGCTCCAGCAGCACTTCCACGACCACCTGCCATTGCAGGCATTTGAGCAGAAGTAGTTGCAACGAAAAGGGTTAAAAACCCGATTAATCCTAAAAATTTACGCATATTCATCTTTATTAATAAGTGCAAAGTTGGTTTACGCCATGCTCGAATGGTTCTTGCATTTTATAAGCGGTAATATGACAAGCCTGAGTGGATAAAGTTTAACTAAATCGGCGAATAGGCTGTTTAATCCGTCGGTGACTATGAAACAAGGGTTAAAATCACTTGAATAATTCCAATTAAAAACCCTAGAATGCCTCCAAGGATTTCAATAAATCGGAATTCTTTAGACATGATATCATTTAAGATTTGTTCTAATTTATCTGTTGAAAATCCCTTTACTTTTTCTATTACTATTTTTTCTAAATCTAGCTCTCTTTGTAAATTACCCATATAAGACTTCATAATGCCAGGGAACAATTCTTTTAACTCGGTCATGAATACCAATTTCATTTGCTGAATGGTTTTGTCTCCAATAAACATACTGATGACAGGCATTTGGTCAGCAAGTTTTACCCTCAGAAAATGGTCAATATGAGCATCAATTTGTGGCATTAATTGATCAATATTGGCTGGATTGATAATTTTTGATTCAATATCTTGAAAGGATAAAAGTTCATCACTTACCAACTTCCCTAATTTTTCGGCAAATTGTACTTGTCTTTTTGGAAATATACCAATGAACGTGATTCCAAGGATTTTTACAGGTTTTTTTGGATGAAACAACATTTTGATGGCTACCCAATTGGTAAACCAACCAATAAAAGCAGAAATAATAGGAATGAGATATAAAAGCTTCATGTATTTAAGTTAAAAAACCTATAAAACATACGCTTTATAGGTTTTAAGTGGGAGAACGAGGGGTCTCGAACCCCCGGCCTTCAGTGCCACAAACTGACGCTCTAACCAACTGAGCTACGCCCTCCGTTTTTGTGGATGGCAAAAGTAGTAAATATTTTTTAAAAAAACTTCATCCAAACCTTTGTTAATTGGTTTTATACATGCGATTGAAAACTATATTTAGATTATTTTTGAAAAGATCATGCAAAAATTCAAGCAATTTATGAAGAGTAGAAAAGGATTAGTGCTAACGGCCTTGGTATTATTTGGTTCATTATTTATTGCATTTCGCAGTATAAATGGGACAGATTCTAATGAAAAAATAGCCCAACAACAAAAACTATTGAATACAGTAGGGGCGCTTTTAGAACAGCAACATTATAGCCCCCAAAAAATCAATGATGATTTTTCAAGAAAAATATTTAAAGCTTATTTAAGTCAATTGGATGGAGATAAAAGTATTTTCACTTCTGCAGATGTAAATGCTGTTAAAAAATTTGAGACAAGCATTGACGATGAAATTCATGGGTCTTCTATTCAATTTCAGCCAGCAGTTAGTGCTATTTATGAAAAACGTGTTGCAGAAACAATGCTGTATTATAAAGATATATTGTCTAAACCATTCGACTATAGCATTAACGATTCTGTTCAATTAGATGGAGATCAATTAAGCTATTCCAACTCAGAATCGGAAAGAAAAGATCGTTGGAAAAAGAAGTTGAAATATTATTCTTTGGAGCGTTTCGTAGATTTACAAGAGGAGCGAGAAAAAAATAAGGGAAAAGACAGCTTTAGAGTTTTGCCCGATGATAGTTTAGAGTTAGCTGCAAGAACCAGTGTGTTAAAAATGATGGATCGAACATTTAATCGTATCAAAACTACATTTACAGAAGAACAGCGATTCAATTCTTTTATAAATGTAATCACCAATACAATGGATCCGCATACCGATTACTATCCACCTATAGAAAAAAGAGCATTTGACGAAAGAATGAGTAATCAATTCTATGGCATTGGTGCTCAATTACAACAGGATGATAATGGAATAAAGATTGCTAGTGTTGTAACAGGCGGACCTGCTTGGAAATCTGGTGCAATAGTAGCTGGTGATATTATCATAAAAGTAGCGCAAGGTGCAAAAGAGCCAGTTGATGTAAGCGGGTATGGTACAGAAGATGCAGTTAAAATAATTAGAGGAGAAAAGGGAACAGAAGTTAGAATTACTTTTAAAAAGCAAGATGGTACAACTAAAACAGTTTCATTAATCAGAGAAAAAATTGAACAGGATGAAGGTCTTGCTAGAAGTGCAGTAATCATGCAAGGAAAAGATAAAATTGGGTACATAGCACTGCCTGATTTCTACGCAAATTTTGAAGATAAAAATGGTTTTAAGTGTTCTGAAGATGTTGCTGCTGAAGTTAGAAAATTGAAAGCAGAAAATGTAAAGGGAATTGTAATAGATTTAAGAAATAATGGGGGTGGATCTTTGCTTGAAGTAGTAAAGATGGTAGGGCTATTCATTAAAACAGGGCCTGTTGTTCAGGTAAAAGAAAGAGATGGGAGAGTAGATCAACAAACTTGGAGAGATAATGATGAGTCTGTATTATATGATGGTCCTTTAACGGTTATGGTAAATGAGCTTAGCGCATCTGCAAGTGAAATATTTGCTGCAGCAATTCAAGACTATAAAAGAGGTATTGTAATAGGAAGTAGTTCAACTTATGGAAAAGGAACAGTTCAAAGACCCATCCCATTTGGAAGACCTATTGATTTTTATAGTAGTAGAACTGAATTTGGAGCTGTTAGTTTAACTTTTCAAAAATTCTATAGAGTAAATGGCGGAAGTACCCAGCTAAAAGGAGTTGTGCCAGATATTATTATGCCTGATACTTATGAGTATTTAAAAATTAGAGAAAAAGACAACCCCAATTCCTTGCCTTGGGATGCCATACCTCAAACAGCTTACCAGCCATGGCAAGGAATTGAGTCTAATAACTTAACCCAAATAATCAAAAAAGAACAAACTAGAATTTCTTCGGATGCAAGTTTGAATTTATTGCAAGACAACTTAAAATGGCTATCTAAAAACAGTGAAAACCCCATCAATTTGCAAATTGATCAGTTTAAACAAATGCAAAAGCAAATTACCAACACAGTTAATCAAAATAATAACTTGTTGAAACTTAAATCTGAAATGAACGTGCAAACCCTTGAAGCAGAAAAAGATAAATTCTACAACAATCCAGATAAAAATAAAGGAATCAGATACCAAGAATGGTTAAAGTTATTAAAGCAAGACTTGCAAATTGATGCAAGTACTAAAATTATACAAGAGTTAGCTACTCATCAATATAATACTGCAAAAAATTAAACTACTTTTTTATATTGAACGATTACTAGCATTATGGAAAAGAAGTTAGAAAAGAAATGGTATGCCGTTTATACCAAGCCAAGATGGGAAAAAAAGATTGATACGGTTCTTGTAAGAAAAGGTATAGAAAGTTGGTGCCCACTTCAAAAAGTAGAGCGACAATGGACCGATAGGAAAAAAATAATTGAAGAACCTCTCTTCAAATCTTATGTGTTCGTATATATAGATGATACCGAAAGATCTAAAGTGTTAATGACTGATGGCGCATTAAATTTCGTTTATTATTTGGGCAAACCTGCTGTTATTAAAGAAGACGAAATAAACAATATTAAAGCCTATTTATCGGAGAAAGATGCAAAAATATCCATCATTTCAGACCAGGGCTTTTCAAGTGGAGATTTAATAAAAGTTAATTACGGGGTATTTATGGATAAGGAAGGAACTGTAATTAGGGGCGGCAAGAAAAAAGTATATGTAGAATTACAAAGTCTTGGACAAGTAATGATTGTTGAATTTCCTGCAGTTTTCCTAACCTCTAAATAATCCAATCAATTAGTTGGTTGGCCCATTCATTTCTATAAGGGGTACTAATTCTAATGTAATTATCGGTATATCCTTCCATCATGCCTTCTTTATTATAGGCTTCAAATAGAACAGGCCTAGTTTTTCCACTATGCTGTTGTGCAAAATATTGCTGCTTCATGTAAGAGAGGTTCCGCAGGGTTTTATTACGCTCATTTCGGATTTGGATGGGTACAATTGGAGTAATTTCTAATGCTTTCGTATGGTCTCTTTCAGAATACGTGAATACATGTAAGTAGGATACATCTAATGAATGAATAAAATCAAAAGTTTCTTTAAAGTCTTCATCTGATTCGCCAGGGAATCCTACTATTACGTCAACACCAATAGAGGCATGTGGCATTAATTGTTTAATTAAAGCTACACGTTCTGCATACAATTCTCTTTTGTATCTCCTACGCATGAGTCCCAAAATTTTATTGGATCCACTTTGTAGGGGAATATGGAAATGGGGCATGAATTGATCACTACTCGAAACCCATTCAATTAATTCATTGGTGATTAAGTTGGGTTCTATAGAGGAAATGCGATATCTATTAATTCCGGAAACAACATCTAAAGCTTTAACCAGGTCTAAAAAAGTTTCGCCATGCACTTTGTCTCCATGTGCTCCTTTGCCAAAGTCTCCCAAATTAACACCTGTCAATACAATCTCTTTAACACCTTCAGATGCCAAATGAGCTGCGTTTGCAACCACATTGTCAATGGTGTCACTTCTGCTTTTTCCGCGAGCCATTGGAATGGTGCAAAATGAACAGTTGTAATCGCAGCCATCTTGCACTTTCAAAAATGTTCTAGTTCTATCGTGTTGAGAAAAAGAAGCATTAAAACCAGTTACATCTGCAATATCGCAACTGCAAATTTTGGCAGGGTCGTTTGTTTTGGTAAGCGCTTTAATATGATCAGTAATATTAAACTTTTCAGCTGCGCCTAAAACGAGGTCTACCCCTGGAATGGAAGCAATTTCAGCAGGTTTTAGTTGCGCATAACAGCCAGTGATAATAACGAAGCTATCTGGTGATTTTCTTTGAATTCTTCTAACCAACTGCCTGCATTCTTTATCGGCATTATCAGTTACTGAGCAAGTATTAATTACATAAACATCCGCAGAGTCGGTGAAATCCCTCTTTTCGAAACCTTCTTTTTCCATAATTCTAGATAGGGTAGAGGTTTCCGAAAAGTTAAGTTTACAGCCAAGTGTATGAAATGCTACTGTTTGTTTCTGATTCATGCAAATGCAAAGTTAATACAGCTACCCCAAAAATCATTCATTGAAGCATCTTATGACTGTTCTAACTTTAAATAAGGCCATTTTATAGCTGTAAAAACTTTCTTAAATCTGCGGAAACAGCCCTTTGTATTTCAAATTTTACCCATAATCAACTATGTTTGCCAGTCTTTAAAAACCAAAACAAATATGCAGTTCAATAAGATCAATAACATTACGGGCTGGCTGGTTTTCATTGTTGCCAGCGCAGTGTATACACTTACTGCCGAAGCTGGTGGAAGCTTATGGGATTGTGGTGAGTTTGTAAGTAGTTGTTTTAAATTACAAATACCCCATCCTCCAGGTGCCCCTTTGTTTGTAATTTTAGGTAGAATATTTATTATTTTATTTGGAGATGATCCAATGAGTGCTGCAAAAGCGGTTAATATGATGAGTGCAATTGCAAGTGCATTCACCATTTTGTTTCTTTTCTGGACTATTACTCATTTTGCCCGCAGAATTATCAATATAAAAACAACCGATACGCCCAATAGTTATCAAATTTGGAGTATAATGGGTGCAGGAGTGGTAGGTGCATTGGCCTATACATTTAGCGATTCTTTTTGGTATAGTGCTGTTGAAGGTGAAGTATATGCTTTGTCTTCTTTTTTTACTGCAATTGTTTTTTGGGCTATACTTAAATGGGAAAACCATGCGGATGAACCGGGTGCAGACCGCTGGATTGTGTTTATCTTTTTCATGATGGGATTGTCTATAGGTGTTCACTTGTTGAATCTATTAACTATACCAGCTATTGTGATGGTTTATTATTTTAGAAAAAGAGACAACTTTAATTATGAATTAATTCGTTCTTGGTTTATTAAGATTGTATCTATTGGTGGAGCGTTAGCCTTTATTGCTGCCTTAGTTGGCGCAGCTGCTGAAGCTACCGACAATGTTCCAATGGATGGAACAATTGGGGGGCTAATGATATTGGCTACCCTTGTTGGCGTAGGATTATTATTTGTTATTGAAAAATGGAAGCCCGCCCAAAAAGCTTATTATGGTGGTGTTTATATTTTCTTTGTTATTGGATGTGTTATTACGGGTGCTGTTCAAGTAGGCGTTATTCAATATTCAATTAAAATGGCTGGCTCATTTGATAGATGGATGGTAAACGGAGTAGGTATGCCTTTCTTTAGTGGGTTCACGCTGTTCTTTATTTTGGTTGCAGCATTATTATGGTATGGATTAAAATTAGCTGCTAAGAAAGCATGGCCTTATTTAACTCTATCTATCTGGTGCATCAGCTTTATGTTTATAGGCTACAGTACTTACTTAACTACAATGATTAGGAGTAGTGCAAATCCTTCTGTGGATATGTACAACGTAGACAACCCAATGAGTTTAGTGGGTTACTTAGGTCGTGAACAATATGGTGATTTTCCATTACTATACGGTCAAAAATTCACAGCACAGCCCGTTGATTTAAAAAATACGGGTATGCGTTATCAGAAAGCCCGGGATAAATACATTGAAGTAGGTCAGGATAAAAAATACGTGTATAATCCCGAAGACAAAATGTTGTTCCCAAGGGTTTGGGATGCAAGCGATGATCAATACCATGCTTACTACTATTCTGCATTTTTGAATATACCGAAATTAAAAGATGGTACTTATGAAAGATCCCCTAATCAGGTAGATAACGTTAAATTCTTTGTAGGCTATCAGGTTTATTGGATGTATTTCCGCTATTTCATGTGGAATTTTTCGGGTAAACAAAATGATATTCAAGGTGTTTACACAGGGAATGTTCGTGATGGAAACTGGATTACTGGGATATCTTTTGTTGACAATTTAATTTATGGAGATCAGTCAAAATTGCCCGATTCTCTAAAAAATAACAAGGCCAACAATAAGTTATTTGCCTTGCCATTTATCTTAGGTATTTTGGGCTTTGTATATCACCGTAAAAAAAGAGGGGATGATGCTTTTGCAAATTTATTAATGTTCTTCTTTACCGGCTTTGCAATTGTTTTATACTTAAATCAAGCCGGTAACCAGCCTCGTGAGCGTGATTATGCTTATGTAGGAAGTTTTTATGCATTTGCGGTTTGGATTGGATTGGGAGTAATGGCAGTTATTACTTTCTTAGAGAAAAAAATGAAGCCTGCCGTAGCTGCTATATTAGCAACTGTTATTTGTTTGCTTGCTGTTCCTGCTTTAATGGCACAACAAGAATGGGATGATCATGACAGAAGCAAAAAAGTTTTGGCTCGTGACTTAGCACGCGATTATTTAGAAAGCTGTGCACCCAATGCCATTCTATTCACATTTGGAGACAATGACACTTATCCATTGTGGTATGCACAAGAGGTGGAAGGTATTAGACCAGATATTCGGGTTATTAACTATAGTTTATTGGGTATAGATTGGTACATCAATGAAATGAGATACAAAGTAAATGAGAGTGCACCTATTGATGTAATTTGGTCTGCCGAACAAATTGAAGGTGGTAAAAGAGATTATGCTTTGTATCGTCCTAAGCCCAATATTCCTGAAGATCGTTATTATGACCTATACGATTTAATGAAAAATTATGTAGGTAGTGATGATCCAATCAATATGGAAGACAGGGGTAATGGAGAAGCATTGAGTACTTTCCCTGTAAGAAAATTCTCTGTTCCTGTAGACAAGGTTCAGGTGTTGGCTAATAAAACAGTGAACGCCAACGATAGTGTTGTTGCTGAATTAAGATTTGAATTACCTAAGAGTTCAATGATGAAAAATGATATGGCTGTTTTAAATATCATTGCTGCCAATAAATGGAATCGTCCCATCTATTTCACTAATCCTCAGGTTGATTTAGGATTTGATGAATTTTTACGCAGAGATGGATTGAGTCATAGACTCGTTCCTGTTCAAGGCTCTAAAGTAAACACCGATTGGATGATGTCTAAAGCAATCAATGTATTTGCCGCAGGAAATGCAAATGTAAAAGGGGTCTATTTTGATGAAGAGAATAGAAGACACTTGAATAGTATTAGAACTGCTTATACTGAATTAGCTATTGATTTAGCAGCTAAAGGCAGAAAAGAAGATGCTAGAAAAGTATTACAGAAAGTAGACAAGTTAATGGATGAAGAAAATTTCCCTTATGGAATGGTTAGTAGAGGGAATATGCATAATAGAAATACTTTGATGTTCTTAGAAGCTTGTTATATGGCAGAAGATAAAAGTTTAATTGAAAAAGTAGCTGCTTCTGTAGGTAAAGATCTTCAGCAACAAATCAACTATTATAATTCGCTTACTGGTAGGAAGGCCGAATTAATGGAAGATGAAAAAAGAATTGCAGAAGGTTATATGGAAGGGATGGAGAGAATGAAGTCTGTATATAATCCAGCCATTCAAATTCCAGGTAAGTTAATGGCCCCGAGAGACAGCAGTAAATAGTATTAAAAAGAGTATATTGAATCGTCCCGAGTTTTCGGGGCGATTTTTTTTGAACTTAATAGACTTATAAATGTTATTTAAAAAATATGATTGGGTACCAATTTTTTGCTTTTAATCCTGAAAATACCGGCAAGTCAAAGTTTGAGCAGTTGCTCGATATATTCATGCAATTGCTTACCTATACTAGCGGAGATGCTTCAGAATCGTTGAGTTGGATGAATGAATTAGATAAGCAATATCATTTTACCGATAAGGATTATGGAATGGGCGATTTTATTGAAGATCTTAAGCAAAATGGCTACTTAAAAGAAGACCCAGCAAATGGTGATTTTAGTATTACGGGCAAGTCAGAACAGACAATCCGAAAGAAAAGCTTAGAAGAAATTTTTGGGAAACTAAAGAAAGCAGGTAAAGGGAACCATCAAACATTCAAGCCAGGTCAAGGTGATGAAGTGAATTCAGATACTAGGCCATTTCAGTTTGGTGATATGCTAGAGCAGATTGATTTTACAGAGAGTATAAGAAACGCACAAATCAATAGAGGGGTAGAAGCATTCTCCATGCACGAAGACGATTTGCAAATTAGAGAAGCAGATTTTAAAACACAAACTTCTACAGTGCTAATGATTGATATCTCTCATTCCATGATACTATATGGAGAAGATAGAATTACCCCTGCTAAGAAAGTGGCCATGGCTTTGTGTGAATTGATTACGACTAAGTACCCAAAAGATACCATTGATATAGTTGTGTTTGGAAATGATGCTTGGAGTATAGAAATGAAAGACCTTACGTATTTAAAAGTTGGGCCTTATCATACCAATACGGTTGCAGGCCTAGAATTGGCCATGGATTTGCTCAGAAGACGAAAGAATCCAAACAAGCAGATTTTTATGATCACAGATGGTAAACCTACTTGTTTGAAAATTGGTAAACAGTACTATAAAAATAGTTTTGGATTAGATAGAAAAGTAGTGAATCGATGCATCAATTTAGCAGCACAATGTAAAAAATTAAAGATACCCATCACCACGTTTATGATTGCTTCAGATCCCTATCTGCAGCAGTTTGTACAGGAATTTACCGAAATGAATAACGGCAAAGCATATTTTGCTTCATTGGATAAATTAGGGGCATTTATATTTAAAGATTTTGAAAGTGGAAAAAGAAAAACAGTTTATTAAAATGAAAAAAGCAAAGAAAGCTCAATACGATATTATTTATAATTTAGGTCAACTGAAAGCAAGTGGATATCAAACTAAATCGGTTAAAGAAGAAGTAAGAAACAACCTAATTAAAACTATACAAAATAAAGAGAATCCTTTTGTTGGTATATTGGGCTATGAAGACACTGTTATACCTGATACAGAAAGAGCTTTACTGAGTCAGCATAATATTTTGTTTTTAGGTCTTCGCGGTCAGGCCAAAACAAGGATGGCAAGGCAAATGATTGACCTGTTAGATGAATACATACCTGTTATAGCAGGTTCCGAGGTAAACGACGACCCTTTTACACCATTAAGCAGGTATGCTCATGATTTGATAGCAGAAAAAGGCGATGATACCCCCATTGAATGGGTACACCGATCTGCACGTTATGGAGAAAAGTTGGCTACGCCAGATGTGAGTGTTGCAGACTTAATTGGAGACATCGATCCTATTAAAGCGGCTAATTTAAAGTTGAGTTTTTCAGATGAAAAAGTAATTCATTACGGCATTATTCCTAGAAGCAACAGAGGTATTTTTGTTATCAATGAATTACCTGATTTACAAGCCAGAATACAAGTGGCATTGTTTAATATTTTACAAGAAGGCGATATTCAAATCAGGGGCTTCAAATTAAGAATGCCTTTAGATATTTTATTTGTATTCACCGCAAACCCAGAAGACTATACCAATAGAGGAAGTATTGTTACTCCATTAAAAGACCGTATTGAGAGTCAAATACTCACACACTATCCAAAAAATATTGAAACGTCATTGGCTATTACAGAGCAAGAAGCCAATATTTTACCAGCTCAAAAAGAAAGAGTCAATATAAGCGATTTAATAAAACGCATTATAGAACAAGTTGCATTTGAAGCAAGGTCTAATGAATATGTTGATAGAAAAAGTGGGGTAAGTGCAAGGCTAACTATTGCGGCATTAGAGAATGCAGTTAGCAGTGCAGAAAGACGTGCCATTATTCATAATGAAGCTACTACTCAGGTTTGGATTAGTGATTTAACAGGCATTATACCCGCAATAACTGGTAAAATTGAATTGGTATACGAGGGAGAACAAGAAGGCCCCTATCAGGTTGCCGTAAATTTGATAGATAAATCGGTTCGACATTTGTTTATTCAATACTTCCCCAATCCAGAACAATCAAAAAAGAGAAGAACTACTGGTAAGAAATCAGTAGAGGAAGCTGCGGCTAATGAGAGCCCTTATAAAACAATTACTCGTTGGTTCGACGCTGGCAATCATATTGAATTGCTATTAGACATGAAGGATGCGGCTAAAATTGAAACCCTATACCAAATAGATGGGTTATATGCATTGGTTAAAAAATATTATCCGCTCGCTAATGCCAATGAAAATGCATTGTTGATGGAATTTGTATTACATGGGTTAGCCGCTTATTCTATGATCAGCAAAAAGTCTTTGGATGGCAAATTAACCTTTAATGATTTAATGGGAAGCATGATGAATTTTGAAAATTTTGGAACCGAAGAAGAAGAGGAAGATCTCTAAATCAGTTCTTTTAATTTTTCAACAACAGCATCTATTTCGGCTATGGTATTGTGTTTACTAAAGCTAAATCTAACAGTAACCTGATTGGGGTTGTTGTTAATTGCTCTAATAACATGAGATCCTTGGTCGGCCCCACTAGTGCAGGCACTTCCTCCGCTGGCACAAATATTATTGATGTCTAGGTTGAATAATATCATTTCGCTTTTCTCTGTCTTAGGAAAACTAACGCTTAAAACAGCATACAAGGATTTGCCAGATGGATCTCCATTAAACGAAATGCCTTTGATATTTTTTTTGAGTTGATCCATCATGTATAACTTCAACTCGGTAATAAATGCACTATCATTTTCGTAATTACTAGTTGCCAATTCAAGGGCTTTTGCAAAACCTATAATGCCGTACAAATTTTCTGTGCCAGCACGCATATTTCTTTCTTGGCTTCCCCCATGTACAAAAGGCTTGATTTTTACATTTTCATTAATATACAACATGCCAACTCCTTTAGGGCCATGAAATTTATGCCCCGCTCCGGTAATAAAATGCACCGGTGTATTTCTTAAATTAAATGGGAAATGACCAACTGTTTGCACAGTATCAGAATGGAAAATAGCATTGTGTTTTTTACAAAGCTCGCCCACTGCATGAATATCCAACATATTACCTATTTCGTTATTGGCATGCATTAAAGTAACCAAACATTTTTCCTCACTTTCGGCTAGTAAATTTTCCAAATCATTCAAATCAATATGCCCGTTAGGTAAAAGCTTCACATAGCTTAATGCGGCTTCTCCATTTTGGTATAAATATTCCACCGTATGACTGGTGGCATGGTGTTCAATAGGAGAGCTAATAATATGCTTACATCCTAGGTCTCTTACAGACGCAGTAATGGCCATATTGCTACTTTCTGTACCCCCGCTAGTAAAGAAAATTTCAGCAGGGTGTGCATTCAATATTTTAGCAACTAATTTTCTGGAATTTTCTATTGCCATCCTAGATTCTCTACCATAAGAATAAATAGAAGATGGATTACCAAAATGCTTTGTTAAATAAGGCATCATGGCTTCTAATACTGCAGGGTCTAGCGAAGTTGTTGCTGCATTGTCTAGGTAGATTCTTTCCATAAAAACGTTTGATCAATTATTAATTTAATCCAGCTGCTTCCTTAATATCATTCATCAATCTTTTTGCAATATTTGCTGCCACCGTTTCACTATTGCTTTCGGCGTAAATTCGAATAATAGGTTCTGTATTACTGCTTCTTAAATGAACCCAGTCGTTGTCAAATTCAATCTTAAGACCATCTTCCGTATTAACCGGATTCTTTTTATACTTCTTCTTAATTTGTTCAAATATGTTTGATAAGTTAAATCCTGGGGTTAGTTCTATCTTGTTTTTACTCATGAAGTAATCAGGATAGGTATTCCGGAGTTGTTTTATCGATTTTTTTTCTTTTGCAAGATGGGTTAAAAACAAAGCAATTCCAATTAGTGCATCTCTACCATAATGTAAGTCGGGTACAATAATACCTCCATTACCTTCTCCTCCAATCACTGCATTTACTTCTTTCATTTTTGTAACCACATTTACCTCGCCAACTGCACTTGCATAATATATGCCACCATGCTTAATCGTAATGTCTTTTAATGCACGAGTACTACTCATATTGCTAACAGTATTGCCTTTGCGATGTTGCAAAACATAGTCTGCAACAGCAACTAAAGTATACTCTTCTCCAAACAAACTACCATCTTCACATACAAAGCAAAGCCTGTCTACATCGGGGTCTACCGCAATACCCATACTTGCTTTTTGTTTATTTACTTCATTGCATAAATCTCTTAAGTGTTCAGGTAATGGTTCAGGGTTATGGGCAAACTGACCATTGACCTCCCCATTTAAAACGGTATATTTTTTTACCCCTAATGCATTTAACAAAGCAGGAACTGCAATAGCTCCTGTACTATTGATGGCGTCAATTACAATAGAGAAATTGGCAGCTTTAATGGCGTCTTTATCTACCAATGGGTAATTTACACAAGCTTCAATATGTTTTTCCAATAAATTTTCTCCATCTGTTACCTTGCCCAATTGATCTACAGATACAAATTGAAAATCTTCTTTAGAAGCTATTTCAAGTAATTTTGCTCCATCTGCACCACTTATAAATTCTCCTTTTTGGTTGAGTAATTTTAAAGCATTCCATTCTTTGGGATTATGGCTGGCAGTTAATATGATTCCTCCAACAGCTTTCTCAGACACTACGGCCATTTCAACAGTTGGTGTGGTGCTTAATCCTAAATTAATTACATCTAGCCCCATTGAAATTAGGGTGTTCACTACTAATGCTTGAACCATTTCTCCACTAATTCTACCATCTCTTCCAATGACTACTTTTTTATTTTGATCATTCGATTGTATAAGTAAAGTTCCGTATGCAGCAGTAAATCTTACTATATCTACCGGACTCAATGTGTCTCCTGGTTTACCTCCAATAGTGCCTCTAATTCCTGAAATGCTTTTTATCAATGCCATATGTAATTGCTTAAACGGCGGCGAATATAATTCAAATTTTTTGTATGGCTAGGTAACGTAACTTCGCAGTTGAAACATTAATATGGCAGACAAAGCATGGTTTAAGGACTGGTTTAATTCTCCTTACTACCATTTATTATACCAACATAGAGATGAAAATGAGGCTGAGCTGTTTATTAATACCCTCATACGCTATTTACAGCCTACTATTGGAGCAACTATGTTAGACATTGCATGTGGAAAGGGTAGGCATAGTATGGCTTTGGCAGAAATGGGATTTGATGTAACTGGAATTGATTTATCCGAGGCATCAATCACTGAAGCTAAAGCAGCCGAGTCAGCGCAATTGCATTTTTATCAGCATGATATGCGAAGGGGTTTTAGAATTAATTATTTTGATTATGCCTTTAATTTTTTCACCAGCTTTGGTTATTTCAAAACAAGAAGAGAACATGATAATGCAATTAGGATGATGGCCGATAGTATTAAACCAGGGGCAATATTGGTTATTGACTATTTAAATGTTCATTTTGTAGAATCCCAATTAGATCCAATTGTTACAACTGAAGTAGAAGAAGTTAAATTTCATATTAGCAAATGGCAAACAGCTGATCATTTTTTTAAACAAATTCAAATTACCGATAAAGAGCATGCTGCCCCAAGGCATTTATATACAGAGCGAGTGGCTAAGTTTTCCCTTGGCGATTTTAATGATATGCTTAGTTATCAGCACATGCAAATAGTTGAAGTTTTTGGCAACTATCAACTCGGACATTATGATATTAAAACATCTCCAAGAATGATTATAGTTGCAAAAAAATTATACGAAAAATCACTATAGATTAAACCCCAAATACTTTATTAGACTTTCTGGGAGTTTAGGTAAATTTTTACGTTGAATTAAGTAGGTTGATAAGCCAGATAAGTCTCTGTAAACATAATGCTTGTTTAAAGCCCCTTCTAAATATCCGGCTCCTGAAGTATTACCAGTTCCAACCCGCATTCCAATCATTCTTCTAACCATGATTAAGTGTTTGTGTCTCCAATTACTCATCAAATGGTCCATTTCAATTAATGAATCCAATATTTGATAGGAAGTTTGAAAAACGGGAAAATCTCTGTAAAGCATAATAAACAATGCAGCACGCATTGCGGCAGGGCTAAAACTACAGTTAAATAATTGCTGTTGTTCCGTACTCATTTCAGGGGTAAAATGTTGAAAGAAAACGGCGTCAAAATCTGCTTGTTTCGATTGCTCTCGTTCAGATAAACCAGCGCTGTAAACGGCTTTGTATTGTTTCCAAAAAGGATGATTAATAGGATCTGTAGACAATTGATCATCCCAATATGCATTATCAAAAAACGGCATCCGCTCTAACCAGTCATTCACCAATTGTAACAAGTTTTTTCCTTCTTCTGTTTGAGTGATATGCTGATAGTCTGGTTGAGTAAATCCACCTTCATTGGTTCTTTTATAATAATCTTTTTGGTGTCTCTTTTCTATTTCTAGCCCAAGTTTGGCTTCAATCAGCCTGAATTGCTTGCTTTGAAAGCCAGAGGAAGGTGTTAATAGGTTTCGAAATGCTAAAAAGTCCATTGGTGTCATGGTGTCTAGCACATTTACTTGTTGATTCAGCAGTTCTAGTATTTTTATGATTCTTTTAAACCGATGTCTTACAAGGTTTAAATCTTCTGAATTGTCGTTAATTTTCTCTTTTTGAAAAATGCCCATGCAATACTCTAATTCAAAAAGAATTTGCTTAAACCAAAGCTCATAAGACTGATGAATAATAATGAATAACATTTCATCATGGGCAGGTTCATTTCCTGGCTCAAAGCTAACTGGATATTGGCTTTCAATAATTTTATCTAATTGTAAATAAGTACCGTAATACATTGGCTCTTTTTCCATGGCAGAATAGTTAGGCTTCAAATATAGCTTCATTCATTCAATTGCGAAAGAAGCACTAAATTCGTTGTATGACAGCAACTTCATTAACTGAGCAAATTTTATTGAAGCAATCTTATTTATGTGTAGGATTAGATTCAGATATTACCAAATTACCCGCCCATTTAAAAGGTAATCCAGATGGGGTACTTGAGTTTAATAAAGCAATCATAGACGCAACCCTTCCATATTGTGTTAGTTATAAAATCAATACTGCATTTTATGAGTCTCAAGGTTTAAAAGGTTGGGAAATAATGAAGGAAACATTGGACTATATACCCAATACGCATTTTACTATTGCTGATGCTAAAAGAGGTGATATTGGTAACACTTCTACACAATACGCCAAGGCTTTTTTTGAAGTACTCAATTTTGATGCTATAACAGTTGCTCCTTACATGGGAGAGGATAGTATTAGGCCCTTTTTAGAATATGAAAATAAAGTAACCATTGTTTTAGGCTTAACTTCTAATATTGGCAGCAGCGATTTTCAGCAACTTTTATTGGAAGAATATGACGAATCATTAACTATGGTACCACATATAACACAAGGCTCAGTAGAAAAAAGGTTATATGAACATGTTTTAGAACGCGTGTCTACTTGGGGTAATAAAGAGAATCTAATGTTTGTAGTGGGTGCAACGCAAGCAACTGAATTAGAACGTATCCGAAATATTGTACCCAATAATTTTTTATTGGTTCCTGGTGTTGGGGCACAGGGGGGGAGTTTGAAAGAAGTTAGTAGATTCGGACTCAACAAATCGGTAGGTTTATTAGTGAATGCAAGTAGAGCCATCATTTTTGCATCTGGTGGAGAAAATTTTGCTAATCAAGCGGCTTTAGTAGCTAAGGAATATCAATCAGAAATGGCTGGGTATCTGCAAATGATGTAATATATTCTCATTCTTATGTAACAATGGTTTAGTTGGTAACAATCAACTTTACCATTATGAAAATTACAATTGTCAAATTTATCTTTATTGTTTCTGGATCATTAATTATGAACGGATGCGAAACAATAAAACAATCAACTAATCAACAAAAGGGTGTAGCAGTTGGTGCAACAAGTGGCGCAGTAATAGGAGGCGTGCTAGGCAATAATATAGGAAACAAGAACAATACAGCATTAGGGGCAATTTTAGGTGCTGCTATTGGTGGAGTTGCTGGAGGTATTATTGGTAATAAAATGGATAAACAAGCAGCAGAAATAAAAACCGCTATTCCAGGAGCAACAGTGGAAAGAGTGGGAGAGGGAATTAATGTAACTTTTGATGAAAAGAATCCAGACGGATCTCAAGCTGGGGTATATTTTGCCAATAACCAATACAATATCAATAGCAACGCTCAATTGGCTTTAAATAAATTGAACAATGTATTCACCGAATATCCCGATACCAATATCTTAATTGAAGGTCATACCGACAATACCGGTTCTGAAAATTACAATTTATCGCTGTCTGAACGTAGAGCAAATGCAGTAGCTGCAGCATTACTAGCAACTGGAATTTCATCTAGTAGAATTACCACAAAGTGGTATGGCGAAAGTCAGCCAAAAATGGAAAATAATAGTGATGAGAATAGGGCTTTAAATAGAAGAGTTCATTTTGTTATAACCGCAAATGAAAAAATGAAAGCAGAAGCAAAGCAAAACCAATAGAACTTATTGGTAAATTTCAATCATATGATTTGCCAATTTGGTAGCCCAATGCAAGTGGGTTATTCCAGAATAATGTAACTGATCAGAAGCAAGTGCTGCAGGGTTTTTACTCTCTTCTCTTGTTTCTTCAGTTATGTTAATAAAGCCAGTTTGATACTTTTTTGCAAATTGATTGCAAACATGGTTAAAGGAGTCAATCTCAATAGCAATTTCTGCCCCATTTTTATCAGCAGCGTAAGGCGTGCAGCCCCAGTCAGGTATAGATAGTACAATTACTCGTTCCGATTTCCCTCCAGTTAAGTGGATTGCTTTCTTAAGTAAATATTCAAAATCGTTTCTAAAATTGTCTAAAGACAAATGCCTGTATTGATTATTGACTCCAATTAATATACTTACAAAATCGTATTGTAAATTTAATTCCGTTTTAAGTAATTGTTCTGCTAACTCAGTGCTAGTCCAGCCAGTTTGGGCAATTATTTCAGGCGCATGAATAGCCATTTTCTGCTTTCTTATAAGTTGGGTTGTCAAATACGGGAAAGATTCATGCAATGGAACCGATTCGCCAATGGTATAAGAATCGCCTAATGCTAAATAGCTGATTGGATGATGCATATTAAAAATTGTTTTTTAATATTTCGTAAAATTTGTACACGTCTTCAAAACTACAATACAATGGAGCAGGTGCAACTCTAATGACTCCAGGCTCACGAAAATCTACAATTACTCCGTTATCAATTAATTTATTGTGTATTTCTTTGGCCCTTTCTTTAAAGTATAAAGAAAGTTGTGCTCCTCTTTCCTCTATTTTATCTGGTGTGATAATTTCAAAAGCTATTCGATCTAGTTGATTTAGTAAAAATGCTAGATAGGCAGTTAATACAATACTTTTTTCTCTCAAGCAATGAATGTTGGCTTGGTCTATAATTGAAAGAGAAGCTTTTAATCCTACCATATTAAATACTTGCGCAGTGCTTATATTCCAACCGCTGGCATTTGTTTTTGGAATAAATCCTTTCTCCATTTTAAATCGCTCCTTCTCATCGTTGCCCCACCATCCAGCAAGTCTAGGAATATTGGCATTAATTGCATGTTTTTCGTGCACATAATAACCTCCAACTGCGCCTGGGCCAGCGTTGAGGTATTTATAACTACACCAAGCTGCAAAATCAACGTCCCAGTCGTGTAATGAAAGCGGAATATTGCCAGTTACATGCGCAAGATCAAATCCTGCAATAGCCCCCACTTTATGCGCTGCAGCAGTTATAGCTTTTAAATCAAAAAATTGACCAGTATAGTAATTAATGCCACCAAATAAAACCATCGCTAATGAATTTCCTGCATGATCAATAGCATCAATAATTTGTTCAGTACTAAGTGTTTTTTTGCCATCTAACGGTGCAATCTCAATAATTGCATCAGATGGATGGAGGTCAAAATGTTTAACCAATGTTTCAACTGCATATTGGTCTGATGGGAAAGCCCCAGCTTCCATAATTATTTTAAAACGCTCTTTTGTGGGGGTGTAAAAACTAAGCATTAACAAGTGCAAATTCACAGTTAGGGCGTTCATTGCACTTACTTCTATTTCTTTTGCCCCTACTAGTTTGGCTAAGCTTGGTTTTAGGTATTCTTGGTAGTGTAACCAAGGATTTGGCCCATTAAAATAACCTCCAACTGCCAAATCTTTCCAGGTATTTAATTCTGTTTCTATAGCGGCTGAAACCGATTTTGGTTGAAGACCAAGGGAATTGCCACAAAAATAGATGGCAGGTTGATTATTATGTTGAGGGAAATAGAACAAATTTTTAAACTCGGCAAGCGGGTCTTGTTTGTCGAGTTGTTTGGCAAAATCCAATGAAGCTTCAAAATTAGGCAGCATAGTCTTATTTTACCGCAAAGTAAAGCTATCCACCGATTATTTTATAAATGGTGCACAGTTAAAGCCCGAATCCTTTATTTTGAGCATCCAAAAAATCAATAAACTGTTATGAGACTATTCCAAATGTTACTGCTACTATTAATAAGCAGTTCGGTTATGGCACAGCAAACTCCAGTTACCAAAGCAAACTATGCATTGGCTGCTCGATTTTCGCCCAATAAAGTGCAAAAAATGATTTTTAGTTTAAATGTAGATCCACATTGGCTAAAAAAATCTGATCGTTTTTGGTACATGTATGAAACCTCAGAAGGGAAAAAATGGTACATCGTAGATGCAGCAAAAGGCGAAAAAAAGCAATTATTTGATAATGCTTCACTTGCTGCAAAACTCACTCGAATTACCGATGATCCTATGGATGCTCAACATTTGAACATTGATAGCATGAAGTTCATAAAAGATGAGAATTGGATTAGGTTTGAAGTGAAAACAACTAAAGATGTTCTAAAGAAAGATACTGCAGCAAAAAAAGGTACTCCACCTGTAATGGAGAAAAAAGTCTTTTATTTTGAATACAATATTTCAACAGGAGACTTGGTAGAAATCACTGATCCTGTTAAAACTAAGCGTAAGCCAATGTGGGCAAGTATTGCACCTGATAGTTCTATTGTTGTATTTGGTAAGAACAATAATCTATATTCAATGGATTGGGCTAATTATAAGAAGGCTTTGGTTAATGACAAAGATTCAAGCATTGTAGAAACACAGCTTACTAAAGATGGAATTGAAAACTTTGGATACCATAATAATGGTAATGGTGAAACCAATGTAGACAAAGAAAAAAATAAAGGAATAAGAAGACCTGCTTTTATACTTTGGTCTCCTGATTCAAAATATTTTGTAATAGATGTTACCGATAATAGAAGGGTAAAGGATCTCTGGGTAATTAATAGTATCGCAGACCCAAGACCTACTTTGGAAACCTATAAATACTGGATGCCAGGAGAAAAAGAATCACCTGTTGAGCATCTTAGAATGTTTGAAGTGGCTACCAAAACCATGAAAGAAATTAATACTGGTATGTATAAAGACCAAACAGTAAATGTTTGGAGTGCGCCATTAAAAGTGAGTAGTAGAGACGATGAAGGTCGAACAAATACTTGGTTAGGAACAGCTGATAAATTTTACTTTAGTAGAACAAGTAGAGATTTAAAAAGAATTGATATTGGATTAGTAGACGTTAAAACCGCCACTGCTAAAACCTTAATTGAAGAAAAAATGAACACCTATGTAGAAATACGTAGAATTGGTTTAGTAAATGAAGGTAAAGAATTGATTCAATGGAGTGAAGAAGATGGTTGGGGACATTTTTATTTATATGATGAAAACGGTAAGCTAAAAAACCAAATTACTTCTGGCGCTTGGCATGCAGAAGACATTTTGGCTATTGACGAAAAAGCTAGGGTACTGTATTTTTCTGCTAATGGAAAAGAAGTTGGAGAAAATCCATATTACTTACATGCATACAGAGTCAATTTTGATGGTACTGGATTAAAACTATTGAACCCTGGAGATTTTGATCACAATGCGTCTATGGACGACAATAAAAGATATTTAGTAAATACTTTTTCACGAGTAAATACTGTTCCTAAATCGGTATTATTAGGAGCAGATGGCAGAAAGATTCTTGATTTAGAAACTGCTGATTTAAGTAGTTTAATGGCAGCAGGTTATAAATTTCCTGAAATTTTTAAAGCAAAAGCCGACGATGGTATCACCGATTTATATGGGGTGATGTACAAGCCTTTTGATTTTGATAGTTCCAAGAAATACCCAATTGTAGAGTATGTTTATCCAGGTCCACAAACGGAGGCAATGAATACCAGCTTTGGTAGAGGATTTGATAGAACCGATCGCTTAGCACAGTTAGGTGTAGTAGTAATTACATTGGGTAATAGAGGTGGGCATCCAAGCAGGAGCAAGTGGTACCACAATTATGGTTACGGGAATCTACGTGACTATGGTTTAGCCGATAAAAAAGTGGTTGCTGAACAATTGGCTGACAAACATAAATTCTTAGACATTAATAGAGTAGGCATTCATGGTCACTCAGGTGGTGGTTTTATGAGCACAGCTGCAATTTTAGTTTATCCTGATTTCTTTAAAGTGGCTGTATCTTCTGCCGGAAACCACGACAATGCCATTTACAATAGATGGTGGAGCGAGAAGCACCATGGAGTTAAAGAAATTATTAGTGAAAAAGGGGACACTACTTTCCAATACAACATCGATAAAAACCCTGAATTGGCAAAGAATTTAAAGGGTAAGCTAATGTTGTTCCATGGCGAAATAGATAATAATGTACACCCTGCAAATACCATTCGTGTTGCGAATGCATTAATTAAAGCCAACAAGCGCTTTGATATGAAAATATTACCAACTCAAAGACATGGTTTTGGTAATATGACCGAATATTTCTTCTGGGGTATGAGCGACTATTTTGCTCAACATTTGATTGGAGATAAAACAGAACGCCCTGTAGATTTGGAAGAAATGAATAGAGATATTCCACAGAATAGTAAAACTGGTGCTGCTAGCGGCCTAGGTAGAAGATAATTTATTTTTATTCTGTAATAATAATTAATCCCCGTCAAAAATACATTGACGGGGATTTTGTTTAATATAACCTGCTGTATTAATTGCAATTCATGAGATTATACTATTTCGGGTAATTTTAAATTGTATTTTTGTATAATTCTAAGATTTAAAATTCAGTGCGATGGCTGCCAGAACAGATTTATTTCAATCTCCAGATTATTACCAATTAGACGAGCTGTTATCCGAAGAGCATAAATTGATTCGTGAATCGGTAAGGGCATATGTAAAAAAGGATATTTCTCCAATTATTGAAGATTATGCACAAAGAGCTGAGTTTCCAGAGCAAATTGTTCGTCAATTAGGAGACTTGGGTTGTTTTGGACCAACTGTGCCAACTGAGTATGGCGGGGGCGGGCTTGATTATATTAGTTATGGATTGATGATGCAAGAGTTGGAAAGGGGGGATAGTGGGGTAAGAAGTACTGCTTCTGTTCAAGGAAGTTTGGTGATGCATCCAATTTATGCTTACGGTAACGAAGCGCAAAGAAATAAATATTTACCCAAACTTGCATCAGGAGAGTGGTTGGGTTGTTTTGGATTAACGGAGCCAGACCATGGAAGTAATCCGGCGGGTATGATAACCAATATTAAAGATGCCGGAGACTATATGCTATTAAATGGTGCTAAAATGTGGATCAGCAATGCTCCCTTTGCAACAATTGCTGTTGTATGGGCCAGAAATGAGCAAAATGAAATTCAAGGAGTTATTGTAGAAAGAGGAATGGAAGGATTTTCTACTCCAACTACCCATGGCAAATGGAGTTTAAGAGCAAGTGCAACAGGAGAATTGGTTTTTGACAATGTAAAAGTGCCAAAAGAAAATATTTTACCTAATGTAAAAGGATTAAAAGGTCCATTGGGATGTTTAACTAAAGCGAGATTCGGAATTGCTTGGGGTGCATTAGGCGCAGCCATGGATTGTTATGATACTGCATTAAGATACAGCATGGAAAGGCAGCAATTTGGTAGGCCAATTGGTGGTTTTCAATTACAGCAAAAAAAGCTTGCTGAAATGATTACTGAAATAACTAAAGGGCAGTTATTGGTATGGCGTTTAGGCGTATTAATGAATGAGGGCAAAGCTACACCGCAACAAGTGAGTATGGCAAAAAGGAATAGTTGTGAAATAGCTGCCAATATTGCAAGGGATGCCAGACAAATGCTAGGTGGAATGGGCATTACTGGTGAATACAGTATTATGCGCCATATGATGAATTTAGAAAGTGTTATTACCTATGAAGGAACACACGATATTCATCTATTAATTACTGGGATGGATATTACCGGATACAATTCCTTCAAATAATGAAAATTTTTCTTATTGGGATGATGGGCAGCGGAAAGAGTTTCTGGAAGCAGCGGCTTTCTGCAAAATTAAAAACAGGTGGATACGATTTAGATGGCATAATAGAGTCTGTTGAAGAAAAATCTATTGCAGAATTGTTTGAAGAGGAAGGAGAAATCTCGTTCAGGAAAACCGAAGCCAAATTGCTCAGATGGTTTGGTGAAAAAAAATCTTTTGTTTTAGCAACTGGTGGTGGCACACCTTGTTTTCATCAAAATATGGAATGGATGAATCAACAAGGAATTACAATATGGTTAGATGAGCCAGTTGAAGTGTTAGTTGAAAGACTCTTACCAGAAATAGCTCAAAGGCCATTGCTTAAAAATCTTTCAACACAACAATTACAATCCTTTATTCAAAATAAGTTAATAGAGAGGAGTCCATTTTATAATCAAGCTAAAAAGAAACTGTCTGGTTCTGAAATCAATTTAAAAAACTTAATTGTAAATCTTCAATAACATGTATAAAGGGTTCATTATCATTGCATCATTTCTTGGAGCTTTAGCTGTTGCACTGGGTGCTTTTGGTGCTCATGGCTTAAAAAATTATGCTAGCCCTACAATGATTAATACTTTTGAAACGGCGGTTAAATATCAATTTTACCATGTTTTTGCTTTATTTATAACAGGTATTCTTTATGCTTATTTTCCAACACCAATGTTGGTTACGGCTGGCAAACTATTTATTGTAGGGATGTCGATTTTTTCTGGATCACTTTATTTATTAACCCTTTTCTCTGTACTAGGATACAACCAGTTTAAATGGATAGGTGCTATTACGCCAATTGGGGGCCTTTTATTGATAACTGCGTGGATATTAATGGGCATTTCTTTGTGGAGATATAAAGCTTAGTGGAAAACCTAAGCGCCTTGCAGCCATTTTTGCACATTGGTGCCGAAGTTCTCTTTATGGCTATCTCAAACAGTATATTTGGTATATGGCCAATAGTTTAAAAAAGAAGACCCCAGTTCCGCCAGACCCTGAAGAGCTGAATCCAGACAAAGATGCAGACGTAACGGTTGCGGCAGTGGTTAAAGACGAAAGAACCGAAAAGATTATAGGTTCAGTTTGCCTATTACTTACCCTTTTCTTATTTATTTCTTTTACTTCCTATTTATTTACTTGGCAAGAGGATCAGGATAAAGTACAACAATTTGGTGTTCGTATTTTTTCTACTGATGATGTTAGAGTGAATAATTTGTTGGGTGTACTAGGTGCTTATGTTTCTCACTCACTATGGTATAATGGTTTTGGTTTGGCTTCTTATTTATTTTGTACCATTTTTTTTGTGTTAGGCGTAAACCTTCTTTTTGGAAAGAAAGTGTTTAAATTATTACGGAACTTAAAATATGTATTAATAGGGTTGGTCGTATTTAGTATGGCAGCTTCTTATATTGCAAAAGGGGCCCCTTTTTCTTGGGGCGGTGCTGTTGGTGAATATTTGAATGACTGGTTCGAAAAATGGATTGGTAGAATTGGCACTGGAGCATTATTACTACTAACTTTATTTAGTTATTTTATTTGGAGGTTTAATCCTGTTTTCAAATTGCCAAACTGGAAGTTCAACTTATTGGATGGTAAGGAAGAACCAATGTCTAAAAATCTTGCAGCGGACTTTCCAGATGCATCAACAGAAAACAACAATCATATTGATGAAGAAGTATTAAATGATTCAATTGAAGAATTGGATGAAGACGGATTGCCTATTAGTAAGAACAAACTAAAGACAAATGCTAGTGCCGTTTCGGTAATAATGCCAGCTGTAGAATTAACCAACAACCCTATGAATGAATTTGATATGGTAGAAAAAGAAGAGTTGGTTATAGAGGAGGAGGAAGAATTAGAAGCTGAATTAGAGAAAGCCGAAGACGAATTAATAGAAGCAATTGAAGAAAGTAAAATTGAAGAAGAAGTTGATGATATTGATCAGGCTCCTATTGCACAGAATAACAAAAAAAATGAACCTGAATTAGAATTAGAAATTAAAGAAACTCCAGAAGTAGAAGAGGAAGAAACACTAGCTACAATTACAGCAACCATTGGTAGTTTGGCAAGCAAATACGATGTTACACTTGACTTAAAGAATTATAAATATCCTGGATTAGATTTATTAGAAACACATGGTAGTGAAAAAATAGTACACGATCCAACAGAATTAGAAACACATAAAAATCAAATCATAGCAACATTAAAAAACTATGATATTGCAATACAAAGAATTGCTGCAACAGTAGGTCCTACAGTTACTTTATATGAGATTGTGCCTGCGCCAGGTGTTAGAATAAGTAGAATTAAAAACCTAGAAGATGATATTGCTTTAAGTTTAGCTGCATTGGGTATTCGTATTATTGCGCCAATTCCGGGTAAAGGAACAATTGGTATTGAAGTACCCAATGTTCGTAAAACGGTTGTGAGTATGAAAACCTTATTGGCTAGTGAAAAATTTCAAAATAGTAATTTTTCTCTACCCATTGCAATTGGTAAAAAAATTGATAATGACAACTTCATTGTAGACCTTGCTACTATGCCACACTTGTTAATGGCTGGTGCAACAGGGCAAGGAAAGTCGGTAGGCCTTAATGCAATTTTAGTTTCTTTATTGTATAAAAAACATCCCTCTCAATTAAAGTTCGTTTTGGTTGATCCCAAAAAAGTTGAGTTGAGTTTGTATAGGGTAATAGAAAAGCATTTCCTGGCTAAGCTTCCAGGTGAGGAAGAATCAATAATTACCGATACCAAAAAAGTGGTCTATACATTAAATGCATTGTGCATTGAAATGGATAATCGGTACGATTTGTTAAAAGAAGCAGGCTGTAGAAATATTAAAGAATACAATGAGAAATTCACTGCTCGAAAGTTGAATCCAGAAAAAGGGCACCAATATTTACCATTTATTGTATTGGTAGTAGATGAGTTTGCCGATTTAATCATGACAGCTGGTAAAGAAGTAGAAATGCCAATTGCCCGACTTGCCCAGTTGGCAAGGGCCATAGGTATCCATTTAATAATTGCAACACAAAGACCTTCAGTTAATATTATAACAGGAACCATTAAGGCCAATTTTCCTGCTCGTATTGCATTTAAAGTTTCTAGTAAAATTGATAGTAGAACAATTTTAGATGCAGGTGGTGCAGAGCAGTTAATTGGAAAAGGAGATATGTTGGTTAGCTACAATGGAGAAATTACTCGTTTGCAATGTGCTTTTGTAGACACCCCTGAAGTAGATGCTGTTTGTGAATTTATTGGAAATCAAAAAGGTTATCCTCAGGCATTTTTATTGCCAGAATACGTGGATGAAAAAGAAATGGAAGGTAGAGATTTTGATGCCAATGATCGTGACCCATTATTTGAAGACGCAGCAAGATTAATTGTAAGCAGTCAAATGGGATCTACCTCTTTAATACAGAGAAGAATGAAACTAGGCTATAATAGGGCGGGAAGGCTTATGGATCAATTAGAAGCTGCAGGAGTGGTAGGGCCTAATCAGGGAAGTAAGGCAAGAGAAGTGTTGTTTAAAACGGATTCAGAATTGCAATCTTTCTTAGATACAATGGTATAAACAAATTGGGCCTATGATAAGGCCTTTTTACCGAAACTTTAATAGGTTGAATTACCCAAAATCAGTCGAAAGTGTATATTTGCACCCTAATACGGAAACATGCAGAAATTTTACATAGCTAGTATTTTTATTTTTTGTTCCTTTTTGTTTACTAATGCCCAGAATGATCCCGCAGCAAAAAAAGTAATTGATGCTTTTGGGTCAAAAGTAAAGGCATCCAAGGGAATTACAGCCTCCTTCTCATTAAAGTCTTTCAACAGTAAGGGGAAAGCGAATGGATCAAAAGCATTATCACTTTCAATGCGAGGAGAAAAATATTTATTAAAGCAGGGGAAAACTGAAATAATATGTGACGGCAAAAATGTTTATAATTTTGATGGTGCTAAAACAATTACTAAGTCTGCAGTAGAAGAAAATAGCCAAACATTGAGTCCTCAAAAATTGTTGGCTGGCTCTTATGATAAAGATTTCTCTTATAAACTCACCAATACAAAGGGTAATTTCAATGTAATTGAAATGGTGCCATTAGATAAAAGAAAAAATTTCCAAAAAGTGACATTGTTTTTCAATAAAAAAACAAGTGTACTCTCAAAAGCGTCTATTTTAGATAAAAGCAATAATATTACTGAGTTAGGAGTAAGTAATATAAACTTAAATGCTAAGTTGGCTGATATCCTTTTTGTATTTAATAAGGCCAATTATCCAAAAGACGTTGAAATGCTAGACTAATTCATTTTATTTTTTTTACAAAGCCCATCTAAATATTTAGACGGGCTTTTATTTTGCTTATTTTTAAGCTATGAGAAAGGTACTATTATTTATAGCCTTAATTGGTTCTGGAAACTTATTGGCACAATTTAGTGCAAGGTTTGTAGTCACTAATATTGCAACCCGAAGCAATGAGGATATTTATTTAACAGGAACCTTCAATAATTGGAATCCGCAAGATCCTCAATATAAATTGAAGCCCTTTAGTGGTGGAAGAAAAAGCATTGTTTTAATTAATTTGGCAGCAGGTACTTATGCTTTTAAGTTTTCAAGAGGAGCAAATAAGTTAGAGTCTACTGCAGATGGAAGAGATATCTCAGATAGAATATTAGAAGTAAATGGAGATGTAAGCAATGAATACACTATTGCTGGGTTTAAGGATGATTATCCGGAAAAACCCAAATTATACACGGCTAGTCCACAGGTTCGCGTTTTAGATACAGCTTTTTCAATTCCACAGTTGAATAAAAAAAGACGTATTTGGATTTATTTGCCCAAAAATTACCAAACTACGGGTAAGAACTATCCTGTTTTATATATGCATGATGGTCAAAATTTATTTAATGAAAAAACGGCTTATGCAGAAGAGTGGGGAGTAGATGAATGTTTAGACAGTTTGCAACAAAAATTGCAAAAAGAATGCATCGTTGTTGGCATAGACAACGGGTTAGACAAAAGAATTAATGAATACAATCCTTATGACCATTTTCAGTATGGAAAGGGGTTGGGTAATGAATATGTAGATTTTGTAGCACTAACGCTAAAGCCATTTATAGATAGCAAATACCGAACAAGAAAGGGTAGAGATTATACCTATTTGGCTGGCAGTAGTATGGGGGGCTTAATAAGTTGGTATGCCCAATTAAAGTACCCAACTGTATTTGGAGGAGCTGCTGTGTTTTCGCCTTCTTTTTGGATTTCGCCACAAATAGCGGTAGATGCAGAAAAATGGGATGGGATGGAAATGCTCAGATTTTATTTTTATACCGGTAGTAAGGAAGAGGCCAACTCGGTATCAAATATGCAAAAGATTGCAGCTATATTGCAAAAGAAAAAACAATCTCAAATAAGAACCGTAGTTAATCCGATAGGACAACATAGCGAAAAATATTGGAGACAAGAATTTCCTGCATTCTATATTTGGATGGCTAACAATTGGAAAGAATGAATAAACTAATCTTTGCTGTTTTACAGCTGCTTTTTTTTGCACATATAGATGCGCAAAGTCGAAATCCTTTACCCACCAATGCGCAATTGAAATGGCATAAGAACAATTATTATTTTTTCATTCATTTTGGCCCCAACACTTTCACAGGTAAAGAATGGGGAGATGGTAAAGAAAAAACTGAGGTATTTAATCCTACCCAATTAAATACTGACCAATGGTGCAAAGTAGCTAAAGAGTCTGGGGCCAAAGGCATTATTATTACCGCAAAGCATCACGACGGGTTTTGTTTATGGCCTAGTAAATTTTCTACCCATACGGTTCGCGAAAGCGGATTTAAAAGAGATATTTTGGCTGAACTGGCTGCTTCTTGTAAAAAAGCAGGATTGTTATTTGGTGTTTATTTATCTCCATGGGATAGAAACCATCCCGACTATGGTACAGACAAATACAATGACGTATTTGTAAATATGCTTCAAGAGATTTTTCAACAATATGGCCCTATTTGGGAGTTATGGTGGGATGGTGCAAATGGCGAGGGCCCTAACGGGAAATTGCAAGTGTATGATTGGAAGCGTTACGAACAGCTTGTTAGAAAGTTGTCCCCGCAAACCATTATTTTCAGTGATATTGGCCCAGATATAAGATGGGTTGGTAATGAAAGCGGGTATGCAGGTAAAACCAATTGGAATTTATTAGATACGGCTGGTTTTAAAAGAGGACATGGCGCCCCCCATCAGGATACTTTGGGGAAGGGTAATTACAAAGGTCAATATTATATTCCAGCTGAGGTAGATGTGAGTATTCGACCGGGTTGGTTTCATAGAAATGCGGAGAATGAAAAAGTAAAAACAGCCGATCAATTGTTTAAAATTTACCTTGAATCAGTTGGAAGAGGTGCCAATTTATTATTGAATGTTCCTCCAGACGCTCGAGGCTTAATTCATGAAAATGATATAGTTTCTTTAAAGGGATTAAAATCTAAAATAGATCAAATTGAAAGGGTAGATTTATTTAAGAATGCTGCAGTAAATGAAGCTGGGCCAGACAAGAACAATCCTAACAAGAATAGTACTTGGTATTATATGTTAAAATCTCCAGCAACCATTAAAGGGCTCATTTTAGAGGAAGATTTAAAATATGGACAAAAAATCGCATCCGCCAATATCAGTTTGTCATTAAATGGTGAACAGGTTTTTCAAGAAACTATTACCACTGTTGGTAATAAACGAATTTTACTATTACCCAATCCTGTTCAAGCAACTGAATTATCTATTGTAATTAATGAAGCAAAAGGATTGCCAATATTAAAAAGAGCGAAGGCTTTTTAATTCAAAATAGGGTTATTACTATCATATTCTAAAAGTAACACCCTCTATGGCTAATTGGGTTTTAGGAAATACTTCTAGCGCTTCTTTTAAATAGTCATGTAACTCTTCAAATTTGCTACTAAAATGACCAAGCAACAATCCTCCAGCATTTGCATTTAAAGCAATGGTTGCTGCTTGAGATGTAGTAGAATGAAATCTGGCAGCTGCTCTTTCTTCCATGCCATTTAAATAAGTAGCTTCATGGTAAATCATTGTTACCTCTTTGGCAATTTCAATTAGCCTTTCATCATAAATGGTATCTGCGCAATAAGCATAACTTTTTGCACGTACATTCGGTAGTGTAACTTGGTCGTTATACACCACTGAACCATCTTTTGCTGTATAGTCGTACCCCATTTTTAAAGAGGGATAAAAAGCAGCTGGAATATTAAAGTTGATGGCTTTTTCCTTGTCTAATTTTCTAGGATGTTTTTTTTCTTTAATTAGAAAGCCCCAGCATGGAATACGGTGTTGAGTATGAAAGGTCTCTACAGAAAACTTGGGGGTGTCTAAAATGAGTTCCTCCTTATTTAATGGATGAAAAACCAGTTCGTAGGGTAGGGTGGTTGAAGCAACTTTTAATTGGAGGGAAATGATTTCCTCTAATCCGGGAGGTGCAAAAAGATGAAGTGGTTGTTCTCTATTTAACAAAGCCATGCTACTAATTAAGCCAATAAGCCCAAAATAATGGTCTCCATGTAAGTGCGAAATGAATATATGGTTTAATTTTCCCCTTCGTATTTTATACCTCGAAAGCTGCATCTGAGTACCTTCGCCACAATCAATTAACAATAGTTGATCGTTAATGGTAACTATTTGTGCACTAGGATGCCGATCGTAGGCTGGTAATGCTGAGTTATTCCCTAAAATAGTCACCGCGAACATAATGAGTTAATAATGATTTATTTATAATAGTTGAAGATAAGACAAATTAATATTTTTTATGCTGCATAACTAGGCTACTTTATATCAAACAACATGCCTCAATCGTAAATCCTAGTCTTTTCTTTCTTATTAACTAAAAAAATGCAGATAATTTGTATTTTTTAAGGAAAAATGGTACTTTTGCACCGAAAAAAAAGAAAGAGTCTAATTCCGGAGTCTATTTAAAAACTTAGAGATGCCTTATTTAACTACAGAAAGAAAAGCCAGCATTTTTGCTGAATTTGGTGGAAAAGCAAGCAACACAGGTTCTATTGAAGCGCAAGTTGCTATTTTAACTGAGCGTATTGCCCATATTTCAAAGCACTTACAAGCTAACAAGCACGATCATTCTACCCAACGTGGATTGATGATGATGGTTGGTCAGCGTAAGCGTTTATTGGCTTACATGCAAAAGCATAACTTAAGCGGATACCGTGTGCTAATTGAGAAATTAGGTCTGAGAAAATAATTCTTCAGTCATGTTATAAAACCATTCCCAACTCACATTTTATTGTAGTTGGGAATAGTTGTTTTATCCTGTATCTTACAATCAGCCTTTCAAACCATTGATGGAAGCCTAATTCCTTCCAATCAATTCATACAAAAGATTATGTTATCACAACCAATAAGTGTTCAATTTAACCTAGACGAAAAACGTCAGGTAACTCTTGGAACAGGCAAATTAGCCCGTCAAGCAGACGGAGCTGTAACTGTTCAACAAGGAAACTGTATTATCATGGCTACAGTAGTAGCTAATAAAGACCCTAAAGATGGGCAAGATTTCTTCCCTTTAAGCGTAGACTATCAAGAAAAATTTGCTTCTGCAGGACGTGTTCCAGGATCATTTTTCAAAAGAGAAGCTCGTTTAAACGATTATGAAATATTAACCAGTCGTTTAATAGATCGCGCATTAAGACCATTGTTCCCGGAAGATTATTTATGCGATGTTCAAGTTCTAGTGAGTCTTATTTCTAGCGATGCAGATATTTTACCTGATTCATTGGCTTGCTTAGCTGCATCAGCTGCATTGGCTGTTTCAGATATTCCAATTAAAGAAATTATTTCTGAAGTAAGAATTGCCAGAGTTAATGGTCAGTTCATAATTAACCCAACAAGAACTGAACTAGCTAATTCAGACTTAGAATTTTTAATTGCAGCTACCGAGAAGAATTTGATGATGGTAGAAGGAGAAGCAAAAGAATGTGCTGAAGCAGATTTAGTTAAAGCACTTGAAATTGCGCACGATGCTATTCGAATTCAAATTAAAGCACAAGCTGAATTGAGAGCAAAAGCTGGTGTTACAACGAAGCGCGATTATAAGAAACCAGAACAAGATGAGCAAATCAAGGAATTGGTTTACAATTTTGCAAAGGGTCGTGTTTATGAAATTTCTAGAAAGGGTTCAGCTAAGCATGAGCGTTCTGATGCATACAATGCATTAAAGGATGAAATCATGGCTAGTTTGCCTGAAGACATTACCGATTTGCAGAAAAAATTAGCAAAGAAATACTACGAAGATCTTAAGTGGGAAGTAGTTAGAAATATGATATTAGAAGATCGTATAAGATTAGACGGACGTAAATTAGACCAAGTAAGACCATTGGCAATGGAAGTGGAACCACTTCCCACTCCCCACGGTTCTGCATTGTTCACAAGAGGTGAAACTCAATCACTTACAACGGTTACTTTCGGAACTAAATTAGATGAGTTATTGTCTGAAACTGCTGCAAAATCGGAATATTCTAAATTCTTCTTACACTATAATTTCCCACCGTTTTCTACAGGTGAAGTTAAAATGATGCGCGGTGTAGGTAGAAGAGAAGTAGGTCATGGTAATTTAGCTCAGCGTTCTTTAAAACAAATGATGCCATCTTCTACAGAGTTTGCTTACACAGTTAGAATTGTGAGTGATATATTAGAAAGTAATGGTTCATCATCAATGGCAACTGTATGTGCTGGATCATTGGCTTTAATGGATGCAGGAGTTCCTGTTCCAAAGCACGTAAGTGGTGTTGCAATGGGTTTAATTACTCGTGAAGACGGTAAATATGCCATCTTAACTGATATCTTAGGTGATGAAGATCATTTAGGCGATATGGATTTTAAAGTTACAGGAACCAGAGATGGAATCTGTGGTGTGCAAATGGATATTAAAGTAGATGGTCTTAGCATGGAAGTGATGATGGAAGCTTTATCACAAGCACGTGCTGGTAGATTACATATTTTAGATGCCATGTACGATTGCATTCCATCACATAGAGCAGAAGTGAAACCACATGCTCCAAGAATGGTTAAGTTGATTATTGACAAAGAATTCATTGGCGCAGTAATAGGACCAGGTGGAAAAGTGATTCAAGAAATTCAACGTGAAACTGGAGCTACTGTAAATATTGAAGAAGTAGGCAATACTGGAGAAGTGAGCATTTTCTCTGCTTCAAAAGAAAGCTTAGATAAAGCAGTCAATTGGGTTCGAAGTATTACTGCTGTTCCTGAAGTTGGAGATGTTTACGAAGGTCCTATCAAAGGGATTAAAGAATTTGGTGCATTTGTAGAATTTATGCCGGGCAAGCAAGGTTTGTTGCATATTAGTGAAATAAGCTGGAGCCGTCTTGAATCTATGGATGGATTGTTTAAAGAAGGAGATATGGTAAAAGTTAAATTAGTTGGTCTTGATCCAAAGACTGGTAAGTTTAAATTAAGCCGTAAAGCATTAATGCCAAGACCAGAACAAAAACCAAGAGAAAATAATCCTACTAACGAAGGATAATCTCTCAACATATTTTGTAATTCAATGGCCCGTATTCGGGCCATTGATATTTTAAATAACGGGCTATGACGCAACAATACCAAGAAGTAATTATTCTAATTAGCAATCAGCCAGAAGAGTTGTCTGAAATATTGATTGCTCAACTAGCAGAATTGGGATATGATGGTTTTTTAGAAGAACCCCATCAACTAAAAGCTTATATTTCTGCAGAAGAATTTAATCAACAGGCGCTTACCAACTTACTAACTCCATATGAGTTAGTTGCAAGTATTAATACTATAGAAAAACAGAACTGGAATATATTGTGGGAATCTAATTTTAGCCCAATGCAGGTAGACCAGTTTGTTGGGGTAAGGGCTTCATTTCATGCACCCATTCAAGGAGTAAAACATGAATTAATCATTACACCTAAAATGAGTTTTGGCACAGGGCATCATGGAACTACCTATTCGGTTATGAAATTGATGGAGCCCATTAACTTCAATGCAAAAAAAGTTTTTGATTTTGGAACTGGAACAGGAATTCTGGCCATTTTAGCTGAAAAGCTTGGAGCTGCACTAGTGATGGGGGTAGACAACGACCCATGGTGTATTGAGAACGCAGCAGAAAATGTGCAAGTAAACAATTGTAAGAATATTCATATTGCATTGTCTGATACCATTGCTACCACCGACCAATATGATATTGTGATTGCAAATATTAACCGACATATTCTAGAAACTAATATGTTATTGTTTCCACAAATAATTAACCGAGATGGAATTTTGATATTAAGTGGGCTTTTAATTAGCGATGAACTAGAAATGATTGAATTGTGTAAGAAACATAGATTTAAACATGAACAAACAATGACCAAAGATGGGTGGGTAGCCATACAATTTTCGGTTAAATAGGTTCGTTTTTGTGTTAAGAAATTATTAACTTAGATAATTGTTTATCTTTGTGCCCCCAATAAATACGTACATGAACGAAGTTATATTGATTTTGTTGGCTTATTTAATAGGTTCTGTGCCAACAGCCGTTTGGATTAGCAAGTATTTTTTCAAAATTGACATTAGAGATTATGGTAGTGGCAATGCTGGTGCTACCAATACGTTTAGGGTGCTCGGCTCTAAATGGGGAACTTTTGTAATGATGGTAGATGTGCTAAAAGGAATCATTGCAACTTCATTATATATTTTGCTACCTTATTATTTAACCGACGAGTGGGATAGAACCAATTTTATGATTGGATTGGGGCTGGCTGCTGTGCTTGGTCATATATTTCCAATTTGGGCAGGGTTCAGAGGCGGAAAGGGCGTTGCCACTTTATTAGGCATGGCCGTTGCTATTCAGCCATTAGTGGCACTTTGTTGTGTAGGTGTATTTTTAATCGTATTATATTTAACCAGATTTGTATCACTAAGCTCCATTTTAGCAGGTGTTTCATTCATGGTTTTTATTCTTTTCATTTTTAATGAGAAAGAAACATTGTATCGCATTTTTGCGGTATTGGTTGCTTTAATGGTGATACTGACCCATCAAAAAAACATTGGCAGAATTCTAAAAGGTACAGAGAGTAAAATCCCTTTATTTAGATCAAGGGATAAGGAAAGACGTAGAAAGTAATTGTTGTTGTACTTAAATTTTTACATGAAAAAGATTATTCAATCGGTAACGCTTGTAGCAATCATTGTTGTAGCCATTGCATGTCAAAGAAATGCCATCACAGGTAGAAAGCAATTGACTTTGGTTCCAGAATCTGAAGCCCAATCATTGGCAGTGAGTCAATACAGATCATTTTTAAATACCAATAAAGTTGTTACCGGAACTACAGAAGCAGTTATGGTGAAACGGGTAGGAGATCGTATTGTAACCGCAATAAAAAAATATTATCAGCAAAAAGGATTATCTACTGAACTAGAAGGATATACCTGGGATATAAATTTGGTAAGCGACAAACAAATGAATGCTTGGTGCATGCCTGGCGGAAAAATTGTGGTTTACACAGGTATATTGCCCGTTACCCAAAATGAAGCAGGGTTAGCCGTGGTAATGGGTCATGAAATTGCTCATGCGTTGGCTAGACATGGTAGTGAAAGGATGAGTCAAGGCTTGCTACAACAAGGATTAGGGGCAGGAATGTCTATTGCATTGTCTAATAAGCCACAATTGACCCAAGATATTTTTAATGCATCTTATGGAATTGCATCTGGCACTATTATGCCAGCATTTAGTAGAAGCAATGAATTAGAAGCCGATCGATTTGGCTTAATGTTTTCTGCTTTAGCCGGATTTGATCCTAGAGAAGCCCTGTCATTTTGGAAAAGAATGGCAGCTGCAGCAGGTGGTGGAAACACAAATTCTATATTGAGTACACACCCTAGTGACGCGGAAAGAATGGCTGCCCTCGAAAAAATTATGGCCAGTACCATTCAGAATTACTATAAAAAGTCATAACATTTTTTTAACTTTGCAACTTTAATTGCATTTATAAAACTCCTTTAAGGCATGTCGAATCAAACGCTACTCGAAAAACTTCAATTAAAGGACGAGAAGAATCTCCTTATTCAGGGATTACCTTCTTCTGTAGAAAAACAGTTTGCTAAACTAACATATGCTAAGAATATCACCCCCTTGTTAAGGAGTAAGAAAGTTGATTTCGCATTGGTTTTTGCATTGAGTGAACAGCAATTAAAAAACTTATTAAAAGAAGTGATTCCTGCTTTGCATAATGAAAGCAAATTATGGATTGCTTACCCTAAAAAGACCAGTAAAATTGCCAGCGACTTAAATAGAGACTGTAGCTGGGAATGTTTAACTGCTCAAAATTTCGAGTGTGTTCGCCAAGTTGCACTAGACCATGTTTGGAGTGCTATGCGTTTTAAGAAGACCGACCAAATACCCAATAAAGAAAGAAATTTTTCAGAAGCCAAGTTGGCTGTGAATGGAGTTGATTTTGAAAAAAGATTGGTTAAGGCTCCAGTTGAATTAGATCGATTATTTACTACCCACGAAGAAGCCAAAGAGTTCTTTACTTCCCTTTCTTTCACCAATCAAAAAGAGTATGTTACTTGGATTGAAGGTGCAAAAAAAGAGGAGACCAGAAAAAGAAGGCTTGAAACTGCATTAGAAAAATTATTAGCAGGTAAAAGCAATCCTTCTGAAAAGTAAATGGTGCTTATTGTTTAGCTTCCAATTCCATTACTTGTTCAAAAACTTGTTCATATTCCTTATTTAGAGCAATAATTTTATCTTTTACCGTTTTGTAAGTGATTTCCAATTCAGCAAAATGATGCTTATTGGTATATGTAGCAGGGTTTCCCATTTCTACTTCAATTTTCTTTTGCTCATCTTGAGCTTTACTTAAAGATGCTTCAATTTGACTTAATCTTCTTTGTTGCTTTTGAAGTTCCTTTTGCAATTCTTTATTAATTGGTTGTGCATTTTTAACAATTGGTTCAGCTGCCTTAACTGGTTCTTTCTTAACAACAGGTTTGGCTAATTCTTTATTCTCCCCAACATTGGCTTTTCGTTGTTTTTCCATTCGTTCGTTCCAGTCAACCCATTCTTGGTAAGTACCTTTGAATTCTTTTATTTGATGATCAACAATTTCCCATATTTTGTTGGCGGTTTTAGAAATAAAATAACGGTCGTGGCTTACCAAAATATAAGAACCCTCATATTTGTTTAATGCCTCAGCCAATAACTCTACTGAATGCATATCTAAGTGGTTAGTAGGTTCATCCAGTATTAAAAAGTTACCTCTACTAACAATAGTTTTAGCCAATGCAACCCTGGCTTTTTCGCCTCCACTTAATACCCGTATTTTTTTATCAACGTCTTCACCACTAAATAAAAATGAACCCAATAAGCTTCTTAGTTCAACATCATTTTTTTTGCTACCACAACTTTGCAACTCTTCAAGAATATTATTGGTCATGGTGAGTGCTTCAAGTTGGTGCTGTGCATAAAAACTTTCTTCTACGTTGTGCCCCCATATTCTTTCACCTTTAAATTGCTCAGTTCCAGCAATCATTCTTAAAAGGGTAGACTTACCCTTACCGTTCGCTCCAATCAGTGCAATTTTATCGCCTCTTTCAATTTCTGCAGAAGCGTTTTCTACAATAGTAAGATTGCCAAAACTCTTGCTTACTTCTTTAAGTGTCACCAATATTTTACCGGGTACTTTTTCTAATTGAAAGTTGATGCGCATATTGGGTCTTTCCAATTGAACGTCTTCAATTTTGTCTAACTTGTCTAATCTTTTTTGAACACTCTGCGCTTGAGCGGCTTTACTTGCTTTTGCTTTAAATCGTTCTATGAATCTTTCCTGCTGACGAATATAATCTTGTTGATTTTCAAATGCCTTTTGCTGCATTTCAATTCTTATTTCCTTCTCTGTTTCATAAAACTCATAATTGCCCGAATAAATATGTAATTCTTGTTGATACAGTTCTACAATTTTATTGACCATTCTATTCAGAAAGAATTTGTCGTGACTCACAATTACCACGCTTCCTTTGTAATGAATTAAGTACTTCTCTAGCCATTCAATGGAGGGTAAATCTAAGTGGTTGGTGGGTTCGTCCATCAACAATACATCGGGCTGTTGCAAAATCATTTTTGCTAATAAAACCCGCATTCTCCAACCTCCACTAAATTGTTTGTAAGGCTTAACCAAGTCTTCATTAGAAAAACCTAAGCCATGTAATACCTCTTCCGCTTTATGATGAATATTATACCCATCTAAAACATCTAATTCATGCAAACTATCGGTGTACTTAATTAATAAGTCTTCGTCTTCAGGATTTTTCTCTAATTCAATTCCCAGTTGCTCAATTTCTTTTTCTAAAGCTCTAACTCTCTCAAAAGCCCCTAATGCTACTTCAGTAATATTTTCATTGGTGTCAAAACTCAATAGGTCTTGGTGTAAATAGCCAATAGTTGTTTCCCTGCTTTTTTCAACAGTACCTTTTGATGGGGTATATTCACCAACTAATACCTTTAATAAGGTAGACTTTCCAGTTCCATTATAACCCACTAATCCTATTCTATCTCCGGGTTGAATATGCCAGGTAGCATCTGCTACTATTACTCTTGCACCAAATTCGAATGTTACATTTTGAAATCCAATCAGCATTGCAGGTCTTTATTTTGCGTGCAAAGGTAATTGGAAAGGGCTCCCAAATGAAATTGCTTTAATTTTGTTTTAAATTAAGACAAATGAAAAATATCGCCTTTGTGCTCTTATTGGGTCTTTTGGTAGCTTGTAGCGCTAATTACCCCAAGGAAGAAAAACAAACCAATTTGCCAATTGCGAGAGGGGAAAGTGTAAATACCGCTGAATTTAACACCCAATTCAACCTTTTCTTACATAGTTATTACAATTTAAAAGATGCATTTATTAATGAGCAAATAACCGCAATTGATGCTGCTGGCGATAGTTTGACCAAATTAATAGCAGTAATTCCAATTAAACAATTAAAATCGGATACTACACAAAAAGCTGCCCAACTACTCATTGAATCTATTCAAGCTGAATTAAAGGGATTGAAAGGCGAGACCGATATAGAAGAAAAGCGCAAAGCTTTTCAAATGATTGGAGAACAACTATTGGCATTAATTCAAACAGTACAGTACGATTACGAAATTATTTACAACCAATATTGCCCAATGGCCATGGAAAACAATGGAGCAACCTGGTTAAGTAATTCTACCGATATACAAAATCCATACCTACCCAAAACCATGTTGGAATGTGGTGAAGTAAAAGACACTTTAAACTTTTTTCTAAAATAGGTTTATTACGAACCATTCAATCATCCATTTGTTAAATTACTATGAGAAAATGGTATCTGTTAGCTTTCCTTCTGCATTGGGTATTGGTTGGATTAGGGCAAGAAAAAGTAACCTTGAATGGATATATCAAAGATGGCCTTTCGGGCGAAACCCTTATTGGGGCTAATATTGTAGTAAAGGGGTCGGGAAAAACAGTTACTAGTAACAATTTTGGCTTCTTCTCTATCACTTTAACCAAAGGGAAGTACCAATTAACCTGCAGTTATATTGGTTATCAAACCAAAGAATTAGACTTAGACTTAAATAATAATACCGAGCAACTCATTCAATTATTACCCAACTCGGCAATAGTATTGCAAGATGTAACCGTTAGTGCAAGAAGAAGGGACAATAATGTGAAGACGGCTCAAATGGGTAAAATGGAATTGTCTGTTAACACCGCAAAAGCATTACCTGCTTTTTTGGGGGAAGTGGATATTTTAAAAACTTTACAATTAATGCCTGGTGTTAGAAATGCTGGTGAAGGGAATGCAGGCTTTTATGTTAGAGGAGGTGGCCCCGATCAAAACTTAATTTTATTAGACGATGCGGTTGTTTACAATACAGGGCATCTCTTCGGATTCTTTTCGGTTTTTAATTCAGATGCCATTAAAAATGTAAGCTTAATAAAAGGAGGCATGCCTGCACAGTATGGTGGAAGATTATCCTCTGTAGTAGACATTGCCATGAAAGAGGGTAATAACAATAAAACCCAAGTAGATGCAGGTATCGGTTTGATTGCTTCTAGATTCTCCATTCAAGGGCCTATAAAAAGCAAAAAATCTTCTTTTATAGTTTCAGCTAGAAGAACTTATATAGACGCCATTACTAAACCATTAATTAGTAAGTCGAGCGATTTTTATGGATCAGGTTATTATTTCTACGATTTAAATGCGAAGATGAACTTTCAAATTTCAGAGAAAGATCATTTGTACATTAGTGGATATTTTGGGAGAGATAAATTCAATTTCAATAATGCAGCACGATCATTTAAAACATTAATTGATTGGGGTAACGCTACATCTACCGTAAGATGGAACCATGTTTTCAATAAAAAATTGTTTTCAAACACTACATTGGTTTACAACGATTACCACTTTAATTTGAATGGTGCGCAAAACGATTTCAATATCAATCTTTCTTCTGGAATTAGAGATTTAACTGCTAAAACAGATTTTGATTATTATGCAAGTCCCGAACACAAATTAAAGTTTGGTGTACAATTCACTCACCACACATTCTTACCCAATATTGTTAGTGGAAACCAAGACAGTGTAGTTTTCACCCCCAATAATGCAAGCAAAAAATTTGCAAGAGAATGGGCGGTATATTTACAAGACGATTGGGAGATCAATTCAAAGCTTAAATTGAATCTTGGCTTGAGGTACAGCTTGTTTCAACAGACGGGCAAGTATACCAATTATACAAGAGACAATAATGGTAATAAGTTAGATAGTACGGTATATGGTTCGGGGCAAATAGTTCAGCAATATGGGGGATTAGAGCCTCGAGCAACCTTAAGGTATACACTAGACGAAACCAGTTCATTAAAAGCAGGGATCACGAGAAACTTACAATATATTCATCTTGTTACGAATGCTGGGTCTTCATTGCCCACTGATCTTTGGGTGCCTAGCACACTTCGAGTGAAGCCACAGTTAAGTTGGCAGTATGCTGCCGGTTATTTCAAAAATTTCAATAATGGAATGTTTGAAACTTCATTAGAAGTCTATTATAAAACAATGGAAAATCAGGTTGAATATAGAGAAGGGTATACGCCTTCTTTAAAAGATCCGGAAGAAGAATTTGTATTTGGGAGAGGTTGGAGTTATGGTGCAGAATTTTTTATTAATAAGGTGAAGGGCAGGTTAACTGGATGGATAGGATACACTTTGGGTTGGACTTGGAGAAAATTTCCTGATCTTAACCAAGGACAAAAATATCCAAGTAGATACGATAGAAGACATGACCTTTCTGTTGTGGCCAATTATACCATTAATGACAAGTGGAAAATAGCTGGGGTATTTGTTTATGGAACAGGTAATGCTATTTCAGTGCCAGAGCGATTCTATTTTATAGGAGGGGTGCTGTCTCAACAATATAGTGGAATCAATGCTTATAGAATGCGGGCATACCATCGGATGGATATTGCAGCAACATATACACCCAAACCTAAAAAAGAAAGAAAGTACACTACTAATTGGGTATTTAGTTTATACAATGCTTACAGCAGGGCCAATCCTTATTTTTTATATTTTGATCAAGAGGGAGCTGCTGCTAATGGCACACTAAATGTATCAGCAAAACAGGTTTCCTTGTTTCCGGTTTTACCTTCGGTTACTTGGAACCTGAAATTTTAGTGCTTGGGAATAAATTCAATCACTACTTTGGCGTTCCTACTTTCATTAGAAGTTAAGAATACTTCATATCTTTTTTTACCGGCAGTAATTACCATCAAAGCAGTATTGGGTGGTATTTCTCCTAAGTTCTCGGCAACCACCACTAACTCGTGTAAATTATCTTCAGTGCTGCATTTAATCTTAATAGAAATGGGGTTAAAAGCCAATCTGCCGTGTTTTATAATTTGCTTATTATTGTGAAAAACACTAATGGTATCATTGTCTATAGTCCCATTGTCAAATAAGTCTACTTGAATGTTTTCTTCGTCTACTACAATGGTTTTTACCAATTTATTTTCTCTCTCTTGTAATACTTTTGGTACTGGAACAGTTCTTTTTTCTCTTCCCTGAGTTTCAATATGTTCTCTTTTTATATGAGGTTGAACAGGTGGCTCTTCAACTTTAGTATTGTTTTGTTCTTGTAACAGGTCTTTTGTAGAAGGGGTGGCAGGTTTAAGATTGGGTATTTTCGGTTTTATTTTATTTGTAAGTGTATTGGCTTTGTTGGTAATAGTTGGTTTAGGGTTAGGTGCAATTGGCTTGGCAACTTTTTTGGTTGCCGATTTGTTGGGGGAACTATTTTTCTTTGATAAGAAAGCTTCTTTTTCAAAATCAGAATCAGGAACTCGTTCTAAGTAAATTTTACCATTTCCGCAATCGCCCTTGTCTTTTATATTTATTGAAATAAATGTGCCTTGTAACACTTCTAACTTTCCCATTTTAGAATAATCTAAATAACAGGTCATTAAGCAAGGTTCGCTTTTATCTCCAATTTTTAGATCTATTAAGCTGTTCTCTTTTAAGATGATGGTTTTAGTTTTTACATTGTAAATACCTTGAAAAGAGGCTTTCCCATAAAATACTGTACTCTTGTAGGAATAAGTAACACCTTTCAATCCATTGTTTGGTTGTTGGTCAATTTGAATTTCATACTTATACATTTCTTCCTGAATGCCTTCCCGGTATAGCCCATTACTAGAACTAAAATAGCCCCTCCAAATGCCCGTAATTTTTTGAGCAGATGAGCAAATCGAAAGCATTAAAAAAGCGGATAGCGTAAAAACCAACCTCATTTAGCAAATTTACATGGTACACCTGATAAAAAACAGTTAAGGTTTTGTTCAATACGGCTGCCTATTTGCTACCTTTGTATTCAGAAATTAAAGATTGAAACAATTTATGATTAGTATTAGTTTTCCGGATGGAGCAGTACGCCAGTTCGAACAAGGAGTGTCGGCAATGGATATTGCAAAATCAATTAGCGAAGGGTTGGCCAGAAAAGTGTTGGTGGCAAGTGTAAATAATAAAGTAGTAGATGCCAGCTTGCCTATAACGGAAGACGCAACGGTTAAATTTTTGACTTGGGATGATGACGCCGGAAAAAATACTTTTTGGCACTCTTCTGCGCACTTAATGGCAGAAGCGGTTGAAACTATTTTTCCAGGGGTTAAGTTTTGGGTAGGGCCAGCTTTAGATAAAGGGTTTTACTATGATATAGATTTAGCTGATAAAAAAATTACAGAAGACGATTTATTAACTATAGAGAAAAAGATGATTGAGTTGGCTAAAAAGAATAGCCAATATATAAGAGAGCAAAAAGCAAAAGCAGAGGCTATTGCCTACTTTACAGAAAAAGGAGATGAATATAAATTAGACTTATTGGCTAATTTAACAGACGGTGAAATCAGCTTTTATACACAAGGTCAATTCACCGATTTATGTAGAGGGCCACATATTCCACATACTGGATTCATTAAGTCTATTAAGTTAACCAGTATTGCTGGTGCTTATTGGAAGGGCGATGAAAAGAATAAAATGTTAACCAGAATTTATGGTGTAACATTCCCTACACAAAAAGAGATGGATGAGTATTTGCTAATGTTAGAAGAGGCAAAAAAAAGAGACCATCGCAAACTAGGAAGAGAATTAAGTATTTTCACCATGGACGATGATGTGGGTCCAGGCTTGCCTTTATGGATGCCAAACGGAACGGTGATTATTGAAGAGTTAGAAAAATTAGCAAAAGAAACAGAAGAAGCAGCTGGATATAAGCGTGTGGTAACGCCACATATAGCTAAGGAAAGCATGTATTTAACAAGTGGGCATTTGCCATATTATGCAGATAGTATGTTTCCCCCTATGGAATTAGATGGAACCAAGTACTATTTAAAGGCAATGAACTGCCCGCATCACCATAAAATTTTTGGAGCTGAGCCAAAAAGTTATAAAGATTTACCATACCGAATTGCAGAGTATGGAACATGTTATAGATATGAGCAAAGCGGTGAGTTGTTTGGATTAATGCGCGTAAGATGTTTGCATATGAATGATGCGCATATATATTGTAATAGGGAACAATTTGCGCAAGAGTTTAAGGCGGTGAACGAAATGTACCTTAAATATTTTGGCATATTTGGCATAGATAAATATGTAATGAGATTGAGTTTGCACGATCCTGCTAAATTAGGCCAGAAATATGTGAATGAGCCTGAGCTGTGGAAGGAAACGGAAGATATGGTTCGCAAAGTATTAATAGATACCAATACTCCATTTGTTGAAGTGCAAGACGAAGCTGCGTTTTATGGGCCAAAAATAGATGTGCAAATTTGGAGCACAATTGGAAAAGAATTTACGTTGGCTACCAATCAAGTTGATTTCAACTCGGGAAGAAAATTCGAATTAGCCTACACCAATCAACACAACGAAGCAGAAATTCCATTGATTATTCATAGAGCACCTTTGGGAACGCATGAAAGGTTTATTGGGTTTTTATTGGAACATTATGCAGGTAAGTTTCCGGTATGGTTGGCTCCGTTGCAGGCTAAAATTCTTCCTATTAGTGATAAGTTCATGGATTATGCACAGGAAGTATATAAGGCGCTGAGGAAAGCAGGTGTAAGGGTCGAAATAGATGACAGAAGCGAAAAAATAGGTAAAAAAATCAGAGATACCGAATTGATGAAAGTCCCTTATATGTTGGTTATTGGAGAAAAAGAAATGAATGAAGGTCAGTTGGCAATTCGTAGGCAAGGTAAAGGCGATATGGGTACTGTTGCATTGAATTCATTTATTGAAACAATCAAAGGAGAAATCCTAGAACGTAAATCCGGCGATTAGTAAGGAATATGGTATATCTTTATCAAAATTTTAAACCAAACAAGTTTTAATGGCATTAGCACCAAGAGGAAGATTCAATCCCAGGTTCAACAGGCAACCAGAGCCTGAGCATCGTATTAACGAAAGAATCCGCGCACTACAGATACGACTAGTAGGAGACAATGTTACAGTTGGAATTTATTCTACACAAGAAGCGCTTAAAATTGCACAGGAACAAGAATTGGACCTAGTGGAAATTTCTCCAACAGCAGATCCTCCTGTTTGTAAAATTATAGATTACAAGAAGTTCTTATACGAAAAGAAGAAAAAGGAGAAGGAAATGAAAGCCAACTCCAAGCAAAGCGAAATCAAAGAAATTCGATTCACGCCAAGCACTGATGACCATGATTTCAACTTCAAAGCAAAGCACGCAGAAGGCTTTTTGAAGGATGGGAATAAGGTTAAAGCTTATGTACAATTTAAAGGTAGAGCCATCATGTTCCAAGATCGAGGGCAATTATTGCTTTTGAAATTTGCAGAAAGATTGGCAGAAGCTGGTACATTAGAAAGTATGCCCAAATTAGAGGGTAAGCGAATGTTTGCCATTTTTACCCCAAAAACAGGTAAAAAGAAGTAAATAATTGGACATTTCGCTCAGAATATGTACTTTTGCAATCCAAAATTTTCCCGTAAGGCCCAAACAAGTTTCCACCCTGTGGTGGAACGCCAGCAGGGTGTAATCTTTATTAGATTATTATATGCCAAAAGTTAAAACAAACTCCAGCGCTAAAAAGCGTTTTAAAGTGACCGGTACCGGAGAAATCAGTTTCCAAAAAGCGTTCAAGCGTCACATCCTAACCAAGAAATCTAAGAAGCGTAAACGTGCTTTAAGACAAAAAGGTATTGTTGGTTCTACCAATAAGGATTTCGTTTTACGTTTATTACGCTTGAAAGGCTAATTAGCCCGCTAAAAAAACAGATTATTAACCGTTAGCTCCGCTAACTTCAAAACATTTACTATGCCACGTTCAAAAAATGCAGTTGCATCTAGAGCAAGGAGAAAGAAAATTCTTGACCAAGCCAAAGGTTATTACGGTAAACGTAAAAACGTTTATACCGTTGCCAAAAATATTGTAGAAAAAGGTCTTACTTATAGCTATGTAGGTCGCAAACTAAAGAAGCGTGAATATCGCCAACTTTGGATTGCTCGTATTAACGCAGCAGTAAGAGAAGAGGGAATGACTTACAGCCAATTTATTAATAAGTTAAGCGTTAAAGGCATCGACTTAAACCGTAAAGTATTGGCCGATTTAGCTATGAACGAACCAGCTTCTTTTAAAGCGTTGGTTGTATCTGTTAAATAAATTGACCTGTTACAACATATTTAGCCGGCTGCTTTTAGCAACCGGCTTTTTTTATTTTCATAATCCATTACAAGGACTATTTTTACATTCTAATTTTAAAAGGAAACTTCCCTGATGAATAATACCTACACCTCTCTGGTGAACCAGACTTTCCACTTTCCACAAGAAGGTTTTGATGTAAGCGATGCAGGATACTTAGAATTCAATGGTGTTGATATCAAAAAAATGATAGACAAACACGGAACACCATTGAAATTAACGTATCTGCCTAAAATTGGAATGCAAATTAATAAGGCAAAAAATATGTTTGCCAATGCATTCAAAAAACACAAATACGAGGGGGAGTATTTTTATTGTTATTGTACAAAGAGTTCCCATTTTTCATTTATTGTTGAAGAGGCGTTGAAGCATAATATTCATTTAGAAACTTCATATGCGTACGATATTGAAATTGTAAATAGATTGTATCAACGTAGAAAAATCAATAAAGATACTTTTATCATTTGCAATGGATATAAGCAAAAACAATACACATCAAGAATTGCCAAGCTTATTAATTCGGGTTTTAAAAATGTAGTGCCCATTCTAGATAATAAAGAGGAACTGCAAGCATATAAAAGAAGCGTAAGGTCTGCAACACCATTTTCTGTAGGAATTAGAGTTGCCGCGGAAGAAGAACCCAATTTTCCATTCTACACTTCTAGACTAGGTATTCGTGCAAAAGATATCTTAGAATTTTATGTAGATGAAATTGAAGGTTATGAAGATAAGTTTCAGTTAAAAATGCTGCATATCTTCTTAAATAAAGGAATTAAAGATGATATCTATTATTGGAGTGAGTTAAACAAAATCATCAACCTTTATTGCCAGTTAAAAAAAATCTGTCCTGAGTTAGATTCAATTAACATTGGTGGTGGATTCCCCATTAAACATTCTTTAGGTTTTGAGTACGATTACCAATTTATGATTAATGAAATTGTTGGGAACATTAAGAAAGCTTGTAAGAAGGCGAAAGTACCAATGCCCAATATTTATACTGAATTCGGAAGCTTTACAGTAGGAGAGAGTATGGCACATATATATAGTGTTATTGGGGAGAAAATTCAGAATGATAGAGAGTGTTGGTATATGATTGATTCATCTTTTATTACTACTTTACCTGATACCTGGGGTATTGGAGAAAAGTTTTTGATGCTTCCAGTTAATAAATGGGACAATGAATACCAGCGGGTGGTATTAGGAGGTATAACTTGTGATAGCCATGACTATTACGATTCAGAAGAACATATTAATGAAGTGTTCTTGCCAAAGCTTACTACAATAGATAAAAAAGAAGTCGAATCAAATAAAGAGCCTTTATATGTTGGGTTCTTTCATACAGGTGCCTATCAAGATCAAATAAGTGGATACGGTGGAATTAAACACTGTTTGATTCCTTCGCCAAAGCATGTCATTGTAGAAATGGACAAAAATGGGAAAATGATTGATTGGGTTTATGCAAAGGAACAAACCGCGCAAAGCATGTTGAAAATTTTAGGATACTTATAGATTCTCTGATCATACAATAAAAAACTATGAAAAAATTGTTGTTATTCTTTGTTTTAATGAATGCTTGTGTAATTAATGGGCAAGCACAATCTGCAGAGGATTCTGTAAAAGCAACTGTTCGTAAAATGTTTTTTGCAATGATAGAGGCGGATGGATCAATGTTACAAGATTGCTTTACAGAGAATGCCATTATGCAAACTATTACAACAAATAAAGAGGGAAAGCTAATTGTACGCACAGATTCAGTTGCAGCTTTTGTTCGTCAGGTATCCAATATGCCTAAAGGGTTGGCAGACGAAAGGATTATTTTTGATGTTGTAAAAGTAGATGGCCCGTTGGCAACTGTTTGGACTCCTTATCAGTTCTATAGACGATCCGATTTTAGTCATTGTGGAGTAAACTCATTTCAATTGGTAAGGAACAACGATAAATGGAGAATTCAATATATTATTGATACCAGAAGAAAAACCGGTTGCGCACAATAATATTAGCTGCATTAATCTTCTTTTAATTCAGCTAATAATAACTTAAGTTGGTCAATGTATTTGCCGTAAAGTTTTCTGATATACCATTTTGTTAAGAATATAAGACCAAAAATCATCGCAATACTATACCCTACAATAAACCCAATATAAAGACTTTTAGTAACTTTTAGTTTGTCAATTAAATTGTCTAAAACTGCAATAGGTTCTTTTTCATTGTATCCCAAAAATAGGGCAACTAAAAAACAGATTGGTAACAATGCCATATTGAACTGAAAATACCTTCGAGTAAAATCTTCAAGCATTTTTATTAACTGATAAAGATTCTCTTTTATTGGTAAAACCGATTGATCAAATTCGTTGATTTTTCTTAATAAGTAGAAAAAGATTAGTGTAAATGGAATGAATATTATTCCAAATAAGCTAAAGTAAATTTTTAAGGAAGATTGGGAGCTAAATAAGGCAATCCCTAAAAATAATGGGACTACCAAGGCACAACAAGCTATTTCAAACCAAAGACTTTTTTTAATTTTACTAATTACTGAACTTGCTTGCCCTTTAAGCAGTAGTGTAAAATTATTTTCGGTCATCTTTGGACTCCCTTCCATTAATTTCTGGTTAATCAATCCTTTTAAATCATCTAATTCCATAGTTATTGATTTAGATCCTTTCAAAGTTTTTTAATGTAGCTTCTCTAAGCTTTACTTTAATCCGATTCATTTTTACAGCTATATTATTTGCTGTTATACCTATTATTTCACTTATTTCTGCATAACTGTAGTCTTCCAAATAAAGCATTACGATGGCTTTATCAATTTTAGATAAATCTGCAATGGCTTTATACATTGCTTTAGTTTTATCTTCAATAGGATCTCGATCCAATTGATGTGCTAAATCGGGTATTTCAGAAACAGTGGCAATAAAAGCATTCTTTTTATCCTTTCTAAAGAAAGTGATAGCGGTGTTTAAAGCTACACGATACAGCCAGGTTGAAAATTTTGCATCTCCTCTGAATTGGCTATAAGCTTTCCAAGCTTGTAAAGTGATTTCCTGAAAAAGATCTTCCTTATCTTCTTGCCAATTCAAATACAGGTTACATACTTTATGTACGATTTTCTGATTTTGATTCAGCAGTTGAATAAACTCTTTTTCTGAATAGTCCATTAATATACTATAAGTAGTTGTTCAAGCTAAAATATTACAAGGGTAGTTTATTTATTACATTTTAAGTATATTTAAGTACATCAAATCATATAAAAATGAAAAAGAACATGGGTGCTGTAGACAAAGTTATTAGAGTAGTCATAGCTGCAGTTATTGCTGGTTTATATTATACCGGCACTATTTCTGGAACATTGGGAATTGTATTACTCGTATTTGCTGGAGTATTTGTATTAACTAGTCTGGTAAGTTTTTGCCCACTTTACACGTTATTTGGCATTTCTACCTGTCCGAATAAGCAGTAAAAATTTACTCGTTCAAATGTATTAATCAACATAATAAATAAAGAGCGCCCCGAAATTAAAGGGCGCTCTTTATTCTTAGTTTTCATAGAAAAAGTACATACTTAAATTGCCTTTAGTATTGTAACTAATTAATTGCAATTTGTTTAGGAGCGTTTTTTACCTCTTCTTTTTTAGGTAATAATAATTTTAATACCCCGTTTTCATATCTTGCCTGAATACCATCTGCATTAATGTTTTCATCAATAGAGAAACTTCTTTTAAAAGATTTGTAAGTGAATTCTTTTCTAATCGTTTTATAAGCTTTCTCTTCAGTTGATTCTTTCTTTTCATAAGTAATTGTCAATAATCCTTTGTCTACATTAATAGCAAAATCTTCTTTGTTTCTGCCTGGAGCATTCAATTCTAAATGAAATGAATCAGCAGTTTCATGAATATTTACTGCTGCTGTTGGATACCCGCTAGGAATGCTGCTTCCAAAGTTGGCTGGAAAAACATTGAATAATTCATCGAATACGCTGGTGTTGTTTTGTTTTAAGATTGACATAATTTTAAATTTATTGGTTTTTTGATTGTTTTCTATTGTTTGTACAAATGGTATTCCATTCAAAAAAAGCAACATTTTTGGCAATTAAATGCGCAATAAAACAGACACAATGGCTGTTAAAAATTAAAATAGCGTCATTATGGCATTTTTATGAATCAAGATTGGAGAATATTGTCCAATGTTGTAACTTTGTAAGCTAAATTAGAATTATGTATCCAGCAGAAATTGTGCTGCCTATGAAGGCAGAATTAACAGATGAAGGGTTTGGAGAGTTACTAACTGCTGCTGAAGTAGACAATACGCTTAAGCAAGAAGGAACTACTTTGGTAGTAATAAATTCAGTTTGCGGTTGTGCTGCAGGTGCATGCAGGCCCGGTGTTTTGATGGCAGTTCAAAATGCCGGAAAAAGACCAGATAGATTAATGACCAGCTTTGCAGGATTTGATGTAGAAGCGGTAAATAAAATTCGCGAACACTTATTGCCAAATCCACCTTCATCACCAGCTATTGCTTTGTTTAAAGACGGTGAATTGGTTACTATGGTAGAAAGACACCAGATTGAAGGAAGACCAGCACAAGCTATTGCGCAACATTTAATTGCTGCTTTTAATGAGCATTGTAATTAATTTTGTAACTTGTTTTTAGATGGGTTAGTAAGTATGGGCCTCACTTTTGTGAGGCCTTGCTTTTTTTGACAATTTCTGAGTAACATTGCACTCAATTATTTTATCATTTTATGTATCCTAATTTATACTACGCATTCAAAGATCTTTTTGGAATTGAAATCAATGGACTTAAGTTGGTGAATAGCTTTGGATTTTTTGTAGCACTTTCATTTATCCTATCAGCATGGATACTAACATTAGAATTGAGAAGAAAGCAAGGATTGGGATTATTTATACATACCGAAGAGAAAATAAAGATAGGGGAACCTGCTAGTTTAGGCGAATTAATTACGAATGGATTATTGGGCTTTATTTTCGGATATAAGATTATTGGTGCATTTACTATCAAAAATGCTTTAGAAGATCCGCAATCTTTTATTCTTTCTGGTGAGGGCAATTTATTAACAGGGATGCTTACTGCAGTGGTTTTTGGCATACTTAAATGGTGGGAAAAGAAAAAAGTACAATTAGATAAACCAGAAGAAAGAATCATTCGCATTTGGCCACAAGATAGAGTGGGAGATATCGTTATTTATGCAGCATTATTTGGCTTTTTAGGAGCTAAAATATTTCACAATCTTGAGAATTGGAATGAGTTTTCTGCAGACCCTATTGGGTCTTTAATTGCATTTAGCGGGCTCACTTTTTATGGTGGTTTAATTTGTGCGGGCGCTGCCATTATTTGGTATGCTATAAAGCATAAAATAAGTTTGATACCTATGTTGGATGCTTTTGCACCTACAATGATGTTTGCGTATGCATTTGGAAGAATCGGTTGTCAAATTAGTGGTGATGGAGATTGGGGTATTCAAAATCCTACTGCAAACCCGTATTCATGGTTACCCGATTTTATGTGGTCGTATACCTATCCTCATAATGTGTTAGGTGAGGGCGTTCCAATTCCTGGTTGTGCTGGACCTTATTGCAACCAATTACCTATACCTGTATATCCAACTCCTTTATATGAATTAATTGTTTGCTTTTTCTTGTTTGGCTTATTATGGTTTTTGAGAAATAAGATTAAAGTACCTGGTCAATTATTCAGTATTTATTTGATTTTGAATGGGTTAGAGCGATTTTTTATTGAAAAAATTAGGGTCAATACCGAGTACAATATTCTCTTTAATCCTACACAGGCCGAGTTGATTTCTGCTGGTCTAATTATTTTGGGTATTGCTGGCTTTTTCTACTTTAAAAAAGTGAAATCGGTTAATTAAGCACCATTTTCTTTCCGTTAGTCATTCCTAGAAAACCATTTAGCACTGAATTGAACCGTCCATGCTAAAACAATGTACTATGTAAAGCACAGTAGTTAGTTTTGTTTTGTAATAATCAAAACCAAGAACTAAATTATAAACTCGTGCAAATGAACAATCTACTTAAAAAAGCATTGCTGTTTAGTTTAACAGCCTTGAGTATTGGGGCAAAAGCTCAACAAAACTCAATTATAACTGGAAAAATTGTTTCCAATCAACAACCCCTTGAATCTGTTATGGTAAGTTTATTGAATGCCAAGGATTCATCCAAGGTTAAAACAGCCCTAACTGATAAAACAGGTACTTATTCAATTCAAGTTACAACCAAGGGGAAATACTTGTTATTAGCCAATATGGTTGGATTTGAAAAAGCCTATTTAGGGCCTTATGAGTGGAGCGGTTTAACCCAAGAAAAGTTACCTAATTGGCAAATAATTCCTTCGGCAAAAGGATTAGCTGAAGTTACTGTTAGTTCTAAGAAACCAATGATTGAGCTAAAAGCAGATAGAACCATTGTAAATGTAGATGCTTCCCCTACAAACGGAGGCGCAAATGCAATGGAAATTCTAGAAAAGTCACCAGGCATTTCAGTAGATAAAGACGGAAATATCAGTTTAAAGGGTAAAGAAGGAGTGGTAGTTTATATGGATGGAAGACCTACTTATTTATCTGGGCCCGATTTGGTTAACTTATTAAAGAACACACAAGGAGCTCAATTGGATCAAATAGAAATTATGACTAATCCTCCTGCGCGTTATGATGCTGCTGGTAATGCAGGTGTAATTAATATAAAAACCAAAAAATCTAAAATTGTAGGATTCAATGGCTCTGTAACAGCTGGTTATGGACAAGGTGTATATAGTAGAAATAATCAAACAGTTCAATTAAACTATCGAAAAAATAAATTCAATGTATTTGGAAATATTGGAAGAAATGAGCGAATTGGGTTCCAAAATATTGCGATCGATAGAAGATTTATTGATGGTGGATCTAAGCAGGTTGTTTCCTTTTTCGAGCAAATTACAGACAGAAACACGTATAATCATTCTTACAACGGGAAGATTGGGTTAGACTTTTATGCAACCAGTAAAACCACACTGGGATTGGTTTATAACGGATTCAATAACAAGGGGAATGGCAATTCACTAGGTTATATCAATATCTTTAATGCACAACACAATTTGATCAATAAAACAACTGCGTACAATGGAAATGTAGATACCTGGAAAAATTCAAGTATTAATTTTAATATAAGACATGTATTAGATAGCACTGGTCGTGAAATTACTTTTGATGCTGATTATTTAACCTATGATGGAAACACTAATCTTTTTTTAAACAACGCATACCAAAATAATTTAGGTCAAACTGTTGCTAAAACAGATAGTTTGATAGGAAAGCTTCCGCAAATTATTGATATCTACACAGCAAAAATAGACTATGTACACCCTTTAAAAAACAAGGCAAAGTTTGAAGCAGGTTTTAAAACAAGTTTTGTTACCACCGATGCAAATGCCATTTATGATACCCTTTTTAATGGCGTAATGATGCGAGATTATAATAGAAGCAATCATTTTGTGTACAGAGAAAACATCAATGCTGCCTATTTCAATTTTAGCAAGCCATTAAGTAGTAAACTAAATATGCAATTAGGATTAAGAGCTGAACAAACCATTGCTAAAGGAGACCAGCGTACTACCAATGTTCAATTCAATAGAAATTATATTCAAGTGTTTCCCACTGCTTATTTACAATACGCAGCCAATGAAAAAAATAACTTTGTATTAAATTATGGCAAACGCATCAGAAGACCTGATTATCAAAGTCTTAATCCTTTTGTTGAATTTTTAGACAGGTATACTTACGAGCAGGGCAATCCTTATTTAAAACCTCAATTTAGCCACAATATAGAATTGAGCCATACCTACAAAGGGTTCTTAACTACTACCTTAAACTATACCAAAACAACAGATATGATTCAGCAAGTAATCATGCAAGATGATGCTAAGAATGAGACTTTTATTAAGCAAGATAATATTGCCACACAAGAACAGATTGGGTTATCAATCAATGCATTTAATCAATATACCAAATGGTGGAGTGGCAATATTTATATGAATGTTTCTAACAATAAGTTAACTGGGCCTATTAATAACGAGCTTGTAAGTATTGCTGCTACTTCTTTTATGGCCAATATTAGTCAGCAATTCAAATTTAATAAAGGGTATAGTGCAGAGTTGAGTGGATTTTATAGATCAGAAGGAATTGAAGGAGTCTTTAGAATTATGCCATTTGGAATGGTTAATCTTGGAATAAGTAAGCAAATCATGAAAAACAAGGGAACCATTAGAATTAATGTAAGAGATTTATTCTGGTCTCAAAAAATCAAAGGCGAAAGCAAGTACGGAACAGTGGATGCCAATTTTAGACAATTCAGCGATACTAGAATTGCAAATATCAGCTTCACTTATAGATTCAGTAAAGGAAAAGCAGCTGCAGGTCCAAGAAAACGTGGAGGTGCAGAAGATGAGCAAAGCAGAGTAGGAGTAGATTCAGGTAAATAAGTATTTTCTCTCATGTCGTATATCCGGCCTTGGTTTCTACCAGGGCCTTTTTTTTGTACCTTCGTAAAAATATAAATTATGCCATCTTTTGATATTGCCAGTGCTGTAGATATTCAGGTATTAGACAATGCCATCAATACGGTTAAAAAAGAAGTAGCTACTCGTTACGATTTTAGAGATACCGATGTTAAAGTAGACTTGAATAAAAAAGACTATAGCATTTCTTTGGAAGTGAATACCGAAATGCAAATGAAGCAACTAATAGATATTTTAATCAGCAGATCTATGAAACAGGGTATCGATGGAAACGCTTTTGACTTTTCAAAAGATGCCTATCCAAGTGGAAAAACCATTAAAAAAGAAGTGTCAGTTAAAAACGGGTTACGCCAAGAAGATGCCAAAAAAATTGTCAAAATGATCAAAGACAGTGGGGCTAAGGTTCAGGCAGCAATCATGGACGATATTATTCGGGTTTCAGGTAAAAAATTAGATGATTTGCAGGAAGTGATAGGTAAGTGTAAGACTGGAGACTTTGGAGTTCCTTTACAATTCGTAAATATGAAGAGCTAAAACTTAATTATTAGCTGCTTTTTTGGTTAAAAACGATAAATACAGTACATTTGCACTCCAAATTTTAAATAATCGTACGGCCAAATCCGTACAACCTAAACCAAATAGTATGAAAAAAGGTATCCATCCAGAAAATTACCGTTTTGTTGTATTCAAAGACATGAGTAACGGTACATCTTTCTTGAGTAAATCTACAGCTGCTACCAAAGAAACCATCGTTTTTGAAGATGGTAATGAATATCCAGTAATCAAATTGGAGATTTCGAATACTTCTCACCCTTTCTATACTGGTAAGAATGTATTGGTTGACACTGCAGGTAGAATTGACAAGTTCAAAAAGCGTTACGCAAAGAAAGACTAGTTCTTTCTTTCATATAATTAAATCCTGCTCCAAAAACGGTGCAGGATTTTTTATGCAATATCATTGATTACCTTTATCATAATTTAATTTTATGCAACTAGATATACTGGCTTTTGGGGTTCATCCGGATGATGTAGAACTAAGTTGTTCAGGTACCATTTTGGCTTCTATAGATCAGGGAAAAAAAGTTGGAATCATAGATTTAACCCGTGGTGAATTAGGTACTAGAGGCTCTGCCGATATTAGAGATGTTGAAGCTGCAAATGCTGCAAAAATTTTGGGAGTAAACCATCGGGAGAACTTGCGAATGGCTGATGGCTTTTTTGAACATTCACAAGAAAACTTGCTTAAAATTATACGTGTAATAAGAAAGTTCAAACCCAGTATTATTTTAGCTAATGCCTTTGAAGATAGACATCCAGATCATGGCAGGAGTGCAAAACTGGTTGCCGATGCTGCATTTTTAGCAGGGCTAAGAAAAATTGAAACCATTGATGAAGAAGGAACGCAACAAGAGGCATTTAGGCCTACCAATATTTTTCATTACATACAAGACCGCGTATTAACGCCTCATTTTGTAGTAGATATTACGCCCTATTATGAAAAAAAGATGGATTCAATTAGAGCATATACTACCCAGTTTTACAATACCGATTTAAATGAGCCCAACACCTATATTTCATCTCCTCAGTTTTTAGAAACAGTAAAAGGGAGAGATTTGATGATGGGTAAACGAATTGGCGTATTATATGCCGAAGGTTTTTTAACAGAAAAAACAATTGGAATAAATAATTTAGACCATTTAATTCAGATAACTACCTAATATGTCAACTGTAAAAGTAGGAATGGTGCAAATGTCTTGCACCGGAGTTCAACAAGCCAATATGGCAAAAGCCATTCAGGGGATTAAAGACGCCGCAGCTAAAGGTGCTCAAATAGTTTGTTTACAAGAGCTATTTACCTCACTTTATTTTTGTGACGTAGAAGATTATGAAAATTTCAAATTAGCAGAAGTTATTCCTGGTGCAACTACCGATACATTAGGAAAGTTGGCAGCAGAATTAAATGTAGTCATCATTGCTTCATTATTTGAAAAGCGCACACAAGGATTATATCACAATACCACAGCGGTAATTGATGCAGATGGTAGTTATTTAGGGAAGTATCGCAAAATGCATATTCCCGATGATCCTGCTTATTATGAGAAATTTTATTTTACTCCAGGTGATCTTGGCTACAAAGTATTCAAAACTAAGTTTGCCACGTTAGGTGTTTTAATTTGTTGGGATCAATGGTATCCTGAAGCAGCTAGAATTACAGCGCTAATGGGAGCAGAAATATTGTTTTATCCAACAGCTATAGGTTGGGCTACTTCTCAAGATGAAGCAACCAATAATGAGCAATACAATGCTTGGCAAACCATACAAAAAAGCCATGCCGTTGCCAATGGAGTACATGTAGTAAGTGTAAATAGGGTTGGTTTAGAACAAAACGGTGCAATGAAATTTTGGGGTGGATCATTCGTGTCTAATCCATTTGGAAACTTAATCTATAAAGCATCACATGATGCTGAAGAAACCACAGTGGTTGAATTAGATTTAGCAAAAACTGATCAGTACAGAACCCATTGGCCATTTTTGAGAGATAGAAGAATTGATTCTTATCAGCCAATTACCAAAAGATTTATTGACGAAGATTAATATTATTATGATTTCTTTAGACCAAGTGCCCGCTATATTAGGATATGAATTTCCAGCAGAATTTGCAAAACATGAAGCTACTTGGCTAAGTTGGCCTCATAAAGAAGCGAGCTGGCCTGGTAAAATCGAAAGCATTTATCCTCACTACAGTTTGTTTGTGAAATACTTGGCCATGAGTGAGAAAGTTCGAATTAATGTGGCGAATGAAGCCATGGAAAATTTCGCAAAACATCATTTAAATAATGCTGGAGTGAATATGGGGGAAGTTGAATTTTTTTATCATCCTACTAATGATGCATGGTGTAGAGATCATGGCCCTGCTTTTTTAATTAATCAGCATGCGGAACATAAAAAAGTGGTAGTAGATTGGAATTACAATGCTTGGGGCAATAAATATCCTCCTTTTGATATGGATGATGTAATACCATCAAAGATTGGGAAACACTTTAACCTTCCTGTATATCATCCAGGCATTGTAATGGAGGGTGGGTCAGTAGAATTTAATGGAGCAGGTACGTTACTTACTTCAACTTGTTGTTTATTAAACCCCAATCGAAATCCACACCTTTCATTAGAAGAAATAGAAAACTACTTGCAAAACTATTATGGAGTTAAACAAGTTCTTTGGGTATCTGAAGGAATTGTTGGAGACGATACCGATGGACATATTGATGATACAGTGCGTTTTGTAAATGAAGACACGGTGATAACTGTAATTGAAGAGGATAAATCTGATGAAAATTATTCTTTGCTGCAAACCAATTTACACGAATTGAAAAGAATGCGTTTGTTATCTGGCAAACAATTAAATATTGTTGAGCTTCCTATGCCCGATGCAGTTATTTACGAAGACCAGCGTTTACCTGCCTCTTATGCAAATTTTTATATTAGTAATCAACACGTGATTGTTCCTACTTTTAATTGTGATAAAGATGATAAAGCTTTAAAAATTATACAATCTTGTTTTGGCAATAGGGAGGTGGTAGGTATTGATTCAACTGATATTATCTGGGGATTGGGTAGTTTTCATTGCTTAAGTCAACAAGAGCCAGCGGTATAGCAATGAAAAACAATTCACTGTTTGCTCTTGGTGCCACAGAATTATGACAAGCTGCAATGGTTTCAAAACTAAAGTAAGATTCAAATAGCTGATGATAGCTTACAAGGTCTCCACCAAATGGGGGTCCTCCTTCAAATGCCCTATTAAATAACAGTCCAACTAATTTTCCTTTTGGCTTTAATAAACTGGCCATATGCTTCACGTAATTGTTCCTTAATTCAGGAACAAGTGCGCAAAAAAAAGTTTGTTCTAGTATTAAATCATATTGCCCCTTCCATTTAAAAAAGTCTGTTTCAATAAATTGAATGTTATGTTGATTGGGGTATTTTAGTTGTAGTGCCTTAATTACAGCAGGGGCAATATCAATTACGGTAATATTGGTAAATCCCTGCTCCATTAAGTAAACGGCTTCATAACTATTACCGGCACCAGGAATTAATATGGCTATTTCTTTTTGGGTTAACTGATCAATATATGATTTTAAGGGAGGCGAAACCATTCCCAAATCCCAATGCGAAGTGTTGTTTAAATAACGTTCATTCCAATATTCGGCAGATAAAAATTCGGTCATTATCCTAAAAAGCGTTTCATTTCTTTATCTAAATCTCTATTCTTGATTGTATCTCTTTTATCGTGTAATTTTTTGCCCCTAGCTAATCCAATTTCTACTTTTACATGACCTTTTTCTGAAAAAAATACCTTTAAAGGAATGATGGTATATCCTTTATCTTTTAGTTTGAGTTGAAGCTTTTTGAGTTCGCGCTTGTTTAATAATAATTTTCGGTCGTGTACTTCAATATGATTGTTGGCTGTTCCATGAGAATAGGAGGCAATATATAATCCCCTTATCCATAACTCCCCATTATCAAATAAACAAAATGAATCATTGAAGCTGAGTTTCCCTTCTCGTATAGACTTTACTTCTGTACCGAGTAGTACAATACCCGCCACATATTTATCTTCAATATGGTAATTGAAATAAGCCTGTCTATTGTTCATCATTAGCTTCGGAATAAATGAACCAGCTGAGCCAGTTTGTCTTTCAGGTTTTTTCTATCAACTATAAAGTCTAGAAAACCATGTTCTAATAAAAATTCACTTCGTTGGAATCCTTCGGGAAGGTCTTTCTTAATGGTTTCTTTAATAACCCTTGGGCCTGCAAATCCAATTAGCGCACCAGGTTCAGCAATATTTAAATCTCCTAACATGCCAAAACTGGCAGAAATGCCACCAAAAGTAGGGTCGGTAAGCATAGAGATATAAGGTAATTTTGCATCGCTCAACTGCGATAACTTTCCACTGGTTTTGGCTAATTGCATTAAACTAAATGCACTTTCCATCATACGAGCTCCACCACTTTTGCTTATTACTAAATAGGGAAGTTTGTGTTCAATACAATAGTCTACCGCTCTACTAAACTTTTCGCCCATCACGCTTCCTAAAGAACCTCCTATAAACTCAAAATCCATACAAGCAATAACCAATCCTTCTCCATTTGCTTTGCCCACGGCAACTCTCATAGAATCTTTTAAATTGGTTTTGGTATGTATATCATCTAATCTTTTTTGATAAGGCTTAAGGTCGGTAAATCCCAAAAAGTCTTTGCTCATAATTTCGTCGTAAAGAACAGTGTATTCTTTATTGTCGAATATAATATCGAAATACTCTTCACTACCAATACGATGGTGGTGATTGCATTTAAAACAAACAAAGAGATTTTCTTTTAATTCGTTGGTAGTGCAAATATAATTGCACTCAGGACACTTGTTCCAGAGCCCTTCAGGAGTTTCTTTTTTATCCGCAGTAGAAGTTTGAATATTCCTACTCTTACGGGTGAACCATCTTGACTTTGCAGGCTCGGCAGGCTGAGTTGATTCTTCGCTACCAGTTAAATTCTGTTCTATGTCTTCTTCACGCTCTTTTTTCATATATCGTGCAATCAAATTGGGGCGGAAAGATAATCAATTATGCAATAATAGGCCCCAAATGTGCAAAATCTGGGTCTTTTATTGTAAAATCTGCCACAGTATCCACCAAATGATTGGTACTACAAAACGAGACGCCAATTCCAGCATTTCTGATACAACAAATATCATTTTCTCCGTCGCCAATATAAAGCGTGTTTTTTATGTCAATTTGATATTTTTCACACAGAATATCTAAACTATTTAATTTGCATATTTCGTGTTTGCATTTACTTTTTGTATGATTAATAAAAAAAGAGGGGATTCTTACTTCACCTGTTGCAATGCTTCTTGAAAATTCTAATTCATTGGCTATGGAAAAGTCAAATCCATATTTATTCTTTAAGTGATTGGTAATGCAATCATAGCTATCACTCATAATGCCAACGATGTACCCATTTTCTTTTAATTGCTCAATAATTTGAGGAAGATTTGGCGTTACATCAATTTGCTCTACTATTTGAATTAATTCATTCAAGTTTTTACCTTTTAATAAATTTGCAATCAATTTGGTTCTTACAAATGGGTTACTATTATTAGTCACTATTTCAACTAAGCTTTCTTTAAACCCAAATTGAGTGGCAGCCTGATTTATGAAGCTTCCTCTTAAAAGGGTATTGTCCATATCAAAAATGGCCATTTTTTTAAGTGTAAGTAAGCTATCTCTAATGGCGAAATCCATTTGCTCTCTTACTACTTGAATATTTTCAAATAACTCTAAATTATGATGCTTTAACCCAGAAGATTTTTGAATAATTGTTTTAGCAACTTCTCTAGACATTTTTCCTAATTGTTCAAGTTGCTGCATTCTGTTTTCAATTTTGCCAATATTCACTTCAGTTATTCTTGCACCCAACTGAAACATATCTATCAGCAATCCTATATCTACTCCATAACCATCTTCAAATTTACATTTTACAAAAAAGGATTTTTTACCACCAATCATTCCACTCAATGGTTGTTTAAACGTAGGGAAATTGGGTTTAAGTAAAGCCAATAATGGCTTGGCCACTAATTCAGTTACTCTGCCTGCCTGACGATCAAAATAAGACTTAGTAAAATCAGCACTATCATCTAATATTGGCAAACTCAATAATTCAATCACATTAGACTGGTAGCTGGTAATATCCGCATCTAAAAAAACGACGCATTCGTTTTGGGCTATTAATATTCCGTCTAACATAGAAGCTCCTTTTCCCAATTTTGTACTAGTAATTACGGTGGCACCTGCGTTTCTTGCATTTACCACCGTTTCATCCATAGACTTATCATCCACTACTATAACTTCTGAAACATTGTTGGTTTTTAATGCCAGCTGAACAACTTGTGCTACTGTTGAAGCTTCATTTAAAGCTGGAATTATGACACTAATCATGATGAAATCATTTAAGATTAAAAAAAGCTTAAAAGTAATCGCAATCATCATGCCACAGAAATACCCTCCTTGGTTAGGTTTAATAAAAAACTCCATATAGTTAATGTAACTATATGGAGTTTAAGGTATTAGGAAAAATAAATTATGCGTTTCTATTAATACAATTCAAGTCTTCAAAAGCTACTTCTAATCTTTTTGAAAAGCTTTCCTCTGCTTTTCTTAACCAAACCCTTGGATCATAGAACTTCTTATTCGGTTTATCTGCCCCTTCAGGGTTACCCAATTGGCCTTGTAAATAAGCTTCGTTCTTTTGGTAGAAGTTTTTTATCCCTTCCCAAAAAGCCCATTGTAGGTCGGTATCTATATTCATTTTGATTGCCCCGTATCCAATGGCTTCTCTAATTTGGTGTTGAGGAGAACCACTCCCACCATGGAAAACAAAGTATACTGGCTTTGGGCCAGTTTTTAATTCAGCCTGAATAAAGTCTTGGCTATTTTTTAAAATTTCTGGCCTTAATTCTACATTCCCAGGCTTATATACACCATGAACATTTCCAAAAGCAGCTGCTACAGTAAACATTTTGCCTACTTTGCTTAACTCGGTATAAGAATAAGCAACGTGTTGAGGTTGAGTGTATAATTTGTCGTTTTCTACATCACTATTGTCTACTCCATCTTCTTCACCACCGGTAACTCCCAATTCAATTTCAATGCTCATACCCAAAGGAGCCATGCGCTTATAAAATTCAACAGAAGTTGCAATATTTTCTTCTAATGGTTCTTCTGAAAGATCTAACATATGTGAACTAAATAATGGACGTCCTTTCTCTTTAAAGTATTGTTCACCAGCATCTATTAAGCCACTTACCCAAGGCAACCATTTTTTTGCAGCATGGTCGGTATGTAATACTACCGGAACACCATAATATTTAGCCACATTGTGAATATGCAATGCGCCAGAAACCCCACCAGAAATATTTCCTTGCAGGGCATCATTGGGCATTCCTTTACCCGCAACAAACTGAGCTCCTCCATTTGAAAACTGAATAATCACAGGAGAGTTAACTTTAGCGGCGGTTTCTAAAGTAGCATTAATGGTATTGGTACCAATGGTATTTACGGCAGGAAGAGCAAATTGATTGTCTTTAGCATCGTTGTACAATGCTTCTAATTCGTCTCCAAACAAAACGCCTGAGCTGTATTTTTTCATATAGCTAAGATACTAAAAACCCTACAAAATCCCATAGCCAATTATAGCACTTCTGTTACTTTCTGGGTTAACAATTTAAAGTAACCGGCAGCTTTTAATAACCTGCTGCCATACCAGCTGAACATTTCACCATCGACCAGTATAATTAATTTATTTGGAAAATATTTTTGAAAAACATCAATATGCATTTGTTTAAATGGGTATGGCTCACTCGATAAAAAAATGACTTTACAATTAGATTGCTCAATATCCAACAAGCTAATAGACGGATATCGTGTTTTGTTAGCAAATACGTTGTTGAAGCCTATTCTTTTAATTAAATCATTTATATAAGTGTCACCACCAATGGTCATATAGGGGTCTTGCCAAATTAGATAAGTACAAGGGAGGGATTGAAGCTGTTGAATATGCAATAGTTGATTTAATTCTGCAAAACGGTCTTTGATTGTTAAGATGATTTCATTTGCTTTGGCCTCAGTATGGGTGATTGATCCAATCTCTTGAATCATTTTTATAGCATCTTCAAAATTAGATACATCTGTTACATGCACATTAGTAAAGGCTTCCAATGCTTCTACTTGCTCTTTTATGTTCTCTTCTTTATTAGCAATTACCAGGGTAGGGGCTAATGCTTTAATTTGGTCTACATGAATATTTTTGGTACCTCCAATTCTTTTTTTAGATTTGAACCATTCATGAGGGTGAACACAGAATTTGGTAATTCCTACCACTTGATCTGATAAACCTAAAGTAAATAAAAGCTCAGTTATACTTGGTACAAGAGAAATAATTCGTAAAGGGACTTCAGGCATTATTCTTGTTTTAAATGCCTAATAAAGATACTGCAAAAGTATGCAACAAATTATCTGTACTTATACCATGATCCTGTATTCACTAATAATATTTTATCTGTATTTTTAGCCCAACCTGTTTTTAATAATTGTTGCGTAGCTACATAAGTGGCGGCTCCTTCTGGGCTTAATAACAAACCTTCTATTTTAGCAATTGCTTCCACTCCAGCTTCCATCTCTTTTTCGGTTACTGTTAATGCAATGCCATTGCTTTCTTTTAACACTGACAACATCATAGCGGTAGCAAAAGGATATGGAACGGCCAAACCAAATGCAGCTGAAGATTTGGGAGCGTAATTGTGGGGTAGTTGCCCTTCATTAAATAAATGAACCATCGGACTGCACTCGATGGATTGTACCAATACCATTTTAGGCAAAGGCCCTTTAATTGCATTCATCGCAATCAATTCTTTAAATGCTTTCCATATACCAATTAGTCCGGTTCCGCCCCCTGCTGGATAAACAATGATGTCGGGAATTTCCCAATTAAATTGTTCCGCTATTTCATAGCCCAATGTTTTTTTTCCTTCTAATCGATAGGGCTCTTTCATGGTAGACATATCAAATGCCCCCGTTGATGCGGCTATTTCTCTGGCTTTTTTACCACAAGCATCAATTAATCCATCCATCTGTATTAAATCTGCACCATATAATCTGCATTCTTCTTTTAAAGTATCAGCAGTATGTTTGGGCATAATCACCGTTGCTTCAATTCCTGCTTTTGCGCAATAAGCACTCATTGCACCACCTGCATTCCCAGCTGTTGGAATAACCATTCGCTTTATTCCTAATTCTTTTGCTTTGGATACTCCCATGCTTAATCCTCTTGCTTTAAAAGACCCAGTAGGGTTAACCGCCTCGTCCTTTAAATACAATGAATTAATGCTCAATTGATTGGACAATTTTTTTAATTGGGTAATAGGAGTGAAGCCCTCGTTTAAGGATATTATATTTATTGAATCTAAAACCGGCAACACGAATTGGTATCGCCACATAGAGTAGTCTTCAATATTAATTGCTTTGATTGTTTGATTGCTTAGATCGTATTCTGCAGATAAAGGCACATTGCAACAAGTAGAGAACGTTTGTATGCTTTGATGATCAAAATGGGCATTGCATTTACTACAAACAAGATGGGTAATTAAAGACCCAGTATTAATCTGCTGGTTTTTCATTCAGCAAATTTATTCAGCAGTCAATAACATCAAATGATTATATAGTTATAATCAATAACTACAAGTTATAGATTGTTTTAGCCATTTTAATGAAGCGCTTATTTAAATCACTGGTTTCGCCTTTGCGTTCTATAAAAAAGAATTGTCTTTGTAAGGCCAGCCCTTCAATTGTTATTTCTTTTAATTCTCCTGCTTTTAATTCTTTTGCAATAGATATCTTAGGAAGAAAACCCAATGAGTCAGATTCTAAAAGAAAATTTTTAAGTGCCTCTGTTCCACCTAATCTAACTTTTACATTCAGTTGAGCAAAATTGATTTTATGTTTAGTGAGCGCCCTTTTTAATACAGCTAATGTTCCACTGCCTACTTCTCTTAAAGCAATTGGCAACAGAGGTAAGTCTTGTATGGAATAGTTTTTTTTCTTGAGTAGTTTACTTTTACTGCTGCAAACTGCAACTACTTTATCGGTAATAAATGGGGTATATTGAATTTGATTTACTTTGTTGTTCTCTTCTATTATACCTAAATTGATTTGTTTTGCGAGTAAAGCATCTTTTACAGACTCTGAATTTCTATTTAATACACTAATATCAATTTGTTGGTATTGCTGATGGAAAGTAGACAATACTTTTGGCAAAATATACAATGCCACTGTGGTACTTGCTCCCAATTTTAGATTTCCCTTGGCTTGAATGGCATCATGTAAAACAGAAATATCGAATTCTGTTTTGTTTTCAATTTCCTTAACCGCTTGTAGTCTTTCAAACAACAATTTGCCTGCAGCAGTTAATTCAATATGCAAACCTTTTCGTTCAAATAATTTGGTTTGGTATTGCGCTTCTAGCAATTGTATATGCTTGCTTATTGCAGGTTGCGAAATAAATAATATTTGACTGGCTTTTGAAAAACTCAGTTCTTCTGCAACATTCATGAAAACTACATGTCGCATCGATATCATGATAATCTATTTTGCAAGACTTTGTATAACATCGTACTTAGTTACAATATGGTAGTCTCCTTTTTCGTCTTTGGCTAATACAGCACCCATTTCTTTGGTAATTAAACTACCTAATCTTTCTACAGGTGTGTCAAAATCTACTACTGGGTAAGAAGGTTCTATCACACTTTTTACGGTTGCATTTTTAATTTCAGGATTACTGAATACTTTTTGAAATAAACCATTTTCACTAACAGAACCAATTGGTTGACCATCTTGTATTACGGGTATATGTTCAATATCATATTTTTTCATTAACTCTACGGTTTCTGCAACAGTACTGTCTGGAGCTATAGACACCAACCGTTTAGCATGTCTTCCATTTACAATGTCTTTAAAGGATTTTACGTCTAAGAAACCTCTTTCCATCATCCATTGGTCGTTGTAAATTTTACCAACATACCTACTTCCATGATCGTGAAAAATACATACTACTACTGCATCATTCGGTAATTTGTCTTTTAGCTGAATTAATCCTTGTAAGCATGAACCTGCACTGTACCCACAAAACAATCCCTCTTCTTTAGCAATTCTGCGAGCCATTACTGCTCCATCTTTATCGGTCACTTGTTCAAAATGATCTATCACACTCATGTCATAGTTCTGTGGTAGAAAATCTTCCCCAAATCCTTCGCTAATGTAAGGATGTACAAATTTCATATCAATTTCACCGGTCTTGTAATAGTTGGTTAATAGAGAACCATATACATCAATTGCCCAAATTTGAATATTGGGATTTTTTTCTTTCAAATACATAGCAGTTCCGGTAATGGTTCCGCCCGTTCCTGCAGTACAAACCAAGTGGGTGATTTTTCCTTCTGTCTGTTCCCAAATTTCAGGGCCTGTACTTTCATAATGTGCTTGACGATTAGCTAGGTTGTCATATTGATTCATATACATTGAATTGGGAATTTCTTTTCCCAAACGCTTCGCTACACTGTAATAGCTACGTGGATCTTCGGGCAACACATTGGTAGGGCACACAATCACTTCTGCGCCTACTGCTTTTAATATATCTGCTTTCTCTTTTGATTGCTTATCGGTTGTAACAAATATGCATTTATACCCTTTTACACAGGCTGCTAATGCTAATCCCATTCCAGTGTTTCCACTGGTTCCTTCAATAATAGTTCCACCTGGTTTTAGCCTACCTTCTTGTTCGGCTACTTCAACCATTTTTAAAGCCATTCTATCTTTTATGGAATTGCCTGGATTAAAGTAATCTACTTTTGCAAGGATAGTCCCTGGTATACCTTTAGATACTTTGTTTAATTGTATAATAGGAGTGTTTCCAATTGTTTCTAATACATTTTTCTTCCACATAAAAACGAACGCTTGTTTGTACAAAGGTATTGTTTTGACCTAATAGTTAGTGTCTACAGAAAATAAGTGTGGGTGCTTGGGTGTAATGGTATTATAAAAGTCCATTATTTCTTTCATGGTTGCAGAATAAGTAGTAGGAATAACAGTTTTGCCAATCCCTGCAATTTTTTTACCATAATCTACATAGCCTAATAAAATAGGTACTTGGGCGTTGGTAGCAACGTGAAAAAATCCGGTTTTCCATTCTGTACGTTTGCTTCTAGTGCCTTCGGGTGTAATAACTATAATTAATTCTTGATGATCATTAAATAGTTGAGTCATGCCATCTACAAAACTCGGTCTATTCCCATCTTTTCTTGGGGTTCGGTCAATGGCAATTCCTCCCAAAGGCTTCATGATTAAACTGAATGGGAATCGCATCCATTCTTTCTTTACAGTGAAGCGTATTTTTAAACCATACACCCCAAATGCCAATATCATGTACCAGAAATCCCAATTGCTGGTATGAGGGGCAGCAATAACAATACATTTATTGATGTCTTTGGGTAAATGAGTATCTAATTTCCATCCGCTTAGATTAAGCAGTAACAAACAGATTTTGCGGAACATGGTAAATGTATTGAGTAGTTAAGAAGCTTGAAAAGAATCCGCCATCTTAGTGCAAATACTGCTAGAAATCATTTTTTCTGCCAATGAAATCATATTAGAAAAAGCTTTAGCAGAACTGATGCCATGTCCTATAATAACTGGTTTTGCAACTCCTAATACAGGAGTGCCCCCATAGTTTTCGTAATGAAAACGATTTAAATATTCATCGTTGGCTAGCCCTCTTTCTTTTGCCAAATCATAAAATGATTCGGCCATTTTCAACACAATATTTCCGGTAAATCCGTCGCAAACCATTACGTTGGCTTTGTCATTAAAGAAATCTCTTCCTTCAATATTGCCTATGAAATTGATTTGTTTGTTTTCTTTTAACAGAGGGTAGGTGGCCTGTACCAAAATATTCCCTTTCCCTTCTTCCTCACCCACATTGACTAACCCAACTGTTGGTGTATTAATGCCCAGAATATGCTCTGCATATAAACTGCCTAGTACGGCAAATTGATTCAATAGTTCGGGCTTGCAATCTGCATTTAACCCTACATCTAATAATACGCCAGTGGATCCATTTACTTTAGGAATTACTGTTGCAATAGTAGGTCTACTTACGCCTGCAATGGCTTTAATACTAAACATGGCGCCCACCAACATTGCACCGGTATTGCCAGCACTAATAAAAGCGTCAATTTTCCCTGTTGCAAGTAAGTGAAATCCGATAGCTATAGAAGACTGCTGCTTTTCTTTCAAAGCTTTAGTAGGGTGCTCATGATAACCAATGGTTTCTGAAGCATGTACAAAATGCAAATTAGGTGATGAAACTTCATACTCCTTTATTAAGGGTTGTACTAAAGATTCATCACCTATGCAATATAAGTTTACCGCGGTATTTTTATTAGACAAGAACAGAAGTATTCCTTTCACCGCTTCTAACGGTGCAAAATCTCCTCCCATCATGTCTATTCCTATATTCATTGCAGTAAGCTAAGGGTATAACTGATCTGTAAAGGTTATGCTTTCAACGGTGCTTTCTCAGCAACTAACTTTCCTTTATAGAACAATTTACCTTCGCTAACATGTGCGCGATGGCGTACATGAATTTCTCCTGTTGTGGAGTCTTTGCTCAAAGTAACTTCTTGTGCTACATAGTGCGTTCTTCTTTTAGCACTTCTCTGCTGTGAATGTCTGCGTTTTGGATTTGGCATTGCTCAAAATTTATGGTAACAAAATTTTTATTCTAAATCTTTAAACTTTTCTAAACCCTTCCATACGGTTGGGGTACTGTCTTTGGTTGCTTCTTCTTCCATCTTCCTTAATTTCTCTAACACTTCTTTGTTGCATTTTGAACCACCCATCTCTTCGGGAGAACAGGTTTTTTGCAAAGGAATGCTCAAGTTAACAAACTCGTAAATCCAGTTAGCTACCTGTAGATGACTCTCGTTTCTACTGATATAATACACATCTGGATCTTCTTCCTGTTCATTTAAAGTATCGGGCTCATCAACCATTTTTACAATGATATTAAACTCGTCCCATAATTGAAGGGGAAGTGTATTTCCGCAGCGATCGCAACCTGTTTGAATGCTACCATCAATATCAAATTTCAATTGCATGAAACCCGATTTTTTGTCTAGTAGCAATTTTACAGTAGCATCACAATTACTGAAATCTTGCTCGCCGTAAGGAATAAAGAACTTATCATCCACCTTGTATTCGTACACATGAACACCCGGCTTTAAACCCACAAAAGCGATCTCATATTCGCGCCGATGATTCATATCCACGTTTTTAAGGGTTTGCAAAGGTAGAAAAAACAGCCCAATTTGCCAAAGTAAACTAAAAATAAGGTCTATAAATGCAAGCTCCATCCTAACTTTAGCTTAGAACTATGCAAATATGCAGCTAATAATAGATGAAAAAAAGATAAAAAGGACCTTTTTGCTGCTTCTTGGAGGCGTTTTAACCTATTTAGCAGGCCAATCTACTTGGTTTGTGGAAAACTGGTATGCAGTAAAATTTTATCCACTTTGGTCTAATTTTTTAAAAAGAGGGTCAAATTTTTTCCCTTTTAGTCTTGGAGATTTTCTTTATGCTGGATTAATCATCTATTTCATTGTCCTTTTAATAGGGTGGGGTTCTCGTTTTTTACGAGCTCACCAGCGCTCCGCCTTTTTCTGGTCTGGTATAAACCGAATGGTTCAAATGAGCTTAATTGGTTATATGCTGTTTCAAGTATTTTGGGGGTTCAATTACAAAAAAGGAGGAATTGCGCTACAGTTAGGTTTAAATCCCACCGAATATAGTCAAGAAGAAATTACCAAATTAACGAATGGATTAATTGATTCTGCAAATTATTATAGAAGAAAAATAGGTTCAAGCGATTTACCTGTTTTCAGTAAAACTCAATTAATTAAAGATGCTCAACACGCATTCACAAAAGCTTCTATTCAATTTCCTTTTCTACGTACAAATATTGCGTCTGTAAAATTTAGTTTGTTTGAACCTATTGCAGATTATATTGGTTTTTCTGGTTATTATAATCCTTTTACAGGAGAAGCTCATTTAAGAAATGACTTGCCAGGTATTTTAAATTTGTTTATCATTTGCCATGAAGTAGGTCATCAAATTGGTTATGCAAGTGAAAGCGAAGCCAGCTTTGTAGGCTTCCTGGCAGCAAAATCGAGTCCGAATCCTTTTTTGCAATATTCAATGTATTTAGATTTATTGAATTATTCGTTTAATGAACAGTACCTTTTGTATGCTAAAGAAAACTTTGCTGCATTTGACCAGGTTGTAAAAAACAATCGCAATAGAATGGATTCATTGGTTAAAAAAGATCGAAAAGATATTCGTGATTTTTTTTACAAACGACGTAATTATATAAGTCCTATTAGTAATACTATTTATGATCAGTTTCTAAAAATGAATCAACAAATGGCTGGAATAGAAAGTTACAATGAAGTAGTAGCATGGTTAATCAGTTTTCAAAAAAGAAAAAATGAAAATAAGTAATACACAAAAACTAGTCATCTCCATTGTTGCAACTGTTGGGCTTGGATCACTTGGGGGCATTTTTACCATTGCAGAAATACCTAACTGGTATGCTGGGCTAAATAAACCTTCTTTCAACCCGCCCAATTGGATATTTGGCCCCATGTGGACTACTTTGTATGTTTTAATGGGTATTAGCTTTTACCTCATTTGGAAATTACCCGTTAGTACAACCAGAACCCAGGCCATTCGTCTATTCATTATTCAATTTATATTGAATTTTTGTTGGTCAATTATTTTCTTTTCTATGCACCAAATTGGATGGGCATTGGCAGAAATCATTGCAATGTGGGTGTTTATTATACTTACGATAGTGCAATTCAGAAAATTATCTATTATTGCTGCTGTGTTATTAATTCCTTACTTATTATGGGTAAGTTTTGCTAGTATACTAAATGGCAGCATTTGGCAATTAAATTAAAATTGATTCTTCCACATCATGCTCTCAATAGGCTTATTGGGTTGGCCGCTGTATTTGGCATTTCCTTTTTGATTGTATTTTACCCCAATTTCTCCGTCAACTGGGAAATAAATTAATTGACCAATAGGCATGCCTTTGTAAACACGAACGGGTTGTTTGCAAGAAATTTCTAAGGTCCAATTACCGCAAAAACCTACATCGCCCTTTCCGGCAGTTGCATGGATATCAATGCCCAGTCGCCCTGTAGAAGATTTGCCTTCTAAAAAAGGAACATGTGCATGGGTCTCTGTATACTCTTCGGTAACACCTAAGTAAAATCCACTTGGATGCAAAACATATCCTTCTTCAGGAATTTCAAAATAAGTTATGGTATTGTGTTTTTTAGCATCCAACACTTCATCGGTATAAGTAGCTAACCATTTGCCTAAATGAACATCATAGCTATTACTTCCCAGGTCGGCTCTATTGTAAGGTTCAATTTTAATAGTCCCTTTTTCAATTTCTTCTAAAATGCGTAGATCACTTAAAATCATTCCCGTTAATTTTACTGTTGAATTGCAAAAAAATGCTAATTCTGCAATGTATACGCTAAAATCTTTTTGTGCCCATCTATTATCAACAAAATATCAACGATTTTACTCAGTTAGCCGTTTGGAAGATTGAAGAAACGGAGTCATTTTTTACCCAAAAAGTAACCGTGCAACAGCAGGTAACCCACCCCCACAAGCGATTACAGCATTTGGCCGGAAGATTTTTGCTCCCTTTTTTGTACCCAGATTTTCCCAGTGAGTTAATTCAAATAGCAGATACCCGTAAACCCTATTTACCCAACGAAGCCTATCATTTTTCTATTTCGCATTGTGGGGATTATGCTGCAGCCATTGTTAGTTCAACCCAAAGAGTAGGGGTAGATGTAGAAATGGTAACCCACCGCGTGAACAAAATCAGGCATAAATTCCTGCATGTTTCAGAATTAGAAAATTGGAATATTGAATCGTTAGAAGAACAAGAAAAATTTCGCACACTCACTTTGTTATGGAGTGCAAAAGAAGCTATTTTTAAATGGTGGGGAAGGGGCGATATTGATTTTAGTGATTGCATGCAAGTGGAAGCGGCAGACTTAAAACCGAGTGGTATTTTAACAGCTATTTTTCGAAAAGATGATTTTATTGCTTCTTTGCAATTGCATTATCGGTTAACGAATGAGTTGAGTTTAGTCTGGGTAAACAATGATTGATTTATTCGTATTTTCCTGTCTTGGGCATTTTTTTTAAGTATTTCCTCAATGAACATTTTAAATGCGTTTTTAATAACTGTCCCATGGTGCGGGCTTTCAAATATTGCGGATTATTAAAGTGGACGAACAAAGCTTCTCTTAATTCTGCAATTTTTTCATCTGTAGAAATTTGATCATCATCCATGATATCTAAAATTTCTTTAACTCGGTAACGGGAAGAAACCAATCGAAATGTCATCATTGTTTTTTCCTCTGCTTGGTATTGTTCTATAGACTGTTTATCTAAGTGTTTCAATACCATATTCACCAATGCTTGATTGTCTTTAAAAAATTGTGGTAGGTATAAATTTTTACGACCTTCATAAGATTGCTGATCAAAATCGATGGCCCTTATACGGTATTGGAAGTCTTCTATGTCTGGAATAATATTGACAACAAAATTATAGGAACGCATATCGCCCAATAATTGAACAAAACATCGCTCATTAAATTTGACAAACTCTTTGGCTAGCCTTATTTTATTAGTGCTTTCGGCTTCTATATAATCTTGGATAAATAAATCACCTGGTATACCTGGAATATGTTCCTCAATTAAAGTGTCTTTACTGGTAAAGTAAGTAATACGATTGGGAGAGAGAATATGTTCTAATTCTAATCCATATATTCTACTTGCATCGGCTCTTTTAATATAATAATGGTCGTAATTGTCGTTAAACTTGTTTACAATCCTAATGCGAAAAGGCTGACTATTACCAAAATAACAGTAGTCAATTCTTGCTACATCCAAGTGATTGGCAAAACTTAAATCACCTTCTGTTTTTAAAATGGCATAAACTTTTACCAGACTTTTTCTGAGAAAATCCCATTCACGCATATCATAAGAAACCTGCTCCCAAGCAGTGTCTTTTCCATTTTTGTCTTTTAATGGCGTAGTATAGGTAAACCTTTGTAAATCTTGGTAGCTAAAGGGGAGTAGAACCTCTCTTCCATATCGCTTTAAGTAATGACGTAAGTCTTCCTTAATGGGAAACATGGGTTTCCTTTTTGAAGGGATATTTGCTTTACCTTCTGGGTTAATATGGTCAAAGAAATTAATCAATTAACATAGTGTCATTGTCTTCTAATAAATTCAAGTTAACCGCATCTGCTCCTGCAATTCCTTCTACTGAGCCTTGTATATGGGCAGCATTCAATAACACTTTCTCTAATTGCTTTTCGCGAGCCTTCCAAAGTCGTTCCATAGTATCTCTTTCTTTTTGAATACTCTGACGCATACTCATGAACCCCTCTCTAATCGCTTTCCATTGTTCACTAAATTCGGTACCTGTTAAATAGTCGTAAAGCATAACCATTTTATCGCCCTTGTTCTCTTGACTTTTACGCGCATCCGCAATTTTCAATAACGCATTTCTAAGCAATAAGGCCACACTTCTAACTTCATTAAAGGTACAGATATATACCCCGTCTTTTTCTCCAAATCGTTCCATGTCTTTAGGGAAAGTTTGGGTTACAATAACTGCCACATCTGCGCCATGACTTCTCATGTCTTTTTTTAATTTCTCAATCCATTCATTGGAAAAATCTTTGGTACGTTTGCTCTCGTAAATAATTTTACCAGACTCATTACCAAATTGATTTCGTACAATTTGAACACAATCTGCACCACGAACACCTTTGCCAACTTCTTCAATTTTGTCGAATGGAAAGGTAGATTGCAACATTTCCTCTAACATCAATTCTTGTACTTCACCCTGCAACTGCATGCTGCCTTGTTCAGACTTCCTACGCATTTCTTCAACCAGTTTTTTTTGGTCTTCAATTTGTTTTTCTAGCTCTTTTGTTCTTAGTTGGAACTCTTGCTCTTTAAGGCTTATTTTTTCAGATTCTTCTTTTTGTAACTGCTCCTTTAATTTAGACCGCTCTTCTAATAATTGACGTTGAATAGTCAATTGCATTTCTTCCTCTCGTGTTTTAAGAGCTTGCTCCTTTTGTAAGAACGCTAATTCTTTTCTTCTAGATTCTTTTAACTTCTCTGCATTTTCTGCGGCTTCTTGTTGTAATAATTTTAGTTGATTTTCGTAATCAGCAGCCAATGATTTTTTAACTGCCTCCTGCATTTCTGTTTGCATTTTCTTTTTTTCTACCTCTAGTAATTCAGCAGTTTCAATCTCTTTTTTCTTTTGCCATTCTTTCATTTTGCCACGCAGTTCTCTCTCAATTTCATCACGCATGGTATCTCCAGGTTCAAACTGGTGACTACAATTAGGGCAGGTTATAATAAAACTAGACATATATCAATTTTCAGCTGTGAAGGTATTAAAATTGGTTGTAGACGTGGAAATATGTTCAAGAATGCAGATTTTTGTTAATAATTCAACTGTATGAGTGTAAAATATTTAATTCAAAATGTTGCTGTTGTTAATGAAGGTGAGATTCAAATAACAGATGTCTTATTTTATGATGAATACATTCAGAAAATTGGGACAATTCAACCGCAAGAAGATTTCCTTGTAATAAATGGAACGGGTAAATATCTTTTGCCTGGGGTAATTGATGCTCAAGTACATTTTCGAGAGCCTGGGTTAAGTTATAAAGGAGATATTTTTTCAGAATCTAGAGCAGCTGCAGCAGGAGGGGTAACTTCATTTATTGACATGCCCAATACCGTACCAAATGTGCTGACGAATAAATTACTTAAACAGAAATATGAAATTGCATCCGCAAATTCCGCTATAAATTATGGCTTTGCAATGGGAATTACCGCAAGTAATATGGAAGAGCTACTTGCAGGTGATACAGCGCAGTATATAATGATAACCGATGATGGGCTATACTTTTCAGGTAAAGGAAATATACTGGCTGATAATAATGACTTGATGGAACATGTTTTTTCAAGGTCTAAAAATTTGATTGCCATTCATGCTGAAAAAGAAGCCATCATTGAAACCAACGAAATAAAATATAAAGACGAGTTTGGAGACCATATTCCTGCAAAAATGCATCCCATCATTCGTAGCGAAGCAGCTTGTTATGCTGCTTCAAAAGATGCAATAGATATTGCAAACAAGTACAATGCCCGTTTGCATATATTGCATTTATCAACAGAAGCAGAAACGCATTTATTCCGTAACGATATACCGTTAATGGAAAAGAATATTACCTGTGAAGTATCTGTTCATCATCTTTGGTTTTCTGATGCCGATTATGATCATTTAGGAATGCGCATCAAATGGAATCCAGCCATTAAATCAATAAAAGACAAAAATGGCCTCATGAAGGCTTTGTTAGATGATAAGATAGACATGATTACTACAGATCATGCGCCACATTTACTAGAAGAAAAAGATGTTCCCTATTTTCAATCAAAATCTGGGGCTCCAATGGTGCAACATACACTAAGTTGTATGTTATCATTTTATCAAAATGGGCTTATTTCATTAGAAAAATTAGTTGAAAAAATGTGTCATAACCCTGCACTTATTTATAAAATTTCAAAAAGAGGATTCATTAAAGAGGGTTATTACGCAGATTTAGTGCTGGTAGATTTTGATAAGAGCTGGGTAGTAAGTAAGGAAAATATTTTGTACAAATGTAGTTGGTCTCCTTTAGAAGGGACTCAGTTTAATTCTACTATACTAAAAACATTTGTTAATGGTCAACTAGTTTATGACAATGGGAAAATTATTGACAATATTTATGGCAAAGCTTTATCCAATTCATTAATGAGTGAATATGTTTAAAGATAGAAAGCTAGTAATTGCAACTATGCACAAAAAAGAACAAGTACTTGCACCAATTTTAGAAAACGGGCTAGGGGTTAAATGCATAGTTCCTGAACATTTTAATTCTGATGAATGGGGCACTTTTTCTGGTGAAATTGAACGTAAACATGATCCTATTGAAACGGCAAGACAAAAATGCTTGAAAGCAATGGAGTTGTCTGGTTGCGATTTAGGAATTGCAAGTGAAGGGTCATTTGGCCCACATCCAAGCTTATTTTTTATTCATGCCGACGATGAATTCCTAATGCTAATTGATTCAAAAAATAGTATTGAAATTGTTTGTAGAGAATTGAGTACTAAAACCAATTTTAATTCAAAAGCAATTCAAACTGAAAAAGAATTACTAGATTTTGCATCAAAGATAGGTTTCCCATCACATGGGCTGATTCTAAAAGGATTGAACGATGATAATAATATTATACACAAAGGTATTATTGATCAAGATGAATTAATTCAGGTTTTTAACGATTTAATGCAGCGAAATTTGACGGTGCAAGTAGAAACAGATATGCGGGCAATGTTCAATCCAACTCGAATGTCTGTAATTGAAGTGCTTGCAAAAAAGCTTATCACAAAGGTTCAATCAACTTGTCCTAATTGTGAACTGCCAGGATTTGATATTACCGAATTCAAAGCTGGATTGATTTGTAGTTTATGTGGAATGCCCACAAAATCTACCATTGCCCACTTATCTGTTTGCAGTCGTTGCGGTTTTGCCAAAGAAGATTTATATCCCAATGGTAAAACCACAGAAGATCCTATGTATTGTGATTGTTGTAATCCCTAATTAAAATTTTTAAATAGTTGGCGTAAGTGTTTTGTTAATGGTATCATTGGCACTTTTAATAATGTTGTAGTAAAAAGATTATACCCTTTAGTACCTTGTGCCATTAAATTTGTTTTTTGGGCATAATTCTTAATAGGTATAAGAATTCATTTGCTTTGACGAAATCTTCCCATTTGTTGTTGATTAAATTCAACACATAGTAAAGTCTTATCAGCAATAATTTGAGCTTGTTCAATAGGTAAAAAAGGGATAATTATTTTTTCACCAGCTGTATGTAATTCTAAAGTGACTATTTTTTTGCGCCGTTGAAAAGGAGTTGTTTTAACAACTACATGTTGAGTCTTATTTAAATTGAGTAATACATTTTCTTCCCCCCAAATACCTTTTTGAATTTGAATTGAATATTCATTATACCAAAACCTAAACTTTTTATATTTCATCCAATTGGAAAAAGCAAAATAAATCAATGTTAAAAAAGGAAAAATGATATACCCTGGATTCCAAAAATAGATGGCGATACTACTCCCAATGGTTATTGGCAAAACGAATAATAGGGTATTTCTCCATCCATGTGATGGGTGTACATTATTTAATTGAGCATTGGTAGAAGGCCAAACTGATTGATATGGTGATACTAATTGATATAATAAATGGCGATGCATCACCGGCAGCTGAATATTTTGCTTTGTTAGGTTTATGTCTTCTCCAGCCATATAAAACCGAAGTATTTTAATCCCTAATATTCTTCTAATAAAATTATTGTTCCAGCTAATCAATTGAACCTTATTTTGAAAGAGCATTTTTTGTTGAGTTTGTAGGAATCCCCATTCCATTTGAAACCCTTTAATGGAAGAAATAATAGTCATTTCATGATATCGGAGCATTACTCTAATAAATGAGACCAATAATGTGAAAAACAAGCCTGCAATCAATATGGTTAAAAACCCAGATAAAGAAAAAGTTGCTTTATCAACTTGTTCATCAATTATATCTGATGCATCAAACCCAATTACTTGTTTTAAATCTTCCAATCTTGAATAGCCAAAAGCTAGAATAATTAAGAAGGTTTTGATATGGTTTTCTGAGATGGCTAATCTAAGTAAATCACGAAACTGAATTCCCATAAGCTGTTGCGTCTCTGCAGCTATATTTACATTTTTTTCTTCTATTGAACTTTCCAATAAAGTTTGCAGCAATAATGCTTTCTCTTTTCTGATAGCTTGTACTTCAATTTCTGTTGCATCGGTACCTGCTGTTTCAATCTTCAATTCGCAGGTATTCGTCAATTTATGTAAATAGGTTTCAATTAAATGAACAGATTGCACTCTATTTATTGGTACAATGGTTTTTGTTTTTGTAAACAAACCTCCTGTTACTATTAATTCAGAACCTCGAATACAAATTCGAAAAAAGAAAAAATTAATCAGTTGGCTAATATGAATTAATAATATTAATAGGGAAATTCCTAGAATAAAAAAGATGCCAACACTTGCATTAGTTTTTGCTTCATTTTGTTCATTAATGATTATTCTGCCAATTACTATCAAAACAAGTGGCCAACTAGCTTTAATAACTTTTGAAAGTATGAATATCAATGCAACTGGAGAAAGCCTTTGTGGAATAGACCAATCAAATTTGTTGGTATTCATGCGCATCAATTTTTTCCATAATAAAGGCTTTTAATTGTTCTGCAGTTTCTTGTTTAAGCCCCTTAATACTTATATCAATATTATTACTTGATGCCGTATTAATTCTAATAGAAGCTAACCCATATTTTCTGCCTATAGGGTTACTAACCAACTCACAATGCTGAACTTTATTGAATGGAATAATATGGGTGGTTTGAAATAGCCAACCTTTTTTGAATTGAATATCTTTTTCTCTAATTGCCCATCCTTTATTCTTAAAGCCAATTTCAACAGCAGCAATCGTGATTGAAATAAGTAGAAGCAGGGTGGCCACCAATACGTAAATTAACCAGGTAATATGTAATGCATTTATGAAATTAAATAGTGTTATCAAGATGGCAAATAAAAAAGTATAAGCAATAAACCAATTAATGTATAATACCTTCTTGTATGCCTGTTCTACTGGTTGTAAAGTAACATGCGCATATTGTGGAATTTCCAAATGCGGAATTTGATTATTTGTATGCTTAATTGGTTCAATTAAGTCCCAAAGATTTCCATATAAGTCTTCAAATACTGCCACAGTGCCATACTTCTCATGGCTAGGAGTTCTAACTATTTTAATGTCCATATCAATGAGGTTCTGATAATCTCTTTTAAAATTATCAGTATACAGGAATAAGAAAACTCTTCCCCCTGTTTGATTCCCAATTCTACTCTTTTGCTCAATATTTGCTGCTTTAGCTAAAAGTAAACAACATTCATCAGATCCATTCGGTCTTACCTTAACCCAGCGCTTAGTTTCGCTTAAAACAGTGTCTTCAATTAATTCAAAATGTAGTTTATCGGTATAAAATGCAATTGCTTCATCGTAGTCGTCTACAACAATGGCTATATGCGCTAAATGTTGTTTCATTGGTTAAATGCTTCCTTTATATTTTGGATCATAATCTACCATCCATTCAATTCCATATTTATCTCTAAACATTCCAAAGTAGGAACCCCATGGGCTATCAGAAATAGGCATTTCAACTTGACCGTCTGCAGATAACCCATTAAACAAATGGTCTGCTTCTTCTTTGCTTTCTGCACTAATAGAGATTTTACTTCTGGTTTCCTTCAAATTGTGAACTCCAAGGGCTTCAGGTGTATCACTACCCATTAAAATATCTTTTTTACCAATTGGCAATGCAATGTGCATGATCTTATTTGATTCACTTTCTTTAGTGATGTTTCCTTCAAAAGCAATATCCTTAAAACGCATTACCATAACAAACTCACCTCCAAAAACAGATTTATAAAACTGAAATGCTTCTTCTGCATTTCCATTAAAATGAATGTAGGGATTAATTTGTGCCATAAAGCTAATTTTAAAGTGATTTTATGTTTATTCTGGTTTTGGACCTTTTGAAACGATTGTTCTCACCAAGCTAGGCAACCATTGTTGTAACCAAACAAAAACTTTACCATGTGTTGTGAAAACATAATTTCTTTTTCGCTTGATTATAGCTTTCACCATAACTTTCGCTGCTTTATCTGTTGGCCACATTAATTTAGATGGACGTGGATCTGTTCGTTCAGGATGCCACTGGCCATCATTATCAACCTTGGCAATTTCCGACACCACGAAACCAGGATGTAAGGTTGTGCAGCTTACACCAGTACCCAACAACTCAACTTGTAAGGTTAGTCCAATTGAATGAACTGCCGCTTTTGAAGCCCCATATGCTCCAACAAATGGATTAGGAAGAAATGCTCCTACGCTACCTACTAATCCAATGCGACCTTTATTTAATTTCAAATAGGGGAGTGCATATTTTACAGTTAATGCTAATCCTATCACATTACTTTGTAATTGTCTATTCCAATCCTTTGCAGATAATTTATCTATTGACCCAAAAACACCAAAACCTGCATTTGCAATAACAATATCTATTCGTCCCCAATAGTTGATGATGTGTTGAACTGCTGTCTCAATTGATTTCTCATCCATAATATCAACAAACACAGTGAATGATTCTCCACCTGATTGATTTATCTCTAGAGCAATTGCATCTAATAATTCTTTCCGTCTAGCAGAAAGCACCACTTTATAACCCAATCTCGCCCACTCAAAGGCCATTGCTTTACCAATTCCAGAAGATGCTCCAGTTATCCAAACAACCTTGTCTTTTGTACTTGTCATTTAAGGTTTAATTTAGTAAAATTATTTGAACTAAAGCTGATGAATAAAACAGATGTTTATGGTTGGGGCTTTTATTTTAGAAAATTATTTGTATTAACACGCATAAATTCTGGGGAGCAATCAAAAAAGTAATTAAGTAAATTTAAGTGCCCCGCACCATAAATTATTAGAATCTTATCAGAGGAATTAACTTCAATCCGCTGTATATTCCTAAAGATTTTTAAATTTCTACTAAACCACCTTCCTGTTTCAAAATCAACACCAATAAAATCCTTTTCCTGAGACTCATACTTAAAGAGACCTATTAAATAGTTACCCAAACTTTTTCTTATGTTTATTTCGTCGTTATATTCTCTTAAGGATGCTAAAATTCCAATTGTTTTAAATTGGGGGTCATTTATAAAACGTTTCGGCTTGTCAGGATTATTTTCAAAATATGTTTCAAATTTTTTAGATTCTATACTGTCTTTTCCATTTAAGATTTGATTGATTTTGTTGTTAAAATTTCCCCATTCATCAACACAGTAAAGCTTCTTCAAGCCAAAACGTTTTGCTAATCTAAATCCAATCTGTTCCTCTTCGCTTCTTTTAAGTTGATAATTTCCTGCTAAATATTGTTGAAAAATAGAATCAATTTTCGGTTGTTCTGAAGGTAGTCTTTCAATAATAACAATAGTGGGTTTAAATCTTGCAATTTTATTCACAATGCCCTCTATTTCATTTTGAAAAATTGGTTCGAGCACATCAATTTGGTCACTCTTGTTAATCTTGTTTACATCTAAATTTGGAAAATTAAAATGAAAAACCCCCAATGTCATTACTTCTGTTTTGGAGGATTGAGCAGTTAATGATGAGAAAAAAAGTGCCAACAAAATTGTTAAAAATACTTTCATAATATTAAGTTATTATTATAGTACGATCAACAATTCATAAATGTTACACTATATAACTGAATCAAATTTTTTACTCCTAAATAGTTTGATGCAATTCGCATTTATTTATGATTGTCGGCTTCGCCAACTACTCCTTTAAAAATGATTGTCGGCTTCGCCAACTACTCCTTTAAAAATGATTGTCGGCTTCGCCAACTACTCCTTTAAAAATGATTGTCGGCTTCGCTTCGCTGCGCCGACTTCCTTGATTGGGGGGCTTACCCAAAGACCCTTCCGCGCCAAAGGCGCTGATGGGGTTTCCCATTTTCATGCTTACAAAAGCAAGCTTTTGACGCATTCAAATAGAAAACCCCGACACTTCGTGTCAGGGTCTTTGTGCCCGAGACTGGATTCGAACCAGCACGCCGTTTCCAGCACCACCACCTCAAGGTGGCTTGTCTACCAATTTCAACACCCGGGCGCCTAAAAGATAGGCTACAATATTAAAATATTTTTCTTACATCCGCGCGGGTACTTTAATACCCAATACCTCCATCCCGTTTTTAATTGCTGTTGCAGTTAAAACAGATAACATCATACGCAATTGTTGCTTAGAATTACTCTCTGCATTTGCAATTGAATGCTCACTGTAAAATGAACTAAAAGTCTTTGCTAAATTAAAAACATAAATAGCCACTTTAGAAGGATCTTGTTCCGTACCTGCATCTTTTAATATCGCTGGAAACTGTTCTAAGGTTACAATTAATTCTTTTTCTAATGGGAACCAAGTATCATTTGCATCAACCACTAATTCAGTTAAAGCTTGATAATTCAACTTCCTTAAAATACTACTGATTCTTGCATAGGTATATTGAATAAATGGCCCTGTGAATCCATGAAAGTCAATGCTCTCTGCTGGATTAAAGACCATTTTTTTCTTAGGGTCTACTCTTAACAAGAAAAACTTTAGTGCCCCTAATCCAATGGTATCATATAATTCAGCTCTTTCAACATCTGTAAAATCATTCACTTTGCCCAACTCTTCTGTTTTCTCTCGAGCTATTTTGATCATTTCATCCACTAAGTCGTCTGCATCTACTACAGTGCCTTCTCTGCTTTTCATTTTACCTGTTGGTAATTCTACCATTCCATAACTTAAATGATCTATGCCATCAGCAGAGGGGAGTTTCAACTTTTGACAGATTAACTTTAATACTTTAAAGTGATAATTCTGTTCATCGCCCACCACATAAATACTTTGATTGGCATTGAACTCTTTTTGCTTTTGTTCGGCTAGTCCAATGTCTTGAGTAATATAAACCGATGTTCCGTCTTTACGTCTTACCAACTTTTCGTCTAATCCATCGCTGGTTAAATTGATCCAAACACTATGGTCTTCCTTTTGATAAAATACTTTTTCTGCTAAGCCTTTATCTACTAAATCTTTGCCTAATAAATAGGTATTGCTTTCATAATAAACCTTGTCGAAGTCGGTGCCAATCCTTTTATAAGTAGCGTCAAATCCTTCATACACCCATCCATTCATATTCTTCCACAACTCCATCACAGCTGGATCTCCAGCTTCCCAGTCTAATAACATTTGCTGGGCTTCTTTCATGATGGGTGCATCTTTTTCTGCTTGTTCTTCTGTAAGGCCTGTTGCTTTTAACTCTGCAATTTCTGTTTTGTATGCATCATTGAATTTTACATAATAATCTCCAACAAAATGATCGCCTTTCATTTGGGTGCTCAAAGGGGTTGCTCCATTGGCATATCGCTTCCAGGCTATCATGCTTTTACATATATGAATACCTCTATCATTTACAATGCAGGTTTTAACCACTTCGTTACCGGTAGCTTTTAAAATTTCTGCAATGCTTCTACCTAAAAAATTGTTTCTTAAATGTCCTAAGTGTAAGGGCTTATTGGTATTAGGCGAGGAATACTCTACCATTACTTTATTACCAGTAGGAGCGGAGTGGCCAAATTTTGGGTCATTGTATTGATTCATTAAAAACCCCGACCAATAGCTAGCATCTATGGTTAGATTCAGAAATCCCTTAACCACATTAAAGGCAGTAAACAATTCAGGAAAACGTCCGACCATTTCGGTGCCCAATTCTTGTCCTAATTGCTCAGGTGATTGCTTGAGTTCTTTTACAAACGCAAATAAGACCACGGTATAGTCACCTTCAAATTCTGGTTTGGTTTGATTTACCAACACTTGTTCTGGCTGCACGGGGGAACCATATAATTGATGGATACTGCTTGCTGCTGCTTGTTTAATCCTATTTACCACACTCATAATCTTAACAATTTCGGGATGCAAAACTAACTATTTATAAGCTAACTTCGCCGCCAGTTATGCAAAAGCTGCACAAATACATTAGTCATTTCATCCTTTCGGTGGTGGATTGGTTCTATCCAATGTTCCAAAAGCTAATGCCCAAACAAACCTACCGTTATGCGGCTTGTGGCGGCTTTAATACCATTTTAGATATTGGCCTTTTTTTTATTGCCTATAATTATATCTTAGTAAAGTCTACAGTGCAATTGGGTAATATAGTCATCAGCGGACATATTGCTTCCTTTATGATGAGCTTTATTGTCACATTTCCTACGGGTTTCTATTTAAGTAGGTATGTGGTTTTTCAAGAAACATCTGTTACAAAAAGAGAACAATTGGGCAAATATTTTCTAGTGGTATTTGGGTGTATTTTACTCAACTATATCTTCCTCAAGATTTTTGTAGACAGCTTCGGCTGGTATCCAACCCCTTCTAAAATACTGACTACTGTATTTGTGGTGATGTTTAGTTATTTCTCTCAAAAGAACTTTACATTCAAAGCCAAGTCGTTAAAATAGTGGCACCCAAACCGCTAAAATGACCTTTAAATTAGGCGCAATCCGACTTTTTGGTAGTTAAAATGGCCGAATATTGGTCTTTTGCTTGGTTTGCTGACAATATTTCACGTTTCCTGCACGTGGCATAATGATTGAATAATAAGCTATAATAGAAAACAAATATTATGGCAAAAATTATTGGAATAGACCTCGGAACCACCAACAGCTGTGTATCCGTTATGGAAGGTAATGAGCCTGTAGTCATTGCAAATGACGAAGGACGTAGAACTACGCCATCGGTAGTAGCATTCTTAAAGAATGGAGAAAGAAAAGTGGGAGATCCTGCGAAAAGACAGGCTATCACTAACCCTCAAAACACTATTACCAGTGTTAAGCGTTTCATGGGTCGTCGTTTTGACGAAGTAACCGAAGAAATTAGCCATTGGAGCTATCAAGTTGCCAAAGGCGATAACAATACCGTGAGAGTACAAATTGAAGATCGTATGTACACTCCACAAGAAATTTCTGCAATGATTTTGCAGAAAATGAAAAAGACTGCTGAAGACTATCTAGGTCATGAAGTAAGCGAAGCAGTTATTACTGTTCCTGCTTATTTTAACGACGCACAACGTCAAGCTACCAAAGAAGCCGGTGAAATTGCTGGTTTAAATGTTAGAAGAATTGTGAATGAGCCAACTGCTGCGGCTTTGGCTTATGGGTTAGATAAAAAACATGCAGACCAAAAAATTGCAGTGTTCGACTTAGGTGGCGGTACTTTCGATATCTCTATTCTTGAACTAGGAGATGGGGTGTTTGAAGTAAAATCTACCAATGGTGATACGCACTTAGGTGGCGACGATTTTGATAAAGTAATCATGGATTGGTTGGCAGATGAGTTTAAATCTCTAGAAGCAATTGATTTGCGTAAAGATCCAATGGCCTTACAGCGTTTGAAAGAAGCTTCTGAAAAAGCAAAAGTAGAGTTAAGCTCTTCTTCTGAAACTGAAATCAACTTACCATATATCACTGCGGTAGACGGTGTTCCAAAGCACTTGGTACTAAAGTTAACAAGAGCTAAGTTTGAAGCTTTAGCAGACAACTTATTTGCTCGTTGCTTAAAGCCTTGCGAAGCTGCATTAAAAGATGCTGGTTACAGTAAATCTGAAATAGATGAAGTGATATTAGTAGGAGGTTCTACTCGTATTCCTAAAGTGCAAGAAATTGTTGAAACCTTCTTTGGCAAAAAACCAAACAGAAGTGTAAACCCTGATGAAGTAGTTGCGTTAGGTGCTGCTATTCAAGGTGCGGTTTTAACCGGTGAAGTAAAAGATGTTTTGTTATTAGACGTTACCCCTTTAAGCTTAGGCATCGAAACCATGGGTGGAGTAATGACTACCATGATTGCTTCAAACACTACTATTCCTACCAAAAAAACAGAAGTATATTCAACTGCTAGCGATAATCAACCTGGAGTACAAATTCATGTATTACAAGGAGAGCGTCCGATGGCTAATCAGAATAAGAGCTTAGGTATGTTTAACTTGGATGGAATTCCTCCAGCTCCAAGAGGTGTGCCACAAATTGAAGTGACTTTTGATATTGACGCAAACGGCTTATTAAACGTAAGTGCTAAAGACAAAGGAACTGGTAAAGAGCAAAAAATCAGAATTGAAGCAGGTAGTGGTTTAAGCAAAGAAGAAGTGGAGAAAATGAAAGCTGAAGCTAAAGCCAACGAAGCTGCTGATAATGAAGCTAGAGCTCGTGTGGAGAAATTGAACCAAGCAGATAGCTTGATTTTCCAAACAGAGAAGCAATTCAAAGAATTTGGAGATAAGATTCCTGCCGATAAAAAAGGTGCAATTGAAACTGCTTTAACTAAATTAAAAGAAGCACATAAAAATCAAGACATTCCTGCAATTGATGCTGGAATGGAAGAAATGAATGCTGCTTGGACTGCAGCTAGCGAAGACATCTACAAAGCGCAACAAGATGCTGGTGCTCAACCAGGTGCTGATGCCGGTGGTGCTGAGCAGCCTAAGTCTGATACGGTTGAAGACGCACAATTTGAAGAAGTAAAATAAACAAACTAGATAAATTTAAAAGCCCTGAGTAATTTGATTTACTCGGGGCTTTTTATATAATAAGGTAACTTTTAAATGCTTTATTATCTAAGTATCACTGTTCCTAATTGTTTGGTGATGGCAATTTCAAATTCTTTTAATTGTTTGTGCAATTGAATTAATTTCATCTGCTCTTCAAAGGGAGCAAATTCCATGTCTCGTTGGTTTTGCTCAAACATTTTTTTAATCTTTCTGAGTTTAAAATAATTCAAACTCATTTCTGTATCGGCTATTGAAATGTCTTTATTCACAATATTCATATTGGGCAATATTTCATCCCAACGATTACTTAATTCGAATGGGAACATAGAAATATTAATCAATAATTGGCGCACTTGTTCGTCTTCGTGATACAGCATAGATTTAGTAGTGGGTTCTAAACCTTTATTGTACCAATCCTTATATAACTCTATTAATTTTTCGTAGTCGGGGTTTTCTAAAGGATAATTTTCCAACTGCTCAAATATATATGCGGCAATGGTTTGCTCTTCACTATAGTTTTTTAATCCATATTCAAACAAGACCCGAATTACATTTTTTTCAACTTGATCATCCTGTTGTAAAAGCAGTTGACCTTCATCAAAGTCTTGGTTGGTTTGGGCCGAATCTTGTTGAATAAATTGTGCTTCATCAAAAGGCAGTTTTTTCTCTTCTTTTGAAATTTTATCTCGCTTAAACTTATTTACCAAATTCGTGAATCCAGCTTCGTCTATTCGCAATAGCTGTGCGCACTGTTTTATATAATCTTGTTGTCGAGTAAAATCTTCTGCCTTGCTAATTTTACTGAGCGTTTCTGCAATTTGATTTACAATACTGCTCTTTTTATTAACGTCATTTCCTGCTTCTTTTAACAGCACTTCTAATTGAAAGAGAATAAAGTCTTTCTTTGATTGTGCTATGAAATCATTGAATGCAGTTGTACCAACTTTATTTACATAACTATCAGGATCTTCTCCATCGGGGATTAATACCAGCCGAACGTTGAGGCCTTCTTCTATAGCTAGGTCCAATCCACGCAGTGCTGCTTTTATTCCTGCGCTATCACCGTCATAAATGATAGTTAGATTATTGGTGTACTTTTTTACCAATCTTAATTGATCCATGGTTAATGAAGTACCACCACTTGCCACTACATTTTCTATTCCAGCCTGGTGCAAGCTTACTACATCGGTATAACCCTCCACTAATAAACATTCATCTGCTTTATCAATTGCTTGCCTTGCAAAATAAGAACCATATAAAATTTTGCTTTTACTGTAAACTTCGTTTTCTGGGGTATTAATATACTTGGGCGCTCTATCTGCTTTGCCAATTACCCGTGCCCCAAAGCCAATAATTTTGCCAGTATTATTATGAATAGGAAAAATAATTCTGCCCCTATAATTGTCTACCAACTCTTCGTTTCTTAAAGCTACCAAACCAGTTTTAGGTAAAAGCTCTTTATTAAATTGATTGGCAACCAAGGCCTTGGTTAATGCATCTTTTCCTTCGGGATTATAGCCAACTTGAAATTTTCGCAACACTTCTTCTCTAAAGCCTCTTTCTTTTAAATAGGATAGGGCAATTAGATTTCCTTCTTCTGAATCAAATAATTGTTCAGCAAAAAATCGTTGGGCAAATGAATTGATGGCATGCAAACTCTCGGCCATTTGCACTTGCTGTAATTGTTCTGGAGACTGCTGGGTTTCTTCTACTTCAATATTATATCTTGTGGCCAACCATTTGAGCGCTTCTACATAACTGTATTTTTCGTGATCCATTAAGAAAGTAATGGTGTTGCCACTTTTGCCACATCCAAAACATTTGTAAATTTCCTTTGCTGGAGAAACAGTGAATGAGGGTGATTTTTCGCCGTGGAAAGGGCAGAGGCCTAAATAGTTGGTTCCTCTTTTCTTTAACTTCACAAACTCACCTACCACATCAATAATGTCTATTCTGCTGGTAATCTGTTGTATCGTATTGGGAGATATCATAAATGGACATCAAAATTAGGTAAGCAGCACTGTAAAGGCCAAAATAAAAATTATTTGCGTGATTATGCGGGAACGCATTAATTTTAAAGATGCTTAAAAAAGAACGACAGGCTTACATTATACAGCAAATCAATATCCATAATAAAGTATTATCCTCTGATTTGTGTGTACAATTAGCTATTTCAGAAGACACCGTACGCAGAGACCTGCAAGAATTAGCCGAAGAAGGAAAGCTAATCAAAGTGCATGGTGGCGCATTGGCTAAGTCCTTTCATTTTACCATAGAAAGCAAACAAGTTTACTCCTTACCTGAAAAAAAAATCATCGCCCATAAAGCCATCGATTTAATTAAAGATGGCATGTTGGTGGTCATATCTGGAGGAACCACTATGCGTGAATTGGTGAATATGCTCCCCCCAGACCTTAATGCTACTTTCGTTACAACTAATGTACCCATTGCTTTAGAATTATTGGAGCATCCCAACGCCGAAGTCATTTTTTTTGGCAATAAATTGCTGAAAAGCGCTCAAATGGCTGTTGGAGCAGAAGTAGTGCAAAGATTTGGTCAAATAAAAGCCGACCTATGTTTATTAGGTACCAATAGTATCGATTTGAACTTTGGCATTACCGATTTAGAGTGGGAAATCATTGAAGTTAAAAAAGCCATGATTGCATGTGCCCAGAAAACGGTATCCTTGGCTATTTCAGAAAAACTCAATTCTACTCAACGTTTGCAAGTTTGTGCACTCGATCAAGTAGATGTCTTAATTACAGAATTAGCCCCTTCTGATGAAAAATTGTTGCCCTATGCTAAGCGTGGCTTAGCTATATTATAATATAAATTAATGCGACTCGCTTAATACCCGCAAAAAAATGTGCAATATTTTGCTGTGATTTTTATGGTTTTAACAGATGATTAACCATATATTTATACCATCAATTAATTGATTAACGAAATGCTAAAATTTTTTGCAGCTTTTTGCAAGTAAATTTTGTCAATGAACCAAACACTGTAGTTATGAGAAAACTCGCTTATGCCTGGAGGATTGCTTTCTTGCTTTTCTTCCTTGTGATGAAAGTCTCTGCACAGGATATTACCATAACAGGTAATGTATCCGATTTAGAAAAAGGCTCTGCTTTGGAGTCGGTTTCGATCCGTGTAGTAGGCAAATCCATTGCAACCAAAACTGATGCCAAAGGTAATTTTACCATTAAAGCATCAAAAGGTCAAACCTTATTGATTACTTCTCTGGGATTTGAATCTCAGCGTGTATCTATTAAAGATGATCAAAAAATTATCGTTCGCTTAAGGGCTGAATCTTCTGAATTAGAAGATGTAGTGGTAGTAGCGATGGACCAGAAAAGAAAGCCACGTGAGTTGGGTTACTCTACTCAACAAGTTAAGGGGGCTGAAATTCAGGAAACACAACGTGATAACTTTGTGAACAGTTTACAAGGTAGAGTTGCAGGTTTAACCGTGAATCCTACTTCAGGAACCGTAGGTGCATCTTCTCAAATTGTACTTCGTGGATTTAACTCTTTGTCTTTAAGCAACCAACCATTGTTTGTGGTAGACGGGGTAATCATGGATAACTCTTCTTTTGATGAAACTTCTGATGGTGGTAGAAGCGTAGGTTTAGCTTCTGATCGCCCAAATAGAGGTAGTGATTACAGCAATAGGGTTTCCGATTTAAACCCGAATGATATTGAAAACGTAACTGTATTAAAAGGACCTGAAGCTACTGCATTGTATGGTAGCCAAGCAAGTTCTGGTGCAATTGTTATTACAACAAGAAAAGCAAAAACCAACAAATTAGCTGTTCAATACGACAACGCTTTTAGAATTCAAGTATTGAATCGTTTCCCCCCAACTTTTGATGGTTATACAAATGGTACCAATACTTTACCTACAAACATCTTTCGTTATTTTGGACCTGCTTACCCAAGTGGAACAAGATTGTACGATAATATTGGGGCATTTTTTAGAAATGGTAAATCTCAAACACATAATCTTGGTGTAGACTTTGGTATCAAGAAATCGATTTTCCGTTTCTCCGCTTCTTATGTAAAGCAGGAGGGAGTTGTTCCAAACAATGACCAAGAAAAAATTAATCTAAGTTTACGCAATACCACTAAGATTGGTAAGTGGTTAGAAATTACCCCAGCTGTTGCATACACTAGAACCAATACTGCTAAAGTGTTGCGCTCTGCTGGTGGTTATTTGATTGGGTTAATGCAATTTCCCAATACTGTAGATGTTACAAAATTTGAAGATGATGGTGGTAATAAATTGCCATTATTCTCTGCTAATGCCAATGCTGAGGTAGATAATCCGTTGTGGAACGTGGAGAATAATAGAGGTCGTGACCAAACAGACCGTTTATTTTCTTCATTAGGTATCAATATTAATCCTACCAAATGGTTAAGTGTTACCGGACGTTTTGGATATGATACTTATAAGACTGTAGGATATCAAAACTTTCACCCACAATCTTTTTTCCTTTCAACTGCCTTAAGAGGTTCTCAGGATAATTACTGGAATACATATAAGGGGTATAACCACACCATTAACGCAACCGCCAAACAAACTTTTGGAGACTTTAGTGTACGTGCAATGGCTGGTACCATGTGGCAAGATTATAGAACAGAAGTTTTTGCAGTAACTGGTAATAATGTAGCAGATCCCAATAGAACAGATAGTAATAATACAGCTCCAAATACTCGAAGAAGATTACTTCGTAATGAGTACGGCGAACCAAATCTTAGAGTAATTAGGCAAATAGCTTTCTTTGGCGAATTGGCATTAAGCTATAAGAATTTATTATTCTTTAACTATTCACATCGTTTTGAATCTGCTTCTACTTTACCTTCTCAGAATAGAAATTACAACTATCCTGGTTTAAGTTTAAGCGCCATCATGACCGATATCTTACCGGGCTTAAAGAAGAGCGGCGTATTTAATTATTGGAAATTAAGAGGTTCCATGGCGAATACGGCTCGTTTAAATTCTGCTTATTCAACACAATCGGTTTTTGTAAACAATTTTGGTAGTTCAAATGGTCCAGCATATTCTTATGGATTTACCAATAATAATCCAGATTTACAACCTGAGCGTCAAAGTACTTATGAAATTGGAACTGAATTCAAATTATTGAAAAACAGATTGAGCATTGATGCAACTTATTACAACACCTTAACCAAAGGTCAAATTATTGAAAATATGCGTTTGAGTTATGGTACTGGGTTTGTATTAAATACGCAAAACGCTGCTAGTACCAGAAATGAAGGTGTTGAGATTGCAATAGATTACCAAGTGGTACAGAAAAAAGACTTTGGCTGGAATACTCGTTTGAATTTTAATAAAATGTGGAACGCGGTTGTTGGATTCCCTGCCAACGTATCTGAATTTTATATTTCTGATACCTGGTTATATGGTAATGCTCGTGCGAGCGTTTTAGGATTAGGTAGTCCAACAACGGGTATAGCTTCATGGGGTTATGCAAGAAATACTGCTGGACAAATTTTAATTAATCCTTCAACAGGATTGCCTTTCACAGATGGAAGATTTCAATTAAGAGGAGATAGAAACCCCGCATTTACTTTAGGTATTCAAAATTCTATTCGTTATAAAAACTGGCGATTAAGTTTTCTATGGGATTTAAAAATTGGCGGTGATATATTTAATGCAAACGAAATGATGTTAACCAGCATTGGTAGAAGCAATAGAACCATTGACCGTTTCACTCCAAGGGTTATTGATGGAGTATTAAACGATGGATTTGCAAACTCCGCTACACCAACAAAAAATACCATTTCAGTTATTCCTGCATACAACGACGCATATTATACTGCATCATCAATGCCTGAAGAAGCATTTATTCAGAAAAATGTGAATTGGTTAAGAATGCGTGATATTACTTTGAGCTATTCTTTAACTGACCGGGCATTAAGAAACTTAAATGGAGTAAAATCGGCCAGCATTTTTATCACAGGAAACGATTTGTTCTTAATCACCAATTATATGGGTGCTGATCCTCAAGTAAGTGGAAACACAGCAGCAACTAGAGGAGTAGGAGCATTTGGTTTTGATTATGGAACCCTTGCTACCCCAATTGGAGTAAACTTTGGTGTAAGAGTAGGTTTTTAACTTGAAAAAAATAGCTAACATGAAAAAATCATATATAAATATTAAAACCATAGTGAGCCTCGCTTTTGCAGGTTTACTTATTTCTTCTTGTCAGAAGAAACTGGACGAAGCTTTTGCTAATCCAAATGCAGGGGTTCGTGTTCCTGTAGAATCGTTATTACCTGGTATTATTAGTAATATGGGGGGTAGTTCTTCAGCGGCCGGAGCAGCATATGGTACACAGAATGATGGGTTGTACATAGGACGATATGTTCAATTTTGGGCAACCAATACTGCAGGAAATGCATTTGATCAAATGGGGGGGGCAACAGGGGCCAGTGATTTGATGGGGTCTATTTGGGCCATGCATTATTACGGAATGGGGCAGAACCTCAAACGCATGATGGAATGGGCTGCTGTTGAGAAAAAATGGGATTATGTTGGTGTAGGTCAAGCAATTTCTGCATGGAGTTGGTTAACTACCGCTGAAATGTATGGAGACATTATTGTAAGAGAAGCATTCAAGGCAGACCAATTGGTGTTTAATTATGACGATCAGTCATTAGTTTACGACACGGTTAGACAAATTTGTAGAACGGCTATTGTTAATTTAAACAATACGGGTGATAGTGCAAGCCCTGCAAATTTAGCAAAAGGGGATGCCTATTTTTATAATGGTGATGTAAACAAGTGGAAAAAATTTGTTTATGCAGTAATGGCTCGTTCATTTAACCATTTAAGCAATAAAGCATCTTATAATGCAGACTCTGTCATTTTCTATGCAAATTTGGCTATGAATGTAAATGCAGATAACGCCACCATGCGTTTTGCTAATACAGGTATTACAGGAACTTCCAACTTTTTTGGCCCTTACAGATCTAATGTTGGTGCACTTAGACAAACTGAATATATTGCCAACTTAATGAGTGGTTTAAATAGTCGTTTTCCTGGAGCAGCCGATCCAAGGGCTGCCTACATTATTCGGGAAAATACGAATGGCACTTTCAAAGGCGCAAGACCTAATGCAGGAACAAGCGGATTACCTGTAAATGATCAACCTCGTAATTTCTGGGGGAATCTATTTACTTCTACAGCCGCCCCAACTTCTGATGCAGAGTGTAGGTATATTTTTAAGAATGGTTCACCATTCCCCATAATTACTGCAAGCGAAATCAAATTCATGGTTGCAGAAGCACAATATAGAAAGGGGAATAAAGTTGCCGCAAGAGCTGCTTACTTAGACGGAATCAGGTTAAGCTTTGATATGTTAATGAACGATTATGGATCTTCGGTGCCATCATCACGTGTAATTACAGATGCGGTTAGAGATGCTTATTTAGCTAATACTACAGTAGTACCTGCTGCCAATGATTTAACCCTATCGCATATTATGTTACAGAAATACATTGCTTTATACGGTTATGCAATGCATGAAACTTGGACAGATATGAGAAGATTCCATTACACAGATATTGAAGCAGGGCAAACCACTCCCGTATACGCGGACTTAGTAGTTCCTACAGGAATTAATTTATTTGCTAATAATAATGGAAAGTTAACTTATAGAGCTAGACCTCGTTACAATTCAGAGTACTTATACAATGTAAAGGAATTAACTAGAATTGGCGCATTAGCACTAGATTATCATACCCTTGAACAATGGTTCTCTAAACCTTAATTACTACGATTAAAATGAAAAATATGAAAATGAAACTCTTTTCAATAATAGCAGTAATTGGTTTATTAACTGCTTGTAAAAAGGATTTTGATGGGAGAACCACAGAATCATCTGGCACTGAAAATAAATCATTTATTCGCTTTGTTCCAGGTAGTCTTGCCGCTGCAAGAAATTTTATTACTGTAGATGGAACACGTTTAAACGGAACCGGATTAAGTATGGGAGGTGTTTTCCCAGGAGCTTCAACCATCACAGCTTTCGCAACCATATTACCAGGGTCTCGTACAATCAGAGTTTTTGACAGCTCTGCTGTGACTATTCAATCTCCGGTTAGTATTTCTTCTACATTTGATGCGGGTAAGTTTTATACAATATATACTTACGACACAAGTAATGCAGTAAAGGCTTTAATTCAAAATGATGTATTCACTGTACCAACTGATACGACTGCGAATGTTAAATTTGTAAATATTATTTTCAGTTCATCTGCCATACCTAATGTTGATCTCTATTCAAGAAGAAAGAGAGCGAATATTGCAACTAATATTGCACCATTGAGTTCATCTCCTTATATTAAACATATCACTGGATTGTCAGACACTTTGGAAGTGAGGGCAACTGGCACTACTACCGCACTGACTATTGTAAACGGCTTTACATTTAATGCCAAAAGAACTTATAATGTGGTATTTAGAGGTAGATACCAATCTACTGCTGGAACCATGTCTAGGGGCTTAACATTAATGGCAACTTATTAATTGATTCTTAAATGATGTTTATGAAAAAAAATCTGTCATTCATTTTGGGTATATTTTCTCTATTACTTTTCACTAGTTGTGTAAAGGACCCAATAAACCCTGGTTATGCTCAATATATGTTTATCAATGCTGCCCCAGATGTAGCAGCTGGTGTAGACTTTTTTGTAGGTGATTTAAAACAGAATATTTTACCAATCGCATTTGGTTCAAATACCGGGTATAATAGCACTACCCCCGGAACCAAATCTATTCGTGTAACTATTGCGGGGCAACAAACTGTTTTTTCTGCCAACAATTATAATGTATCTGATTTAAGGGATCAACCAGCCAGATATACTTTATTAGCAGTAAATAAAATTCAGAATGCTGAACTAGTGTGGATTCAGGATAATTTAACCACACCTGCAGCAGGTAAAGCGCACTTAAGAATTATTCACGCTAGTGCAGATGCACCTGCAGTGAATGCTTATGTTGGAACGGCAACCACGGCTATATTCCCCTCTGCATTATCTTTTAAAGGAAGTTCAAGTTTTGTTCCATTAAATGCAACATTGTTGGGAACACCCTATAGTATACAGATTAGAAATGCAACAACCAATGCAATCATCAGAACACAACCAATGACTGCAGTATCTGGTAAAATTTATACCATTGTGGTAAGAGGATCAGTTACACCATCACCATGGTTGCCTGCAAATACCGTGTCTACTACTTTGGTAGCTAATAACTAAAGTATAAAACTTTAAATTTTAATCCCAGTTGCTTTGCGGCTGGGATTTTTTATTTGGATAATATATAGATACCCAAACACAGTAAAGCACTTAAAAAAGCTACTAGTGGAATTTTAATTTGATTCCATTTTGCTTCTGATTTTTTCTCACTAAGTAATTGGTTAATTGCATAGATATATTGCGATTTAGAAAAACAAAATTCTAATTTTTGTTGATAAGCTTTTAGTTCATTGTAGGGTAAGAAGCTTAAAACATACAATAGCTGTTTCAATAATTTTTCTTGCTCTTGCTCACTGCCCATTTGAATCATCTCGCTAATTAATGGCAAAAACAGCGGATAATTGAGTTTCCATTTTATTCTATCATAATTGATAAACCGAAAATCGGATTGTTGCATTTCTCTTTCAAATAAGTGGAAATACCGTATTAGGTCTTGAATATGTTGAATGGAAGGTTTTGTGTATGCTGATTTTCCTTCGAGTTGAATACTTTTATCGTACAGTCTTTTTGATTCGTTATTTCCTAATACTTCATACGCTTTTTTTATTTGCTTAAACTGTTCAAAATAAATAGGGTTACTATTTTTATCTGGGTGATATATATGCGCCAACTTTCTAAATGCCCTTTTAATTTCAGACTCAGTTGCAGAAGAAGTAATGCCTAAAACCGCATACCAATTTTGTTCTACCATTATTTTCTACTTTAAGCAGGCTCTTCAGGATGATTCTCAAAATTGATATCGTCTCCATCTAATAACTCACGTTCAATCTCTTCCATTTGAACTATGTCCCACGCTTCAGATTCTGTAGGCGTAATATTCCACATTTCTAATACTTCCATTTGATCTAGGTCTGCTTCTAGTTTTTCTTTTATTCCGCAAATTACAAATGAAGCACTATTTTCATAAAAATGCTGTTGTGATTCAGTTAATGCATCCACTACTTCAGTATCCATGGTTTGCACATTTTCTAAATTCAAAACCAGGTTTTTTTGTGGAGAATTTAGCACTGTTTTGCATTGATTGGTCAAACTTGCTGACATATTTGCAGTTATATCGGCGGTTTCCAACGTTAGAACCGTGAATTTTTCCTTGGTATCAATTTTGACATTTAGCATATAGAAGGTATATTAACATACTGTGTACAATTACCGCACAACTTCACTCAAAAATATTCGTTATAATTGTATAAATCCAAATAAGATATGGATAATAATTTTTCAGCTCAGGTAAAAGAAATCATTTCCTTTAGTAGGGAAGAAGCGCTTAGGTTAGGGAACGACTTTATAGGAACTGAGCATTTATTGCTTGGTTTAATACGAGACGGTGATAATACAGCTATTAAAGTACTCAAACAGCTGAATATAGACCTATACGAACTAAGGAAAGAAGTAGAGCTAGCCGTAAAAGATAAAACGGGTAAAAATATTGCCAACATTAATAGTCTGCCGCTTACAAAACAGGCAGAAAAAGTAATTAGGGTAACTGTATTAGAAGCCAAAGCCTTGAAAAGTCCATTGGTAGAAACAGAACATTTGATGTTGAGCATCCTTAAAAACAAGGAGAATATTGCTACACAGATTTTGAATCAGTTTGATATTGATTACGATTTATTTCGCAATGAATTAGGTATGGTGGGCACTTCTAATCCTCCTCCAAGGAGCGAATTCCCAGAAGACGGTGATGATGATTTTGATGAAGAGAAAAAAGGATCTGGCTTTCAACAATCTAGACCAGGTAAACAAGCACCTGGTTCAGCAAAAAGTAAAACGCCGGTATTAGATAACTTTGGAAGAGATATTACCAAATTAGCCGAAGCTGGAACCTTGGATCCAATAGTAGGTAGAGAGGCCGAAATTGAGAGAGTCAGTCAAATTTTAAGTAGAAGAAAGAAAAACAATCCTATTTTAATTGGTGAACCTGGTGTGGGTAAAACTGCGATTGTAGAAGGTTTAGCTCTTAGAATTGTTCAGCGTAAAGTGAGTCGAGTATTATTCGATAAAAGAGTGATATCATTAGATTTAGCCGCTTTGGTTGCTGGTACTAAATACAGAGGACAGTTTGAAGAACGCATGAAAGCCATCATGAATGAGTTAGAAAAGAACAGAGATGTGATTTTATTCATTGATGAAATTCATACGATTGTTGGCGCAGGTGGCGCAAGTGGATCTTTGGATGCGTCAAATATTTTTAAACCTGCTTTAGCAAGGGGAGAATTGCAATGTATTGGTGCATCTACATTAGATGAGTATCGCATGTACATTGAGAAAGATGGCGCATTAGATCGTCGTTTTCAAAAAGTATTGATTGAACCACCTAGCGTAGACGAAACCATTTTAATATTAAATAATATCAAGTCTAAATACGAAGATTTCCATAATGTTAATTATGGTGATGACGCTATTGATGCTTGTGTTAAATTAAGCGATCGTTATATGACCGATCGTTTATTGCCCGATAAAGCCATTGATGTAATGGACGAAGTGGGCGCTAGGGTACACCTGAAAAACATCAATGTGCCTGAAACTATTGTAGAATTAGAGAAAAAAATTGAAGAAGTTAAGAATGAAAAAAACAAGGTAGTTAAAAGCCAACGTTTTGAAGAAGCTGCTTCTTTAAGAGATACTGAAAAGAGACTAGGAGAAGAGTTAGAAAAAGCCAAGCTTCAATGGGAAGAGGAGAGCAAGAATAAGCGTTATCCTATTACTGAGGAAAATATTGCCGAAGTAATCAGTATGATGACGGGTATACCTGTTAAGCGTATGGTTCAAGCCGAGACGGAAAAACTTCGTAGAATGAGCGAAGACATGAAGGGTATGGTAATTGGCCAAGATGAAGCCATACAAAAAGTAGTTCGTGCTATACAAAGAAATAGGGTTGGATTGAAAGACCCTAAAAAGCCTATTGGTACCTTTATTTTCTTAGGTCCTACAGGAGTTGGTAAAACAGAATTAGCGCGTTCTTTAGCACGTTATATGTTTGACTCAGAAGATTCTTTAATTAGAATTGATATGAGTGAATACATGGAAAAATTTACAGTTAGTAGATTAATTGGTGCACCTCCAGGATATGTTGGTTATGAAGAAGGTGGTCAGCTTACTGAAAAAGTGAGAAGAAAACCTTACTCAGTAATTCTTTTAGATGAAATTGAAAAAGCACATCCCGATATTTACAATATATTATTGCAAGTATTAGACGATGGACAATTAACGGATGGGCTAGGTAGAAAAGTAGACTTCAAGAACACGTTGATTATTATGACTTCAAATATTGGAGTTAGACAATTAAAAGAATTTGGAGACGGTGTTGGTTTTGCAACTGCAACTAGAATGCAGAATGCAGAAGAGAATAACAAAGCTGTTATTGAGAAAGCGTTGAAGAAAACTTTCTCTCCAGAATTCTTGAATAGAATTGACGATGTAGTTGTGTTTAATTCTCTGACTAAAGAAAATATTTTCAATATCATAGATATCCTAATGAAGGGTGTTTCAAAGAGACTATTAAATCTAGGCTTTGAACTAGAGTTAACAGCAGAAGCAAAAGACTTTATTGCAGAGAAGGGTTATGATGTGCAGTTTGGCGCCAGACCGCTTCATAGAGCAATTCAGAAATACCTAGAAGATCCTTTGGCAGAAGAAATCATGAAAATGTCAATTAAGCAAGGAGATGTATTAATTGCCGATTTAAATAAAGAGACTAGTTTATTGGAATTCAATTATAAATCTAGAATAGAAGAAGAAGAAGCTAAAGCTGAATCTTAATAGTACATTTTTTTATACAAGTCCCGGTAGCGTAAGTTATCGGGATTTTTATTTGCCCCAACGATAGCTTTTTACATTGATGCCTGCTAAATCTAAAACACGATCTACTACTGTAGCAGCTACTTCTTCTATGGTACTTGGTTTGCTATAAAAAGAGGGGGTTGCAGGGCAAATAATTCCTCCCGCCTGTGTAATGGTTTCCATATTTTTAATATGAATCAAATTATAGGGGGTTTCTCTTGCAACTAATATGAGTTTCCTTCTTTCTTTCAATATTACATCTGCCGCCCTGGTAAGTAAGTCATCGCTTATTCCTGCAGCAATCCTACCCATGGTACCCATACTACAAGGTATTACAATCATTGTATTGTACTGGGCTGAACCCGATGCAAATGGGGCGTAGAAATCTTGTTTTTCGTAAAATGAAAATGGGTATTGGGAGTAAGATTGGTCTCCTAATTCGGTTTCCCAAACATCTTTGGCATTCTTGCTCATCACAATACCAACTGCTTCATATTGGTCAGGGTATTGCACTAATTTATCTAAGATTCCCTTTGCATAGATGGAACCACTGGCACCTGTAATGGCTATGATGAGTCTGTTCTTCATTTAATACTAACAAAGCTAAGTAGGAAAGGTTAAAAAAATACCCTCCTTATTGGGGAGGGTATTCCATTTTATCATTTCTAGCTTACTTGTACATGATTTCATAGTACTCGTGGGCCATTCTATTACTGTCGAACTGAAAACGCACATCACGCATTCCGTTTTTCATGATTTGTCTCCAAGTATCATGGTCATCGTAATACAATGGGATAATCTGTTGCTCTAAAATTTCATATGCCTTGTTCAAATCATATTCATCTTGATCATGAGTAGTCATATTGGCATAATCTGCCTTTGGAACCACAAATCCATTGTTACCATGGTTTACAAATTCTGGTATCCAACCATCATCAGTTGAAAAGTTAACCGCACCGTTCATAGCTGCAGTCATACCACTGGTTCCTGAAGCTTCTCTTGGAACTCGAGGATTGTTTAACCAAATATCGGAAGCTTGCTTTAAGCGCTTACTTAAGGCCAACTCGTATCCAATAACTACAGCCACATTTTTGTAGTTTTTACTTAAATGAACCAAGTTGTTGAATTGTGAAATAGCTGGATAATCTACTGGATAAGGTTTTCCTGCCCAAATTATTTGAACGGGATACTTGGTATTACTCAACATTTTCTCAAAACGCTCCATGTCATAGGTGAGCATATCTGCGCGCTTATAGCCTGCAAAACGTCTTGCCCATACAATGGTTAAAACATTAGGATCAAATACTTTACCTGTTTGGTCTGCAACAATTTCAAATGCACGTTTTTTCAAGAATTTCTTACGATCATCGTACACTTCGTCGTTGCCTTCTTCCATGGCGCGATACATTTGCTTATCTGCCCAATATCGCCAGTTCTGTGCATTTGTTATTGAAGTGATAGGGCAGATGCCTTCGTAATTCTTCCACATTTCTCTACTCACTTCACCATGTAAAGCAGAAACACCATTTGCTTTTCTTGCAAATCTTAGTGCAGCTAAAGAGTGATTGAATTGATCGTCTGTAATTCCGGTGAGTTTTCTTACTTCATCTATACTTAATCCACAGAAATAACTCATTTTATGACACAAATAAATATCGTGTTTTTCATTACCTGCTTCTTCGGGTGTGTGTGTTGTAAATACTAAATGTTCTTTTACTTTTTGCACACTTTTGAATTTATTCAACAAATAAAATGCAGAAGAAATTCCATGTGCTTCGTTTAAGTGATAAACATCTGGATTAAAGCCTAATTCATCTATTAACTTTGCTCCACCCACACCCAGCAATATGAATTGTGCTACTTTAGTTGCAACGTTGGCATCATATAAACGATGGGTAATTGTTTGAGATACATAATCGTTCTCTGGTAAATCGGTACTCAATAAAAATAGAGGAGCACTATTGAATGTTTCCGGATTTAAATAATATGCTTTTACCCAAACTGGATGCTCGTGAATTAATATTTGAAATTTAATGCCTGTATCTTCTAAGAAACTATAAATTTTTTCCATGAAAGTTACCTGCAATGTTTGATCTTGGTTTCTAGCTTGATCATAGTAGCCATATTTCCATAAGATACCTACTCCAATCATGTTTTGACGGAGTTCATAAGCACTACGTAAGTGAGACCCAGCAAGGTATCCAAGCCCCCCACTGTATATTTTTAAAGGCTGATGTATGGCGAATTCCATAGAGAAATACGCTGCTTTTTTTGCATATTGCTCGTTAATTTGATAAGGAACTTGATAACTTCTAAAATTCATTTCTACTTATTTGGTTAAAAATTGATACGGCAATATAAGCCTAAAATGTGATAATGTAAATTTTACACTAACTAACGTTTATTGGCTTTCTTTTTACGAGGTTCACGCTTTTTGGTATAACGATCATCAAAGAAACATTTAATCCCTCTATGATTACCACAGCTTCCTTGTTCTTTAATTTTTAATTGACTACCATTAAAAATAAAATCGATTAAACATGGATCCCCATTTTTAGAATACAATCCTTCTGATGGTTTAACTAACCTGAATTCACCTTTCAATTCTCCTTTACATGCACCATTGCTTTTCTCAAATAAGATAAAGAACAAATAAGTATTTTGGTCTTTACCATCTCTTATAGAAACATAATTGTTTTTATCTTTTATATAGTCGCCGCTAAATTTATTCAATTTGGGTAGTGTATCTAGGGGATTTATTACTGCTGTTTTTGCGGGGTCTTCATTTGAATCGTTTATTACAACCATGAAAAATCCCGCATCGTTATATACCCATCCAGCCCGTGTAAACAACATTTCGTTTGCATTCCCCATTTTTTCTCTACTAATCAAAAAGGTAGGTTCTTTATTAATTGATAATGAACGATTGTATTCTGTTCCATCAAAATTGTTCAACAATTCTTTACTAGCTAGAAATTGATTTTTGTCATTGGTAACCAATACAACGAGTCTTTTTTTCTTTTTATTTTCCCTGATAATAAATAGTAAATACTTTTCTTTCTCCTTATCAATTAAACCAATTGGGTGAATAGTATAAATTTTTGTTTTGCCCATGATTTTACTAAAAGCACTATCTGGATAAAATTGCAAGAAGACTTCTTTACCAATCAACAAGGTGTCGGCTTTAGCATCTATATTGGTATCCGACACACTAAAGGGTAAGGACATCGGATTAAATGCATTCAAAAAATCCTTTTCTTTTACCGTTGTTTTACCCGATAAATCAATTGGGTCCGAATTGCACCCTACGCCTATAAACAACAATAACAATATGATTACTAATTGATTAGCAAATTTCATTGTATGCATATTTTCATAAAAATAAGGCTTTTGAAGGTTGGGTTTATAATTGTTTGCAAATGAGGATTTAAAATTTTAGATTTGTCTAAAAATATTTTTAAATATGCCTTTTACTGCGGCTGAAGAAAATTACATTAAAACCATTTTTCAATTACAAATAATTGAAGGGATGGTGAGCACGAATTCGGTAGCTAGCACATTAGAAACCTCCGCAGCTTCCGTTACTGATATGCTCAAAAAACTTAAATTAAAAAAATTGCTTGTCTATGAAAAATACAAGGGTTTTAAATTGAATAATGAAGGCAAAAGGGCTGCGCTAAGTATTATTAGAAAACACAGACTCTGGGAAACTTTTTTAGTGAATATTCTTCATTTTAAATGGGATGAAGTACATGAAGTGGCAGAGCAATTAGAGCATATCCAAAGCAATCAATTAATTGACCATTTAGACCATTTTTTGGGTAATCCTCAATTTGATCCACATGGCGACCCTATTCCAGATGCAGCTGGCAAAATGCCGATAATGACTCAAATTAATTTAACCAAATTCCCTTTACATATTGTAGGTGAAGTTTGTTCTGTTGGAAGTCAGTCTTCGGATATGTTGTCTTTATTAAGCCACAAGCATATTGAGATTGGATCAAAAATTAGTGTGGAGCAATTCTTTGCTTTTGACGAATCTATTGATGTTAAAATCAACAATTCTATAATGGTTAATATAAGTGCTAAACTGGCACAGCATTTATACGTTAAAAAATTGAACTATGCGAGTTAGTAATGTAGAACAGTCGTTAAGTGAAGTTCACGAAACAGTTGATACAACGTTGCCTAGAAAAGGCTGGAAAAGAATATTGGCCTATGTTGGCCCAGCTTATTTGGTAAGCGTTGGCTACATGGATCCTGGTAATTGGGCTACCGATTTACAAGGAGGCGCCAAGTTTGGCTACCAATTGATTTGGGTATTATTGATGAGTAATTTAATGGCTTTGCTATTGCAAAGTTTAAGCGCAAGATTAGGCATTGTAAGAAGAAGAGATTTGGCACAAGCCAATAGAGAAACCTATCCACCTCTAGTTAATTTTTGTTTGTATATTTTGGCTGAATTGGCCATTGCTGCATGTGATTTAGCTGAAGTATTAGGGATGGCCATTGGTATTCATTTATTAACAGGATTACCCATACTTTGGGGTACAATAATTACTGTTTTAGATACTTTTTTATTCCTTTTTTTACAACGCTGGGGAATTAGAAAATTGGAAGCTTTTATAATTGCATTGGTGGCCATTATAGGCATGTCCTTTTTAGTACAAATTCTAATTGCACAACCTGTTATGAGAGAAGTGGTAGGAGGTTTAGTACCTGGCTTTTTAAACAATGGGGCACTGTACATTGCTGTTGGAATTATTGGCGCAACTGTAATGCCTCATAATTTGTATCTGCATTCGGCATTGGTTCAAACAAGAAAAATTAGCCCCAATAAAAAAGGAATCAAAACTGCCATTAAATACAATTTAATTGATAGCACTGTTGCTTTAAATGCAGCATTTTTAGTTAATACAGCCATTCTGGTGTTGGCTGCTACAGTTTTTTACAAAACTGGGAATACCGATGTAGCTAAAATTCAAGACGCACACCATTTATTAGAACCTCTATTAGGATCTGCTTTAGCGCCTATTTTATTTGCTATTGCCTTAATTGCTGCAGGTCAAAGCTCCACAATAACGGGAACTATGGCTGGACAAATAGTAATGGAAGGTTACCTGCACCTACGAATAAATCCATGGCTAAGAAGATTACTCACCCGTTTAATTGCAATTGTTCCAGCTGTATTGGTCATTGTGATTTATGGCGATGAAAAAGTAGATGATTTACTAATTTTTAGCCAGGTTATATTGAGTCTTCAATTGGGCTTTGCAGTGATTCCACTCATCCATTTTGTTAGCGACAAAGCAACCATGGGAGACTTTGCCATCGGTACAAAAACCAAGATTTTATCTTGGCTCGTTGCTGTAATTCTTGTTTTCTTAAATGTGAATTTAGTAGCAGACGAAACACTGGCATTCTTTCATACCGATATTAGTTGGTTGGCCAAAGCAGCCATTATAATGGTGATCCTCTTATTTATTTGGCTGTTTGTAACAATGACTTTTTACCCGCTTTTAAACAGGAAGAAAAAACAGTTGACTGATATGCTTTATGGAGAAGCTGTTTTACTTGAAAATTTAGCCATTAATAAGGTACAAAAAATTGCAGTAGCACTTGATTTTACTAAGGCAGATGAAAAGTTAATTGCCCATGCTTTAGCCCAAGGAAATATGGATGTAGAATACCAACTAATTCATATTGTAGAAAGTGTTTCTGCCAGGTACTCTAATTACTCAAGTGATGATGCCGAAACAAGAAAAGATACCGAACGATTAAATAGTTATGTGAGTCAATTAATACAAAAGGGGTATAGGGCCAAAGCAATGCTGGGATATACCCATCGGGTTAAAGAAATTGTTCGATTAGTAACTGAATCAAAGGCAGAAATGTTAATCATGGGGGCTCATAGGCATAGTGGCTTAAAAGATTATGTTTTTGGTGAAACCATTGAAGATGTAAGACATCAATTAACCATACCCGTTCTCATCGTGAATGTTTCCGAAAAGGCCATTCCCCAATAATGTAATATATTTACACCCTATATTCAACAAAATAAAACAAACTATGGCTCAAAAAATTAAAGTTGCAAATCCAGTAGTTGAACTGGATGGTGATGAAATGACTAGAATTATCTGGAAATTCATTAAAGACAAGTTGATCTTACCTTACCTAGAATTAGACATAAAATATTATGATTTGGGGATGGAATACCGTGATCAAACCGATGACCAGGTTACCATTGATGCTGCACATGCAATTAAGCAATACGGTGTAGGGATTAAGTGTGCTACTATTACACCAGATGAACAAAGAGTAAAGGAATTCAAACTAAAACAAATGTGGAAGAGTCCAAATGGTACCATCCGCAATATTCTAGATGGCACTGTATTTAGAGAGCCTATTGTTTGTTCAAATGTACCAAGATTGGTACCCAATTGGACAGCACCTATTTGTATTGGAAGACATGCATTTGGCGATCAATATCGTGCAACTGATTTTGTTACAAAAGGTAAAGGGAAATTGACTGTTAAGTTTGAAGGGGAAGATGGAACAGTTCAAGAATTTGAAGTGTATAATTTTAAAGGAGATGGTGTTGCATTAGCTATGTACAATACCGACGAAAGTATTCAAGGTTTTGCAAGAGCTTGTTTTAATCAGGCATTGTCTAAAAAATGGCCTTTATACTTGTCTACTAAAAACACCATCTTAAAGAAATATGATGGTAGATTCAAAGACATTTTTGAAGATATATACCAAGCCGAATTCAAGCAATTATTTACAGATGCAGGCATTACCTATGAACATCGTTTAATTGACGATATGGTAGCTTCTGCATTAAAGTGGAACGGAAATTTTGTATGGGCTTGTAAAAACTACGATGGCGACGTACAAAGTGATACCGTTGCGCAAGGTTTTGGTTCTTTGGGATTAATGACGTCTACTTTAGTGACACCAGATGGTAACGTAATGGAAGCTGAAGCAGCTCATGGCACTGTTACACGTCACTTTAGAGAGCACCAAAAAGGGAATCGTACATCTACCAATCCAATTGCATCAATTTTTGCATGGACAAGAGGTTTAGAGTTCCGTGGAAAACTAGATAAGAACCAAGAATTAATTAATTTCTGTACAACATTAGAGAAAGTTTGTGTAGACGTGGTTGAGTCCGGTAAAATGACTAAGGATTTAGCAGTTTGTATATACGGAAACAAAGTAAACCACGGAGAACATTATTTATACACAGAAGAATTTTTAGATGCAATCGACAGCGAATTGAGTAAGCGTTTAGCCAACTAATTTTTTACGATTGTTATAGAATTCTTTAGAAGCTGCATAAATAGATCTATTGATTACCGCATGTACTTTCCCATGAATATCTTTCCATTCAATGGTTTTATCGAATACGATAAAACCATTGTTTTTTATTCCCTCTTTCACCATTGCGATTTCCTCATCTGAAATTTTAAACTCAGTATATAATTTAGATTTACCTGGGGCAACAAATTTGATGGATGCACTTTTATCCCAAACTACATAATTGTTGCGCCCCAGAATATGATAGTACATCAACATGTAAAATGGATCTGAAGCTGCAAACATACTCCCGCCGAAAATGGTCCCTACAAAATTATAAGACCATATATTTCTGCTAAGCTTAATTTTTATATGCTTCCAATCTTTACTAATAAATAGAATTCGACCCCCTGTGCCAAAAAACATAGGATATAAATTCATTCCCCATTTAAAAATAGTGGTATTAGAAGAAGAGGGTAGCATGATATAGCGGATATTATGATACTTCAACCCAAGTATGATCAGCTAATAATTTTACTGATGATACAAATTGTTTGAATGGTCCATGGGTACCCCATTCTTGGGGGGCTACTAAAGAAAGTAAATGGGTATTATCCCTTTTCTCATATAAATGATAAACTTGCCCTATTTGCGGTTTAAAATTCAATTTAGCTTCGTATATAATCATACTAAGCTCTTTACGCTTTCTTATTTCTTGCGCTTGCCTAGCCAAGAGCTCAATTTGCTGCTTTATTTGGTCTAATTGCATATTCGTTTGATCTTCCATAGCGCTGAGCGCCTTATGCTTTATAACACCTTCTTTAGTTGGTCTTATAGCAACACCTGCAACAGAAGCAGAGTAGGGAAGTACACTCAATTGCTTGTGGTATACTTCTACATTCTTAAACGCTGTACCATTTGTATTGTATCCTTCCTGTGTAATCTTCATGTAACCATTGGGCATGATTTCATGCATTACACGAAGTACTTGTAAATTGTCTTTATAAAAAATAGCATTCAATGTAGAGGCATTGGTAATACTTGCTTGTACTTGATTCGCCATTTCATTGTTTTCCAAATTGAGTAATTCGTCATTGGGAACAATTCTATACTGCGTATAAAAAGCTTCATTATCTAAACTAACCCAATTGATACTTATACTTAATGCTTGCCCATTCTCAATACTTTCTATTTTGTAATTGCCACTTTTAGGTGCAACACCATTTTCGAAAATACATTTCTCTGGAAATAACTGCCAACTCGCTAGAAAATTATACGCTTGTACCATTCAATTTATTCTACAGTAAATTCAATATTAATAGTCCCCCATTTTAGAACAACCAATCCTTTATTAGAAATGGTATATTCTAATTTTTCTGATGAATTAGCAGCAACAGTTTGTTTAGCCACAATTCTTAAGGCGTCATCTGCCTCTTTATATTGAAATGCACCCCATTGTTTCCAAGTTTTATTGAAAATAAGGGTGGTGCCTTTTTCGTTTTGTAAGGTAAAGAATGAATATTTTCCCGCAGGCAACAACTGACCATTTACTTTAAGGTCTTTACTTGTTTCAAATACAGTTGCATCATTTGCTCCTGCTCTCCAAATTTTACCCATCATAGGCTCAATATCTTTTCCAGGAGTTCTCCCTTTCAGAGAAGGCTGGCTGTATTTAATACTTAATGCTGCTCCATTAGTAAGAACTGCTGAAACTTCGGCTGCAGGACTTGGTTTGGGCTTAGGGGTTGTTTGGGCATTCAAAGTAAGCATGCTCAAAGAAGCAAATGCAAATAAGAATGATAAGATGGTCTTTTTCATAACTAATCTATTTAACGTATTTAGAGATAAATGGTTCAGTCTAATTTACAATAACAAAGTCAGGTTTTTGTATTAAATCTGTTTGGAACCTAAATCTTAAATTGGTAGACAAGCTAATATTCCAACTATTCATATTTTCTACCACTTTTGGAAAATAATAAGCTTTCAATTCCATCGTACCAAAAACCAAGTTTTCATTACGGCTTCGCAATCCAGCTCCTAGGGCACTGTAAACTGCTCCATCAGCAGGATCAAGGGCAGATAATTTTAAATAAGACAAATTTGAAAAAACAAAAGGGGCAAAGTTAAATCCTACCAATTTGAATGTATTATAAAATACCGTTTCAGCATTAATAGTTATCCTTGCTGTTCCATCTATTCTAGTATTCCGAATTTTGGGTATGCCAAAAATGCTTGAAACCCTTAGTGGATCGTTCAATCGAATAAATTTTTGAAAAGTAACACTGCCACTTAAAAAATGTCGTACAAACCAATTCCTTTTTTTCAATTTTTTTAATGGAGTAATTAATTCCATACTTGCCAATGCAGAAATGTCTTCTGCTTCACTTTTATTTAGATATCCGCCAGCTTTTAGTGTGTAATTTAAAAATGCCTTTTTATTATTGAAATAACTTCGTTGGTATTCAAATCCAATATACAGTCTAGAAATATCTTGACGATCTGCCCATCCTCCGGTAAATGATAAACTAAATCCTTCAGGAAGATCTTCGTTTCTACCAAATCCGTAAATAAAATTGGTATGGTAAAAGTCTCGTTCAAAAACAGTGTAAGAAAACAGCATGCCCGTTACATCATTGTACCTACTATCATATAAAAATTGAAGTGTGTCTGGTCTAACGGTAAAATATCGATGTAAAACTCTGGCAGATAATATATTTCTTTTTCTGGTTCCTAAATTATCTAGCATTCTTTCTTTTGCCCCCAAGCTGTAACCCAACCACAAATCTGCATTGTAATACCCGTATTTTAATTGTTGATTGTACAACGAATCTGAAGAATAGGCATTCTGTGTATTATTCACCGATAAATCAAATCCGCCCGTATAGGGGTGATAGGGGCTAACTAAAGGCAATTCACCTCTCAAAAAATAGCTGTTTTCTTCTCGTTTAGAAGAATTAAATGTGGGTCGTTCAAAATTAATACCGGCAGCAACATTTAAAAAACTACCCGCTATATTTCTACTAAGAAACTCAAGCCCATAAGTATATTTGGGATTTCTTTTTATATCGAACAGTTGTTGAAATTTCAACCGATTTCCAGAACCAAATATATTATCGTTGTTTATTTCCATATCAAATAGGTTGGTGTTTACTTCAGAAACGCTACCACCAATCGGAAATACATCTTTCACTAATACCAATACATCTACTTCATCTGCATTTTCTTTTACTGGAACTATGATAATTCTTGCATCTTGTAAAAAACTTAAGTCGCGTAAGAATTTTTCATTATCCGCAAACAAGTTTGGGTCTACTCGTTCACCTATTTTAAAAAACAAATTCTTTTTAACTACTTGTTGATGAGTACTAATATGTAACCTATTACCGATTTGGTTGAAAATATTTGAATTATTAAAACTGGTATCGTTTACCATTTTATTAAACATCAACTTATTAATTGAAATAGTACGAATAAACTTCCCTTCAAATGGTTCAAATTCAACTGCATTTTTCTCAGCAGAATTTTGGGGGATACTCGAAATTGGGTTGGAAACTGAAATAGACTTGCCTAAAGCACCAATTAAACCTTTTTTAGACGATAAGAAAAAACTAGTATCGTATTTTGTTGTTTGGGTGTTGCCTAGAATAGGCAAAATAATAACCAGAACAAGTTTGGCAAAATGTAAAGGGTTAGTTATTTTATTGCACCAATTCATCTCTATGATATTTCTAAAATTATACACTAATTTGTTTAATTCTCAATATGATGCCGTAATTGTAGAACTAGCTCAATCTTGATTGTAGTGATACCACTACAAAGAGCAAATATGTATAAATTTTTAGTAACCTACTGATTATTAATTATAACTTAGAAACTATTAAAATATCTTAACCAAGCATTAACTCGCAATGAAAAGCAATATCCCACTCAAATTGTATTCAGGATTAGGAATCTCCATTTTCTTGGTATTAATGGTGGGCTATTTCTCTATTACTACACTCAATACACAGGTAGAAAAAACCACCCATTTAATTAAGGTTAAAAAGTCTATCAGCGATATTCAAGACCTGCAATATAATATTTCTCAAATGAGAAATGCAAGATTAAACTATTGGGTTACTCAAAATGATACAGCAATTACCAATTATACCATTTCAGCGTCTAGCATTAAGCCTATTATGGTAAAACTCCATTTTGACTTACCCCAGAATCCTATTACAATAGATAAAATTAATGCCTTAGACACTGCCATTACAAGGTTGAATCTATTTTGGGATAACAATGGAAAAGTTTTAACTGCACAAAACAATTTAGAATTAAACAACAAAATTATTGCTGAAGGTCAATTAATAAGAAGCGTTTTAGTATTAATTGATCAAACCAAAAGAGGGTTAGTATATGAATTAGACTCAACAGAAAAAAGCATCAAAGAATCTTTTGAAATCTCTACCAAAGTAATAGTTGGTGGAGTAGTGCTACTAATAGTTATTGTATTAATTCTAGTGAATGCTGTTGTAGCTACCTTAAAAAGTAGATTCAGGTCTGAGCGAAGGTTAAAAGACACAGTGGTGAAAATGGAAGAGATTAATTTACTTGCTGCAGAGAAAAATAAATTATTAGAAGGGGTTAGTTATATTAATGACCATATTCAAAAATCATATTCTCTTGAAACACTTTCGAATAATGTCATTAGATCTGTTGTAGGATATTTAGAAGTTCCAGCTGGTGTAATTTATATTAAAGATGAAATTGCTGATTTCCTAGAAATGACAGCGGGGGTTGCCATTTCTTCAGATGCTAAAATTGGATTTAAACTTGGGGAAGGTATAATCGGCAATGCTGCTTTGCAAAAAAAAGCTGTTAGTATTTCAGATGTACCACCTGACTATTGGCATGTTGAAACCTCATTAGGTGATATGACCGGTAGGGGTGAAATATTATGTATGCCGCTTTGGTTAGACAATGATTTAAAGGGATTAATTGAGTTGGGGATTTTTGGAACATTCTCGGCTCACCAAAAAAACCTACTCGAAAATATTTCCCACAATGTTGCTTCAGCCATTCAAGCTCAGCAAGCTAGAGCAAAAATAAATACCCTTTTAGCCGAAGTGCAAGAGCACAAAGAAAGCCTAGTAAATCAACAAGAAGAATTAAGACATACCAACAATGAATTAAGTAGACAAGCGCACGAATTGCAAGAAACCAGTAAATACAAATCTGAGTTTTTAGCAAATATGTCTCACGAATTAAGAACACCGCTTAATAGCGTGCTAATTTTGGCAAAATTATTATCTGATAATAATCCAAAAAATCTGACCCCTAAGCAAATTGAATATGCTTCAATTATTCACAGATCAGGTACAGACTTATTAAAGTTAATTAATGATATTCTAGACCTATCTAAAATAGAAGCTGGTAAAATTGAACTCACTGTTGAAGACATTAAACCAGAAACTATAGCCACAGATTTACAACAGATGTTTAGTGTAGTAGCTTCACAAAAAAACATTCAATTTAATATTGTTCAAGATTCATCTATTCCTACATCTATTAGAACTGATATTCAGCGTTTAGAACAAATTATCAAAAACCTATTATCGAATGCATTCAAGTTTACTCCAGAAGGTGGAAAAGTAACGGTTGGATTTAAGCGTATTGAAAATGTTTTCCCTAAAAAAATAAGTATTTCCGTAAAAGACAGCGGCATTGGAATTTCAGCAGAAAAACAACAATTGATTTTCGAAGCCTTTCAACAGGCAGATGGTTCAACAAGTAGAAAATATGGCGGCACTGGCTTGGGCTTATCAATTAGTAAAGAATTAGCCAAACTATTGGGGGGCGAAATTTCGGTACATAGTATTGAAGGAGAAGGCAGTGTTTTTAGTTTAATTATTCCTGAAGAAACTAACAATACAACTGAAGTAGTTAAAGAGGCTTTACAAACCAGTGCTGCACCTTCTTTAACTAATATTGAAGAACAAGATAAAGTTTTAGACGACAGAAATAATATAACTGATGAAGATGAAGTGGTACTAATTATTGAAGACGATGTCAATTTTGCTACCATTGTTAGAGACTTTGCTAGAAATAAAAAATTTAAAACAATAGTAGCACTACAAGGAGACGAAGGTTTATTGTATGCAAAAAGATATGCTTTAAATGCTATTATTCTAGACGTGCAATTACCTGTTTTAGATGGATGGTCTTTACTTAAAATTTTAAAAGAAGATAAAGACACAAAACATATTCCAGTTCATATAATATCTGCTTTTGACGACAAAAGATTTAATGATGGTGGAGCATTGGCTTATGTTAAAAAACCAATCAATTTAGAGGGATTGGATTTAGCATTTTCTAAAATAAGTCAATATTTGAAGCAAAATTTTAAGACTGTTTTACTTATCTCAGCTGATAATTTTAAGGACAAAAAACTTCAACAACTATTTCAACAAAAATATAAAGAGGTCTCGTTCATTACAACTTCATCAATAGAAGATGGCAAATTAAAGGCAAATAATATTCATTTTGATTGTATAATAGCTGATTTAGGAGATGACACAAGTGATGGAATCAAATTAATGCAAGATTGGAAGCCTCAATTAATTGAACAAAAAATTCCCGTAATACTATTAATTAACAATAATATTTCTGGAGAGGATGAAATAAGATTAAAAACTATTTCTGAAACTGTAGTAAGAAATACTGCATCTGCAACTACTAAGTTAATTGATGAAATTGAACAATTTTTATACAAACTAAAACAGAATGAAAGTCAATCCGGTAACGATTCTCAACATCCAAAAAATTTAATCAACAACTTAGATGGAAAGAAAATATTAATTGTTGACGATGATATGCGTAATGTATATGCGCTAAGTACCGCTTTAGAATCAGAACTAGCAGAAGTAATAAGTGCAGCAGATGGCAAGGAGTCTCTTGAAATGCTTAAGTTAAACCCAGATACAGAACTGGTTTTAATGGATATTATGATGCCTGAAATGGATGGATATGAAGCTATGCAACATATTAGAAAAACACTAAAGCTGAATCAACTGCCCATTATTGCATTAACAGCAAAAGCCATGGCAGGAGATAGGGAAAAATGTATTGCCTCAGGTGCTTCCGATTATATAACCAAACCTGTAGACATTCAAAAATTACTGACTTTAATTAAAATCTGGTTATCAAAATAAGTTTGATACAATTAGAACTATATGGAACAATTAAATAGCAATGAGCATTTTCTTATTTTGTTAGTAGACGATCGTCCAGAGAATCTTATTGCCCTTGAAGAAATCTTAGAAAAGCCAGGTCGAAGTTTCATTAAAGCAAATTCGGGCAATGAAGCATTAAAATTGGCACTCAAATACGAAGACATTGGATTGGTATTATTAGACGTTCAAATGCCCGACATGGATGGATTCGAAGTTGCAAGAATGCTTAAATTAAATAAAAGAACGCAGCACTTGTCGGTCATTTTTGTAACTGCAATTAGTAAAGAAGAAAAATTTGTATTGAAAGGATTTGATGAAGGAGCTGTTGACTATTTGCAAAAGCCATTGGATATTAATATTACACGGGCAAAAGTAAATGTTTTTGAAAGACTCTATTTTGCACAACAAAAACTAAAAAATAGTTTACTAGAAATTGAACTGGTAAACAAACAATTAGAAAGATTTGTCTTCATTGTATCCCATGATTTAAAATCGCCTATAGCAACAATTGCTATGTTAGCAGATATGATGCAAAAAGATGAAGTTGTTAAAAACGAACCTGAATTATTAGAAAACACAAGCATTATATACAGTGCTGCAAGTAAGCTCACTGGCATGATTGAATCTATTTTAGATTATTCCAGAAAAAGCCTTAGTGAACAAACTATTGAAGAAGTTGACAGCTTTAAATTAGTAAATGAAATTATTCAAATGTTGGTATTACCTCAAAGAATTAATATCACAATAGACGCTAACTTACCAAAGCTCAAAACAAGAAAAATAAAATTGCAACAGGTTTTTCAAAATTTAATTACCAATGCTGTTAAATATAACAATAAACCAAACCCAGAAATACAAGTTGGAGTTTATGCAACAACCAATGAGTTTTATGAGTTCTATGTTAAAGACAATGGACAAGGAATTTCAAAAAAAGACCATAGCAAAATTTTTAAACTATTCGAAATAACCGACAATAAATCATCGGGTGAGTCTAGCACTGGGGTTGGATTGAACTTGTTAAAAATGCTGGTTGAAGAACAAGGTGGTAAAATTAGGGTTGAAAGTAGTCCAGAAATGGGAAGCACTTTCTTTTTTGAATGGCGCAAATAATTGCTTATTTCTTTGCTGCCAACCACAAGTAACCAACTATCATAGAAAACACAGAACTAACCAATACAGCTATTTTTGCGATGTCTTGTACAATATGGTCACTAAATGCCAACATAGAAATAAATATACTCATAGTAAAACCTATGCCAGCTAAAATACCTGCTCCAATTAATTGATGCCAATTTGTTTGTGAAGGAAGATTCGCCCACTTTCGTTTAATCATCCAATAACAGGCCAAACAAATTCCGAGTGGTTTACCAAAGAATAAACCAGCCATAATCCCCCAGGAAAAAGAATTGTTTAATGCAGCTAATCCTTCTTCAGGAAATACAATAGCCGTATTAGCTAATGCAAATAAAGGCATGATGATAAAGTAAACAGGTGTATGAAAACTTATTTCTAATTCTGCTAGTTTTTTAACAGGTATAGTAAAAGCAAATAATACACCTGCTACAGTTGCGTGAATACCAGAATTAAACATGGTGTACCAGAGTGCCAATCCTAAAACCCATGTATACCAACCCAATTTCGATCTATTTTTTTTAAGTGCTAAAAGTGTTAACATAATTAATGCACTTAATAATAAATACATCAACTTCAATTGACCACCATAGAACAAAGCAATGACTACAATAGCCCCCAAATCATCTATTATAGCTAATGCTGTAATAAAGATTTTAAGTGCAACAGGAACCCGATTTCCCAATAATGAAGCTATACCTAATGTAAATGCGATATCGGTAGCCATAGGAATAGCCCAACCATTCATGTATGTTGTTCCTCTACTAAACTGACTATAAATTAAAGCTGGAATTAGCATACCACCAATGGCTGCAACTACAGGTAGAATTGATTGTTTAATGGATGCTAGTTCTCCAGTTACTAATTCTCTTTTAATTTCCATACCCGCTATAAAAAAGAATGCGGCCATGAATAAATCATTAATGATGACTAAAATTGAATTGGGCAAATGAAATATGCCCCAATCAAAAACATGATGGTCTGTTCCGTCTATACTCCAATGAAATAATGAAATATAACTACTAGAAATACTATTAATGTTTGCCAATAAAATAGATAAAGCGGTAGCAAGCAATAAAACTATTCCAATAGATTTACTATCATGAATAAATGTAATCAATGGATCAATAAAGACTTTTTTTACCATTTTTCTTGCTGCCATTTTATCTTATTTAAAAGTCAATAATTCGTATTTAGATTTGGGTCGTAAAGCATCATGCCATTTAAAGCCTCTGATTTTTAATTCATCATGATTTGTTAATCTCATTGGAAAAGTAGTGCCGTCTAGATTTCTCAAAAAGACCACTTTTTGAGGCTTACTGTCTTCAAAAAACACATCAATAATATCTGCAGTTGATTTATTTACTCCTATAAAGCTTTTGTCTTCATCGGTTGCATAATAAACATTTTCTGCATTCCCTTTTGCTCGCATAGAATTAATTTTCCCATCTATAAACAATGCATTCAATGTGGTACCTCTTAATTGATTAAAGTAATTAGAGCTATCTACTCTATTAATAGCCATGCTGTTTTCAAATACATATAATCGTTCTGGCTTTTTATTCTGGATATACAAATAAATTGTATCCCCTGAAATTTGATTTTCCTGCGCCCAAACTATGGGCTTTTTAAATAATCTAAATACTGAATCTTTTAAAGAATAGAATAAGCTATCCCCAACTGCTTGTAACGAATCTGAAAATACTTTTACGTTGTAATATGCTTCAAAAAATTTATCTGAACTGTCCTCTGCTTCTTTATCGGAATGAACTATTTTATTAACCAAAGTATCGTTTGCCGATTGATCTCTTATTTGAGGAACCAATCTTGTTTTAGTTAAATCAGATAATTTGGCCGAATAGAGGGTGTCTGCAGTTATATATATGGTATCAACACCTTGTTTAATTAATAACAATGGTTTCTGGGTTGCCACCATTGAGTTTGTTTTTTTATTGGTTCTGATATTATTTGCAATCATATCAAAGCCCTGAGCAGTGTCTTTACTTCTATACACAGCATTCCCCCTAAATTCACCTAAACCAGTTGAATCATCAAATGCCATTTCGTCTGCAGTAAAAATTGCAGCACTATCTTCAATTACTGAACGCTTGTACAATTCGGCTTTTTTATTCTTCATATCATAGAAGCCTTCCCTTGTTTTTATTGTCCGCTTGTCTTTAATATTGTAAACCACAGTAGGAGAAGTGAATGTCGCAATTTCCGTACCAGTATTGTATTGTAATGTATCTCCTGTGATTTTATTGTCCGGATCAATCATTACTACTTTTTGCTTAAATATAACATCTCTTGTATCGCCGTAGTAGTAACCCTCTTGGCTGGTTAAAGTAGACTTCTTATTTACGAGTTTACCCCCTTTCAAATAAGTTCCAATTTTTACGGTTGCATCATATTCCAACTCTTCGGTAGTGAGTACTCCTTTACCATCTGTTAATCGAACTTTTTTCTGAAGAAAAGCTTTTTTTTCTTTACCTAAATAACGAAGATATTGTGCATAGGTGTGTATACTGTCAGCGTCATTAATATGAACATTTCCAAATGCTTCTAAAATATTTAACTGTCTATTTAAAACAGCACTATCTGCATAAAAAATGACATTGTCTTGTTGCACTTTAACTTTCCCAACTAAAGACACAAATTCATTTAGTGAATCTATTTTTTGATAATTATATTTATCTGCATATAAAATATCAATTCTTTTTCCCTCTGGGCTTGTAGTATCTGTTGGGAGTCTTTGCGCGAAGGAAAAACCAAAAGCAAAACTAAATAGAACCAGTAATATAAATCTGCTAGTCATTTATTGATTTATTTTACTGAATCAGCCAAAGGAGCCATTAATGGCCCAGACTTATCTTTTTTCCCGAAAACCGAAATATTTACATATCGTTTAGGATGAACCCTTAAATCGTCGACCAAAATATTGGCACTTCTAATGGTATTATTTAGGTTATTGAAAAGCGTTTGATCATTAATTAATTTACCAAGACTTCCATCGGAAGAATTGACTTTATCAACCAGTTTGCTTAAATTTCCTATGGCCAATTTTAACTGATCTACTGATCCTGCCAAGTCTGCTTTTGCAAAATTCTCTGAAGTTTTAGTTACGTTTGTAAGCGTTTGAGAGATTTTATCGTTGTTGTCACTTAAATTCTTAGTAAACTTATTTACATTATTCATACTCTGTGCAACAACACCGGTTTGTTGATTCAACATTTGTTGTAATGAGGCCGAAGAAACGACCAAACTTTCTGTAGTTTTATTTACGTTGGCAATTACTGCTTGTAAATTATTTTTAGTTTGAGGATCAAAAACCGAATTGATATTTTTTAATACCACATCTAAAGTGGCAATAGTTTTTTCTAATTGCGCTGTTACTGGGCCTAATTTGTCCATTACTCCACTCAATAACCCCTTGCTTTCTGCGGTTTGCAAAGTATCCCCTTGTTGTAAAAAGGTTTTACTATTTCCCAACCTAATTTCAATGCTAGGGGTACCTAATGGGTTTTCATTAATAACTGCAATAGAATTTGTTGGTATATCGTATACATCGGTCAACTTGATTGCAACAATTAAAGACTGAAGGGTAGGGTCTGCATTTTCAATATCTGCAACAGCTCCAACTTGAAATCCGTTAACGTATACAGGATTTGATATTTTTACCCCTTTGGTGTCTGTATATTTAGCATATAGGTAGTTTCCAGTCTTCAAAAGGGTTTTACCCTTTAAAAAATTAAAGCTTAGAATAAGTAAAGTAATAGCCACTGCAGTAAGGGCACCTACTTTTGTTTCGTTCGATACAGTCATTGATAAGACATTAATTGAGTCAAGAACAAATTTAAGGTACTTCCTTCGTTTAAAGAGTAATCGATTAAGCTATTATCTGTTATTGCCTGACACAGAATTGGTCAATTGCTTTTCTAAAGAGTATTTGTAGCGTTTTACTGCCTTAATGATGACTTCACATATCTCTTTTTGACCTTCTTCACTATTTAAATAGTCTTCTTCCTCAGGATTAGAAATAAATCCAGTTTCTACCAAAACAGCTGGCATGTTTACAGCATGTAAAACAAAAATACCCTCATTACGCTGTTTGGCTTCTCTACTAATTCTGCCAACTTTTTTAAATTCGTCTTCAATTGTTAGAGCTAAATCTGCACTTCGCTGAAAATAAGTTTGGGTTTTCATGCTCAATAGCATCATTTTAGCTGGGTCATTCTGCTCAAATAACTTCATTTCTTGTTGGGTAGCACTGTCCATACTAAAATCATCTCCTTGGCTTAACGCCTTCATGCGGCCACTGGTTTTATTTACATTGTAAATAAAAGTCTCCGTTCCTTTAGCCGGATTGGGCAAATACCAGGTTCTATAATCCTTTACTTTTTTGGTATATTTTTTCCTTTTTTTACCCTTCCCTTTATAGGCAGTTACTGTTTTATAACCTACGAATTCAGTTTGTTTAATTGGCCTAGCGCTATTTACGTGAATACATAGAAATAAATCGCCCTTTGCTTGATTGGCTATTTCTGCTTTTCTTACAACATCATCGTACACATCTGTGGTTCTAGTCATAACCAATTCCACATCTGGAATTTCCTGACTCATCATTTTCTCTAACTTCAAGGAAATTGCTAAACACAAGTCTTTCTCCGTAGAATACTTTCCCTTGGCCCCCACATCGGTTCCGCCATGGCCAGCATCAATAATTATGCGCTTTAAAGGCTGTTTTTGTTGAGGTACAGGTTGCTTATCTGTAAAAGAGGTAAACAGTAGGAATGCAAAACTTAAAAGATAGAAAGCAGCAATATGTCTTTTAATCATATCATTTCATTAAGGAATCGGACCTAAAATTCTATTTACACGGTTTTAGACCTTAATTTTGTCTTCAGCACCATGAACAGGATAAGTAAAATTAACGTAAAAACAAGGCTGGCTATTGTTCTGTTCCTGTATTTGGGGATATTAACATTTCTAACGCCTAATCTGCAGGCACAAACCCTACCTATTAATACGGCTAAGAGTCTTAAGGATACGCTATCTAAGCCAATTCCAAAAGACAGTATGAGAATTAAAACTGATACGTTAAAAATTTCTAAAGATTCTATTGATGCTCCCATAAAATACAACGCAGAAGATTCTGGGGTACTGGTAATATCTACTAGAGAATTTTTCTTATACGGCAAAGCTAAAGTAGATTATACCGATCTTAAGCTAGATGCCGCAACTATTAAATATGACCAGCGATCTCAAATGGTACAAGCATATGGGTCAAAAGATTCTTCAGGTAATCCGGCCAGTAAACCACAGTTTATTCAAGGAGAAATGAAGTCAATTAGCGACACCATTTTTTACAACATGAAATCGGGTAAGGGTTTAACTAAAAACACTTTTTTTCAAGAGGGCGAAATATATGTTAATGCCATAGACCTTAAAAAGATAAGCACAACTGAAGTATATGCCAAAAGAGCCCGATTTACCACCTGTAATTTAGATGTGCCGCATTACAATTTCAGAACCAGCAAAATGAAAATCATCAATAATAAGATGGGAATTGCTGGTCCATCATTTCCTGAATTTGAAGGCGTTCCTATGCCAATAGGAATACCATTTGGTATTTTTCCATTAAATAAAGGGAGACATGGGGGATTATTGCCGCCTGCATTTACGGCTAGTCCCGATTTTGGATTGGGCTTAGAAGGATTGGGCTATTATTTTGTGTTGAGTGAAAAAATGGATGTAACACTTCGTTCTAATTTATATTCATTTGGTGGATGGAACTTAAATATTAATTCGAAATATATAAAGCGTTATGCATATACCGGTAACTTGAATATTACTTTTCAGAATACCAAGAGTTTAAACAGAAGCACGCTATCTAAAGACGAATTTAATTCGAGTAGGTCATTTATGATTAATTGGTCGCATAACAGAGATTCAAGAGCAAGACCAGGTACCAATTTTTCAGCAAATGTCAATTTCGGTAGTAGCCGATTTAACCAAACCTTGCTCAACAACCCATTTGTTAACTTCCAAAATCAGCTTAGCTCTTCCATCAGTTATAGCAAAGACTGGAAAGGAAAATACAATTTGTCGGTTAACTTGAATCATAACCAAAACAACAATTTAAGATTGGTAAATATGAATTTACCAACGGTTAACTTTAACGTAGTAACATTTTATCCTTTTCAACCAAAAGACCAAGTTGGATCTGGTAAATGGTATGAAAAGATAGGAATTGGGTATAGTGGAAACTTTCAAAACCAAATATCATTTTACGATACCGCATTTAGCATTAGAAGGATATTAGACACTTTGCAATATGGGGCACAGCACAGTATCCCCATTACATTATCACTTCCATCTTTAGGTCCAATAACTATTGCACCCAGTGTATCTTATTCAGAAAGATGGTACGGTCAAAGAAATTTCAGGTCATGGAACAATACCACCAATAAAGTTGATACGGTAATTCAACGTGGATTTTATACAGCTAGACAAATGAGTTTTGGCATAGCTGCAAATACGAGAATATTCGGAACATACAAGCTTAAACCAACCAGCAATATAGTTGCTATACGCCATGAAATAAGGCCTACCATATCTGTTAACTACCAACCTGATATGAATGCCAAATACTATTATAATTTAAAAGTTGATACGAGTGACAGAACATTAAGGGTGTCTCAATTTGATGGAGGGATACTAGGAGCATTTGGAGAAGGAGCGTTTGGAGGTATTGGTTTTGGCATAGACAACTTGCTTGAAATGAAAACAAAGAACAAACAGGACACTGCAGATAAAGCTGGTAAAAAAATAAAATTGATTGATGGCTTTGGATTCAATTCGAATTACAATTTCTTAGCAGATAGTTTTCAGTTAGGTAATTTTAATTTCTATGCAAGAAGTACCCTTTTTGAAAAAGTAAATATTACAGCTAGTGCCAACTTAGACCCTTACGATATTGATAACAGAGGGTTTAGATCAAAACAGATTTTATGGGATCCGGCTAAGTTCAAATTTGGAAGAATCACGAGTGGCAATGTGGCCATTTCTACTTCCTTTAGAAGTAAGTCAAAAGATGGGAAAGAGGAGAAAGACAAAGAAATTCCGGTAGATCCATTTATGACCCCAGATGAACAGCAAAGACAATTACAATTTGCTAGGGCAAATCCTGCTGAGTTTACTGATTTCAATATTCCATGGAATCTTTCCATTGCTTATTCTTTTAATTTTACCAGGGTACTTGCCCCAGATTATAGTGGATTTATTACTCAAACATTTTCCACTTTTAATTTTAATGGAGACTTTAGCCTTACAGATAAATGGAAAGTTGGGGCAACAGGATTCTATGATATCACAAGAGGAAATCTTCAGCAGCTAAGTACATTTATTACCCGTGAAATGCATTGCTGGCAATTGTCTATTAATGTTACCCCAATTGGATTATATAGATCTTTTAATATTACCGTAAACCCTAAATCGGGTATTTTAAGAGACTTAAGAATCAACCGAAGTAGAACTTTCTCTAACTTTTAATTAGTGTGCTTTAAATAATGCTCAGCCATTTTATTATAAACAAGTTCCTTTAATACAGCAGCCGATTGTCCATTTACTTCAATGGGTTCTAAAAAATGAATAGCTAATGCGTGGGGCATTAAATAAAAAAATCGATTTGCGGGCAATGCTTTCTTTGTATTTAAAATAACCGCAGGTATAATAGAATAACCAGAATCTGCTGCCAATTTAAACGCGCCATCATAAAAATTTTTTAGTGGAGCGGCAGTTCTATTTCGAGTTCCTTCAGGATATATGCACATATGAAAACCCTTCTGTAGTGCAGCTTTCATGAGTTCATAACTTTTTCTTCTGCTTGCATCACTCTTGCGATCTACTATTACAGACCCTCTTTCATAATACCATCCAAAAAGGGGAACTTTAGTAAACTCTTTCTTTGCAATAGTTTGGTTTGCACCAGGTATAAAAGGAGAGGAAAGTGGTATATCTAATAATGAATTATGGTTACAAGTAACAATATAGGTTTGACCTTTTTTAAAGTGATATTTACCTCTAACAGAAACAGGGCATCCAATCATAAACAACCATGTATTCATCCATAATCGAGCAAGTTTAATAAAGTAACCCATTCCTTTTGGATCAGGAATTAATGCAGTAAGTAAGGAGGGTATTAAAATAATTAAAAAAGTGGTAATAAAACTTACCAATCCCCATAGGGCCCAAACTCTAGCAAATACCGATTTAATGCTATTCATTTTACTTTTTTACAACCATTTTATAAATGCCAATTAATAGGGTCAATTCCTTGCTGAGCTAGCAGTTCATTGGTTTTACTGAAATGCTTACATCCAAAGAATCCTTTGTCTGCACTAAAAGGAGAGGGGTGTGCTGCTTTTAATACATAATGTTTGGTTTCGTCTATCAATGCTTGCTTTTCGTGTGCAAACTTACCCCATAGTAAAAAAACAATCCCAGTTTTTTCTTGCGATATTTTCCTAATAACGCTATCGGTAAAATCCATCCATCCAATTTTAGCGTGACTGGCAGGCTCATTGGCTCGAACAGTTAATACTGCATTTAATAGCAATACACCTTGTTTAGCCCAGGGCAACAAATTGCCCGTATTGGGTATGGGCATTCCAATATCTTTATGTAATTCTTTATAAATATTAACCAAAGATGGCGGAGGTTTTACTCCATCAGGAACAGAAAAACTCAACCCATGTGCTTGTCCTGGTCCATGATAAGGATCCTGACCAAGAATCACAACTTTTAACTGATTGAATGGGGTTGTATTAAATGCATTAAAAATGAGGGGGCCTGGTGGATATATAATCGCATTAGTAGCTTTCTCCGTTCTTAAGTGTGCAACAACTTGCAGAAAAAAAGGTTTCGCGAATTCCTTTACCAACAATTGCTTCCAGCCTTCTTCCATTTGAACGTTCATACCGCAAATTACAGAAATTACCGCTTAAATTTGTGGCTATGCAAGTATTTACAACGCAAGAGAAAATTATCATTACCTGTCATAAATGGTTATCGCCCGCATTACAGAAAGAAGTTACCAACTTGGGTTACCCAATCATCAACGTTTTTCAAACTGGCATAGAATTAAGAGGTACCATGCAAGATTGTATTCGATTGAACCTCCATCTTCGTTGTGCAAGTCAGGTTATGTATTCCATAAAGCAATTTACTTGTAACGATCCAGATGAATTATACAATCAACTGGTTTATATTCAGTGGGAAAATTTAATAAAAGCAGATGGTTATTTTTCTGTTTCAAGCAACGTATTTCATCCAACTATACAAACTAATTTATATGCTAATTTAAGGGTAAAAGATGCTATAGTTGATCGGCTTCGGAAAGAAACGGGAAAAAGGCCTTCAACTGGATCTGATCTTATTGGAGCAGTAATTTATTTATTTTGGAAGCACGAAGATGCGGAAGTGTTTATTGATACTTCTGGTGAAACTTTGGCAAAACATGGGTATAGAAAATTACCTGGCAAAGCGCCCATGTTAGAAGCATTGGCAGCAGCAACTATTTTGTCTACTAAATGGAACTTTTCGGCCCCTTTCATTAATCCAATGTGTGGATCAGGAACTTTAGCTATTGAAGCAGCATTAATTGCATCCAAAAGAGCCCCTGGCTTATTAAGGAGTAATTATGCATTTATGCATGTATTAGGGTATGATAAAACGATGTACGAAATAGTTCGGAAAGAGTTAGAAGATCAAATAAAAGTATTGAGCAATATTAAAATAATTGCATCGGATATTAGCAGTTCGGCCATTGCAACTGCAAAGTTAAATGCTACAGCAGCAGGCGTTTTAGACTTAATACAATTTGAAGTAGGTGACTTTGAAAAAACAACTATTCCAACAGAACAAGAAGGCATAATCATGTTTAATCCAGAATATGGAGAGCGCTTGGGTGAGGAAACCGAATTGGCTACTACCTATGCTCGAATGGGCGATTTTTTAAAAAATAAGTGCCGAGGATATACTGGTTATATATTTACCGGTAATTTAGATTTAGCCAAAAAAATTAGATTAAAACCAAGTAGAAGAATTGAATTCTACAATGCAACAATAGATTGTAGGCTTTTAGAATACGAGTTGTATGCTGGCACTAAAAGAGTTTTATAAATTAAATACGGTAGATTTGCCTAAAAATTAGGGCTAATCCCTCTTTATAGTTATTATTTATGAGAAGAATTGCTAGTTACAGAAAATTATTGGGAGTGGATGAAACCGCTGAATTAAAGACTTTAAAATCAGTTTATAGAAACCTAATGAAAGAATGGCATCCCGACAAATTCAATGATGACCATGCATTAAAAATAGATGCCGAAGAAAAAAGCAAAAAAATAATAGAAGCATACCATTTTTTGGTAAGTATTGCATCTGAAACAATCGCTCAAACACTACCAGAATATACCGAAACAATTAATAATTCGGTAATTGAAGATTTTGAATACAAATCTGAGGTACTTACTATTCGTTTTGAAGATGGCAGCGAATATGAATATTACGGTGTTCCTAAGGGCATTTATGTAAAGTTGGTGAATGCAGATACGCCTGGAAGATTCGCTAGAAGGCATATTTATAGCAATTATTTATACAGAAGTACGTCTAAACAAGTAGCATCAGCTTAATAGATTACTAGAATAAAGACAATAAAAAACCCTACAACTAATTCAATTGTAGGGTTTTTGCAATTTTAAAATGTGATTCGAGGTTGGGAATTTTCGAACCGCTTTATTTCAGATATAATGCTTTTAGCTGGTATTAATTAGGAACACGATAATGCTAGCCCCGAAAATGCTCAAATCTTATTTGCTATACAGAAACGAAAAGTGATGTTTAGTGAGCAGAAAAAATAACTGGCAGGAAACTTAACATTTATGGGGCTCGAAGTAACGAGAAGTCCTCATTCAGATTCTTATGCCGTATTAAAAAAAAAAACCTAAATTTACCATTCCCACCTTTTTGGCAAACCTGCCGACCAATATCCTGTGTTAACACACCTCATTTCCTTATCAAAACGAAGTGCATGGCAGCAAAGGAAACTATGCAAGTAAGCATTTATCTTATTGATCAATCGCTTTTCAAGGAAGAAACATATGATGAGATCGTCGAACTTATTATGTCCCGTACAAAGGATGATCGATATGATGAAGAACTGGATATTGCCAAATTTGCGGGGTATTCATTGCGTTTGTACAGAGCTAGGAATGAAAACCCGCCAGCTTGGCGTTCATTCCTCGGCCCGATACTGCGTCCAGATTCCTTTATTAGGTCTTACATCAACGTATCACATGCTTTCATTCTTTTTGTTGGGTACAAACAAAGAATTTTTGCGATCTGTGGCGGTTTCGCTTCCCAGGAGATCGATCGGTTTGCTGACCAGACATTCGGAATTGAAATCCTGACTAGACTGATTGAAAAAAACAGCAAGGTTATCAAATACATTCAGAACAGGGGTGTTACCGGGGCCGTGATTGGACAGAGCAGATTTTACCGCGGCGATCAAAGGCTTTCGGACGATACTCAATTCGGTATTATTTATAAAGAGGTGAAAGCAGACCTTGATAAAAAAATCCTAACTACGTTTTTTGGTTTCAACAAGCTGGAATTAAAGAGGAATACTTCGGGCTGCCTTGCTAAAACTTCATTCAAAATCAGCAAGACAATCGACTTTCCCACGTTTTTGAAAATTGTAGCAAAGCTGGATGAGATCATAGACAAGAAAGCCAATTTCTCCATCAACCACGTTGAACTAATCTCAAAAAAGAAGAAAACCAATACTGCGACGATCGCATATCTCAACGAGGCATTAATTTTGCTGTTGTACAATAATTACCAGGCTGGTATCTTATCCGATTTTGATTTTTGCCATAAGGATTTTGAAAAGTTTCTGACTGCTTCTACATTCATTTCCCCCAATTCGGAAAGCCCTGTTGAGTTTGATAACCCAATGTCCTTCGATGAAATACTGAAGAGTTTGAATAAAGCCGGGAGGCTGCTGCATGATACCGAACTCCATTTCAAGTATTCGCTTCTCGAGAATTATTTATATAGCAGGGATGAGGCTGGAGAGACCTTAACGGGTGGAAACCTCTTTGAACACCTTCACGGAGAGATCACGTACAACGAACAGACCTATTTTTTGATTGACGGGGATTGGTATAGGATAAAACCTGATTTTATTGAAATGCTCAATTTAGAATGCAAAGAAATGATTGCTCAGTGCCTTGATGAAACACTTCTGACAGAACCTTTTTCCGTTCACAGCTTAGAGCGGGACTACAACGAAGATTTTATCGGGAGCGACAAAACCTACGTATTCGATACGATCACACCTGAGAATATTGAGTTTTGCGACATAATGAAATTCGATGATACCTTTGTTCATCTCATCCATGTAAAAAAAGGGTTTGACAACAGGATCCGTGACCTTGCTTCACAGGTGTTGATGGCTGCACGACGGATCAGTCAGGATAAGACGGCTGGTTATGTGTATGTAAAGCAGATTGAAGAAGCCGTCAAGCGTGGAGCAAAAAGCAAAAGCCCTTTTATGCAAAAAATGGCAACTCAGGTTTTTAATCCACGCGGATTAAAAACTGTATTTGAGAAAAAACTTAATAAAAATATTTGCTTTTGTCTTGCATTCGCTGATACTGCAGGAGCAGCCCGCAGCCTCAAAAGGAATGTCGAACTTTTCAAATCCAACATCGCTAAATATTCCATTTTGGAATTACGCAAAGAGATACGGAGTATGGGTTTCGATTTTAAAATCATTCAGTTAAATACAAAGTAGTTCTATGGAAATGTGCTTTCTACATTTTGGAGAATATAAAGGGTTACAGAAAATTGAAGTAAACATTTGTAAGCAATTTCGTTATGCATTTTGTAATGAAATAATGTACTGTTTGTAACTATTAAAAGAATTTTAAAATAGCAGATACTTTCACAATCAAAATTTATCCAGAGTGATAAGAAATAAACTCTGGTAGATTTTGTTCCAGAAATGAATGCTTCTCGCGCTGTACCGATAATCGTTTTATGCTTGGGGATCGCAATTAGCTTGTAATCATTGAGCAGATTTTTCGATTCTTTTTCACATGTTCCAGAATAAGTTTCATAGAGATAGTTGTGTAAAGAATTCAGTGCGTTTATTTATAAGACAGGAAGATTCACAATTTGTTCAAGCCTGTGAATTTCTTTGGTTCCGGCGATGGGAAATGAGAACCAATACCTGTCTTCGGGATCATTGTCTGATACAATATGCAACAGGTTTGAGATAAAATAGGAGAATGATAAATTTTCTAATTGATATCTCAAATAACAACGTCCGTTTCTGTTATTGACAGGAGGATGTAGACCTTCAGTAGTTTCCCAATACCTAATAAAATTGGTTGGTCCTAAAGAAATATGGTTTATAAGGCCGTTTGAATTAGTTAATGCTTCATCAACCCTTTTGGCCGTAAACGTATCATTGTAGTTGTAAACAAATACACCTATAAACTTTTTTCGTTGCCCTGGTAATTCTCTGAAACCATGAAAATCTCTTAATCTGTTTAATTTTGTAATGATATTATTTAATGCATTTGCGGACTCTGCTGAATAGTTTATGATACTTGCCTTTACTTCAATTACCGCACGTACACTTGATTCAGTTAAGATCACAAAATCACCTTCTCTGAATATAACGGGTGTTTTGTCTTCATAAATTATTATGTCCAGTTGTGTTGATATTCTTCCTTCAGTTCCGCGTAAATGATCGTTGTTACCCAATATAAATCCTGTACCGATTTTCAGATTAGCAGGAAGAAATTGAGCAATCACTTTTCGCAAAATAGCTTCTTTATATCCCCCCTCAGCACCCCAGTTTGCATCTCCAATTAAATGACGAACACGGTTCTGTGTAACGTTTAGTTCTTGCGTAATAGATTCTTGGAAAAGACGAATATTCTGATGGGACATTACGGTTGTTTTTGAATTGCCAAAATAATAAAAAATAGTAGTGTAAAAACAGGAGCCTTTCAATTGGCTTTGATCTTGATTAGATCTTAAAGAAACCTATATTATTTGCGATACTGAACAAAAGGTAAGTGTGATTTGTGAGAGTAATTCTTATTTTACCTCTTTGGGGGAGCAGCTTTGGGTGCTGCACCAAGATGAATAGGCTTCGATTGTAGGAGAGCTAAGATGTATCTAATCCTTGTATTTTTCTTGACAATACCCCTTACCAACCGGAGGGGGTTTGACAAGGAAAATGTATCTCAAAAGTATCTACTCCCGGCTATCTTTTAACGAGTTTGAGACTCATGTTCAAGTTTCGCAACAACATTTTCAATTAATCTCCGGATATCAAGTTTGATCTGGTAGAAATTATCCTGAATATCCTGTTGTGAAATACTATAAACAGGCGGGATTTCCTTAAAGTCTCTCATCTCCCTGTTGATTGCCTCGGTATCCTGTAGGATTTCTGCGTGAAACATTTTCAGCTTAATCTTATCATCAGGATTATCTGCTACCATTCCTACAAATTCACCGGAGGAGAGGGTGGCAATTTTGGAGGCGGGTATGGCATTATCCATTTGCCAGGATTTGCTAATGCTGGTATCATTACTATTGATACTCATACTTTGTCGCAACTGGACAATCTTACCAAACCGTTCTGATAATAATCGAGCGGTTTCTCCGGTTACCTGACCTGAAATTATATTCCCGCAAATATTGGTGATTACATCAGCCTGATCTTTACCATAATCCTTCTTTAGCTGAGAAAAATCCTGAGCGGCAAGTATGGTGGCTACTTTGTTACTCCTGGCAGTTGCGATATGCCCATCAATGTCATTGAAAAAGATGGTAGGGAATTCGTCAAAAACCAAGGCACTTTTGAGCTTATCCTTTCTGTTTACGATTTTAATGAGGCGGGAGGCGTAGAGGGAGAGGACGGCTCCATAAATGGAACGCTTGTCGGGGTTGTTGCCCACGCAGACGATTTTTGGTTGCCAGGGCGAATTGATATCGAGGGTGAAGTCATTACCAGAGAGCACCCAGTAAAGTTGGGGGGAGGCAAGTCTGGCCATTCCGATTTTGGCGGAAGCTACCTGACCTTCTAATTGTTCCATTGCATCGTTTTGGAATGCCGTGATAAAGGGATTGACAAATACTTCAATTTCCGGTTCAGCATTTAGAACAGGGAACAGTGTATCATATTCCACCTGCATTAGTTCAATCACATGGGGTAGGGTACAGTATACTCCATCTTCATACTTTCTTAAAAACCAGATAATGGCTGTTACAAAGTTGATCGGAGATTCTACAAAGAAATCTCCCTGTTTTTTAATCCATTGGGTATTGAGGCCCAGTAAAATTGTTCTGGCTGATTCAGTGGCATCGGTGATATCAAACATGGAATCTGGATCCAAGGGGTTGCATCTGTGCGAGCAGGCGAGGTTATCAAAATTGATGGCGTAGAATGCAGGTGGCGTTTTATACGCTGAGGTGTTTTGTAACAACCAGTTATAAGCAGCTTTTGACAAGTCATCATATTTAAAGTCGTAAATGAACATGGTGTACCCCTTCGAGATCAACTGGCGAATCATGGGAAGGATCACAAACCATGATTTACCTGCACCCGGACTGCCTGTTACCAAAAGTCCACGGAAAGGATTGGGGAAGGATATTGTGGATTTACGAACTTTATTTTTTAACCGGTATTGTGCAGTGAAGTTGATTGAATATTCATTGACATGCGGAACCTCTTCCTGCGGAAATGTTTCATTTTCTTCATTAAAAATATCCTGCTTCAAATTGTCAAAGAGCAAGCGGCTCAACCGGGCACCTGTAAATACCAATAATCCAAATCCAGTGCTACAGGTAAGGATATAAGATGCGGCAATAGTAACCATACTCAAATTTGATAAGAGAAGAAAGTTGCTGAGGTAGAACAACTGTAAGCCACAAATAATCCACCTGATAATTGCACTTAATTTGTACTCCTGGTCTTTTTTACCTTTTGCTCCCAGAAAGGAAATGAGTAAGAGAACTAAGATAAGCGACTTGATTTTCAGGGTGCTTTCGAACACCCTTGTTTTTGCGATGGACTGTAACACATGGTCTGATAAATAGGAACGCACACCACAATTTGCAAAGGCAGCATAACAACTGTAATAAAAATGCATCAGCAGAAGGCCAACGGAAAGCCACCTGCTTAAGTCCACTATTTTTCGCAAACCCTGTTCATTCTCACCTGTTCCCATTGCTCAATAGATTTACTTATATGCCTCTTTGTTTTTTCGTTTCTTTTTCTTTAGTTGGAAGGGGATATGCTGAGTTCCAGGTTCTGTCTGAAGTAGGTCATTGACCAGGCCTTCCATTTGTTGCGCACTTTTCTCTGCATTTTTTTGTTCTGTATGGATCAACTTTATGACTTTTTGTTTCTCTGTTTTCAGTTTTTTAGCCAAGCCTACTATACTATATTCTTTGCCTAATTCTGAGCCATTGAAAACACTTCTGTTTTTATGGTCGACAAATGTGATACCGTAGATTCTTCCTTCTGCATTTTGTCGCAGAACCGTTTGGACGGATTGGCTGCTTAGAAATTGGATCATTTTGTCAAGGGATGTAGGTCTCTGCATCAGGCAATTGTCAAGGCTGTTTTTGAGCTGCAGTTTTAAAACATCCCGATTGGTTTCATTGAGGGTAAAACGATTCTCCAGATAGGCGAGGGTAGGTTTGCCCGCAATGGAGCTGGCTTTTATGGGTATTCCGATGGCTTGCCCGTCTTTATCGATCATCCGGTACAGAAGGCCATTTTTTCGGTGTGTAAAGCTCCCTTCCTTGCCCCGATCTGCTTTTACACCGAACTTGGACAATATCGCGTTGAACTGCGCCAGCGAAACATAATTATAAAGATTGATGGTCTGCTTCAGCACATTGGCTATACTTCGTTTGGTTTCTGATTTGCCATATTCCAACCTGTTTTGAATGGGAGCAGCCAAGGCCAGTTCATTTGACGTTGTCCCCGCCTTTATGAGCCCATGTTTTTCCTCTACCAGTTTGCGTGCCATTTCTGATTGATTACGTCCTATGTTGTGGGTATTGATCCGAGTACCATCTCCCCGTATTGTTGTTGCGACAATATGGAGGTGAGGATGTCCTGCATCTTTATGCTGGTAAACGAGATAGGGTTGGTCGCCAAATCCGATTCGTTCCATGTAATCCTGTGCGATTGAATTTAACTTGTCGACTGGAAAATTTTCAGATGGCGAAAAATTCAGGGACACATGCATTGTTTTTGTAGTGGCGCGTTCATTCAATTTATTCCTTTGATTGAACCAATCAAGTTTATGGTAAAAATTCATGGCTGTGATCGGTAATAAAAAATTGTTTTCTGCAACGCAGATGGCTACCCCTTTTTGAACTTTGTGTTCATTGTAGTTCAGTGTTTCACTAATTGAAGCCGGGAATGTTATCCTTGCAACCATTGGTCTGACCATTTTTGAATTTCAGTACAAAGTTTTACTGTCACTGATAAAACATCCTGCCTTGTCTTTTCATAAACTGTAACCCAGACACGGAATTCAGGGATTTTATCCAGCGTATGTAGCTTATGGACTGCCTGGTTCAAATTATGGCCGATGTGATTGATTTCTTTTCGCAGTATGATCAATTCTGCGGAAAGCTCATCCATTGATGTGTTTCTGGTTTTGACGGTTACGGCTTTGTGAAGGGCAAGTTTGCGTAAGTAATTACTGTTTGTTTTCTCAGTGGTCTTTTGGCGGTTTTTGACCAGGGTTGAAAACTCATCCTCATTCATGCGAAGTGTAATGATCTTGTTTCGAATCATTCGTTTTTCCTTGTCCATCACTTTTGTTTTCAGTCAATCACAACACGAACGAGTTCCGAGTGAGTGTCAAATGATCCCAAACGTATTACGTTTGTACATCTTGCAGCCGGCGATAAGTCGGCTACCATGCGGAAACACCCGGCGACCTTTTTTCAGGTTCTATCGGAATTACAATGTAAATGTAGAAAGGGTAGAAATATCCTGCGCGGCTTGCCTTTATTTTAGGCAAGTGAGTGTAAATAAAGATCGGCGATTGTGAAGCTAAATACAACTTATAGAATCTAAAAAGCAATCACATAGCCATTCTGGCAATCTCTTGCTTCTGCGAGTGCTTCAGGGTAAGTAACAAAGGACTTTATATTACCCTTTTCATCCACAACAAATTGCGGTTCGTGGAACCGTTCTATGACATAAAATGGTCCATCTTGTGGCGGGTCATTCGGATCGACTTCCATGGTCATGAATAATAGGTTTTGCATGGCTTAGGTTTTGGAAGTAGTGATGGGAATTGGATTAGAAGAGAACTGTTTTAAATTCAAGAAAAAGCCACGGTAAAATGTCATTCCTTCCCTGAATAAATTCCACAGAAGAGATGAACCCAAAGCACTTATAGAGGTGTTGATAAACAGATCCTGTTTGGCAAGTGCTTCGCTCATCGAACAACTGGGCTGATCATCTTCTTGCACGTCGTTCAATTGTTTGCGGAAAAGTTTGGTTACAGTAGGCAAAGAGCTTACTGTTTCGTACATCTGTGAAGCGGGTTGCTTTACCGGATATACAGTAGAAAAAATAACCTGTCCTGTCTGTTGCGCATTGCCAAAATCCATCCAGTAAATGAGCTTATATGGGCCGTTGTTCTGCCTTTCCAGTTTAGATAATACAGTAGCAATTGTAAACCTTGCCTTCACTGTATCGACACAGGAAATGGTGATGTTGGCAAACAATTCCTCTTTCAGATTGGGTAGCCAATCATATTTGGAGGCTACACTTTTCCAGTTACTGCCAAAGAACCGGTTGACCCTCGCAATCAAAGCTGCGGACTTGTGCATCCCCAATTCAGCCTTAGAAAATAGCTGCCTACCGAGGTTGGCTTTTGTTATCACATCATCATCGAATAACCGCACGTATAAACCGGGGTGACCAAGTGCGATCAGTGAATGACTCATCCGCGCCAGTGCGGTCAATACCTGGCTTCCGGTTCCACCCGCGCCAATAAGATTTACCGTTACTGGATTAGTGGGGTTCAGCAGGTAGTTGTCCGTAAAATGCACGACAGTTTTTTGGGCAATCATGCGATCAGTTTTTTAAGGGTGAGTGAATGTTTTAGAAGACAACTAACAGGAAATTTTCTGCGCGAATCTTTCAGGGATTGCCAGAGCTGAATGATGTTGCCTTTTACCGGGCTTTTACCACCCAGGACATGGGAGAACCTGGAATTGAAAAAATACTCTTCCCATTTGCTCATAAATGCTTCCAAGTGGGTATGTGGGTCAATATCGATATCCACCGTTCCCATACAGACATTACCATCGTCATGTACATTGAAAAATGGAGCCTTAAAAAGCGTAGTTTTTAAGGTCGGCGTTTCATTTTTCGTAAGCGCAAACACAGTTACACCGGTGCGGGATGCTTTCCATAGCATCGGTGGTACCGGGTATTCGCCATCCGGTATTTTTAAGTCCGGTGTAAATGCTAAAAAATGCGTTATGGCAGGCGTGTACCAGATTGCAAATCCGTTGGTACCCTGACGCGTGTACAAGAGTTTAGCAGGCATTAACTCACGGCATTGCAGGTAACTATCCGATAATTCTGACGAAGTCTGTAAGGTGGCCGCCAGTTGCCGGCTTTCCTGCAAGGACAGTGGATGTGGGTTGACCATCTTTCCAGCATCGTTGAAGTCATAGGCTTCCACATAATAATCCGGTGCTTCTTCTACCGATCGGTAAACTACCAGTCCCTTGTAAGGATGGTGCATGTTTGTAAAATCAGTCGTGATGTTTTTCATAATTAAAACGATATAAGACGGCGCAGAGTTCGTCCATCAGGGTGAGTAATTTGTTCTCAAATGGAAATGCGTGCGTAACCGAAGTTTGCTTCCTGTCAAAATATTGAACTGATACCGGTACTTCAAATTCTAAGCGTTCCTGCAAGTCGCAATTCACGTATTCCACCAGGTGGTCGTGGATCCAGCAATGGTCGTCCCAGAAAAAGCTAAAATAATGATCAGGATATCCTCGTTCACCTTCCTCTTCTTCCAGGTGTTCACAATGAATATTTTTGTGAAAACTTCTGTTTGGGAACTCTTGGTAAAGCGAATAAAATTTCCGAGCAACCACCTTTAATCTTCTTTCAGTATTGCCAAAGGGTTTAAATGCATTCAGCCTTTTTTTAAATGCAGCCAAATGGGAAGAATTAAGCACCGCTTTTTCAAGAATGCTGATCTTTTTATGCATAGCTTTTAAATCGGTACGATAGCGGTTGTACTCTGCTTCTTCCAGTTCATTGTCTGCATTGGTTGCCCACTCCGTTATTGCCTCATAGCATCCACTCAGGTAATCGTTTTCACATAGCAAAGGCAACCGGACATGTTGGTTGAGATAACCAAATACTGAAAGCACAAGATCAAAGCAGCCTTTGTTCTTATCACGGTGCAATTCATCCAGTGCGTTTAACGGCACATAAAACAGGTCGTAATCTTTGTGCAGTGACTTAATGGTGGCAAGTGTAGTCTTATTCCTGTTCTCCGTGATCAACAGGTATAGCGAAGAATCAATGGTTCCCAGTTCTTTTTTTAAGAAGCGGTAAGCAACCGCAATGTTCATTGGGAAAGAAAGATCAGGGTCGTTTATAAAATTAATTTTATGCAAGGTGCATAAATGTTTTACGGAAGCAAAAAACATCTTTTCAATCTTTTCCCAATTCTGAGCGTTGGAGGTCTTATTGAATGTTATCGGTAAGAACTGCTGCCTTAAAAAATCAGGGGCAACTGGTCCACAGGTACCGCACGCAATTTTGCTTTTTTTACTGCGTCTGAGTCCGGCAATTTGTTTAACCTTTCTGCGAACTGCCCGATCTGTGCTAACTGCTGGCATAACGAATGATTTTTAACGGGTTTTACAAATCTTATTTTACATCTTTTATTCATGGTTATCCTTTTGTGCCAAGCATTGCCTGGAAGATGTATTCCACCCTGTCATTTTTGATTTCCGGTCCTTCGATCTTGGCGGTGGTTAATTCAGGGTAAGTCTGTGCGTACATATTCAGCACCGCTTCTGGTTGCATGGTTATCGAAGGATCTGAAAGAACCAGTTTAGAACCCTGCTGGTCGTAAAGAAAAACACGAGGTAAAGTATTACTGATTAACATGGATAATAGTTTTAGCGGTATATAAATTATGCGTTGTATTCATCCTCATAATTGTCATCGTTCTCTTCGAGGATCTCCTCATCGTTGTCTTCGTTGTTATCATCATCTACATCAGTATTGCCTTCGTTTTCCTCGGTTGTATCTTCTTCGCTGCCTTTGATTACAGTTTCATCAGCAAACAAGGAAAGTGATGAATGCTGTCCCCGCAGTTCCTGGCTTTTCTTCTTGATCTCCGTTTCAAATTCAGGGAATTGCTTCAGGTCTGGTAACTGCCCGATGGCCTCACCGATCTTTTTCAACTTCACTAAGTCATCCACTTTTTTCATCTGTTCGTCAAACTTTTTCCGTTTCCCATCCTTGTCTTTTTTCTGCGTATCCTGTTTGTCTTTTTCGATACGTGATTCTTTATTGGCTTTATCCAGTGCTTCGACATGCTGCTGCATGTTTACCAGGAGTGATTGGGTAGTCTGAACCGGTTGGCTAATTGCTTGGAAAAATCCGTTGTCAAGGTCACTATCACTACCCTTTAATACAAGTGGCGGAATCAGTTTCGCTGATTTATCCTTGATATGTGACGTGTCCAATAAGAGCGATACAATCAGTTCACCATTTTCCTGTGGCTGGATATTCATTCGTAGGTTGCCGGTTACATTTAGTAGCTTGATCCGGGAAAAGAAATTCGTTTGCATATTAATGGATTAAACGGTGAGTAATTGTTTTGCGATATAGATGGCATAATTGGTAATATGCCGCTGCCATACACCCTGGGTTGGAGACCATCTGAACCCATTTAATTTCAGTTTTTTTCGCATTTCCTCCGGTGGAATAGAATTGAATAAAATCTGCACACGGTTGGCTTCAACATTAATGACGATTGTAGAGTCGCCAATGCGTATTTCTTTTGTTTCAAGCGCCTGTATCTTTTGAAGTTGTACTATGCGATCTTTAATCCTCCTGATCTCCGCAGAATTGTTGGAAAACTTGTAATGTGGAAATCCGAAGTTGTTGGGGCAGTTTAATTCTCCCCACATTCCTTCTGTGGCCATTTCGAGTTTGAGAAACCCTTCTTTATCTTTTTTTCGCAGGCACTGATTGGCTGCTTTCATAAAGTCCTGGCTCTTTTGAAGTGAAGCGAGCTTATCCTTCAACTTGGCCAGTGCTTCAGGATCATCAGATGAAATTGCATCATTCGACTCTATGGTTTCTGCTTTATCGTGGTAATATTTTGCCTTGTCCTCTGCTTCAAATGCTTTGCCAAATGTGTTGTGGATCTTGTTTCGGTAATTCCGGTCTGATTTTTCGCTGTGGTGTCCGACAAGTATCGGCTGACCCATGGGGACTATAGAAGCCATCTTACTGGCCTTTTCAAATAAAGAATCAGAAAGCTCTTCATTTTTCTTCGCCTGCTTCTTTGCATGGTCAATCCTGTTTGCCTTTCTTTCGTGGAAATTATGTTTCATATTAAATGACTTTATTTTTTAGATAATTTTAGTGAAAAGGGTAGCCTTCTTAAAAGCAGCCCTTTGTTTCTTAGCTGATCTCCTGTTTACCTGCTGCAAAACTCGTACAGAGGTTAAATGTTGTTTGTCCGCGCTGCTGGGCAAGTCCGCCATAAAGCAATGATTTCATCTTAGCGGTGTTATCCTTGTATTTGCGAACGTTCTGAAAATAGCCGGTAATGGCATTGTACAGACCAAACAGCGTTCCACGGGTAGTATCCATCTGCTGCGCATCACTTTCCATGGCATACTGGAAGGCTGCATCACACATATTCTGATAGTAAGTTGAACATTCGTCCGTTCTTCCCTGTTGGAGCGCCATAAGCGCTTCACGGTTTGGCACAAGGGCAAACTGAATCAACTGTTTCATTTCTGCATCAGACACGGTGATCTTCGCCCACTGGTTAAATACCTCCTGCATTTTTTCAGAAATATTACCTGTAATGCCCATCAACCTGTGTGCCTGTTCCAGCCTGTCTTTTGCATTGGCGGTGTGCCTGATCTTTACTGAATTGATTTGATTTGACAAGGCAGCATTAAGGGTATTGTTACAAACGATCCTGACAGGTGTAAATGCTGCCATGATGCTTCCATAGCCATCGTGTGATGTGGTCAGGAAGATGTATTTTTCAATACAATCATCATTACCCACTTTGATGTAACCTGGCAACTTGGCCGTGATAAATATCCTTTCGCCTTTTCCCAATGCGCCTGCGGTTTCGTAAAGAATACCATCCCCACCGATGATCGAATCGAAGAATGAGAAGGCATCAACATTCTGTACTACCTCGTAATCCTTTCCAACCACACCGAGCACCTCTTCGGTATCTATACGTATGGTAGCGTGGTGATCAGGCACTTCCAGTTCGGGAATCTTAATGCCGGTTTCTTCATCTGCCTCCTGGTTTTCGTTATCGTAAGTGAAGAGGGCTCTTTTTTCTACTTTATAGTCAAGCCCTGCAAACTGAAGCGCTTCCTTACTGGTAGGATAATCTTCAATCACCTGCCCTAATCCATGCCAGGGCGTTTCCTTTACTGAAAAGAAGCTGTGCTTTCCAGTGTTTTCATTAAAATTGATTTCGTGTGACATTTGCGAAGTGTTTTTGGGTGATTAAAATGGCAGGTCTGCAACCGGTTCAGTAATCAAAGAAGTCTCCGCTTCAATCACTGCTTCCGCTTTTTTGGAATGGATCAGATCGATCTTATCCGCGTTGAAATTGATACTTGCCTTTGCATTGCCATTCATGTCGATGTAAGCATTGCACGATAAGCGACCAGTAACTGTCACGATCGCGCCTTTTTTTAATATTTTAAGGATTCCGGTACTCATCCACCAGGCGACATTGATGAATGTGACGAACTCCTTTACCTCGTTTGTTCCTTTTACTTTGTAGCGGTCATTAACAGCAATGGAGAAATTGACGACTTCTTTGTCGCCTTTTACTGTGTTGATTTTTGCATCGGCTGTGATCCTTCCTGTGATTTGCATAAAATGTTTTTTAATTAAAAAAATGTAATGGAGATTTTTTATCAATCCCCTCTCAATACCAATGGAGGGGTTGATAAGAAATCGACAGGATCAGATTTTACCCTCGTCTGCAAAAGAGTAATAAGTGTCTTTGGAGATGATCATGTGATCCATAATTTTAATCTCAAGCAACATTCCTGCCTTACATATATTTTCTGTAAACAAAAGGTCATTTGCGCTAGGATTTACCCTGCCGGATGGGTGATTATGGGCAAGTATAATGCGATTGGCATTAAGTTTAATAGCTGGTAGAAAAACAATCTTGGGGTCTACAATAGTGCTGGTAGTTCCGCCCATTGAAATGTCGAGAAGTCCGAGAACATTACAGGCGGTATTTAAGAAAATCGCTTTTGCATTTTCTATCAATTCAATCTTGTCATGGTTCCAATGTTGCAATAAAAATTCAAAAACATCATTTGAGGATCTTAATAAAGGTCTTTGTGTTGCTTTAATTTTTGATCTGTAAACCAATTCGATTTCACTTACCATGTTCCAATTATTTTCTGAGGGTTGCATACAATATTTTTTTTGTTAATAAGTAGGGAGCGCATCCCCTGTTTAAGGCTGTGCAGGGGATGTGCTCTCTACTGGTTGTAGCAATGAGCGATTTGAAATAGGGTAAGAGATATCAGGGAACAGAACCATGAACGGAGCGTCGCAACGGATGATGTCATCAGGTTACGATTGCTTGTGAGCCACCATACATAACAAAATCTGTATAGCTCAATGATTGGCAATCGAGTTTATACAATTTTTGAGGCGAAAATCCGATTCGCCACTTGTCGAGGAAATTATCAAATTTTAATTGGGCCCGACGGGGCAATACTATTTGGTGGGAAAAGACTACTTTAAAATCCCAGTCAAATCCCATGAACTGTATAAAATTTTCAGCGATTTTTCTTCTTCGGAGAAGTTCCCAATGATCATCATAAGCTGAAGGTTTTAATTCCACCAGCGTAGCTTTACCAGTGTAGATATTCCGTACTAGAAAATCGGGTGTATATGTTTTTAGGCCACCTTTTATTCCTTCTGGCGCTTCATCCAGATTGTAATAAATGGATAAATCTTCCCGCAACCAGCAATGGGATTCTTCAACTGAAAGGATGTAGCGCAACTCCAGTATGGAATCAAGCCATTCACCTTGATATAAACAGGCGATCGAATTTTGATGGTAGGTAAATTTTGCCATGGTGTTGTTATTTTTCAGGTAACCATCCACGCATGAGAAATTCCATTTCTGCATTTGATTTGTGTGCAGTTAAATGTGGGTTACCGGTTATTCTTTTGTAGTATTCTTCATACCACTTAAATCTGTCTTTCACTGCGAGTTGCAGACAGTCATGGTAATGGGTTAGTTGTCCTGCTGATAGGATTATCTCGTCATCAAAAATGACTTTATACTGCCAATCAAGTTTCAGCGTTCGGATGTAATTGTTTGCGACCATTTGGTGCAATGCCAGGGAAGACTCGTCTTCAAATGCCCGTGGTTTGATTTCAACAAGGGTGGCTTTTTTTGTTTCGTAATTGCGGATCAAGAAATCGGGTGTGTATCTCCGATAGGCAAATTTTGGGAAATGCGTCAACTGACCTGAACCGGGATGGAAATACAGTGAAAGAGGGGAACGAATCAAGGCATGGTCTTCTAAAACTGAAATTGCAAAACGTAGTTCTGTCAGAGAGTCAAACCGGCAACCCCAACCTTTGAGAGGTTGGGGGGTGCGGTAGGTGAATTTAATGGAGCCAGTTTTCATAAGCATGTATTTGGGGTCAACGGTCGAGGTTAAGGATGTTGGCGGCTTTGATTTCGGTTACGTAGCGTTTGTGACCCTCATGATCAAGGAACGTGCGGTATTGGATCTCTCCCTCTACCATTACATGGCTTCCCTTAATGAATTGACCAGGTAGGGTTTCTGCCAGTTTGTTCCAGGCATTGATGTCATGCCATGTTGTTTTTTTTGAACTGGTACCATCTTCATTTTTAAGGAAGAAGTCAGTAGCTAATCGTAAACGACCCAATATCCTACCTGTAATGGTCAAATGTATCTCGGGGTCGTTGCCGAGATAGCCGATCAACTGAACGAAGTTTTTTGTTTTCATGATGTGTGATTTGAATTGCAAAACTTGAATTTCAAAATGAGGTAAACCGTATTTATCCATATCCGTTTCGTATAATATCCGTATCTGATACGGATATTTGATTAGATTTATGAATGGAAACAGACGCCTTACAACCCAAACGATACTGTCTTTATGTTGGCTGTGGCAAAGCACTTGATCCTAAAATGCGTAAGGATGCCAAGTTCTGTAATGAGCAATGCAAAGCAGCCCATCATAATCCCAGGCGGGCTGATACCCATCCGGATATTAAAAAGATTAATAAAATTCTTTTGAAGAATTTTTTAATACTGGGTAAGGCTCTGGGGAATAAGGAGTATGTAAAAAAGAAAAGGGAGCAGATTATCAAACAGGGATTTAACCTGGATTATTATACGCATACGCACAAGGACTTTATTTTCTGTTATCGATACGGTTACCATTTTAAAGATGAAGGTTATATCAGCATTTTTATAGGGTTCGATAGTGCAGTGTATAAATCAATGGATAGTTAGGAAAATAATTTCTGCAAGGTTTCCGCAATAGCCTGTAATAATTGTTGGTCTATTTTCTCCGCTTTTTTTCTATCCTGTTCCAATACGATAGTCCTATAATTTTTTTCTTCATCGAGTTCAAACACAAATGGAAAGTCCTCAACATAGACAGTAATGCGGTGTGTGTATCCCCATGGCTGAAATTCAGCAGGTAACATGATTTTTTTTCCATTGTACCATAAAGGAAGTTCAAAGTTTTCCGGCATGGTGTAAAAATATGTGAATGTTTAAAAGGTTTCCCCGTCATTTTATCATTTGATTTTCCAACCCTTATCTTCGGCAGATGGAACAGAAAGAATTGATATTGTCGACTCTTGCACAGATGGCTAAGGGATCTACTCAACCTAGTTTATACCAATTTATTCCACGTGAATTGATTTTGCGTTTACCGATTGACTGGTCAGCCATCTATTTCTGTCTTAGCCTATTGGAAGAGGAAGGTGCAGTACGGATCTTTCATGCAGACACGATACGATTTTCTATCACTCAAAAAAGAATTGATACTGCTAAGAAATTTCAGGGGCAGGATATTTCGCATTCGTAATAATCGTTTATTTCTGACTGGTGTATAATCGTATGCCAAAGCTTTTTTTGTTCAATGTAATTTGGCAGGATGAATAAAGCTATCAATGATCATCATGTGCAAGTTGGTTTAGTCATCAAAGAATACAGGGAGGAACACGAGTTGTCCTTATCTACGTTTGCACATTTATGTGATGTACGAGTAGATATGCTAAAACGTATTGAAAAAGGGAGGTGAATTTCCGACTTACCACCCTAGTCAAATTTATGAGGGTGATGGGCAAGGTGCCGTTTCCAAGAAAAGAAAAAAGCTAAAAAATTGATATTTTATAGCTTTTTTATCCTATCCATAAGGTGGGTGAAAGATTTACGTTTCTTTATCTCTAAGAGCGTGCCGAAATGATAAGTAGTTTGATTTGTATCATACTATTCAAATTGAGAATAAATCAAAACATATTTTTGGTGTAATGATTGTACCGTTTGGGTTAGAAACAAAACTTATACTCAATTTAGTATTCCTGGCCTTAGATTGATGGGTAAAACAAAGAAGCTCTATAGAATTCAGAACCGTGAATGAAGCCATGTATTGCCAATTAATTAATTTTTAAACTATTAAATATTCATTTAAATCATAGTTTGATGAATTGCTAAGCATAGAACTAAAATTTTAAACTCCATTTGTAAAAAGAAACTATACATTTGTTTAGGCAAGTTTATGAAAAAGTTTATCACATTTATAGTAGCAATTTTATTTCTGAGTACTTCCTCAGGGGCTACTATACGCATGCATTATTGTATGGGTAAACTTGCTGACTGGGGTTTAATGTATAGAGATTCTACGAAATGCGAAAATTGTGGGATGGAGGAATCCGATACAAAAGATAATGGCTGTTGTAAAGATGAAAACAAGTTTATAAAGAACGTTTCAGAACAAAAAGCTACTGAATCAGTCTCAATTAATTTTACACTCACAATTCTTGACTTACCGCTATCCCTTTTTTCATTATCGGATATTTTCTATGTCTCTTCAATTGAAGAGTATCCAATAAGTCATGCCCCACCCCGAAGTAGCAAGACAGCAGTATACCTTCTTAACAGAACTATCCTCATTTAATTTCATATTGACTTAGCAGTGCCAGACAACTAAAATTGTCAGGCTATAGGCGTTTCTTTTTGCCGTATAATGTTATGCAACAATAAAATCATGAAAAAATGAAAGCAATTAAAATGCTAATGGTGGCAGTGCTGCCTATCTTATCTTTTTCAGTCTTTGCTCAGGTTTCAACAATACAAAAAAACAAAAATAAACAAGCTGTTGAAAAAACCTATATATGTCCAATGCATCCTGATGTGATTATGGACAAATCTGGAAAATGCCCTAAATGTAGTAGGAACCTTACTCCTAAAGAAAAAATGAAAATGGAGGTAGTTGGTCTTTATGAATGCCCTGCACACCCAGCTATTACAAGAGATAAACCCGGCAAATGTTCTGTATGTGGTTCTAAAATGAATCTTTCACCCAAGGAAAAAATGAAAATGGAGGTAATGAAAACCTATACCTGTCCGATGCACCCCGATGTGGCAAGTGATGAGTCAGGTAAGTGCCCGAAATGCGGAATGGATTTAAAAGGAGAGGAGCAATCTGTTCAAACATATTCATGTTTTAATCACCCGGACATAACTAGTGACAAGCCAGGTAAGTGTTCAAAATGTGGAACCTCATTGACACTTTCTCCAAAAGAGAAAATGAAAATGGAAGTGATGAAAATATATTCTTGCCCCATGCATTCGGATGTCACCAGCAATAAACCTGGTAAATGCACTAAATGTGGCATGGATTTAAAAAAGAGGTCAAACTAATGCTTCTACATTGCTTCAAATATTAATATCAAATTATGGTTCAAAAATTAATTGAACTGGCTTTGCGTAACCGGGTGATTATTCTGCTATTAGCGGGAGGATTATTTGCTTATGGAATTTACGCTGTGAAACAGAATCCGATTGATGCTATTCCAGATTTAAGTGAAAATCAGGTGATCGTATTTACTGAATGGATGGGGCGCAGTCCACAGGTTATAGAAGACCAGGTAACCTATCCATTGGTCAGCAACTTGCAGGGTATACCCAAAATCAAGAATATTCGGGGTTCATCCATGTTTGGGATGAGTTTTGTATATGTTATTTTCGAAGACAATGTTGATATATACTGGGCGAGAACCCGTGTACTCGAAAGACTCAACTTTGCACAACGTCTTCTGCCGCAAAATGTAACACCTACACTGGGTCCTGATGGAACAGGCGTGGGACATATTTTCTGGTATCACCTTAATGCTCCTAAGATGGATCTGGGAGAACAAAGAGCACTTCAAGACTGGTACATCAAATTTGCTTTACAAACAGTACCCGGTGTGGCAGAAGTCGCATCTTTTGGTGGTTTTGAAAAGCAATATCAATTAGTAGTTGATCCCATAAAGCTGCAGTATTACAACATTTCGTTGATGGATGTGATGAATAAAGTAAAAGCCAATAATAATGATGTAGGGGGACGCAAATTTGAAATGGCGGATATGGCTTACATTATCAGGGGCTTAGGCTACATAAAGAATAAAAATGATATTGAAAATGTTGCACTTGCCAATTACAATGGTATACCTGTAAGAGTTAAGGACATTGGTTCTGTTCAAATGGGAGGTGATTTGCGTCTGGGAATTTTTGATATGGACGGCAAAGGAGAAGTGGTAGGTGGTATAGTGGTAATGCGATACAATGAAAATGCCAATAAGGTCATTGAGTCTATAAAAGCTCGGATGAAGGAGGTTGAAAAGGGATTACCGGAAGGTGTAACGTTCCAAACTTCATATGACCGCAGTACACTGATTCAAGAAGCTATTGATTCAGTAAAAGGAACATTAGTTGAAGAAATGATTGTCGTCTCATTGGTAGTGCTCATATTTCTATTCCATTGGCGCAGTGCTGTGATTATACTGATTCAGTTACCCATTTCAGTTGCAGCTGGGTTTATTTTCCTTGAAATGTTTGGTATTTCATCCAATATTATGTCATTGACGGGAATCGCGCTTGCTATTGGTGTAGTAGTTGATGATGGCATTGTAATGGTGGAAAATGCGTACAGACATATTAGCGAGGCACAGGCTAAAAAAATTAAATTATCCGACAAATCGTAAATATGGCAAAGTGGTTCAAAAGAAATAAAGATCCCTTAACAATAGAGGAAAGAAATGAGATTATTGAAAGATCTTCAAAACAAGTTGGTCCCGGCGTATTTTATTCTACCATTATCGTAGTCGCTTCTTTTCTTCCTGTATTTCTGCTTACAGGTATGGAAGGAAAACTTTTTCATCCCCTAGCATGGACAAAGACCTTTATCCTACTAATTGATGCGGTATTGGCTATAACATTAACTCCGGTTCTAATTTCCTTTTTTCTAAAAGGACGACTAAAACCAGAAGATTCAAATCCAATAACAAAAACACTGGAAAAAATTTATACACCCATTCTAAAATGGTGTTTAAAATGGAGAAAAACTACTATAGGGCTTAATATTCTGGCATTAGCTATGGGAGTAATCATGATGACTCGTCTTGGTTCGGAATTTATGCCGCCATTGGATGAGGGATCATTGTTATTTATGCCGGTAACTCTTCCAGACGTATCCAATTCTGAAGCAAAACGATTATTGCAGGTTCAGGATAAGCTGATTCGCTCTGTTCCCGAAGTTTCACATGTTCTGGGTAAAGCAGGAAGAGCCAATACAGCAACAGATAATTCTCCGATAAGCATGATTGAAACCATCATTTTACTTAAACCTAAAAATGAATGGAGAGAAGGGCTAACCAAAGATGATATTATAAATGAGCTCAATTCAAAAATGCAAATTCCTGGGGTTACAAATGGATGGACACAGCCCATCATTAATCGTATTAACATGCTTTCAACTGGTATAAGAACCGATGTCGGGTTAAAAGTATATGGACAAAACCTGGACAGTATTTATGCATTTGCTCAAACTATTAAACGGCAGTTGGAGGGAATTGATGGAGTAAAGGATTTATATGTGGAGCCTATTACGGGCGGAAAATACATTGATATTGTAGTTAAACGTGATGAAATCGGTCGGTATGGACTGAGTGTTGATGATGTCAATACCGTAATTGAGAGTGCATTAGGAGGTATGAAACTTACTACCACTATTGAAGGCCGTCAGCGATTTTCCGTAAATGCCAGATACGGGCAAGATTTTCGAAATAATATTCAAGCATTAAAGCGACTTCAGGTACAGACAATGGATTTTGGTCCTATACCATTAGAAGCTGTTGCAGACATTAAACTAAGTGACGGCCCACCGATGATTAATTCAGAAAATGCGATGCTTAGGGGTACAGTACTATTCAATGTTAGAGAAAGAGATTTAGGCAGTACAGTAAAAGAGGCACAAGAACGATTGAATCGAATGATCACTAAACTTCCAAAAGGATACTTTCTAGAATGGAGCGGGCAGTGGGAAAATCAAATCAGGGCTAATCAAACTTTAAAAATGATCATGCCGATTGTACTCATTATCATTTTCATGGTATTATATTTTACATATCATTCTTTTAAAGAAGCTGTTATCACCATGATAACCGTGCCATTTGCATTAATTGGCGGTGTTTTCATGGTCTATTTTTATGGCATTAATCTGTCTGTAGCTGTCGCTGTGGGCTTTATTGCTTTATTTGGAATGGCCATAGAAACGGCTATGTTGATGACGATCTATCTAAATGAAGCCATGAACAATATGGTTGCTCAACATGGTAATTCTAAATCAACATTAACACCCGCAATTATCCGAGACTATGTGATTGAAGGTTCCGCCAAAAGGTTGCGCCCTAAACTCATGACTGTTTCAGTTGGACTATTTGGGTTGATCCCTATTCTTTGGGCGACAGGAGTTGGTAGTGATATTATGCGACCCATCACCATTCCATTGATTGGTGGTACAATCTCATCCACTATTTATGTGTTACTCATTACTCCTGTCATTTTTGAAATGATTAAAGAAAGAGAACTAAAACGTAACGGTAAAATTGAATTAATCGATGTTAAAGAATAAATTAATACTGACCTTCTTTGGTTTGACAGGTTTTGTATATGGCAATGGGCAAATCCTGAAGCTGGATACAATCATTGATAGCATTAAAACAAAGCATCCTGTAGTGAAGATGTATGATCATGAAATCCGTTCTATGGATGAAGCGGCAAAAGGTGCAAGAAGCTGGATGCCTCCTCAAATTGGCATTGGTCAATTTATGACACCATATGATGTTCGACTTTGGCATAGGGAGGGCGATATGCCTGGTATGGGATCTGTGATGATTTCTGGTGAGCAAATGCTTCCGAATAGAAAAAAATTAGATGCAGATGAGAGGTACATGAAAGCTATGTCGTCAGTTGAGAAAGAAAAAAAGAATGCAACACTGAATGAATTAGTGAATGATGCTAAACAGTTCTATTATGATTGGATTATCCTGAAAAAGAAATTATTGATCCTGGAAGAGAATGAAAAGATATTGGACTTCATGATCAAAAATGCAGAAATACGTTATAAAAACGGTCTTGAAAAGATAAGTGCCTATTATAAAGCAAAAGCTGCTTTAGGAGAAGTGAAAAATATGCAATTAATGTTTGAAAGCGACATTAAAGAAAAACGTATTCGCATCAATTCGCTTATGGGTAGAAATGCCATGACAGATTTCGATATTGATACCACTTACTTCTTGAATAGTTATGAAGCTCTTGTTTTTGATAGCACTCTTTTTTATACTAACCGTAGTGACCTAAAATCATTGGATAGAGAGATTGATCTTACTGTTCTAAAACAGGAAACAGAGCGTACTGCCCTTAAACCTCAATTTGGTATTCGTTATGATAATATGATTGGATTTGGAGGACAGCCATTACAGTATACTATTATGGGGATGGTTCGTATTCCGATGGCTAAATGGTCTTCTAAAATGAATAAAGCCAATATTGAAAGCTTAAAATGGAAAAGTAATGCCATTCAGTCACAGAAAGAAATGATGGTGAATGAATACAGTGGGATGGCTTATGGTATGCGTAACGAACTGGGGTTAAAGAAAAAGCAATTAAAACTTTTTGAAAGTCAGATAATCCCTGCATTGCGTAATAATTACAGGACAATGCAACTCGGTTATGAGCAGAATACAGAAGAGTTATTCATGTTATATGATGCATGGGAAATTCTAAACATGAAACAGTTAGAATTATTAGAGTTACTAAGTCAGGCATTGAAACTTCAGGTGACAATTGAAAGAATTATTGAAAAAAACTAAACCAATCTGAATGCAAAGAAGAAAATTCATACAACTGTCTGGGATTAGTACCGGTAGCCTAATAACAAGTGGATCTTTAGCTGGATTTTTTATGGCTGGTTCAGGGTGCAGAAAAGAACATCACAACGGGCTAATGACAAAACCTGTTATGGTTACTGAGAATGATTTTTCACAAATGCTTACCAACCCATTACAGTCTGGTGCCAATCAGACACTCACAGCACAAACTACAACTGTAAATATTAGGGGGGCTAATATTCCTGTCTTGGGCTATCAACCTAATGGGATGCTTGGTCCGTCATTCAGGGTAAACAGGGGAGATGTTGTAAATATTTTGCTCCAGAATAATTTATCTGAACATACCAATATTCACTGGCATGGTTTAAAAGTACCTGCATTAATGGATGGACACCCAGATCAATTAGCAAATGCAGGTGGTACTTTCCGCTATCAGTTTACTGTGAATCAGAGAGCCGGATTGACATGGTATCATCCACACCCTCATTTTAAGACAGGTAAACAGGTATTTCAGGGCTTAGCAGGCTTGTTTATTATTAATGATCTGGAAGAAACAACTTTAAATCTACCATCGGGTCGTTTTGAGATTCCATTGGTTATACAAGATAAACGATTAACCAATCAGGGGATAACATATAATCCTACTGCAGAAGAAGTTATGTCGGGCTATATGGGTGAGTCTGTATTGGTAAACGGTATTTATTCACCTTATACTGAAGTATCAACCCGTTATTACAGACTTCGTATTTTGAATGGCTCAAACGCACGTTTGTATAATCTCGCATTCAGTAATAATGCCGATATGATAATTATTGGTAATGATGGTGGTTTATTGAAAAATCCTGTAACAGTAAAGGAGATTTTATTGGCTCCAGGCGAAAGGCTGGATGTTTTAGTAAGTTTTAATGGTTTGTCTATCGGTACAGAGCTATTCTTACTAAGTAAAGAATTTGCTAACGCTGGAGATGCGCAAGGGAAGCAGTCATTTAAGATCATGAAGTTTAAAGTTACTGCTACTGTCACAGATTCTTTCACTGTACCCACAAAACTTTCAATGATCGATAGTTTGCCAGCCTCTTCATCAGTCAGGAGCAGAACATTTGATATATCTAATCCGATGGAACATCATGGATATCCTATGAATGATGGTATGAGGATGCGTCATCGCATTAATAGTAAGCTTTTTGATAGCAGTCGCATTGATGAAAGCATTAAATCCAATACGAATGAGATATGGGTCTTCGATAATAGTAAAGGAGATGAGCCTCATCCTATGCATTTACACGGAGTTTTTTTCCAGGTACTTCAAAGAACAGGTGGCAGGGGGAGTCTGATAGCATCTGAAACCGGCTGGAAGGACACAGTACTGGTAATGCCTGGGGAGACGGTTCAAATAATCATTCCGTTCGAAAGTAATTTAGGAAAATTTGTTTTCCATTGCCATAATCTTGAACATGAAGATGATGGCATGATGTTACAATATGAATTGATATAAGCTGTATATATGATGAAGAAATTATTTTTTATACAAGTTCTGGTATTCTTTTTGGTTGCCTGTGAAAATAAAAATACACATAGTGATCACCAAGCTGTTTCTAAGGAAACGTATACCTGTCCTATGCCAGAGGATTCTATATTTAGTGATAAACCTGGTACATGTATCAAGTGTGGAATGGATTTGGTAAAAATGGAGGAAAATCATCAGCCAGAGAAAAATGCTACCTATACCTGCCCCATGCACCCTTCGGTCATTAAAGATCAACCGGGAGCTTGCCCTATTTGCGGGATGGATTTAATTAAAAAAGAAAACAATAATAAAAAAGACGAAAATATTGAATTGAATGCTCTACTCCAACCAACCAATGAACTGGTAATATCGTCTATTCCTGTTATTGGTCTTGAGTTCAGCAGTGAGCAAATAGAACTAAACGCATTAGGTAATATCGCCTACGATACAAGAATGATCGGGGGAATTTCTGCCAAGGTGTCGGGAAGAATCGAAAAACTTTATGTACGCTATAAATACCAGAAAGTTACTAACGGACAGCGTATCATGGATATTTATAGTCCTGAATTACTCACTGCACAGCAGAATCTTTTGTTTCTCTTAAAGAATGATCCTGAAAATTCGACTTTATTAGAAGCGGCAAAAGAAAAACTTTTATTACTCGGAATGAGCAATAAACAGGTAATGGAGTTGATTCAATTGGGTAAACCCTTATTCACGATTTCGGTTATCAGTAATTACAGTGGGCATATTCATGAAACCATTAATGTTGATAAAATGAACATAGTAAATGATAATATGGGAAAAATTTCTCAACAAACCGAAGCGCTCGCATTAAAAGAAGGGATGTATGTACAGAAAGGTCAGTCAGTGTTTACAGTCTTTAATCCCGATAAAGCATGGGCGATATTAAATATATATGGCGAAAATCAATCCTTTGTAAAAAAAGGTAATGCTGTAAGGATTATTCCTGAAACAGCTAGGCAGAAAGACTTTAAAGCTACCATTGATTTCGTTGAGCCATTTTATCGCAAAGAAAGTAAGACCCAGACTGTAAGAGTTGGCTTCAATAATAGCAGTTTAAGAATACCTATTGGTAGTCAGGTTCAGGCAGTAATCTTTGGAAATACTATAAAAGGTTATTGGTTACCCAAAGACGCAGTGCTCTCATTAGGATTAGAAAAAGTGGTTTTCCAAAAAACAGCCGAGGGCTTTAGAGCAAAGAAAGTAATTACAGGGGTTGTTCTGGAGAAACAGATACAGATACTCAAAGGATTGACAATGAAAGATTCAGTTGCAGCAAATGCTCAATTTCTTATGGACAGTGAAAGTTTTATAAAAATAAAAAACTAAGTATGCGGTATATCATCTTTATACTAGTATTCATAATACTCGTTTCGTCTTGCAAGAATACAATAAAGGAACCTATCGATCCTGATACATATTATACCTGTTCAATGGATCCTCAGGTTGTTGAGTATAAACCTGGTAAATGTCCTATTTGTAAAATGGACTTAACACCAGTAAAAAAAAGAAAGGGAGAAAGTCAAGATGAGCTGGAACTGAGTGAACAGCAGATTCAATTAGGGAACATTTTAGTGGATACTATCCGAAATGGGACAATTAATGATCAGTTAATTTTAACTGCTTCATTGAATTTTGATCAATCGAAGCTATATGCTGTTAGTTCCAGGGTTATGGGAAGAGTTGAAAAACTTTATTTCAAGAACCTTGGTGAATACGTCAAAAAAGGGTCGCCACTTTATGAAATGTACAGTGAAGATTTGAATAATGCAAAACAGGAATACCTACTTGCAATAGATAAGAAAAATGCTTTTTCAAGTCAGGCCATTATTGATTTTGATCAATTAATTCAGGGTGCGAAAAATAAATTACTTCTTTGGGGCTTGACCGAAATGCAACTTAGTGAGCTGGCCAATACCAGGAAAGCAAGCCCGATAACTACCTACTATAGCACTGCGGGCGGCTATATTACCCAGCTTGATATCCGGGAAGGCGATTATGTAATGGAAGGTGGTACAATTGTAAAACTTGCGGATCTTTCAACATTATGGGTAGAGGCACAGGTATATAGCTCGCAATTAGCTGATCTGCAGGAGAACAGTATGGTTACTGTTCAACTTCCGGATTTTAATAATAAGGAAATAAAAGGGAAACTTGAATTTGTAAATCCTGAAATCAATCAGGCTACAAGAATTAATCTTGTGCGCATTCCTATTCCGAATCCCGGTAATTATTTGAAGCCTGGTATGTCGGCTTATGTATTGTTAAAAAGTCCTAGAAGAAAGTCCCTTAGTTTACCTATTGATGCAGTAATAAGAGACGGCAAAGGGGCAACTGTATGGGTACAGACTGGTAAGAATACATTTAAAAATTTAATGGTACAGACGGGGTTGGAGAGTGATGATCGTATAGAAATAATATCCGGTTTGAGCGAAGGGGATATTGTTGTATTGAAAGGGGCTTATTTGCTTCACAGCGAATATATTTTCAAGAAAGGAGCCAATCCGATGGAGGGAATGAAAATGTAAAGCTGATATTTTTTTAAAAAGCAATAGCAACCTTTCTTTTAATTTATCCGTACCAAATGATGGCGATTTGCAAAAGATATACGTATCAAAATAAGTATTAAATATCGTATATGCGAAATAGAGATGATTCCTTCTTTTCATGTAAAATACGTTTAGCCGCTAAACGATATCAAGTGCCTAACTGTCTTCCTAATTGGCCTAAATTTGAATGCTTGCTTAATACTAAAATGCCATTAAGAAAAATCAATTATGCGAAGTCTATTAATAAAAATCCTCCCTCTTTCGATATTTCATCAAACGAACTCTAATAAATGTTCAATTGGGCTATAATAATCTAAATATTCAAACAGATTTATATACAATTCATATGCAGAAGCTATCTTTATGCTTGGCTTTCTTAACCGGGGTCAATCCAATTTTTACCAATACCGTTACCTTTGTAGTAATGACGGTAAGCATTGTTGTAGCTTTATTAAGCGTTCTTAACAAACGAAAATAAAATCTGCCTACCTTGGTGCTGTATTTAATTTACCCATGAGTACCATTACCATTCTTGCGGATTTATTAATGATTTACATGAGTGTACTAATGTTACTAACTATGTTATAATGGCAACTGTAAAATCAATATGGCAATTTTTCTGGAAAATCTTTAAGGCGCTCTTTGTAAGGAAAAAGGATTGCTGTAAATGATATATTTTACTGTTAAAAACTACCGATGAAAAGCAAGCTCTCCCCAATCATCGTTCAATACAAGAGAAATGAACAATCTGTTCACAACATATGATTCATTAATATTGAAGAACGGTTAAAATTATTTCGTCCTAACTTAGTTCTAAAAAATATAACAATACGCCAAGTAAACAATTGAAGAGATAAAATGAATAATAATACTAACGGCAAATAATTGTATAACTCAAGCACAATAACTATTTGCTTATGGAATATTCACAGCTTGACTAGTATTCAATTTTAATAGAGTAACTGGTTTCAAAACATTCGTTTAAGCTAACACATCTTTTCATGATAAAATTTAGCAGGCTTGCAAAAATTCAAACTTCATATCTCCGGGGGCATGGCGGTCTATATAGGTCGTCAGGTGCTGACAAAAATGCATGCACACCATGCCCTTGAAATTGTAATGTCATTCCAGAAATCTTTCTTGATTTCAAAAAATGGAACTGAATTTGAAAAAAGTGATTGCAGCATTATAGCTGCCGACTTGCCACATCAATTTATCGGTAAGGATGATTTTTATATTTTCATTTATTTGGATGCTGAATTGAATTACACTCATAGGCTGGAAGCATCCATGCATCTGGAAAAACAAGGATTGGTTCATTACTTTGGTAGTGAAATTGATGCTGTAAGAACTGAATTTATCAATTGGTTTAATTCAGCATCAAATGAAGAGGAAAATGTACATAGTCTAATTGGCTTGCTGGTTGAAAAGCTAACGGGCAGCGAAAACTCAGTTAATCAAATTGATGAAAGAATTAAACAATCAATAGCGTTTCTTCATTCAAACTTGAATGAAGAAATAAGTTTGGCAAATATCGCTTCTAAAGTGCATCTTTCTGAAAGCCGCTTTGCCCATTTATTTAAGGAGCAAACCGGTATCCCATTTCGTAAATACATACTTTGGTGCCGGATGCAGGCAGCATTACAAGAAGTAATGAAAGGGCAATCGTTTACCAATGCAGCATATGGCGGGGGTTTTTCAGATGTAGCCCATCTTAGCCGCACATTTACAGAAATGTTTGGAGTTTCGCCTTCAGAAGTTCTTAAATAATAGCAGGTTTATTCAAGTCTTTTACTTTTCGGTAAAGCATTTTTGCACTCTAAAAATGTTTTGCATGAAGAAAGTATTTCAGTTTGGAATTTATCCTGCCATCATGTTGTCAGCTTCCGCCATTATTTTGTATGGAATCCGATCAGGGTACAACCAATATCTTGTAACTGTACCTGTCATTACTCTTACAGGTATATTAATTTTAGTATTGGAACAATGGATGCCTTATGAAAAGAATTGGGTAGGTGGTAAAGATGACTGGAACCTTGACCTTACTTACTACATCATTAATTACAGTATAAAACTTATTGCTCAATTTCTTTTTATATGGCTGGCGGAAAGTATTAGCTTTTTGTCGTTGTTTCCGATGCAATTGCCATTTTGGATGCAGGTTATAATTGCACTTACAATAATAGACTTCTTTCTTTTCCTGGTACACTGGCAGAGTCATAAATACCAATTTTTATGGAAGCTTCATGCTATTCACCATAGTTCGGAGCGATTATACTTTTTAAATGGTGAAAAACGTCATGCATTGCACCAGGTAATAGAGGGAACACCTGGCATTATTCTTTGCCTTGTAATCGGTACTCCGCAACCGGTGGTGGTGGTGGCGCTGGCAATTCTGGCCGTAAATATGTTTATGCAGCATACCAATCTTGATTACAAAGCAGGTATTTTGAAGAAATTCTTTTGTGTAGCAGAGTTGCACCGCTGGCATCACCGTGCAGATTATAAAGATGCACAGGTTAACTACGGAGCCTGGCTTACCATTTGGGACCGCCTGTTCAACACTGCGTATGATAGTCCGAAAATGCAAACAGAATTAGGCGCTATCGGTATTGCTGAAGAAAAGAACTTTCCCAAAAACTACTGGAAACAATTTCTCTACCCTTTCAATAAAAAGATTCGGCAAAATTCAAAAACAATCTTACTCATTGCAGCTATGCTGTTTATAAATGGAATTGTATTTTCCCAGATGTATGCAGATGCTATTACCGGTAATTGGCAGCTTCAGGATGGTAGTAAAAAGATAAGCGTCGTTAAAGAAGATGGTAAATACGTTGGTAAAATCTATTGGGTAAAAGATATGTCAAAAAACAATGAAATCGGCAGGAGAGTATTGTGGAATTTGGAATATGATGCTGATGACAAAGAGTGGAAAGGTGGCGAAATCCAGTTACCTGATATTGGACATTCTGCAAGCTGTTATATTAAACTCAAAGATGTAAATACTGCTATAGTTACGGGTTACCACGGCATGAGGCTATTTGGTAAAACCAAGACCCTTACAAGGGTGAACTAATGGGTCAAATAGTGTATTTTGCTGTCTTAAGCAGCATATGAACAATAAATTAGCACTACTAATACGGCAATATAAAGAAGATAATCAGTCTGTATACAACACCTGGTTCATCAATAATGAGGAACGGCTAAAGGCGTTTCGTTCTATCCGTCGTGGCGTTATGCAGGTAATTGATGATATTAAGGGTAAAAAATTTCCCGCTGATTTTAAAGGGTCTTCGTTAGAGTTTGTGCTTACCTGCATTACAGAACAAAAGCAGGTATTTGAAGGAGCTTCCCATCCATTTTACTGGAAACCCAAGTTGAGGATTCCTGATATTTATGAGAATGAAAACAATAAACAGGCATTCGGACAATTCTTAGAAAATTGTCTGAATGCAAAGACTGAGGAACAGATTCTTAAAGAAATCATAAGACTGGATGGTTTAAAAATTAAAGGTCTTGGCCCTGCTGTTGCGAGTATCCTTTATTTTCTTCACCCAACCATTATTCCTCCATTTAACACTGCTATTATTAATGGGTTCAATTTCCTATACAAAGACAAAAAGAAATTAGGTAGCTGGAGTGAATACCTTAAGCTGAGAGAAGTAATGATTGATACCAATAATCAGTATCGTTCAGAACTGTCATCCGATTTAGGCGCTATTGCTGGTCTGTTATTTGAAATAGGGACTCAAAAATTGATACTGGGTACAGATGCATATTTATCCGAGCCTGAACGAAAGAAATTGGAAAAACTAATTGAAAAAAGACAGGAAAGTGTGCAGCAGGAAAAGGATGAAGAAAATCTGCATACGGAGATGCAATATCATTTATTGAAAATAGGTAGTGCCTTAGGCTATGATGTGATTGCCGCTTCTAACGACAGATCAAAATCACACTGTGGTAACAGTTTTTCATTTGTGAGCTTACAACAATTCCCGGATATCCGGTTGGAAAAAGATACATTGAATACTGTAAAACTAATAGATGTTCTTTGGTTTCAAAAGGGAACAAATAACGTAATTGCTGCTTTTGAAGTAGAAAAAAGTACCAGTATTTATTCAGGTATTTTAAGGTTGACAGATTTGAGTTATACAATTGCAGATGGTGATGAAGTGTTCTATCTGATTGTACCTGATAAAAGAGAAAAAGATGTTTGTCTTCAACTTTCCCGTCCTGCAATTAAACAAAACAATGTAATAATTAAATACATCCTCTTTTCTGAATTACGTAGTCATTGCGATGCATTGTGCAAGTTTGGCGAGAGCCATCATATTATGGAGAAGATAGCGAAGGCAGTATAAAAAGCGGCAGTTAATGTTGCTGCCGCTTTTGGTTTAAAATTTTGCTCCAACAGATATAAAGAATGTTCTTCCATCAGCCGGTAAAGCACCCGGCCCCGGATAACCACCTGCTCTGCGGGTGAAATATCTTTCGTTAAATAAATTATTTGCTCCTGCTTTCAGGTTTAGCCCTTTTGAAAATTTATAGGTAGCTGTTAAATCAGTTACAGTATAAGATGGTATTAAACCATTATTGCCATTTGCCGAAGGTGTAACTGTGTTATTGGCATCGCTAAAGGTTTCTCCTACATTGCTCATCTGTACAGTTAATAAAAAGCCTTTATTACCGCCTGTTATTCCACCACGGAAAAGATTCGTTGGGGCATTCTCCACTTTCTTACCTTTTGTACTGGCATCTTTATGGTTGCCACTGTATTTAGCATCTGTATATCCGTAAGACCCAAAAATAATTAAATCTGCATCTTTGTTTTTTCCGAATGCCCTGAAAGGATTAAATTCTACATATCCCTCAAACCCTTTGCTGGTGCTGCTGCCAACATTAGTAATAAGCCGGTATGAAGGTGTTCCGCTAACAGTAATTGTCCCTACACGGTTATCATACTGTAAGTAAAATCCACTTATATCAAACTGGAGAAAATCTTTCGCTTTACCACGGTAGCCTAAATCAATATTGTATCCCTTGGCATCTTTCAAATCTGCGTCAACCACATCGGTTGTAGGTGGAGCTTGCAAATTTGCAAACTGAATAGGGCGATAAGCCTGGGAAAAATTTGCATATACCTCAGTAGACCTGGTAACATGGTACTCTGTTCCCACACCAGCGAGAACAAAACTTCTATCTCTTGTAATATTCTGTAAGATTATTTCTGTACCCCCTGTTGTATATCCATTTCGTCCAGAAGATGAGCCTTCCAGCCATTCATATCTTATTCCGGGTATTATCAAAAACTTATCGCTGACACGAAAAATATTTTCTGCAAATGCAGCTGTGTTTCTGGACTTAAAAATAATATCACGGGGATAATTACCGGTTATGGTAACATCATATCCTGTACCTGTTGTTCCTTTACCGTCGGCCTGTCTGGTGGTAGTCCCGGTATATAAACGGATACCAGCAGATAAAGTATTTTTCATTTTGCCCAGATGGTAATCTGTGATGATACGGCTTTCCATTCCATAGTTCCTGTATTGGTCAAGATTCACCACCCTGTTGTTGTAGTTCAGTGATGCAGGGTTAATACTGTCTTTTATATTGATGGATTGCAAAAAGCCAACACTGTTCCTGTCACCATTGGTGCTAAATAGTTTCGTATTCCACCGGGCGTTTTCATTTATTTGATAGTTGGCGATTAATGCGGAGGTTGTCCAGGTTATATCAAACCAATTACGGCTGCGGAAACTTTGTTGGGCATCCTGCTTTATTTGTATATCTGTTAAACCACCTGGTTGTTGACTGCGGATATGTGAACGCATTACTTCAGCCGTTAATGAAAATTTTGTTGTGAAATTATAGGTTACAGTACCATAGCCTGCGTTGGTGAAATATCGACTGTTTTCTCTCCATCCGTCTCCATTACGATGGTCGAAAAATGTATAATAATGAACTTTCCCTTTTTTGCCGCCTATTGCATTATAGCTGTTGAATAGGCCATTGCTTCCAACTGTTTGCTGTGTTTCAAATTCAAAAGGTTTGTTTATTTCACTACCATTTCTGAGAATGTAATTTACCAAGCCGCCAAATTGTGGGCCATATTGCAAAGAGCCTTGTCCTCTTACCATTTCTATACGTTGCACAGCCTGTAGCTGCGGATTATAGTATGCTTCCGGATAACCAAAAGGATCCGCAGCAATATCATATCCGTTTTGACGCACATTAAACTCCCAACTGCGGTTGGGACTTAATCCACGAGCAGCAATGCCAATCTGGATTCCGCTGGGGTCACTTTCCCAAATATGAATTCCGGGTACTTTTGCCAGTACCTGCCGCATGTTATTTGTTACTACATTACCCTGCACATTGTCTAACACAATCAGTGTATTCTTTTTACCCGCATAAATATTTGTGCCAACAATTTCCGGTATTTGCTGATAATCGCTTTTGCTGTTTCTACCCACTACGGTCACATCGGGCAGGTTTTTTATCAGTAGTGTATCACTATTTCCTTTTTTGGTTTGCCCGGTAGCTACATTTAATGCCAATATCATTAAACACAAAACAAGCTCTCTTTTACTCATAAGTATGATTTTGAATTGCAAAAGTGCTCATGCTTTGTGTAATACCACTTATGTAAAAGGGAAATAGAGTTATGCAATGCAGAAATATTTAGGGTTTAGTCAATAAATAGCAGACTGGCAACCTATTTTCGTTTTATCTAATATCAAAATTGTGAGGCTGTTATTAAGCGATGGTAGTTCGGTGTTTAAGTAATTTTAGTTGAGTGGGTTTAGACTATTAGGAAAAAAGAGGTAAAAACACGTTTAGCTGACGTAAATACTACATTTTCAACGGGAAAGCCAAGCAAGCGTAGCAGTAAGTGGCAGCAAAATTTTATAAAAATTATCAATAATTTTACAAATTTCCTAAACCATTCTACCATATCTTCGTCTTCAAAAGGAGTAGAGGTTCGCTAAAAATTCTTATTTTTAGCAATATTCAATGAAACAGAGTTTATCCATAAAACTAAAAGCGCTGTTCCTACTGGTTGTATTTGCAACAAATACAGTTGTAGGTTTTGCCTGTGCTATAGGTGTAGATATGGGTTTTAATTCCTCCTCTCATCATAACCAAACTGAAGCGTCTGCAGAAGTGCATATTCACGATGATGGGAAAAATCATGTTCATGAAAAGGAAACAGCAATAGTAACAAATCATGTTCATGAAAATGGCATTAATCACCAACATGATAGCGAGCCCACAACACTAATTCCCGTTGATGGCAATAACTTACTTACAAAAGAAGATGGCGGATGTTGTACCAATGAAGTGCAGGAGTTTCAAGATTTGGATAAAAATGTTTCCGTAAATACTACTGGTATCTATATACCGGTATTTGTGGCAATTCTTAGTACTTATTTTAATATTGATTTCTCAGCGGCTGTCAAGGATTTTCCTGTCCATTATAAGGTTCGTTTTTACTACCCCCCACCGACTGACATACGCATAGCGATGCAGCGTTTCCAGATTTGATTATGGTAAAACAGGTGAAGCTTTTTGCTTCATCCAACTTCATTTGCGTTTCGCAATATGAGGCTATTTGTTTTACCGTAATCAATTTTTATGTTCAGATATAGTATCATCGTTTTTCTTGCAGGCGTCATCAGTTTTTCGGCATCGGCACAGCAAGTGCTCACAGAAGAGGAAGCTGTGTCCAAGGCATTGGCTAATAACAAGAATATCCAAGCTGCATCACTGCAAGTAAAACAGCAGCAGCAGTTACTGAAATCAGCCATCAATCTTCCTAATCCCGAGTTCTTTTGGGAAAGCCCTACAGGTAACTTTTATACGGGTAGCATTACACAGTCATTTGAGTTTCCAACCGTATACAGTAATCAGTACCGTTTGCAAAAACAGCAAATTGGTGTGGCACAAAAAGAAAAGCAACTAACAGAAGCAGAGTTAAAGTATCGAGTTAAAGTCTTATACTTAGAAATACAATACGCTGATTCGCTAGCCTCACAATTATACATACAGGATACACTCTATGAAAAGATAAAGCTATCAGCTATTCGCCAGTTTAATGCAGGACAAATAGACTATCTGCAACAAACATTTGCTGAAACACAGTATGGTGAAATTCATAATCAATATCAACAGTCGCTTGTAAGAGCCTCCTCTTTAAAGGCGCAGTTGCAATGGTTCACAGGCATTAAAGATCCTATCACAGTCGAGCCACTTGCTATTTCACTTTCTCAGGTACAATTATCTCTTGTGCTTGATTCCACAGCGTTATTTGCAAATCCTGCCCTACAGATATTACAGCAGCAGGAGAATGTCGCCAAACAAAACATTGCATTACAAAAAAGTAAAGCCTTACCTGGGTTGGCTTTTGGTTATTTCAACCAGGGCGAAAGGGATACGAAATGGTTGAATCGTTTCAGGGTAGGTGTAACTATTCCGTTATGGTTCGGACAATATAAAAGTAATATCAATGCTGCCAAAACGGAGCAACAGGTTATTCAAAGCAAACAGCAGGGATTGCAGCAAGATTTATCTGCGCAAACGATTAATACAAACAGCGAAATACGAACCAACTGGCAGTCTGTTCAATATTATCAACAAACTGGGTTAAGAAAAGCACAGGAAGTGATTACTACTTCACAACGCTTTTTTGTAAGTGGTGAAATTGATTATATCAGTTTACTAAGAAACAGCAACGATGCATACACTGTTTACCAGAAATACCTGGAAGCGGTACGAAACTATAATCTCAGTGTTATCAATCACAAATATTTAATGGGTCAGTTATGAAACGAATAATCATTCAATTTTTATTGGGGCTTTTGCCGGTACTTACATTTGCACATGGCGGCGAAGACCATGGTGATGCTAAAAAAACAGCCATATCGCCTGCAAGTTATTTCTCCTCTGAGGCTGCTTCTGAAGTCTATGAAGTATTGTTAAAGTACAGCCCGATAGCACCAGGCAAGGAAGCATCGCTTCGTTTGTATTTAAGTGAATATAATACCAATAGCCCTATCGACAGTGCTATAATAGAAGTAACAGTAGCTGACAATCCCAATATAAAGATTACTGTTACAAGGATTGATAAGGGCGTATTTGAATTGAAAACCACGTTCCCGGCAAAGAAGGCATACAATCTTGTACTCAATATCAATAGCTATGCAGGCATTGATTTAATTCAGCTAAACAATATTGAAATTGGGAAAGAATTGACTGCAGCAGTTGCAACAGAAAGCACCCCGCATTCTCATTGGTACAGCAGCAATTGGTTTTTTGGATTGATTGGTTTGCTGACCGGCTTGCTCGTTATGTTCTTTGTTACCAGAGGTCGCAGCAGGAAAATAATTACGGGAGCAATTATTCTTTTTTGTCTTTTGCCAACCGCTACTTACAATCCGGTATCCGCACATGGTGGTGAAGACCATGGTGATGCGGCAGGTAAAACTGGCGGTGGCTCTTCCACAACCTTTATTGTTGAAAAGGAAACGCAGTTTCTTTTTAATATTCAAACGAAGAAAATTGGCACAGGTGATTTTAATGAATCATCCGTTTTACTAGGAACCGTGAATGCAGCTCCGCAAGGCCGGGCAGTTATACAAACGCCGCAGACTGGTAAAATCGTTTCATTAAGAGTAGCTCCCGGTCAACGGGTTGGCAAAGGGCAAGTGGTAGCTGTAATAGAGCAACAGGTTGATGCCGGGACGCAAATTAGTATCAGCTCTCAAAGTAACAGTGTAAATGCTGAGTATGAAGCTGCTAAAGCACAATATGATAGGTTATTGGGGATAGCAGATATTGCCGCAAAAAAAGATATTACCGAAGCGAAAGCCCGTTATGAAAGTGCTAAGAAAAATAAGGAACTCTTTGATGCCAATACCGGGAAGAATACAGGTAATACAAAAACTATAAGCCTTTCTTCTCCTGTTAGTGGTGTTGTTGGCACATTTAATTATGCCATTGGTGCTGTGGTAAACAGTGGAGAAACCTTGTTTGAAATAACCAATCTTGATCAGGTATTTGTAGAAGCCCAGGTCTTTGCAGGTGACGCTCAAAAATTGAAACTAGCAACAGGGTTTACCACCATTTCAAATACGGATACACTGGTTTATAAATTAAAGATGATTAATGCTGCCCAATCAGTAAATACAGGTAACCAATCTCAGAAAGTTGTATTTGAAATCATCAATCCAAAAGGTCAGTTTAAAATTGGTGAGAATATAAATGTGCGGATGACGGGAAATAATGTTATACGGCAGGTGGTAATACCCAATGAAGCAATTACTGATGTGAATGGTAAGCCGGCCATTTTTATAAAAGATAAAGCTGAACAGTATAGTATCAGCTTCATAGTGAAAGGGCAAAGCAATGATAAGTTTACCGTTGTCACCAAGGGTACTGAAGACGGCGAAAGAGTTGTTACCGCCAATGTGTATCAAATGAAAATGATGTATTTAAATCAATAACCAAAATAAACAAACAAACATGAAAAAGTTATTAATGATGTCCCTGCTACTGGCAACTTTTACCGTAACCTTTGCACAAAGCGGCGATAATGAAGCTGTAAAAGCAGTATTGAACAATTATAAAAAAGCAATTGAAAAATTAGATACTTCAGGAGTTGTGAATTTTTTTGTAAAAGACTCTAAAGTGTATGAACAGGCGAGCGATGAAGGCACAATTGGTCATTACCTGGAACACCACCTGGGGCCCGAACTGAAAGCGTTCAAATCTTTCACTTTCAGTAATTATAAAGTAGATGTAACAATAGCAGGAGAATATGCTTTTTCAACGGAAACTTATATCTATACCATCGTTCTTGCTAAAGATGCTAAGGAAATAAAGAGCCAGGGAGTAGCTACTTCAGTTTTAAGAAAAACAAAAGCCGGCTGGAAGATTGTTCAAACACATTCTTCATTTAGGAAAGCAAAATAAAAATCAAATCATAAAAAAGACAAAATGAAACAACTAAAATCAATGATGCTGTTGCTGATTGCATCACTTGCCTTTACAGCAACAAAAGCACAGGGCTCCAAGACTGACACATTTAAAGTATGGGGCAATTGCGGCATGTGCAAAAAAACGATTGAAAAAGCAGCAAAAACTGAAGGGGTTGAAAAAGCAGAATGGAACAGCGAAACAAAAGTTTTTATACTGGTGTATAACCCGGCTGTCATTAGTAATGAAAAGGTACAAAAAGCCATTGCTGCCGTAGGTTACGACACGGAAAAATTTACCGGTGATGACAAGGCTTATGAGAAACTTCCTGGCTGTTGCCATTATGATAGAAAAAAGAAAGACGAAACGAGCCAGACTAAACATCATCATTAATTCTAAAACCCCGAAAAATGAAAAAAATATTTTTTGTATTTGCTGCTTTTATTGCTGCCGGAATTATTGCCGTGAGCTGCAATGGCAGTGGTTCAGCATCTAATGAAACAACAACTTCAGCAACCGACTCAGCCACACATGCACATCAGTATCGTTGCCCAATGAATTGTGAAAAGGGGAAAACTTACGATAAAGAAGGTAAGTGTCCTGTATGTGGTATGAAGTTGGAACATTTTGATGGAACAGATAACGGATTTACTTATAAGATGGAATATGCTTCTACCCCTGCACAATTAGAAGCAGGCAAAGAAGGTACTTTACTATTTACGCCAACAATTGTAGGTAAAGAGGCTGAGGCAGTGCCATTGGATGTACAACACGAAAAGAAAATTCACTTGATTGTAGTAAGTAACGATCTGAGTTATTTTGAACATATCCATCCCGATTACCAAGCTGATGGATCTTATAAAATCAGTGTATTACCAACAGCAAAAGCCTATACAAATGGTCCAGGTAAAAATGAAACCCGTTTTAATTATGGGGGTGACTATACTTTGTTTGCTGACTATTTACCAAGTGGCGGCAGTCATCAGGTAGAAAAAGTTACGGTAAATGTGAAAGGAACGGCAAAGCCTACTATTACTTACACAACTGATAAGCTAACTGGTAAGTCAGACAATTTTACTGTAATGCTGAATGCCACTGGTGGCAAATTAATTACCGGAGCGCAAATGCATATTTCCGGAATGTTGATGAAGGACGGGAAAGAGATTGATGTTAATTCACTTGAAAATTATTTGGGTGCAAAAGCACACATGGTGGTTGTTAGCCTCAATGACAAAGAATATTTGCATGTGCATCCGGATGTGAGTGGCGGTAAGTTCGATTTGCATACCACATTTAAGAAACCAGGTATTTATCGTGGATGGATTCAGTTTAAAAGCAGTGGCAAAGTACACACTGTTGACTTTACAATGAATGTAAATGAAGGCACAGCAGATGAAGTAAAGAAAACAACAGAAGGTCATGACAGTAAAGAAGCGGATCATAAAGATCATTGATTCAAACAATAGTAATATTCTTTAACCTAAAATCTCAAACAATGAAAAAAATAACAATTCTGATGACAGTACTGCTGATAGCAACTTTTACAACATTTGCACAGCATAGTGGTGGCGACCATAAACATGGTTCACCACACGGTGGGACAGTTAAGTCGGCCGGGGGATTTCATATTGAAGTAAGTGTAAAAGACGGTATGGTAATGGCCTATTTGCTGGATGCTAATGAGAAAGCAATGAAGAATAAGGCGGTAACGGGAACTGCTGTTATACAAATGGCAGATGGAAAAACTTCAACCATCACATTAACCCCGAGCGGAAACGAAGGGTTTATGTACACCCTTGACAAGGCCAAAAAGTACAACAAGGCTATTGTGACTTTTACAACCGGGGGCAAAACGGCATCGGCTTCTTTTGACCTTATGGTAAAGGATAAGCCTGCAGCAGATGGACATGATCATCAACATTAAAACGGATACCAAATCATAGCGGGCATACTGCCTGCTATGATTTATAATGCTTCTGCCTTAGATCGTATAATGGCAATTAAAGATTTTATTTTATGCTGAACAGACTCATTCTTTTTTCATTGAAGAACCGGATGCTGGTAGTTTCAATGGCTGCTTTGCTCATGGTGTATGGCGTATTTACGTTGGTTAATCTTCCGGTGGATGTATTACCCGATTTAAACAGACCGAGAGTAACCATATTTTTAGAAGCCAATGGTATGGCTCCTGAAGAAGTAGAAAGCCAGGTAAACCTGCCAGTGGAAACACAATTAAATGGTGCACCGGGCGTGGAAGTGGTCAGGTCAGTGGCGAGCCCAGGATTAGGGATGGTGTTTGTTGAGTTTGACTGGAATACGGATGTTTACCGTGCAAGACAATTGACAGCCGAGAAATTACAAAACATTCAACTGCCCAAGGGTATTACACCAGTGATGGGACCTATCAGTTCCATCATGGGGCAAATTATGATGGTGGCCGTTACCAGTGATACTACTTCACCTGCTGATTTAAGAACACTGGCTGATTTCACCATACGCAGAAGACTGATGAGTGTAAAAGGTGTAAGTCAGGTAATACCGATTGGTGGAGAAAGAATGCAGTACCAGGTTTTGATTTCAAGTGAAAAATTAAGACAGTATAATCTTGCCATTGACGATATTGATAATGCTTTACAGTTAACCAATCAAAATACTACAGGTGGTTTTGTTGACAATAAAGGCTCCGAAACACTTATAAGAAATATTGGACGTGCCAATACATTAGATGATTTGGCCAATACGGTTGTAAGCAACAGAAATGCTTCGCCTATATTATTAAAACAGGTTGCAGAAGTAAAGTTTGGCGGACCCATTAAAAGAGGTGATGGTTCTTTTAATGGAAAACCTGCTGTTATACTTAGTATTGAGAAGCAACCCGGCAGTAGTACTATTGACGTTACTAATGAAGCCTTAAATGCCATTGAAGAAATCAAGGCATCGCTTCCTGAAGATATTCACATTAATACAGATGTGTTTCAACAGAAAAGCTTCATTGTAAACTCTCTTACTAATGTAGAAGAGGCATTACGGGATGGATTCATTCTTGTAATTATTATTCTTTTCCTATTTCTTCTCAATTTCCGGACTACCATCATAACGCTTACTGCAATACCGCTATCGCTTATTATAACAGCCATTGTATTTAAGTTTTTTGATATTTCTATCAATACATTAACACTGGGTGGATTAGCTATTGCCATTGGAGAACTGGTGGACGATGCAATTGTGGATGTAGAAAATGTATACCGCCGTTTGAAAGAAAACTGGCTCAGTGAAAAACCGAAGCCGTTACTTAAAATAATTTATGATGCCAGCAGTGAAGTGAGGAATTCAATCGTGTATGCCACAATCATTGTAGTATTGGTGTTTATTCCCTTGTTCTATTTACAGGGAATTGAAGGAAGGATATTTGCCCCGCTTGGAATTGCATACATCACTTCTATTGTTGCATCACTGGTGGTATCACTTACCGTTACACCAGTACTGTGTAGCTATTTATTAGAAAAGAAAAATCATTTACACCATATTAATCTGGCTTTTTGGAAACGCAAAAAAGAGAAAGCCAGTATTGACGCTGTGCACGAACCGGATAGTGCTCTTGTTCGCTGGCTAAAAAAACAAGATGTCAGGCTACTTCATTTTGGGTTAAAACGTCCAAAGGCAATAACCGGTGTAGCTATTGTATTAATCATCGCCTCTATCAGCATTATCCCCTTTTTCGGTACAGAATTTCTACCACCTTTTAATGAAGGCAGCTTTACTGTGAACGTATTGGCTCCGGCTGGTACTTCGTTAGAAGAAAGCAATAAGCTGGGTACAATAGCTGAGCAACAAATTTTAAAAATACCTGAAGTAGCCCTTACGTCCAGGCGAACAGGCAGGGCTGAATTAGATGAGCATGCCGAACCACCCAGTTACTCAGAAATCGATGTTGCTTTAAAACCCGGAGGCAGGAGCAGGGCAAAAGTGCTTGAAGATATAAGAAACAACTTATCCATACTAAAAGGCACAACAGTAAATATCGGGCAACCTATTTCTCACCGTCTCGATCATTTACTTTCCGGAGTAAGAGCGCAGGTGGTAGTTAAAATATTCGGTAATGATTTATTAACGCTTCGCTCAAATGCCGAACAACTAAAGTCGATTATTTCCAATGTGCCGGGTGTAGTGGATGCGCAGATTGAGAACCAGGTAATGGTACCGCAGTTAATGATAAAACTTGACCGTATGGCAGTTCAGCGCTATGGCTTACAGGTGGGAAATGTGGCAGACGAACTGGAGATTTTTTACAATGGCAAAGTAGTGAGCCAGATCATTGATGGTCAGAAAAGTTTTGATATTGTGTTAAGAACTGATGACAGTACAAGAAAAAATATTGAAGCGATCCGCAATACACAGATTGCAGCATCGGATGGTTCATTAATACCTCTACAGCAAATCGCAAAGATTGAACTGGAGAACAGTATCAACGCAGTTAACCATGAAAACACCCAGCGTCGTATTGTTGTTTCTGCCAATGTGCAAGGGCGTGACCTGGGCAGCACAGTAAAAGAGATGCAGGAAACAGCAAAGAAAGAATTACCCTTACAGGAAGGCTATTATTTGCAATGGGGTGGCCAGTTTGAAAGCCAGCAATCAGCATCTAAATTAATTACCATACTCAGTATTTTTTCAGTTGCAGGTATATTCCTTGTTTTATATAGTCACTTTAAAAGTAGCAGAATTGCGTTACAGATTATGTTGAACATTCCGCTGGCTTTAATTGGTAGTGTGATTGCAGTCATGCTTACCGGTGGTGTTTTCTCTATTGCAACAATGGTGGGCTTTATTACACTTACGGGGATTGCTTCCAGAAACGGTATTATGATGATTAGCCACTATATCCATTTAGTGCAGCATGAAGGAGAAGTGTTTGGAGACAAAATGATTATAAGGGGTTCATTGGAAAGATTGGTGCCAGTATTAATGACAGCATTGGTGGCAGCTTTTGCATTGATACCGCTAACATTGGATGCTACGGCTCCCGGTAAAGAAATTCTATACCCGGTTGCTACGGTTATTTTAGGTGGATTGGTTAGTTCAACTTTACTGGATATGATTGTAACTCCTGTTGTTTTTAAACTGTTTGGAGAAAAAGCACTGAAGAAATATTTGGCTGAGCAGGAAAAAAAGGAGTTGAATTAAAACAATGATAAAGAATAGAAATTGTGATATTAAAATCAAGAATGCAAGAGAAGATTAGATAACATGGGTCGGAACCCTGCTTTGGTTTCCTTATTTATAATGAACCAATTTATGGAGCAGGGTTTCTGAGTCCTACCAACTTGAAAATACGAAATTGGTTTGAGCTCCTTAATATTTTTCGAAATTGTAAAACGCGATTAATTTTTGAAATCAATTTCATAAACTATAAGCTAAGCCTTAACTGGAATGAAAAATGGGAAATTGAATATTGCCATATTAATGTTAATTAGCATTGCATTCCTTTTGTTAGCATACAACAAAGGAATGAATGAAGACATAAATGGGGATTTCTATATCTATTATAAAGGGGGGAAAGACTTTTCTGAAAATAAGCCAATTTATACCCTAGGGCTTAAAGACGGTGGCTTTACTTATCCACCTTTTGCTGCAATGTTTTTTTCAGCTTTTTCATTTTTTCCCTTTCACATTTCAGCAATTTTATTTTGTTACATAATAAATTTTATTCTATGGGGATACTCATTTTTCCTTTTGTATAAAATTTCAAAAGAGCTTTTTCCTGCGAAAAACTGCACAGTACCATTATTACTTGCGTTTCTTTGCTCTGCTAGATTTTATTGGCACAATTTCATTTGGGTACAAGCTAATCTGATTGTGTTAAACACGACATTATTCGGAATATTGTATTATTTACGAGGAAGGTACAACTTGAGTTACTTATTCTTTTTAGCAGGATGCTTTCTTAAAATAATACCAGTTATTTTCCTGATTTGTATAGCTTTAAAAAGAGGCTATAAAGATTGGGGTAGAATAATACTATTAAGTCTTCCATTCATAATTGTTCCATTTATATTTAGAGGATTAGAAAGAGGTATCGGTGATTGGGTAGATTACTACAATGCATTTATCCGACCTTTTGCAAGGGGGCAAATTGATGGTGATTTAATTAGTATGGGCATCCCTTCTTTTCTTACTAAGCTAAATACTGGAAATGACTCGCTGGGGATTTCGCCAAGTCTTCGTTTAACCCAATATAATCTTGAATTACTGATACGGGTTATTCAAGTATTATTATTAAGTGGTTTTTTTGGTCGAGTTATTTACCGTATTCTTAAACATAAAGATAAAGCATTTACAGGGGTTGATTTTTGCTTCATGTTTCTTATATCATTATTAATACCTGGAAGAGTTTGGGAGCATCATCATGTTTCAACTTCATTTATTTATCTCTATTTATTTGCGTCACTTAGATTTGAAGGGTATAAAAAAACGAAATACACAGTACTGACTTTTTGTGTTTTTATAGGTGTTATAGGAACTGATACTATAGGCGGTACTTTATATGATTTTTCCCAATTTTACTGTTTTATTACAATTTTAATGATAATAATATCGGTGATTTTGCTAGTATCAAAGACAACAATACCTTTTGCACAGTTTAACGAGACAAAGGGGTTAATAAAAGAAGGGGAGCAAAACCGGCAACTTAATGTAACGAAAATGAAGATATTATTAGGACTATCGTAAAATCGAAAAGTTACTTATAAAGAAGTGCTGCAATATTTTATTGAAACAGGGGGAAACGAATCCGACAAGATTGCTGTGGCATGGAAAAGGTAAGAGTTGAGATTGATTTCAGGTTCCTTAAATAATATCAGCAGTAAATTATTAAATATGTTCAAAGAATTTCCTTCATTACATCCTCTTGCAGTACATTTCCCCATCGTACTGATCTTATTGGCTGTGGTTTTACAGGCCGTGCTGGTTTGGAAAGACCTGAATCAGATCAGGTGGGTTACACTTGTTATTATGGGTGGGGCCTTTTTTTCATCGCTTGCTGCCAGCACGGTTTTTCATGCAGAACCGTCTGCTGACGCTCCCAAAGCAGCATTGGAAATATTTGAACAGCATGAGAAATATGCCCAACTGACACTTTGGATGAGCGGTATTACTTTTTTGCTGAAAAGCATCGGGATATTTTTCAAAATCAATCGCCGCTCATTTGAAATTATTGTATTGATTGCCGCCATCATTGCTGCTGTTTTCCTTTCCATTGCCGGACATCATGGGGCAAGGCTTACCCATGTGGCAGGTGTGGGGCCAATGGGCAGGTATTTAATGAAAGTTCATGGTGAAGACGGTAATATGGATGACATGAAGAATATGGATATGAAAAATGATACGGCAATGAAAATGACCGATACCATGCAGGGAATGGAAAACATGAAGGCGGATTCTTCCATGAATATGAAAGACATGAATATGCCCGGTATGGATAAAAATACAGGCATGAACAATATGAAGGACATGAAAAACATGAAAGGAATGGATAAGATGAAAGACATGAAGAATATGCCCGGTATGGATAACATGAAAGACATGGAGGGTATGGAAATGGATTCTTCCATGAATATGAAAGATATGAACAACATGCCGGGAATGGATAAGATGAAAATGGATTCATCAATGAATATGAAAGACATGAACAAAATGGACATGCCTAGGATGGACAACATGAAAATGCCGTTGAAAAATCCGATGGATACATTGCGTTTTCCTGACAATAACCCGGCCCGTAAAAAGAATTATAAGCAGACAAAACAATAAATACTATCATTATGAAGAAACTGCTTTCAGTTGTTTTCCTGATTCCGGCTTGCACTTTTGCACAGATGAATCACTCCATACCCGGAGCAATGGATGATGGACTTAAAAAAATAACATCGTACAATTTCCCTTTAAAGAAAACCCAGCTTGCTCCCGGAAACATATACCAGGGTAAGAAAGTGGAGTACGACTTGTATGTAACCGATACAATGGTAAACTTTACCGGCAAACGCCGTCATGCTATTGCCATTAACGGGCAAATACCTGCTCCTATCCTTGAGTTTACTGAAGGCGATACCGCTATTATCAGGGTACACAACATGATGCAGATGGAAACATCTATTCATTGGCATGGCATATTGTTGCCCAATAAAGAAGATGGGGTTCCTTATTTAACAACTTCTCCTGTGGAAGCTGGCAAAACTTATACGTTCACTTTTCCACTGATACAAAGTGGCACTTATTGGTATCATTCCCACACTATGCTACAGGAGCAAAGTGGTTTGTATGGTTCTATTGTAATACACCCTGCCCAGCCGGAGCCGCAATTGAAAGAGTATGTAGTATTATTATCCGACTGGACAGATGAAAACCCACACCAAGTATTACGTTACCTGAAACGTGGCGGTGAATGGTATGCCATTAAAAAAGGAGCATTGCAAAGCTATGGAGAAGCTATTGCAGCAGGTGCATTTAAAGATAAATTGAAACAGGAATGGCAGCGTATGCCCGCCATGGATGTATCTGATGTTTACTACAATAAATTCTTATTGAACGGGCAGGAAACAAATGAATTTAAAGATGCAAAGCCTGGAGAAATAATCCGGCTAAGGATTATCAATGGTTCGGCTGCCACTTACTTCAACCTGCAGTATGGCAACAGCTATATACGGATAATTGCCGCTGATGGTATTAATGTAACTCCTGTTAATGTAAATAAACTGGAAATTGCTATTGCAGAAACTTACGACATATTGATTACAGTGCCCGAAACAGGCACTGCAGAACTTAGGGCTACTTCATGGGATGTAATGGGATATTCGTCTGCTTTCTTTGGCACCGGTTCGGTTATTAAAGCACCGGATATTCCAAGGCTGAATTATTTTAAAATGATGCAGCAAATGGGCAGTATGAACATGAAGACTATGGATATGGGCAATATGCAGGGCATGGACATGAAGAATATGAGTATGCCTGTTGATACCATACCCAAAAAGAAGGAAATGAATATGCAGAATATGGAAGGCATGAAGATGGACGATATGGCAGGCATGGATATGAAAATGGAAATACCGGGTGAATTTAATTACAATATGCTGCGGGCTCTGCATCCAACCACATTAGATTCCTCTTTACTACCACGGGAAGTTAAGCTCACACTCACAGGTAATATGCTGCGGTATGTATGGTCATTTGATTTCAAAACTTTATCAACTGCCGATAAAATACGCATTCGAAAAGGGGAAAGAGTAAGATTCGTGTTGACCAACAATACGATGATGCGGCACCCATTGCACCTGCACGGCCACTTCTTCCGCTTCATCAATACTCAAGGTGAATATTCACCCATGAAACATACATTCGATATCAAGCCAATGGAAACCGTAACTATTGAATTTGATGCCAATGAAGAGCAAGACTGGTTTTTTCATTGCCATATTTTATACCACATGATGGCTGGAATGGCCCGTATCGTGAGCTATGAAGGAAGTGTGCAAAATGAATTTGCAAAAAACGGATACCGAAAATTAAAAAAAGAGGATAATGTTCTTTATCCATGGTACGATTTGTCAGTACACTCTCAAGGTGCATGGCTGAGTGGAAATATTTCAAACAATAAAATGGCGTTGGAATTTGAGGGAAGGACAAGTTGGAAGGGTGATTACGAAACGGAAACGCATTTACTTCGTTACCTCGATAAAAAACAATACCTCGCCTTTTATATAGGTTATGATTACCGGAAAAATAAAACGCTGCCTTTAGCAAACAAACCCAACTCAAAGGATAACCGCAGGGTTTTTGATGCAGGCTTTTATTATTTATTGCCTATGCTTATCCGTTCTGAATGGCGAATTGACCATACAGGTCGTTTACGATTGCAATTGGAAAGAAGAGATTTACCCCTCAGTAATAATTTCTTTTTTGATTTTAGGGTAAATACGGATAAGGAATATAATGTAGCAGCAAGATATATGATTGCCAAATCATTTTCCATCAGCACAAATTATGACAGTGATTATAAATGGGGAATTGGATTAACATGGCACTATTGATTTCTTAAAAACAAATAAAAATGTTTTATGGAATATTATCACCACAATCAACAACGGTACACCTGCCCCATGCATCCTGAAATTGTGAAAAATGAACCCGGCAGTTGTCCCAAATGCGGAATGAATCTCGTTCCTGTTGATGTAAAAGAGAAAGAAAATTCTCATTCGCAGCATCAGCTAACAGACCATATAAAAGAGGCTTCTTCTGCTAATGAGCAGCATATTGCACCTGTTGTTGAAATGCAAAATACTCAAGGGTTCCAAAAGTACACATGTCCCATGCACCCACAAATCATACAGGATGGTCCTGGTAAGTGCCCTCTGTGTGGTATGTCGCTTGTGCCAATTGCAAAGTCAACCTCGCATGGAGGACATGAAGTTCATTCATCAGGCATAACAGATTTTAAAAAGCGGTTTTATGTGGTACTGGTTCTTGCGGTTCCCATAATGTTACTTTCAGAAATGATTCAGCATTGGCTGAATATCCATATCAGTTTCCAGGGCTCAAGTTATGTGTTACTTATTTTATCCTCTATTGTATTCTTTTATGGAGGATGGCCTTTTCTAAAGGGATTGGTTGGTGAAATGCGGGCAAAAAATCCCGGCATGATGACCTTGGTAGCATTTGCCATTTCAGTTGCCTATATCTACAGCGTCGCAATTGTCTTGGGGTTAAATGGCATGGATTTCTTTTGGGAGTTGGCAACACTCATTCTTATCATGTTATTGGGACACTGGATAGAAATGAAATCTGTTGCTGGGGCATCCAGGGAACTTGAACTATTAGTACAGTTAATGCCGGATGATGCTCATTTAATCAATGGTGATATAATAACTGAAGTAAAGACAGATTCGCTGAAAGAAAATGATGTCATTCTTATCAAGCCAGGAGAGAAGGTTGCAGCCGACGGTTTTATCGTAGACGGCGAAAGTTATCTTAATGAATCCATGCTCACCGGTGAATCAAAGCCAGTTGAAAAATCAAAGGGAGATAAAGTGATCGCAGGAGCTATCAATGGTAATGGAGCCATAAAAGTTTCTGTATCACATGGCGTCAAAGATTCTTACTTATCGCAAGTCATAAAGCTGGTTCAGAATGCACAAAAAACAAAATCCACAACTCAATTAATTGCAGACAGGGCTGCAAGATGGCTTACGCTGATTGCGATTGTTGCAGGCATTACTACTTTTTCAGTTTGGTATTTATCGGGAAAAGACCTGGCATTTTCAGTTGAACGGATGGTAACCGTAATTGTTATTTGCTGTCCCCATGCATTGGGATTAGCTGTTCCATTGGTAGTAGCAAAATCAACGGCACTATCAGCAAAACATGGATTACTGATAAAAAACAGAACAGCCTTTGAAAATGCAAGAAAAATAACAATGTTGGTATTTGATAAGACCGGGACGTTGACGGTTGGGAAATTTGAAGTTGCTAAGATTGTTTCATTGACTGAAGGTCTTTCTGAAAACGAATTATTAAAATATGCTGCAGCTTTGGAACAGAACTCAGAACATCCAATTGCAACGGGAATTATGCAGAAAGCAAAAATCTTAGCGATTCAAATTCCAGTTGTAAGCAGTTTTAAGGCCATCACAGGAAAGGGAGTAGAAGCAGCTATAGAAGGTTACGATGTAAAAATTGTTAGTCCAGGATATCTTAAAGAGTTGAATATTGAATTACCCGAGCATTATATGACTGATGCTTCTGAAACCGTAGTATTTATTTTAATAAACAATCAACTTGCAGGATATATTGCGTTATCAGATACTATTCGACCAGAATCAGCAGGAGCTATTCGTGCTTTGGGTATTGACAATATAAAATCAGTGTTACTTACAGGTGATAATAAAAGAGTGGCGGAAACGGTTGCCCGTAAGTTGGGTATGGATTTTTTCTTTGCAGAGGTCTTACCACATCAAAAACTAGAAAAAATAAAAGAATTACAAGCAGAAGGAGAATTCGTTGCGATGACGGGAGACGGGATCAATGATGCCCCTGCTTTGGCGCAGGCTAATATCGGGATTGCAGTTGGATCTGGTTCTGATATTGCGGCGGAAACAGCAGGGATTATATTGGTCAACAGCAATCCACAAGACATTGTTTCATTGATTCAGTTTGGCAAAGCCACTTATAGAAAAATGATCCAAAATCTGATTTGGGCCACGGGTTATAATGTAGTTGCCTTACCATTGGCGGCGGGAGTATTGTACAAAATGGGAATCCTGTTAAGCCCTGCTGCCGGTGCCGTTTTAATGAGTGTGAGTACCGTTGTGGTGGCTATTAATGCAAGTCTTTTAAAAATAAAATAAACCAACAACCTATATTGTTTATGGCAAAAAGTAAAAACTACTACATACGAAAAACACACCGCTGGCTTGGTGTTATTTTAGGCATTCAGTTTTTATTATGGACAATTGGTGGCCTATATTTCAGTTGGAGCAATATGGATGAAGTGCATGGTGACTTTCAAAAGAAAGATGCAACGCTTTTCTCTTCTGATATTTCTCTGGTCAGTCCTACAGTAGTGCTGGATACAATAAAAAAGATTCATCGCATTGATTCAGTTGTCTCCATTCAATTGATTGAAATTTTGGGCAAGCCTTTTTACCAGGTTCGTTGTATAAGTACCATTCAGAATGAAACGAATGATGGACATGGTATGCAGGTAATGAATCATCTTGCCGATGCAGAAACAGGTCGGATTCGTGGACCATTGACAAAAGAAGAAGCGGTTGATGTAGCTAAAATGAGATTTAATGGAGAACCTAAAGCAAAATCAGTTGAATACTTAACTGTTACAAGTGGTCATCATGAATATCGGGAAAGCCCTTTGCCTGCCTATGCCATTACCTTTGAACATCCATCAAAAACGACTGTTTACGTTGCCAGTGAATTAGGAACTATTCAAAAATTCAGGAATAATAAATGGAGAATATTTGATTTTCTGTGGATGATGCACACGATGGATTATGAAAGTAGGGATCATATCGGTAACTGGCTGCTTCGAATATTTTCCATTTTTGGATTGATCACTGTAATAAGTGGGTTTGCATTATTCTTTATCAGTTCAAAATGGGGCGGAAAAAGAGTTGCGAAATCGGAAAAAATAGCCTGATCTTCCATCTTTTGCAACCATATTGCCATTTTAGGAGTCTATTTCTACTGAAAATTGCAATATATACAGCTATTTTTGCTTCAATGAAATTTTTATTTTTCTTTTTAGGCTTTTCCCTGCTCTATTTGTCATGCCTTACATGCAGTGACAGCACGGAATGTAATGCAAAATCAGAATCCAAAATTTCAACTTCCTCCAATCATCAAGCACATAATCATTCGAAAGAAGCGTGCACACCTTTTTGTACCTGTTCTTGCTGTGCAGCTGCAGCCTTTTATAATCCTCTGAGTAAGGTACAGTTTCTAAAAATTCTTTTCCGATCTGAAAAGGACTCCTTTGATGTCGAAAATTTTAATTCCGAAGTTTCCTATTCTATCTGGCAGCCTCCCAAACTAACTGCTTAATTTCTTCTCATTTCAGTGCAATTGTCATGCGCTGACTTTTACATTTTTATCATTTTGTTTACCATGTGGTTATGACCAAGAGAAAAAGGTCAATTACCCGCAGTAAATCAGGTTACAGCAGGATTAAAGATCCTGTAAAGCCCTTGTGGATGCGGGTTATAAAAGTTATTACACTGATAGTGCTTGGTATTGTAATGCTCATGGCGATAATTGGCATTATCACTAAGTATTATCGCCTTGTTTCAAAATATTAAATCAAAATATGCTTAATAAAATCATTCAATTCTCCATAAAAAATAAATTGGTCATTGGTCTTTTTACACTTGCATTAATAATATGGGGTGTTTATTCGGCAAATAAATTGCCGATTGATGCCGTTCCTGATATTACCAATAACCAGGTACAGGTAATTACACTGAGCCCATCATTGGCGGCACAGGAAGTAGAACAACTCATTTCATTCCCGGTGGAACAAACAATGGCCACTATTCCGGAAGTACAGGAAATTCGTTCCATATCCAGATTTGGATTATCAGTTGTTACAGTTGTATTTCATGATGATGCAAATATTTATTGGGCCCGTCAGCAAGTAGGTGAGCGGTTGATAGAAGCACGCAACCAAATACCCAATAACATCGGTAATCCTGAGATGGCTCCTATTTCTACGGGGTTAGGTGAAATTTATCAATATGTTTTACATGCAAAAAAAGGGTATGAAAATAAATATGATGCCATGTCGCTTCGGACGATACAGGATTGGATAGTTCGTCGTCAATTACTTGGCACACCCGGCATTGCGGATGTAAGCAGTTTTGGTGGTCTTTTAAAGCAATATGAAATCGCATTGAATATTGATAAGCTTCGCAGTTACAATCTATCCATCGCAGATGTATTTAATGCGCTTGAAAAGAATAACCAGAATACGGGCGGTGCCTATATAGATAAAAAGCCCAATGCTTATTTTATCCGCAGCGAAGGCTTTATTAAAACAATCAATGACATTGACAAAATTGTGGTTACAAGAACTTCCGGCGGTGCACCCGTGTTGGTAAGGGATATTGCAACGGTACAGCTGGGTCATGCCACGCAATACGGGGCATTAACCCGTAATGCAGAAGGCGAAGTAGTTGGTGGAATTGTTTTGATGCTAAAAGGAGCAAATTCCAGTATTGTAATTAACAGTGTAAAAGATAAAATTTTACAGATCCAGAAAAGCTTGCCAGAAGGTGTGGTCATTGAACCCTTTCTTGACAGAAGTGCTTTAGTTAGCAGGGCGATAGGAACTGTAAAAACTAATCTTATTGAAGGTGCGTTAATTGTCATCTTTGTACTGGTGGTTTTTCTTGGCAATATCCGTTCCGGGTTAATAGTGGCTTCTGTCATTCCGCTTGCCATGCTTTTCGCTATTTCGTTGATGAACCTGTTTGGTGTTTCTGGTAACCTGATGAGTTTAGGTGCCATTGATTTTGGTTTGATTGTGGACGGAGCCGTGATTATCGTGGAAGCAACCATGCATCAGTTAGGCCTGCGAAAGGCCGGAAGAATGACGCAAGACCAATTGAATGATGAAGTATATAAATCAGCAGGTAAAATGATGAACTCGGCTGCATTCGGACAAATCATTATCCTGATTGTCTACCTGCCTATTCTTGCGCTGGTTGGTATCGAAGGAAAAATGTTCGGCCCAATGGCACAAACAGTTTCGTTCGCCATACTGGGTGCATTCCTGCTTTCACTTACTTATGTACCCATGATGAGTGCCCTTGTATTAAGTAAGAAAGTCAGCCACAAGGAAAATATTTCAGATAAAATGATGAAGTTTTTCCAACGACTTTATACGCCATTAATACGTGGTGCATTAAAGATGAAATTATTAGTGGTGAGCATTGCTGTGGGAGTATTTGTCATCAGCCTTGTCATTTTTAAAACATTAGGTGGTGAATTTATTCCCACGTTGGAAGAAGGAGATTTTGCCGTAGAAACAAGGTTACTTACTGGTAGTTCGTTAAGCCAAACAATCGAAAAAATAACACAGGCCTCCGATTTACTGTTGAAAAAATTTCCTGAAGTTAAAGAAGTGATCGGAAAGATTGGCGCTTCTGAGATACCAACCGATCCTATGCCTATAGAAGCATGTGATATTACCATTCTTTTAAAAGATAAAAAGGAATGGACCAGTGCACATAACCGGGAAGAACTGGCAGAATTGATGCAAAAGGAGCTGGAGAAAATTCCCGGTGTTTCCTATGGGTTATCACAGCCTATACAACTTCGGTTTAACGAACTGATTTCAGGTGTTCGGCAGGATGTGGGGATTAAAATATTTGGAGAAGACCTAGATGTACTGGCAGATCTGGCAAAAAAAATTGGTGTGATTGTACCCACGGTAAAAGGTGCAGAAGATTTATATGTAGAACAGGTGACTGGTCTGCCGCAAATTATGGTTAAACTAAACCGGGATAAGATTGCGCAATTTGGTTTAAATGTAGAAGATATAAACCGTACCATCAGCGCTGCTTTTGCAGGTGAAGCCGCAGGTATTGTTTATGAAGGCGAAAAACGGTTTGATATGGTGGTAAGGTTAGAAAAAACAGGACGCCAGAGTATTGATGATGTTAAAGGATTATTTATAGCCGCACCGGATGGCAACCAGGTTCCGTTGGAGCAGGTAGCCGATGTCAATATGGAGTTAGGTCCTAACCAGATACAACGTGAAGATGCTAAGCGAAGAATCATTGTTGGCTTTAATACAAGAGGCCGGGACATCTCATCGGTTGTAAAAGAAATCCAGGAAAAAATTGATAAACAGGTAAAAATGCCCCCCGGATATTTTATTACTTATGGCGGACAGTTTAAAAATCTTGAAGAGGCCAATAAGCGATTATCAGTGGCTGTACCAGTAGCATTAGCGCTGATACTCTTATTGCTCTATTTCACCTTTGGGTCAATTAAATATTCCCTGCTCATATTTACAGCTATACCGATGAGTGCTATCGGTGGTGTATTTGCCTTATGGTTAAGGGGAATGCCATTTAGTATTTCGGCTGGCGTTGGTTTTATAGCCTTGTTTGGTGTGGCAGTATTAAATGGTATTGTATTGATCAGCGAATTTAATCGATTAAAAAAGGAAGGTATGACAGATATAAATGCAATCATCTTAAAAGGAACTTCTGTAAGGTTGCGACCTGTATTAATGACTGCAACGGTTGCTTCTTTGGGCTTTTTGCCAATGGCATTGTCAACAGGTTCCGGAGCAGAAGTACAAAAGCCCTTGGCGACGGTTGTAATTGGTGGGTTGATTACGGCCACATTTCTAACACTGGTTGTTTTGCCTGTATTATATACATGGTTTGAGAAGATAAAACCCAAAACGATGAAGCCTGATGTGACGAAAGGGTTGGTTTCATTACTCATCCTGTTTTTAGCCTCATCCTTTACTGCAAATGCGCAACAGCGAAAGATAGTTATCAATCTTAATGATGCTGTTGCGTCAGCTATGAAGAATAACCCCTTGGTTAAAGTGGGAGCGCTGGATATAAGTTACCAGCAGCAGTTGAAGAAGACTGTGAAAGATTATGGCAAAACAAATGTAGGACTCACATTTGGGCAGTATAACAGTCGTATAGCATATGATAATAATTTCAGCATTACCCAGGGTATACAGAATCCAGGGTACTTTAAAAGTCTCATAAAGCTATCTGAGTCAAATATTAAAAGCAGTGAACTGCAATTGAAGGTTTATCAAACTGAACTTGCTGCGAATACAAAAATATCGTACTACCAGTTAAGTTTTTGGATGGAGGAAATAAGGTTGTTGAAGGAACTGCTATCCATTTATGAAAACATATTGAAAGCTTCTGCATTGCGATATAAAACGGGTGAAACAAATGCATTAGAAAATTACAATGCTGAAAGCAAGGTGAATGAGATAAGGGCTCAATTGCGAAGTGCAGAAGAGGATTACCGCATTGAATTAAACCGCCTGAAAGTGTTTACCGCAGATTCTTCTGTTACGTCAACTGCCGACACTTTACTTGTTGAAAAGCAGATACAGGTAAATTTTGATACCGCTGCTATTGCTGGTAACCCGACACTTGCCTTTATTAAACAGCAGATTGATATTGCAAACAAAGAGAAAGCTGTTGAGCAATCAAGATTAAAACCAGATTTCTCGGTAGGCTATTTCAATCAATCTTTAGTAGGGTATCAAACTGTGAATGGAGTTGATAAATATTATGGCGTTGGCAGTCGTTTCCAAGGTGTTAATTTGGGTGTCAGCATTCCCATATTTGCCAGGGCACAAAAAGAAAAAATAAAAGCGGCAGAAGTAAACCGGGAGCGTCGTGAAGCAGAACTGACCAATTATCAATTCACCCTGCAAGGTGAATTAGCAAGACTGTTTGGCGAATTGCAAAAACAAAAAGTTCAAATCAACTATTACCGAAATACCGCTTTGCCACAGACCAATCTCATCATTACACAGGCACAAAGGGCTTTTACTACCGGCGAAATCGGTTATTATGAATTGACACAATCACTCAATAATGCCGTTGTTGTAAAACAGGGATACACCAAACTTTTAAATCAATATAATCAAACCGTCATTGCCATCGAATTTATCGGCGGCATCAATTAAGTAGAACGGACTAAAATAAAATTAATATGAAACAGCAATTTTTGAATTCACTTGTTATACTGACTGCGGCTACCATATGGTTTTCATCCTGCTCTCCTAAAGGAAATGCAGAAGCAATCCCGGTTGAAGCAACGAAAACGGAAGAAGCAGATATGGTGGACTTGTCGGAAGACCAGTTTAAAACGGTCAATATTCAGTACGGTGCTATAGAAGAAAAAAAACTTAGCAGCGTTATCAGGGCAACAGGGGCACTAGATGTTCCTCCGCAACAGCTGTTAACAGTATCTTCTCCCTATGGTGGCACCTTAAAAAATACTGATTTGCTGCAGGGAAAGCCTGTTGTAAAAGGTGAAGTAATAGCCGTACTTGAAAACCCCGAATTTATCCAGCTTCAGCAGGATTATCTGGATTATAAGAGTCAGTTGATTTACCTGAAAGAAGAATTGGAACGTCAACAGGAACTGGCAAAAGAAAATGTAAATGCAAAAAAAACATTGCAAAAAGCCAGCAGCGAATATAACAGTATAGCGGCAAGAGTGCAGGGATTAAAATCAAAACTGGGACTTATTAATATCAATCCCGAGAAAATTAACCCGGAAAACATTTCTGGCAGGGCAAATATTTATGCTCCAATATCAGGCTATGTTACTAAGGTATTGGTGAATATCGGGAAGTTTGTAAACGCTAACCAGGAACTATTTGAAATTGTAGATACCCGTCACCTTCATGCAGAACTTATCATTTTTGAAAAGGATGTTCCGAAATTAAAGATTGGTCAGAAAATCCGTTTTTTATTGAATAATGAAACAAAGGAACGATTTGCAGAAGTGCATTTGATTGGGCGTGAAATCAGTGCTGAAAGAACGGTTAGGGTTCATGGGCATCTGTTACAGGAGGACAATGACCTGTTGCCAGGGATGTATTTAAAAGGAATTGTAGAAACAGGTATTGCTACTACTACTGCGCTGCCTGATAAAGCGATCGTTCAATCAGCAGGTAAATCTTACATTTTTATAGCGGCAGATGAAGGGAATAACGAAAAAAAAGCCACCGATGTGAAAAAAGAAGCAGCTACTGAAAAGCATATTCCTTTTAAGAGAATTGAAGTGGTAACAGGTGTTTCGGAAAATGGTTATACCGAAGTGATTTTGCCAGAAGGATTTAACAGGAAAATTAGAGTGGTGATTAACGGAGCTTATGATTTATTGTCGAAGATGAACAATGTAGAGGAAGAAGAATAAAAATACTATGGGTAGGAACCCTGCTTTGTTTGCCCCTTTTAAAACTGGGAAACCTTGATTGGCAGGGCTTCCGTACCCATACAAACATTTTTGAAAACACACCGATGGCTACACCAATGACAAGTCTTTCTACAACCATAGAAATTCATTTAAAACAGATGAGTGGTGATAAAAATGTTCCGGCTGAAGAAAATCCGAATAACTATTATGTTATGTAAATACTGAAAAATGGATGTCAAACTTGAATTAATAATTGTTGTAAAACTAATAGCCTCATTTCTACTTGGAGCTTTCATTGGCTTTGACAGAGAAAAGCATGGTCGTGATGCCGGCATAAGAACATATGCTGCGGTGTGTATCGGTGCTACTTTATTTACAGCTGTTGCAGCTCATCTTGTTAGCGATGTTGCTGCGGCTTCAAGAGTAATAGCCAATATTGTCACCGGTGTGGGTTTTCTTGGGGCTGGTATTATTTATCGCAACAGCAGTGCAGAAACATCACATGGCCTCACAACAGCAGCCACGGTTTGGTGTACTGCAGCAGTTGGTGTGGCAGTAGGTCTCAGTATGTTTATTATTGCTATTGTTGGAGCAATTGCTTTGTACTTCCTGCTTTCGTTGCATCACCAGCATTGGTATGTAAAATGGAAAAAGAAAATGATAAACAAGCACAATGAAAAAGAAAATAAAGATTAATTGATTAAGATAAAATTGTATAGTAATAGTATTGTAACATGTATAGTATAATAACGGGTACCATATTATTAGGGATTATTCATGCCCTTATCCCCAACCACTGGTTGCCATTAGTGGCTATTGCAAGGTCTGAGAAATGGGAAAAATATGAATTGATACTGCTTGCATCTATCACTGCCTCTGCCCATGTGATGGGTACTGTTATTCTTGGGATTGCTCTCGGAATGGTAGGTTCAAAGCTGGCACATCAATATGAAGGGTATGTACATGTAATTGCCCCAGTATTATTGATCATATTCGGATTAATATATTTTACAGTTAATCTGCCTCATCATCATACTGCCAATAAAGATGTACAGTACTATAAAAAGTCAAAAACTAAGTGGGTATTAATTTTAGCGGCCACCATGTTTTTATCCCCCTGCCTGGAAGTGGAAAGTCTTTTCCTGACAGCTGGTGCCTATGGGTTGAATGGTATTTTATTGATAGCCCTTGTATATGCAGTAATCAGCATTACCGGAATTATCACACTCGTGATATTTGCATTTAAAGGCGTTCAAATGATGAATTCACAATTTATTGAGCATAATGAAAAGAGAATTACAGGTATAGTTTTAATTATAGTAGGGATTATTACATTTTTTTTACATTAAATATGATATTATGACACATAAACATGATGAAACAAAAATTACTGCAGATGGTCATGGAACAGCTAAGGATGAAAACGAATCGGGTTGGAAGAACCATTGGGATCTATTAATGGCATTGGCCATATTAATCGTTCTGCTTGTACTGGAATATGGTTTCAAAATTGAGTTCCCTAAAATTCCTTCACTAGCTATAAACCTGGTCGCTTATTTATTGGCAGGTCATAAAGTATTGAACCTTGCCCTAAGGAAATCAAAACGGGGAGATATTTTCAATGAATTTGTGTTGATGAGTGTTGCTACTATCGGGGCATTTGTTATTGGAGAATATGAAGAAGGTGTAGCAGTAATGGTTTTTTACCAGATAGGAGAATGGTTTCAGGATGCAGCTGTGAATAATGCAAAACGAAGTATCAAAGCACTGCTAGACGTAAGACCTGATGAAGTAACGGTGTTAAGAAATGGTATACAGCTTATCGCTAACCCTTCTGTTATTGAGTTAGACGAGACCATCGTGGTAAAACCAGGTGAAAAAGTAGCATTGGATGGAGAATTGATTTCAGAAAATGCATCATTTAATACAGCAGCTTTAACCGGGGAAAGTAAACCAGATGCCAAATATAAAAGTCAAACCATTCTGGCGGGAATGATTAACCTGAATACAGTAGCAGAAATCAAAGTGAAAGCCTTGTTTAAAGACAGTAAACTAAGTAAGATTTTAGAAATGGTACAGGATGCCACTGCAAGAAAATCACAAACGCAACTATTTATTTCCAGATTTGCCAAAATCTACACACCAATCGTTTTCTTTCTTGCTGTTGCTGTTTGTTTTATCCCTTACTTTTTTGTGGAGGATTATAATTTTCAAACATGGTTTTATCGAGCTCTGGTGTTCCTGGTGATCAGTTGCCCATGTGCTTTGGTGGTATCCATTCCATTGGGATACTTTGGTGGCATAGGTCTTGCTTCCCGAAACGGTATTTTATTTAAAGGGGGGAATTTTCTTGACGTAATGACTAAGGTTAATGTAGTGGTGATGGATAAAACCGGAACATTGACAAAAGGTGTATTTAAAGTACAAGAAATCGTTTCGGTCAACATGGATGAAAAAGAACTGGTAAAACTTACGGCTGCGTTGGAAAAGAATTCAACTCATCCTATAGCCAAAGCCGTAACGGAATATGCCGGTGAAACTGTTAATGGTATCAATGCAGATGCAGTAGAAGAAATAGCAGGTCATGGCTTAAAAGGAAAGGTGGATGGAAAGGACTTGCTTGCAGGTAATGCAAAACTGCTGAAGAAATACAATATATCCTACCCAACGGAAATAGAAGGCATTGTTGACACAATTGTAGTTGTAGCCATAAACAATCAATATGCAGGTTTTATAACTATTGCTGATGAAATAAAAGACGATGCTGTGCAGGCGGTCAAAGACATGCACAGTCTTAATATTCGAACGGTAATGCTCTCAGGTGATAAACAATCTGTAGTAGATGAAGTCGCAAGGAAGATTGGCATAGATAAGGCCTATGGTGATTTACTGCCAGAAGACAAGGTTGAGAAAGTACAGAAATTAAAAGATGAAGGACTACATATCGCTTTTGTTGGTGATGGCGTTAATGATGCACCCGTGGTTGCATTAGCGGATGCCGGAATAGCAATGGGCGGTTTAGGGAGCGATGCCACCATTGAAACAGCAGATGTGGTTATTCAAAACGATCAGCCACAAAAGATAGTTTCGGCCATTAAAATTGGAAAGATAACCCGAAGCATTGTTTGGCAAAATATCATTATCGCGATGACGGTAAAAGCATTTGTATTGATTTTAGGCGCAGGTGGCGTAGCTACTTTATGGGAAGCAGTCATTGCGGACGTTGGGGTTGCTTTATTAGCCATATTAAATGCGGTTAGAATTCAAAGGATGAAGGTTTAAAAGAAATGTTATAGGATGTATTTCATTATTTACGTATTTGCTTAAATAATTATTTATCCTACCTTTGACGAATGGGTAACAATACTTGTGTCAGGCTCTTTGCCGACCATGAACAAATAAAGAATTGTAAAAACAAGCTGCGAACTGCACAAAAATCTTTTACAAGCTTGTCTAACATATTAGCCTTGGCAGGTAACGCAGTAAGGCTTAAGATTATTTATTTATTGGAAGAAGAGAAAGAATTATGTCCTTGTGACCTTGCTGATATTTTGGGGATGAGTATTCCAGCAGTATCACAACATCTGCGAAAACTGAAGGATGGAAATATTGTTGAAACCCGGAAGGAAGGGCAAACAATTTATTATACCCTTACACAAGAAAACCTAAAGATTTTAAAGCCTTTCTTTAAGTATATTAATGTACAAACTCTAAAACTGGAGACGGTATGATAAGTACAAAATCAGCAGGCACATTTACCGGCGCAGGTGTTCTTGCTGCTATTGCAGCTTCGCTTTGTTGTATAACCCCTGTTATTGCATTACTTGCCGGTAGCAGCAGTATTGTCGCTAATTTTTCATGGATAGAACCGGCCAGACCGTATTTAGTAGGGTTATCAATTGCTGTATTAGCATTTGCATGGTATCTTAAATTAAAACCAGCTAAGATAAGCGTTATAGATTGCAACTGCGAAACAACTAAGAAACCTTCATTCCTCCAGTCTACAACATTTTTAGCCATCGTAACTGTATTTGCTATTTTGATGATGACTTTTCCGCTGTATGCAAAAATGTTTTATCCAAAACAAAAAGTACAGGCAGTAGCTCCTGCAGTGGTTGATCATCAACAACAAATAAAGTTCACTATACAAGGCATGACTTGCGAAGCATGTGAGGAGCATGTAAACAGAGCGCTGTCTACAGTAAATGGAGTATTAACGTATCAAACTTCCTATGCCACCAAAAGCAGCTTAGTCAGTTTTGACAACTCAAAAATTGATGAGAAAACAATAGAAGCAGCCATTAATAGAACAGGGTATAAAGTAAAAGGTTATGATTTTACCCGATAGTGGTAAATCTTGCTTCGATAAAAACTAAGAAAGTATGGAAAATACATTAACACTGCAATCCACTATCACTTGCCCAAATTGTGGTTTTCAGCAAGAGGAGACAATGCCCACGGATGCTTGTCAATATTTTTATCAATGTACAAACTGCCAAGCTGTATTAAAACCGCAGCAGGGAGATTGTTGCGTATTTTGTAGTTATGGCACTGTCGCTTGTCCACCTATACAGATGAATAAATCTTGTTGTAAGTAAATAGTTTTTTGAAAGTAAAAGCCACTCATCAAACGATTATTTTTTCAATACGATTTCGGATGATAGAGCGTTTCAAGTATATGCCATCAAAAAAAATAGCCAATTTTTTAGGTTAAGTTGTTTCTACTTTGTTTACTAATAAGCTATTTGCCACTTTGTAACTTATTACTGTATCTTTTTTATCCTTTAGTTGTATTGTGTAAGTCTGGTCAAATTCTTCAATGGCTTTAACTTTTATACTGTTGCCCAAAGAAATACCTGACTTGTCCAGGTAATTTAAAAATGCAGGCGTATGATCTGTCACTCCGGTGAAAGTACCTCGCTCACCCATTTTAAGGGTAGATAGTAAAACGGCTTTCGATTTCGGAAGAATGCCATTCGCATCTGGTATTGGGTCGCCATGCGGATCGGCTTTGGGAAATCCCAAAAACATATCCAGTTTATTGGTCAGGTCTTCACTGTGTATATGTTCCAGTTGTTCTGCAAGGTCATGTACTTCATCCCATTTATACCCCAATTTATCAACCAGAAACACTTCCCAAAGCCTGTGGTTGCGAATGATGCCGACAGCCACCTGTCTTCCTTTTTCTGTTAGTTTTACTCCTTTAGACTTTTGATAAGTGACGAGTTTCTTTCCTGCCATCCTTTTCAACATATCCGTTACAGATGGGGCATGCACTTCGAGTACTTGCGCAAGTGCTGAAGTGGCAACTATTAAACCATTGGCTTCCTGCAACTTATAAATAGCTTTGAGATAGTTTTCTTCTGTAAATGAATGCACCGGTTCGATTGTTTTGATGAAGATACGTAAACCTGTATAAAAAATAAATTAGATTAACCTAATTTATTAATTAAAATAATCTAATTTTAACTTAACGTATCTGTATTTACAATGAAGAAAACAATCCTCTTATCCCTAATTATTCTGAGCATTACCGCCATCGTTGCCTGTCAAAAAATATTACCAAAAGCTCCTCCAGAGGATGCGTTATTGGACGGTCCTGTAGAAGGTCTTAGTTACGAAGAGCAAAGAAGATTTTTGGCAGGTGATGTGGCTTTTAATGACGAAATTTTCACTTCGGCAAATGGTTTAGGTCCGGTGTTTGTAGCCACCAGTTGTGGCAGTTGTCATGCAGGTGATGGCAAGGGACACCCTTTTACCACACTTACAAGGTTTGGTCAGGTAGACAGTACAGGTAACAAATTTTTGCACCTGGGCGGTCCGCAATTACAAAACAGGGCATTACCCGGCTATATGCCTGAGCAGATACCTAGTGGAGCTACATTTTCAAATTTTATGCCACCCGCTAATACGGGATTAGGATTTTTAGAACTGGTTACCGATGCAGATATATTGGCAATGGCTGATCCTACTGATGTAAATGGTGATGGGATCAGCGGTGTACCCAACTACGAATACCTGCCTCCATTTGTAACTCCCTTTACAAATGCCATTGCAAGAAACGGAAAGTACATTCATCGTTTTGGTAAAAAGGCTGCGGCGTATAATTTGCTGCAACAAACAGTAAATGCTTACAACCAGGATATTGGTATCACTTCTACCTTTCAGCCAAAAGACGTTTATACCGGATTAAATATTGAACCCGAAGTTTCTGATGTAACGATACACCATGTTGTTTTTTATCTACAAACTTTGAAAGCACCTATTCAAAGAGATCAAAATGATGCTGACGTAATAAAAGGGAAGAACATATTTATACAAACGGGTTGTGAGAGTTGCCATAAGCAGACACTGAAAACAGATATTTCTACCATCGCTCCATTATCAAACAAAACATTTCATCCTTATACAGATCTGCTGTTGCATGATATGGGACCGGGCTTAGACGATGGATATACAGAAGGTTGTGCAAAAACTGCTGAATGGAGAACTCCACCGCTTTGGGGATTGGGTCTGTCTCCGAATTCGCAGGGAGGAAAATATTTTCTGCTGCATGATGGTAGGGCAAAGAGTATTGAAGATGCCATAGTCCTGCATGGAGGCGAAGCACAGCAAAGCAAAAATAAGTTTATACAACTTTCAACACAAGAGAAAAACAACCTGCTGAAATTTTTAGCATCACTGTAGTATTTTGAAAAGATGAACAGAAAAGATTTTATACTTAGATCCTGTACAGCTTGTCTCGGCGTATCCTCTGTGGCAACACTTTTGGGTTCTTGTGCAACTACAAAATTTTCAAATGGCAAGTTGCTCAAAGACGGAATTGTAATAGATATGCAAGAGTTTGTCATAAATGGAAGTGATAAATATCGCTTATACATCGTAGTACGTAATGAGGAGTTGGTGTTCCCGATTTGTGTGTATCGGTTTAGTGATAAAGACTATTCAGCTATCTGGATGCAATGTGCACATCAGGGAGCCGAACTTAATGTGGCAGGCGATTACCTACAGTGCCCGGCACATGGCAGTGAGTACGATAATCGAGGTAAGGTAACCAACGGACCTGCCGACAAAAACCTGCGCACTTTTCCTGTAACCATCAATAACAACGAACTATTCATTGACTTGAGAAAAATATGAGACTATTTATTGTATTAACCCCCTAATTCTTGGATTAAATGATGTTAAAGGTTTGACATTTTTGGTTAATAATTAAATTTTTTATTGTGTTTTCCAACAAAGGGCT
>NCGN01000005.1:0-22785 GCA_002281575.1 Sphingobacteriia bacterium 28-36-52
GAGCCCTTTGTTGGAAAACACAATAAAAAATTTAATTATTAACCAAAAATGTCAAACCTTTAACATCATTTAATCCAAGAATTAGGGGGTTAATACAATTCAGCCACCTAGGTTTGTATTGTTTTTTGGCTATCTCTCTTTTTTCTTTTTGCAGTCATTAATATTGTCATTTAGGTTCGCATACATTTTAAAAGAAGCCAAAAAAGAAGCTGAGCAAGGCCTTAAAGTAAAAAATGATTTCTTGAGCACCATGTCTCATGAAATAAGAACCCCACTCAATTCCATTTTGGGCATGACTAATATCATGCTAATGGAAAAACCTTCTGATGAACAAAAGGAACAATTGAATGTGCTTTTATTTTCAGCCAATAATCTTCTTTCTATTGTAAACGATATTTTAGACTATAATAAAATTGAAGCTGGTAAAATTGGTTTTGAATCCATAGAAATGGATCTAAATAATATTGCCAATAAATTAATTACTGGTTTTCGTACCCTTGCAAAAGACAAAGGAATTGAACTAAGGGTTTTGATTGACAGTCAATTAAAGACTAAGTTAATTGGTGACCCAACAAGAACTAGTCAAATCATTGGTAACCTTGTACACAATGCCATCAAGTTTACCAAAAAGGGTTACGTAGAATTAAGAATAAGTGTTAAAGCGCAGGATGCTACCAGTGTTGGCCTACTAATAGAAATAGAAGACACCGGAATTGGAATTGCACAAGAAAAACAACAATTAATTTTTGATCAGTTTACTCAAGCAGACAATAGTACTTCTAGAAATTTTGGCGGTACGGGTTTGGGGTTAGCTATAAGTAAAAAATTATTAGAATTACAAGGATCCAGTCTTCAACTTAAAAGTGAACCTGATAAAGGTTCTGTGTTTTACTTTGAAATTAACTACCCAATTTTTGCTGCTGTTTCAAAGGAAAAAGAGATTGAGATAAGCTTAGCACCTACCGAAGATAGCAAGCCCCTAACTGGTATGTCTATTTTATTAGTAGAAGACAACGAGGTAAATATTTTAGTAGCAAAAACTTTTTTAGGTAAATGGGGTGCTACAGTTGATATTGCACAAAACGGACAGGAAGCTGTTGATTTATTTGACCCGTCTATTCACCAACTCATTTTAATGGATATGCATATGCCTGTGATGGATGGGTATGAAGCCACCCGTATTTTAAGAGATCGCGGTGTAACAACACCCATTATTGCCTTAACAGCTAGCTTACCTAGAGAAATTGAAGATCGTATAAAAAGCACCGGGATAAATGATATAGTAGTAAAACCCTTTATCCCTGCTGAACTGTTTAAACTAATTCTGCACTATACCGGAATTCACCGTTTATAAAAGCCAACCTTAGCCTATCTTGCGTTTGAATTTATTTGTATGCAGGATTATTTGAATGGACTTAATGAGTCTCAACGGGAAGCGGTTACACATATTAAAGGGCCATTGATGATTGTGGCAGGTGCAGGCAGTGGAAAAACCAAAGTATTAACTACCCGAATTGCACATTTAATGGCAAATGGAGTAGATGCATTTAATATACTAGCACTTACATTTACCAATAAGGCTGCAGCAGAGATGAAAGAAAGAATTGAAAAAATTCTTGGTAATGCGGAAGCTAGAAATTTATACGTTGGAACCTTCCACAGTGTATTTGCCAGAATACTTAGGGCGGAAGCTGGTAAATTAGGATACCCTAGTAATTTCACCATTTACGATACTGATGACAGCCGTTCTGTTTTAAAAACAGTCATTAATGAATTGCATTTAGACGACAAACATTATAAACCCAATATTGTAGGTAATAGAATTTCTTCAGCAAAAAACGCTTTAGTAGGCCCTGCAGAATATGCAACCGATTATGCCATTCAGCAAGAAGATGCAAGATCAAACAGGCCTGCTATTTCGCAAGTATATGCCGCATACGCAAAGCGTTGTTTCAAAAACGGAGCAATGGATTTTGATGACTTGTTGTTGAAAATGTATGAGCTACTGAATAATTTTCCTGAAGCATTACACAAGTACCAGCATAAGTTTAAATATTTACTCATAGACGAGTACCAAGATACCAATCCTGTTCAATATCAAATTAGCAAGCTCTTAGCTGCAGCACATGAAAATATTTGCGTAGTAGGTGATGATGCACAAAGTATTTATAGTTTTAGAGGAGCCACCATTGAAAATATTTTACAATTTCAGAAAGACTACGACGATGTAAAAGTGGTGAAACTGGAACAGAATTACAGAAGCAGTCAACAAATTTTAAAAGTAGCCAATCAAGTTATTAAAAATAACAAAGGACAAATACCCAAAAATCTTTGGACCGAAAACGAAGAAGGCGAGAAGATTAAGTTGGTGAGAACCATGACCGATAATGAAGAGGGAAAATTTGTTGCCGATACCATACAAGAACAAAAACTTCGCAATCATTATTTTAATAAGGATTTTGCCATTCTTTACCGAACAAATGCCCAGAGCCGATCTTTTGAAGAAAGCTTAAGAAAAATGGGGATTGCTTACCGAATTTATGGGGGCGTAAGCTTTTATCAAAGAAAAGAAATCAAAGATATTCTTGCGTATTTAAGGGTGATTGTAAATACGAATGATGAGGAAGCATTGAAAAGAATCATTAATTATCCTGTTAGGGGTATTGGCAAAACAACTATTGAAAAATTAGTCATCATTGCCAATGAACAAAATATTCCCATGTTTAATGTAGTGAGCAGGGCAGGGGAATTTGGATTTAAGTCGGGAACACTAGAGGCATTGCAAAACTTCACCACAATGATTCGCTATTTCCAAAGCATGTTAACCGATAAAAATGCTTTTGATGTAGCCACACAAGTGGGTAAGCATACCAGTTTGGTAAAGGAACTGTTCAACGATAAAACAACAGAGGGACTTGCCCGTTACGAAAACGTACAAGAATTATTCAACTCTATTAAAGAGTGGACCGAAAGCCCTAGTAACGAAGACGGAGAGTTGGGCGATAAAACGTTAGGATCCTATTTACAGCAAATTACTTTGTTAACCGATGCCGACGATGACAAGGAAAACAATGATGTAGTAAAATTGATGACCATACATGCAGCAAAAGGTCTAGAATTTGGCTGTGTATTTGTTGGTGGAATTGAAGAAACCCTTTTTCCAAATTCAATGAGTATTAATACTAGAGAAGAATTAGAAGAAGAAAGAAGATTGTTTTATGTTGCCGTTACCAGAGCCAAGCAAAGACTATGGTTAACTTATGCCAATTCAAGGTATCGTTTTGGTCAGTTGGTTCAAAATGAACCCAGTAGATTTATAGACGAAATGCCTGAAGAATCTATTGACAAAACATATGCAGGTGGTGGTGCTAGAAATCATGCTGGATCCGAATGGGGATCTGCTTACGAACGTATGCAAAGAGGTTTTGGCAATGCGTCTCAACAAGCTGCAAATAAATATGGTCCTCCGCCATCAAAAAAACCAGCAAGTAGCAGACCTGAATACATGCCCATTCAACCATTGGCACCCAAAGTAGTAGCCCATATTCCCTCTGCTGATTTTGCGCCTAGTGATACTTCTGGTTTAGAAGTAGGACAAAAAGTAGAACACCAAAAATTTGGTTTTGGAATAGTGAAAGCCATGGAGGGCTCGGCACATAATCCAGTTGCAACTATTGACTTTACACAAAATGGTGAAAAGAAGATCATGTTGAATTACGCAAAACTGAGAATCGTTTCTTAAGGTTTTCTGTATTTAGCAACACGTACGGATTTTCCTCTTGTAGTAGTCGGTTTTAAAAATGGTTTGTATAATCCACCATTGGGTTGTGGCAACAAAACCGTACCTGGTAAAAACAAAAAAGAAGACGGTGGCTCGGCTGGTACTTCTACTACCTTTTCAACTGTACCGGCGTTATTCGTATTGGGATCTACTTGAAACAATGATTCTGTTTTTTCAATGGATTTTTTATACGTCATTTCAGCACCAGCTAAATAGGTTTGTAGTATTTTTATTTGTGGGCGCTCCAAACTTGCTAGCGGATAGGTACTCACTGGATTTCCACTCAATCTTTTTCCAGAAGAACTGTATTGTGCTGTTACATTTTCGGCTTTTAGGTACTGAAGAAACCTATCCATGATGGTTAACCAACGACCATCGGTATCAGGTACCCCAAATTGTCCAATGATTCCTTTCTTATTGTTTTGTTTTAGCCATTGCACAAATGGCATAGCCCTTTGTATACCTGTTGAATCCCATGCCTGGTTTTGGTCGTAAGAGAAAAGGTATTTTCCTGTAAAATCATTATCAAAATAACAATGCGCATTAAAGACCAATTTATCTTGCGGATCATTTAAGTTTTTTAACTGATCGCTATACTCTGCCCAACTTTCAGCGGCTGCGTAATTGTTACCCGACACAATAATTCGGCTTCTTCTATCGGCCATACGAATTGAACTAATGGCCCATTGTGCCGATGTTTGCCAATCGAATGCCTGCATATCATGTGGCTCAGACATTAAATTATATCCGTAAATATTAGGGTATCCCGAAAATGCATTCGCAATTTTATTCCAACAATCAGCAAAATCTTGTCTACTAACTGAATAAGAACCCACTATATAATCCACCCCGTATTTTCTATACCTGCCCCCATTATACATAGACAATATTACTTGCATATCTCTTTGGGCAGCCCATGAAACAACTTTCCGAATTTCTCCAATTTCACCATAATCCAAATCTCCACCCAAGGTTTTTTGTACCCGCTCCCACCTGAAAGGAATTGTAATTAACCTAAATCCTTTCTGGTAATAGTAATCCAGCTCTTCTTCAGATGGATATTGATAATGCTCGTTTAAGTTACCTGGAAGTTGATTTTCATTGATTTCGCCCCCGCCTAGGGTCATTCCTAGCATAAAAGGGTCGTTTTGGGCATTTAATTGGCCCGAAACACATATAAAAAACATCCAAATGAAAATGATTCGCATATACCTAATTGTTAGCTGCTTATCTAAATCATGAGTAGCGCATGTAGAATAACGTAAAAAGAGGGTATTTATTGAGTGAACTTACGATATCCGAAAAATAAGGGTCAGGAATGGGTTAAACCCAAGGATTGAACTTTTGCTCCAAACGAATTGTTTTAAATTTGCAGTAGAATAACTTTTACGTAAAACAGCATACTATGATTAAGACTGGCAACCCTGTCATCAGCATTTATACAGAAATGACTCCCAATCCAGAGACCATGAAATTTGTGGCAAACAAATTATTGTACCCTGGTAAAAGCATTGACTTTGCAGATGAATCCTTAGCTACTCCTTCGCCATTGGCTAAAGAATTGTTCAGCTTTCCCTTTATCAAAAGTGTGTTTATAGCGAGCAATTTTATCACATTAACCAAAACAATTGATACCGAAGATTGGCAAGATATTATTCCTACCATCAAAGAGTTTTTGAAACAATACTTAGAGAACGGCGGTGTAGTGGTAAATGAAGAAGAAGTTGCAAAAGTAAAACAAGAAGCAAGCAATACCGTAAGTGCAGACGACGATGATATTGTTAAACGCGTAAAAGAGTTACTAGAGAACTACGTAAAACCTGCAGTTGAAATGGATGGCGGTGCTATACAGTTCAAAAGCTATAATGATGGTATTGTAAACCTTATGCTACAAGGTTCATGTTCAGGCTGCCCTTCTTCAATGATTACATTGAAAGCTGGAATTGAAGGAATGATGAAACGCATGATTCCTGAAGTAAAAGAAGTTGTTGCTGAGGCAGAATAAGCTAGAAATGCTTAATTTTCTGTCAATGTAACAACATGAAACTATTTCTTACCAAATTTTTTTATTCCTATTGGGATGCAATTATAGCGTCTGGATTGGCAACAGTTTGGTTATTATTATATACTAAACATGGTGGAATAGGGGTATGTCCTGATGGCCTTACTTATTTAAGTGTTGCAAACAATTTTATTACAAATTTTTCTGTTTCCGATTTCAGGGGAATTCCAATGGTTGTATTTCCACTGGGATACCCATTATTCTTATCGCTGTTTCTATTGATGGGTGCTGACCCAATTACCATAATAGGTCCTATTCTGAACTGTTTACTCTTTACAAGTCTTTTGTTTATGAGTAGTTATATTTTTCAACAAGTAAAATTCTATAGTTCATTTGCTAGGTTGCTGTTGTTGCTATTTTTAACAACCAGTACAGCCCTGCTAGAAGTATATTCAATGCTTTGGTCTGAGACCCTTTTTTTGTTTTTACTTTTATTGTTTTTTATTCGGATTCATCAATATTCGTTAAAACAAAGCTTACGAAATCTATACGTTGTATCTATAATTACCGCATTACTCTTTTTTGTTCGATTTGCGGGAATAACTTGCTTAATAACAGGCGGATTAATCATTTTACTACAAAAAGGACTTCCGTTAAAGCAAAAATTTAAACACTTGGTTTATTATGGATTAATAGGCATTTCATTAACCTCTATAAATGTATTGTATAATAAATTTCTAAGTGGTACACTAACGGGTGTAAGACAAAAAGCAATTAAAACAGTTTGGGAAAATGTATACGATTTATACGAAGTATTTAAATTTTGGTTTCCATTTCCTTCCGCAACATTAATTGGTTCAATAGCAGTTATTATCCTTTTACTATTTGTACTTGCACTTCCATTTGTAAGTACTTTTTTGCAACCGAAAAAAGCAACAAGAATCGAATTTATAATTGCTGCTTTTTTTTGTGTTTATGTCATTTTCATGATTGCTATTTCTTCCATTTCAAGATTTGAAACTTTGAATAGCAGGCTCTTAATACCTGCGTTTATTTGTTTGCCAATTTTATTAGCGAATGGGGGTGTTTATTTGACTCGTAAAAAACAGCTCGCTTTGCGTATTTCCATATTCCTGATTTTGCTTTCTGGTTATGGATTTGCACAATACCATAATTACAAAAACAATCGTTTCACTTGGGAGGGCGTTTCCTATTCAGGAATACCTGGATATACAGATGACTATTGGAAGTATTCTCCAATGATTGATTTTATACAAAAAAATCCTACCCATTTTAGTGAACAAAAGATCTTCTCCAATGCAATAGATGCATTGTATTTTTTATCAAATACAAAAGCATTTCCATTGCCACATAAAGACATTAAAAGCGAAATAGATCTTTTTATAAAAAATAAATCATTTTATTTAGTTTGGTTTTTCAATACTGAAAGTTTTGATCTTATTCAAATAGATCAAATAAAAAAATATTACCCAATAAAAACAGCATGGCAATTTAAAGATGGAGTTATCATTGGTTTTTGATCAATTCGTTACCGGTATTCAACAAACCAGCTTGCTCGAGTTTGTTGCTGTATGTGCAGGTATTGCCAGTGTTTGGTTTAGTAGAAAAGAAAATATTCTAGTTTACCCAATTGGACTAATTAATACCACTATTTATATTTACTTAAGTTTAAAGGGACAGCTATACGGTGAAGCCAGTGTTAATTTATACTATACCGTTGTAAGTATATATGGTTGGGTTTGGTGGAGTAAAATCAACCAAAATACCCAAGAAGCTCAATTAAAAATAACCCTAAGTAATTCAAGAGAACGAATTCAACAGTGGGTGTTTTTTGCTTCTTTTTATGTACTAATTTTTGTTGCACTCACTTGGTTAAAAGAATCTTTTGCACCCGAAGCAATTCCTTGGGCAGATGCATTTGCAAGTGCAACAGCATACACGGGAATGTGGTTAATGGCTAGAAAAAAAGTAGCAAGTTGGTATTGGTGGATAGCAACAAATATTGCTTCTATTCCGTTATACTTTGTAAAGGGCTATGTTTTTACTAGTGTGCAGTTTTTGGTACTATTGATTCTAGCCATTGCCGGCTTAATTAGTTGGCATAAAAAAGCAAAGCATGAAAGGCATTAAGAAATTTGTAATTCTAGGACCAGAAAGTACGGGTAAAAGCACATTGTGTAAATCGTTGGCCGAGCATTATCAATCGGCCTGGTGCGAAGAGTATGCAAGAGAATATTTACTTAACAATGGTACCAACTATACCCCTGCTGATTTATTGAAGATTGCAAAGGGACAATTAAAATTAGAAGAACTAACCATAAAGTCATTAGCAGATAGCAACAAAACACCAATTCTATTTATTGATACCGATATGTATGTGATGAAAGTATGGAGTGAATATGTATTTGGTGAATGTGATTTTTTTATTTTAGACAGTATCGTTAAAAGAAAATACGACGGTTATTTATTGTGCAATATTGATTTGCCATGGACAAAAGATGAATTAAGAGAATACCCCGACGAAAAACCCAGACAAGAATTGTTTGCTATTTATAAAGACTTATTAATAAACCAAACTACCCCATGGGCTTTAATTAGTGGGAATGATGCAGAACGAACCCAAGCCGCAATAAAAGCAATTGATGGGTTTATGCTTTAACGTAACAAAGTTTTGATGTCTTCGTCTCCTTCCAAATTATTCATCTGCTTTAGAATTTGGGGATAACGCCATGCAACCCTTCTGCTCATTGGTTTAACAGTAAATTTTTTAGGATTAGGTAAACATGAAATAATCATGGCGGCTTCTGCGCGTGTGAGTTTAGCGGCATCTTTTTTAAAATAGTGTTTTGCAGCCGCCTGAATCCCAAAAATACCTGGACCCATTTCTATTACGTTTAAATACACTTCTAGTATGCGCTCTTTGCCCCAAACCCATTCAATTAATTTGGTAAAATAGAGTTCGGGCACTTTACGAATAAACTTGGTGATAAATCCTCCCTGCCATAAAAAAACATTCTTGGCTGTTTGCTGTGTAATGGTACTTGCGCCACCACCTAATGGAATTTTTGTTTTCTTTCCTTTTTTCTTGGGCTTTAAACTCTTCTCAATAGCATCCCAGTCAAATCCACTATGGTCTGGAAAAGCCTGGTCTTCGCTGGCAATAGCTGCAAGCTTCACTGAATAATTGATTTGATTCCACGAAACATAATCCCTTTTAAGCCCATACCCAAAAGTATTGGCTATTTGGGTAATCGTTATAGGAGGCATTAACCATCTACATACAATGGTATACACAAGTGAAGTGAAAAACAAAACGAGTAGAATTCGTTTTGTTTTTTTCCAGATTTTTTTAATCACAAATTATTGTTTCAACAGAAAGATACAATCTATTTTAGCTTGTCACCAAAATTGAGCACACCCCAAATCAATGCTATTCCAAAACCAATTAAAATCAGGCCCGATAATTTATTGATACGATGTAAAATAGAGGGAGTTAAACGCTCTCTTAATTTACCAGCTAGGGCAACTTTGGCAATATCGGAAAGCAACACAAATACCAAACAAGTAATAAAAACAATCCACTTGTATTGATTGGGATTGGGGGTACTTGCAGCATCTCCTGTTATAGCGGCTGTCCAGGCAAACCAAAAAAGAAATACTGCTGGGTTAAGCATATTCATAAAATAGCCCGACAAAAAAATACCCGCTAAGTCTCTTTTACGAAATTTCTTGATTTCAATTTTATTGTCTTCATCTACAATCACTTTCTTAAAGAAAAAAGTATAGATACCCACGCCAATTAAAAAAATACTTCCAGCTATTGCAATGGTATTGCTGTGAGAAAGGGCTGTAGTAAAAAAAGAAGTAAATATATTACAAACAAGCACTAAACTAATATCACTGGCTGATACACCTGCTACAAATGTATAACCCGCTTTATGGCCATTGGCCAAACTTTGTTTAATAATGGCAAAAATGACCGGACCCACTGAAATACTCAGAATCAATCCCAAAACAAGTCCCTTCATTAATGGTGCAATCATGCCAATAACCTTTGTTTAGTCCGTTTACAAAAATAACTGATTAGTGCTATTTTAACGGATAATTGTTGCGCTGATTATTTTATCTAAACCTGGGAAATGTTTTACCAAATATTGATTGCCATACAAGTAAATGGAATCTTGCAAAGGAAGAATTCGTTTTGCATATTGGTCGTTTAATTGAAAGAAGACGTGCATGCCACTAATTACTTTACCAAAAGGAGGATAACCGTGTACTCCTTCTCGCATGGTAGTATCTAATTTGGCATTGTTTTGCATGTCCACAAAGAGTTGAGTGGTGCGAGAGTTGATTCCACTTCTTGCAAATGAAACCATTCCCTTTTTATGCTTTTGAAGTACGGGTTCGTCTTTTAGTCTGGCTTTGTCCCAAAAACTGCTTTCTTTAGGGTTATCAGAAATTCCAAACTGCACTACATAGTCTTTCTCTACCCTAAAAATATAGACATTGGTATAGAAGCCTTTCTTCACTAAAGTATAAAATCGGTCTGCTGCAAGTGGAGCCCAAGAGCGATAAGACTGAATAATAAAATTCCCTTTATTGGTTTTAAAAAGCACTTGAAGTGTTTCAGGTGATTTTAAGTCTTTATATACAGAACTGTTATTTTTATTAGCTATTTGCGCAAAAGTAGTAGAGCACAAAAAGAGTATTGTTACAATAAAGCAGGCAAGGAATGGCTTTAGCTTCATTTGTTTTTTTCTAAGAATTGATACCAGTCGTTTAACATGGCCCCTTTTAACACCCTTGGAAATTTATGTTGACCACCTACTTTACCTTTACTCAACATAAAGTTCATAAAGTCGTCTTCTTTTAATACGGACAATCTAATTTCTTTTAAAGCGCTTTTTCTTTCAACAGCATAATCATCGTTGAGTTCGTTTAAACACTGGTCTATAAAACTACACACTGCTTTTTCACTAACAACGTCGTTGCATGCAAGAAACCAATGGTGACCAAAGAAATTGTCTACAGGAATACCTGCTACTGTAAATTCGGGAATACTAATATTGAATTTTTCAGAAGCCATTTGAACCGCTTTGTTCATATTGTCTACGCTCAAATGTTCTCCAACTAAACTTAAAAAGTGTTTGGTTCTTCCGGTAATAATGATCTCCGATTTTTCTTTATCTACAAACCTTACTGTATCTCCAATTAAATAACGCCAAGTTCCAGCAGTGGTACTGATTAATAATGCGTAATCCTTTCCTTCTTCTACTTCATGCAACATCAATGCCTCTGGGTTTTCAATCATTTCTCCATCAGCAGTAAAATTGATATCATCAAAAGGAACGAATTCTAAAAAAATATGTTCATTGGTTACCAATCGCATGCCTTTTGCATATTGGCGGTCTTGGTAAGCAATAAATCCTTCACTAGCTAAATAAGTTTCTATATAAGTGATGGGTTTACCCAACATTTTTTCGAATCCTTTTTTGTACGGCTCAAAACTTACTCCGCCATGTACAAAAAATGCGAGGTTGGGCCATAACTCGTGAATATTATTTAACTTATAGCGTTCCACTATTTGCTCTACACACATTTGAATCCAAGCGGGTACGCCAATTAAAAAACCTATATCCCATTCAGGAGCTTTCTCTACTATTTCTGCAATTTTTTTATTCCAGTCTTTTTGTTTGGCTATTTTTTTACCTGGCTTATAAAATGGTTGAAACCAAAACGGCGCTTTCTTTGCAGTAATACCACTAAGATCACCGGCAAAATAGCCAGGTCCTTTTTGTAATTCGGTACTTCCTCCCAAGGTTAACCAACCTTTTCCAATAGAAGTGAAAGGAATATTTTCATATTTACCCAAACTGAGCAATTGCTTAATCATGACAATTTTATTGCCCCGCAATAAATCGTTGGTAATGGGTATGTATTTGCTTGCAGACTCACTTGTTCCGCTGCTTAACGCATAATATTTTATTTTACCTGGCCAACAAATATCAGATTGGCCCTTGATGGTTTTATGCCACCACTCATTGTAAATTTTATTGTAATTGAAGGTTGGAACAATTTCCTGAAACTTTTTTCCTGGATGTTTGCTCAATAAGATTTCATCAAAACGATATTGCTGACCAAAAGATGTAAACCTTGCTTTTTTCAACAGCTTTTTTAGCACCCTCAACTGATCTCTGCGGAGATTGTTCTGTGGAAGCCTCAGTGCTTTCAAAATAGCATTCGGCAGTTTAAGATCAATTATAGACATGCGTTCGTTAACAGTTAAGCTACGAAGCTAAACTAAATGAATTATATATAATATTTTGTGAAAACGCTTATTGAATTTTTTTCTTGAAATAGGCCATCCAAGCAGTAAAGCGAATGCCCATTTTTAAACACCAAACCCCCATTGAGCCACCATATAAATGGTGGTATTTTTCAACAAAAATAATCATGGATCCATAAAAATGGGCCAGGTATGCAGGGTCTTGTTTTGAACTTGCTCCTTTATAATGAGTAATTGTTAAGTTGCCTAAATAATGGTTCTCGAATCCTTGCTGAAGTATCCTTAAACTGAGGTCTATATCTTCCCCGTACATAAAGAAAGATTCATCAAAACCACCTATTTTTTTAGCTAATGCTGTTGGCATCATCATAAAAGCCCCCGCTAAAACAGGTATTGTATGAATTTGATGTTGATCTAAATGGCCCAAGGCGTAACTATTAAAAAAAGCGGTATGTGGAAATAGCGCTGCCAATCCGGTCAATTTAAATATGGAGCCCAATAAACCAGGCTGGTCCCTTTTGCTTTCGGGTAAAAAACGACCTTTTCCATCAATCATTTGCACACCAATAGCGCCAACTTTTGAATTGGATGTTAAATACCGAATCGCCTCTTTGAGTACATTGGGCTGTATAGATGTATCTGGATTTAAAAACAAGACATACTTTCCACCTGCTTTTTTTAAGGCCAAATTATTGGCCCGCGCAAATCCAATATTTTGGTTTAAACAAATCCATTGAACCAGGGGAAAGCTTGTAGCCAAGATAGTTTGCTTGGCTTCATCTGTATCATTATCTACCACTATGATCTCTGCTTTTAACGTACTCAACGCTCTTGACACAGCTTGCAAACAAGCATCCAAATAGGGATAGACCCTATAATTAACAATGATTATGGAAAGTTCGGTAGTCACAATATTGTTCCAAAGATGCAGAATCTGGGTTACTTTTGCGCCATGCTTAAACAAACCTTATTAAAAGCCACCGAAGCAGGGGCTGTTCAACTTCGACATTTTTTTAATGGAACATTTGCCATCAGCAATAAAGAAGGCATTAATAACCTGGTAACCGAAGCAGATCATGCAGCAGAGAAAGCCATCATGGATACCATTCAAGCTGAATTTCCCGATCATTTTATTTTAAGTGAAGAATCGGGAGAGTTAAAACAAGATTCTACCTATAAATGGATTATAGACCCTATTGATGGAACAGTAAACTTTGCCAATGGCATTCCAATTTGCTGTGTGAGTATTGGTATTGAGAAAGCCGGTAAAATGATTATGGGTGCGGTATACAACCCTTTTATGAATGAATTTTATTTTGCTGAAAAAGGGGCTGGCGCTTTTTTAAATGATCAAAAAATTCAAGTAGGAAATAAAACTACATTAATCAAGAGCTGCTTGGTAACGGGTTTCCCGTATACTTATTTAGACGCACCCAACGGGCCTTTGCAGGTTTTTGAAAAATTAATCAGAAAGGGGGTACCTGTAAGAAGATTGGGAAGTGCTGCAGTTGATTTGTGTTGGGTAGCAGCAGGAAGATTTGATGGATTTTATGAACACAAACTACAAGCCTGGGATAGTGCTGCAGGATTTTTAATGGTAGAAGAAGCTGGCGGAAAAGTAACCGACTTTAAAGGAGATTATTATTCTCCTTATCAACCACATATTATTGCAACCAATGGCCTTATTCACGATGAATTAGTGGCTGTTGTAAACGGGGGACCTTTCTAAAAAGATTGTATGGAACAAAGAACAGAAATAGCCGACTTGGGCGAGTTTGGTTTAATTGAGCACTTAACCAAAAATGCAGAAATACAAAATGCTTCTACCATTTTAGGAGTGGGTGATGATGCTGCAGTAATTGACCATTTTGGTAAGCAGACGGTAGTTACAACCGACTTATTATTAGAAGGCATTCATTTTGATTTAATGTATACCCCATTGAAACATTTGGGGTATAAAGCCGTAGTAGTTAACCTCAGCGATATTTATGCAATGAATGCCACACCCACTCAATTTACTTTGAGCATTGGTATTAGTAATCGCTTTAGCGTTGAGGCTTTGAATGAATTTTATGAAGGTGTTTATTTTGCTTGCGAAAAATATGGCGTTGATTTAATAGGAGGTGACACTTCTTCTTCATTAAAGGGGTTTGTTATATCGGTTACTGCTATTGGCGAAGTAGCTCCCGATCAATTTGTTAAGCGCAGTACTGCCAGAAAAGGAGATTTAATTTGTGTGAGTGGAGATGTAGGAGGGGCTTATTTAGGGTTGACTTTGATGGAAAGAGAGAAAAAGATTTACCAAGAAAATCCAAATATTCAACCAGACTTAGAAGACGAGAGTTATATAGTAGGTAAATTATTAAAGCCTGAAGCTAGAAAAGACATCATTGAGTTTTTTGCCAGCAACCAAATTGTTCCAACTGCTATGATGGATGTAAGCGACGGAATCAGCAGTGAAGTATTACATATTTGTAAGCAGTCTAATTTAGGCGCTCGTGTGTACGAAGAAAAATTACCCATTGCTGATGCCAGTAGAAAAGCTGCATTTAAATTTGGTTTAGATCCAACCGTTTGCGCATTAAATGGTGGAGAAGATTACGAATTGATTTTTACCATTGCACAAGAAGACCACGATAAAATTGTACTGAACGAAGAAATCAGTGTAATAGGATACATTACCGACCTAGAAGAAGGTGTTAAGCTTTTAACTAAGGGAGGCAATCAATATGATTTGAAGGCACAGGGCTGGAATGCTTTTAATTCTTAAGCATGAAAAGCTTGCTGGTATTGATTTGTGGGGTTTTATGCCTGGGCGAATTGAACGCCCAGAAAGCATATAGTGCTTTACCCAAATATGCAGCAGCGCAAGTAAAAGAAGATGCATGGGTACTCAAAAAAGTGTTGGAAGCCAATCATCCCAGCTTGTATTGGTATACCCCCAAAGAACAATTAGACAGTGCGTTTGAACAACTGTGCAATAGCTTTACTGATTCTTTAAATGAAATTGAATACAGAAATAAAATTGCCCAATGGGTGGCGCTAATAAAATGTGGACATACCACTACATTGTATTCAAAACAGTTCATTAAACAATTGCCACAGTTCAGGTATCCACGATTTCCATTACAAATCAAATTTTGGGAAGACAGTGCAGTTGTGTTGAGTAATGGTTATTTTAAAGATTCTATTATTCAACGAGGAACTATTGTAAACAGTATTAACAATAAACCCATTTCCTTTTACAGAGATAGTTTATTCAAACAAATTGCTACTGATGGTTATGCTTATAATCACCAATACCAAACACTGAGCAGTAGTTTTCCGGATGGATTTAAACAAGTATTTGGAGTAGACAGTAGTTACCTTATTGGATACCAGAATCAAGTTGGAAAAGAAGACACTATTTCATTAGGCAATTTTATTCCAGCTCCAAGGGATACAAGTATTAATAGACCCAGACCAACACAGAGACCACCTTCATTAAGCAAAAGACAATTGCGTTTATTGGCCATTCGTTCGCTTAGTATTGATACCATTACGCATAGTGCATATATTCGGTTAACCAGTTTTAGTAAGGGAAATTTAAAAACTTTTTTTAGGCGCAGTTTTAAAAAACTGAAGAAAGAAAATATTGAACATTTAATTCTCGACTTAAGAGAAAACGGAGGAGGAAGAATCACCAATAGTATTGCACTTACTAAATACTTAAAACAAACTCCTTTTAAAATTGCCGACTCAGTTGCTGCCATCAGTAGAAAATTTAAATACGGCAAATACATTCAATCTAGTTGGTTGTATTGGTTGGCAATGAACTTAGGGGCAAGCAAAGCTGCCGATGGATCCATTCACTATAAAAGATTTGAACGGCATTATTATCAACCCAAAACCCGATTTGCTTTTAAGGGTAACACTTATTTAGTGCAAGGGGGATACACTTTTTCTGCAGCTACTATGGTTGTGGGGGCTTTAAAAGGACAAGAAAATATTCAAGTAATAGGAGAGGAATCAGGCGGAGGACAGTACGGTAATTCGGCCATGCATATTCCCCATATTACCTTACCCAACACCAAGTTAAGAGTAAGGCTTCCTTTGTATAGAATGGTCATTAATCAAAACTTACAAAAAGGAAGAGGTATTGAACCAGACATAAAAATACTGCCATCTTCGTATGCAATCCGAATGGGATTTGATCCAAAAATGGCGGCAATTCAAGCTTTAATTAAAGCCAAAAACAATTAGTGTTTTTCCCCTGGCTTGCACTTTTCTTTTATTTCATGAAACACATCGTGTGTAGCAGTAATTAAAGTAGTTAATTCTTTATCTGATTTTTTTGCTTTTACGGCAGCTTCTACTGCAGTACACTTTGCAACCAATTGTTTTAAGATGGGCTTAGCAACTTTGGCATCATAGGCTGCTGGTACTGCGCCAGATTCCCATGCTTTTGCTTTTGCAACTAAGTCTGCAATATTCGTTTTCAAAGGCTTTAAATTTCCTTCTTCTGCAGGATGAAAGGTTTTGCTCATCACTCCGTGAAAATCTTCCATTTGTTTCCAACTTGCTTCTTGTGCATTTGCGCTAAAACCAACAATTGCAGCAAAAGCCAATACCAATAATTTTTTCATGTTGTTTAATTTTTTAAGTATTCAAAGTTAATTCATTCAACAGATTGAATCAATGACAATTGTTCATTTAAACCAATCCAATCTGCTTTTTGGCCAGGCTTTAACATTCCAGTAATTCCTTGCTTTTGAATCACCTGTGCTGGATACAAGGAACACATTCTAATAGCTTCTCCCAATTCAATCTTACAAGATTGATGCAGTTTTTGCATGCCCGTTAACATGGTTAATGCAGATCCACTTAAAATGCCGTTGGATTCATATTTATCTCCATTTAACTGATGCGGATATGCGCCTGTAGCAGTATCGGTAACTGCATCGGTAATGGCAAACAACCGATTTCCCATTTGTTTTTTAGCAATTTGAATGGCTTCAAAATTCACGTGGTATCCATCTGGAACAATACTGCAATACACAATAGGGTGATTAAAAATTGCTCCCACCATTCCGGGCTCTCGGTGATTTAATGCGCTCATAGCGTTGTACAAATGGGTAGCGGTACTGATCCCTTCGTTAAAAGCATGCGTAGCAGTTGCATAATCTGCATTGCTATGACCTGCAGAAACTACTACACCATATGATTGTATTAAATCTACCATTTCGGAATCACAAACCTCAGGTGCAAGGGTAATCATGGTGATGATTCCTTTTCCGTACTCCAATAAATCCTTCACTTGTTGAGCAGTAGGCTGGTAAATAAATTCTGCTAAATGCGCACCCCTTTTGATGGGATTGATCCAAGGACCTTCAACATGTAAGCCAATGCAACGGTTATTGGGCAATTGTTTAAATGCCTTTACTGCATCAATGCATGCATGAATAACTTCATTACTATTGGTAGCAACTGTTGGCTGAAACCAAGCAGCACCGCCCTTTACACAGTAGTCTTTTAATAATTGCAACGCTTCTACTGTTGGATATACACTCAGCAATTGCCCGCCTGCCCCATAAATTTGTAAGTCTATTAAAGCTGGAATAAGTATTGGTAAATCATGCGTTACGGGCGCTTTAAGTGCTACAATAGGTTGAATAGATTCAATGATGCCATCGTTCACTATCAATGCATGATTGAGCAACCATTCTGTTCCAGTAAAAATTTTATTTGCTGCAATAATTTGTTTCATAAAAACTTAAGTATGATAGATATTAAATTGATCGGCGTCTTTCCAAAATGGAAAACGCTGGCGAATATCTAGTAAATGTTGAGGGTCTAAAATATGGGTACTAATGGCTTCTTCATGCGCACAGTGATAAACTACTTGGCCCAATGGATCTATCAACATAGTATCTCCACTATGATTGATTCCATTGGCGTCTTCACCTACTCTATTTACCCCAATTACATAACACTGATTTTCAATGGCCCTTGCAGTGAGCAAAGTTTTCCATGCATGGTTTCTGCGTTCTGGCCAATTGGCTACATACACCAATAAATCGTATTCGGGCGCATCTTGTATTTGCTGTCTTGCCCAAACTGGAAAACGCAAATCATAACAAATTTGTAGATTTATTTTCCATCCATTCACTGCAGCAATTAATCGCTTATTGCCCGAAGCATAAAACTGATTTTCTCCAGCAAATGCAAACAAATGTCTTTTGTTATAATGCGCCACAGTTCCATTGGGCAATACCCATAGTAATCGATTGTAAAATTGTTCTTCTTCTTCAATTATTACAGAGCCCGTGAGAATAATTTTTTGTTGTACAGCCATGGTCTTCATCCACTGAACCGTATTGCCCTCCATGGTTTCAGCCAATTGAGCCGGATTCATACTAAACCCAGTGCTAAACATTTCTGGAAGAATGACCAATTGACCTGGGGCGGTTTGTGACTGAATTTTTTGGGCAAATTGAGCCAGGTTAGCAGCTTTGTTTTCCCAAACTAAATTGCTTTGTATTAGGGTTACCGACAATGGATGCATATACCAATTTTAAACCAGCAAGTTAGTTGATTCGGTATTGCAATTGCAATCCTAAATAGCGGTGTCTATTTAATTGGATAGTGGTTTCTCTGCTTTGGTGAACCAACTCAATTTGTGCTGCCCATCTTCCTTCAGAATAAGCCAATCCAATAGTATTTTGAAATAGTAGGGTTTTAGGGTTGAGCGTAACCGCCGAATCAGTAGCCGTTTTACTTCCCCCTGAAATAGTAGCATTATATCCTTGCGCAGTAATTTTGGGATTCCAATAAATATTAAATTCCTTATTGGGCATTCCCGTTTTTTCAACGGCAGCATTCCATAATTGGCTGCTTTGGTTGCTATTAAAAAGACCATAGAGCATTTTAGTTCCAAGGGAGGCATTTATAAAAGCAGTACCTAATTGAGCAGCACCCCAACCCATCCATTTAAATTTATTGGTGGCCACTAGGGTATGCGCATAAAGTACTCCTGTATTCAATACGAGTTGGTTACTAATTTGATAGCGCCATCCTAAAAAAGGAGCATACTGCAACCAGCGATGGTAGGTATTCTGTAATCCCTCTCCGCCAGAAGCTGGACCAATAATACCAAGGGTTCCATTGATTTGGAAAACCGTTTTTTCCTTGTTAAACCAACTACGGGTATATTGAATATAGGTATAGCCTGCATAAGGGCGATCTATATCTGCTGGGGTTCTGGTGGTTCTTTTAAGTGGGGTAAATATTTGTTGACCTAATTCAAAACGATGGACTCTTTTTTGTTTTTTCTTAGATTCATCGGCATAGCCCAAGTGCAAAAAAATGCCGTTGGAATAATACGCGTCTTCTAGCTTTAATAAGTATGCATCGTTCTCTGTAGTAAATCCAACCTGCTGGGCAGTTGCTTGAAAGCTAAAAAAACAAATGCAAAAAAGGTATATAAAAAGGGGTTGATTTTTCATTTGTTGGCCCTGAATTTTTTCAAAATATTTTGAACCAAGCTAGGTTCAAAACCTCTTTGCTGTAAGAACGCGGTTGTTTTTACTGTTCGGTTAATATATTGTTCGTTTTTGAGGGTATTCCATTTAGTTGTTATCAATTTTTCGGCAACGGCAAGGTAGTCTTCTTCTGGAATTTCTTTCATTGCTTTTTTGATATTGTATTCGCTTACCCTTTTTTGTTTTAAGGCATAAGCAATTTTTATCTTACCCCATTGCTTTTGCCTGAAATGCCCACCAACAAAGGCTTTTGCATAACGTTCCTCATTTAAGTAGTCTTCTTCAATTAATCTAGAGAGCAACATTTCTACACTTGCTTTTCCCAATTTTAGACTGTACAATTTTTCTTTCACTTCTTGGTGACACCTATCTTGGTATCCACAATAGTGTTTAAGCTTCATGAATGCTTTTTCAATTGTTGAATCTGGTTCGGTTGAAAACAACTGTTAGTATTTTTAAGTAAAGTAATTATATTTGTTTCAGGACCCCAAATATCCCCCTCGATAAAACGAAGTCCCGAACAAGAATGGCTGCAACTCAATACAATGTTTGTTTGATAGATGACGATAAAATCTATCAGTTTACTTCTCGCAAAATACTCGAGTCTACCGGACTTGCTAAGAATATTTTGTCCTTTTACAACGGAAGTGAAGCCATTGGGTTTTTTAGAGAAAAACTAACCCAGGGGCACCATGAGTTGCCCGATGTTATTTTTTTAGACATCAATATGCCCGTGATGAACGGCTGGCAATTTTTAGATGAATACCATAAAATAATAGAGCAGTTTAAAAAGCCTATCTATATTTATATGGTGAGTTCTTCTGTAGACGACTGCGATATTCAGCGTTCAAGGGAATACAGTGGGGTTACAGACTATATTGTAAAGCCCATCAACAAGATTAAATACCAGGAGCTGATAGACCGGCTCAACTTCTACAATGGCTAGATTTTGGGTGTAAATTGCTTGTGAAATATCATCCCTTTACAGTAAGTTTGTCCTGATTAAAATGATCATATGAAATTTATCGTTTCTTCCTCTTCGTTGTTAAAACATTTACAACAAATTAGTGGTGTAATTAATGCCAATACCGTATTGCCTATTCTTGAAGATTTTTTGTTTGAAATAGAAGATAAAAAGTTGAATGTAGTAGCTACCGACTTAGAAACAGTGATGCGTGTGCAAATGGAAGTAGAGAGCAAGGCCAATGGCCGTGTTTGTATTCCAGCAAAAATATTGATGGACTCTCTAAAGAATATTGCAGACCAACCACTCACTTTTACCATCGATAAAAGCTTTGCTGTAGAAATCACCAGCGACAACGGTAAGTACAAAGTGATGGGAGAGAATCCAGATAACTTTCCAAAAGAACCATCAGCAGACGATACTACCAGCTTTAATATGCACAGCAGTGCCTTATTAACTGCCATCAACAAAACCTTGTTTGCAGTAAGTGGAGACGATTTAAGACCAGCTATGACAGGGGTATTTTTTGAGTTGAGCAAAGACGGGGTACAATTTGTAGCCACCGATGCACATCGTTTGGTTCGTTACAAGCGCACCGATACCCATGCTACCAAAACTGATTCATTCATTGTGCCTAAGAAGCCATTGAATTTATTAAAGAATGCATTACCTGATAACGAAGACGATTTAACGATTAGCTATAACAGCAACCATTTGTTTGTAAAGCATGGTTCAACACATATGATTTGTCGTTTAATTGATGCCAGGTTCCCAGACTACAAAGTGGTAATACCTGCAGACAATCCTTATAAATTGATTGTAAATAAATCTGCTTTCCAAAATGCATTACGTAGAGTAAATGTATTCTCTAACAAAAGCACCAACCAAGTTGCTTTAAATATTACTGGCTCAGAATTGCAAATGGCTGCACAAGACGTAGACTTCAGTTTTGAAGGTAATGAGCGCATGAGCTGTCAATACGATGGAGAAGATTTACAAATTGCTTTCAACGCACGCTTCTTAATTGAAATGCTGAACGCAGCAGATACCGATGATGTAAAAATGGAATTGTCTACTCCTACCAAAGCTGGTTTAATTAAACCAACCGAGCAGGCAGAAGGCGAAGACTTATTGATGTTGGTAATGCCGTTGATGTTGAATAATTAATTTTTGATTCTTTAATTATAATTTTTATTAAGGAAAGGGTATCTTTTAAAGAAGTTTTTGTCATCAATTAGGGATTGTTCCATTTCATATACGAATTCTCTAACTGGAATTTTGTTTAATCCTTTAAAAAGGAGTGAAATTTTATATAATGAACTATTCTTCATATGATTTAATGATTTACTCAATCCAAAAACTGATTCAAAAGAGACCTTTTTATAATAATATGTAATGGTGTCTGGAACTGTAGCATTCATTTCTCCACTATATATGTATTTATCAACGTTTTCTAAGTAGTTTTTATCCTTTTCGGCTGATATTAAGCTCCAGTTTAAAGTATCAGGTAAAATATATTTATCAGGATTTAAGCCATTAGAAAATAATAAGGAGTCTACTTTAAGCATTAAAAAAGAGGAATCTGTTTCCTTCAAAAAATATTTACCCTTATTTTCATTTTGTTTAAAAACAAAGAAGGGAGAGGAATTTTTTACATTAAGATTTGTTTCAAATTGAACCATTGGTTGCAATTGAATTATTCTTAGCTCACCAAAAGAAAACAGGTTAATTGTATCTTTTCTGATTATTAATTTTGAAGAATCGTCATAAAATACTCCAATTGGAATTGTTCTGATTACTCTTAAACACTGATTAGAATATTTATATTGGGGAAAATTAGAAGTACAAATGATACCTATAATTAAAAGTAAAAAGAGTGTAGTTTTTTTCAAGTATTACTATTTATAGTAGTATGAATGTACACAAAACCTGCTCTCATTTAGGAATTGACTTTTTTGTTTTAAGATTTGACGTTTTTGTTCGCTATAGTTAAATCTAATTACTTTTAAGAAAAATGAAATCAAAAAAAGTAATTAATTTACTATAAAATAAAATTAATATGATTGATCAAATCATTGACTACTTCAATACTATTCCTAGTTTACACAGAGCGCTGATTTTAGCGGGTGGAATTTTATTTTTTTGGATAGTGGAAGGCATAGTACCCTTGGCCAATTTTAAGTACAATAAATACCGTCATGCGGGCATCAA
>NCGN01000005.1:22836-284681 GCA_002281575.1 Sphingobacteriia bacterium 28-36-52
CACAAAATAAAATGGATGTGGAAGTTTCATATGGTGCACCATGCGGACACGCATGTAGATACCACTACCGCTAACAGACACCATCCAGGTGAAAGTGTTTTTAGGGCGGTGTTCACCACCATTGGGGTGATTATTTGTGGCGCTCCTATGTGGCTGGTCATGTTGTACCAGAGTTTAAGTGCAGTATTGTCTCAATTCAATCATGCCAATATGCGTTTACCGCTTTGGTTAGACAATGCCATTAGTTGGGTAATTATTTCCCCCAATATGCACAAAGTGCACCACCATTATATGCAACCGCAAACGGACAGTAATTACGGAAATATCTTTTCTATTTGGGATCGTTTGTTTGGCACTTATAATTACACTCCTGTGGAATCTTTGCGTTATGGTTTAGATGTACTAGATGATAGTACAGATGAGGCCCTCAATTATCAGTTGAAGATTCCCTTCGACAATAGCATTAAAACACATTACTAGGAAGTTTCGCATCATTTTTTTCTACTTCAGCCCGAGGTAGTGCATCTTTGTACAAAGTTTTATTTATGAAGATTGTTGCTATGATTCCTGCGCGTTATGCAGCTACTCGTTTTCCTGCTAAATTGATGCAGCAGCTCGGTAACAAATCGGTGATTCGTCATACCTATGATAATACGCTAGCCACCCGTTTATTCAGCGATGTAATTGTAGTAACCGATAGCGATATTATTTTCAATGAAATCACTAGCAACGGAGGCAAAGCCATCATGAGTAAAAAAAATCATGAGAGTGGAAGCGATCGTATTGCAGAAGCTGCTGCTGATTTAGATGTAGACATCATAGTAAACGTTCAAGGAGATGAACCCTTTGTACAAAAAGACCCTTTAGAAAAATTATTGACCACTTTTAATGAACCTAGTGTACAGGTTGCTTCATTAATGCAAGAACTAAAAGACCCTGCTTTAATTGAAGATCCGAATTATGTTAAAGTAGCAGTAGACCGAAATATGAATTCACTGTTTTTTTCTCGCAGTGTTATTCCTTATCCTCGAGATAAAAATATGGCCATTCCTTATTATGAACATATTGGGGTATATGCCTTTCGTAAACAAGCATTACTCAATTTTACCAACTGGCCAATGACTCCATTAGAAGCCGCAGAAAAAATTGAATGCTTACGCTACCTAGAATATGGTGTGCCATTAAAAATGGTACTCACCCAGTACATGGGAGTGGAAATTGATACGCCGGAAGATTTAATAAAAGCCAGTAAGCTGTTATAGTCTATCGTAAAGCGCTCTGAGTTTTTCACGGGTCATGATGCTTTCCCAATCTTTACCCAACGCATTTTCCCATAAAGGCTTCATGCCCAAGGATACATTCATCATGGTTTCAAATTGTTCATCGGTTAATCCTTTACAAATACCTTGTGGTATTTCAATTTGATTTTTTTCTACCATCAGTTTGAATTCTTTTACACCTGTTGGATAATATTCTTCCAAATGATTCATGACTATGCAATTGCCAATGCCGTGCTTGGTACCTAGTAAATAACTCAAACCATAACTCACTGCATGAGCAACTCCAACTTGTGAATAAGCAATGCTCATTCCACCTGCATAAGAAGCCATCATCAATTGGTCATCACTTTCATCGTCCCATTGATTTTTTTCAACAAATACTTTTTGACAAAGCTGCAAAGCTTTCTCTCCATAGCTTTTGCTGAACTCATTTAAATAAGTGCCTTCTAAACTTTCTATACAATGGATATAACAATCCATTCCGGTATAAAATCGTTGATTTGCTGGAGCGTCTTTGGTTAACTCAGGGTCTAATACAATTTGGTCAAAGGGTGTAAAGTCTGAGTTCATTCCCAACTTACGCGTTGGTCCTGTTAATACGGTGGTTCTACTTACTTCGGCTCCAGTTCCACTTAAGGTAGGAATGCCAACTTTGTATACACCTGCTTCCTGAACCAAGTCCCATCCCTGGTAATCGGCTGATGATCCTGGATTGGTCATCATCAAAGAAACCGCTTTCGCTAAATCCATGGTTGATCCACCACCTATACCAATTACGCCACTAATGGTTCCAAATTCTTCTTTTAATGAGCGAGCCAACTCATCTACCTGACTCGTCTTTGGTTCGTAAGTAACATTGGCCAACACTATTTTGTCTTTGCCTCTTAATGGAATGCGATTCAACAATGTTTTCCCCTCAAAATAATGGTCTACTAAAAATACCATGGGGGCATCGCCCTTTCTATGTGGGGTCAATATTTCATCTAGTTGATTAAAACTGCCGCGGCCAAAAACCACATAACTAACCATCTTAAAATTCCTGAAGCTCATAGTGTTGTTTTACTTGGTAAAGTTCGTATTTATTTCCAGATAGATCTCATAGGCCAGAACCATATATTCTCGAACACAGAGATATTACCATCACTAAAAAATTCTATGCCAGTATCGTTTTCTTCTGGGAATATTTGTGAAGTAAATACCAGTTCTCCATCATTGGCATACACTTCAACAATACTTTTATCAAAGAAGATATGCAGTTTTACTTTATCGTTTTGTTGTTTTAAGTACGCATTCTTCTTAGCAAAATAGGGATACTGTTTGCTAAATCCTGAAGGAGTATTGGTTCTATCAATAAAAAGTTGTTCCAATGTGGCATCGTATCCAATTACAAAATTTCTGTTTCCACCAACTGCAATTTTAATTCCACTAACACTTGTAATGGCAGGCTTCAACTCAACTTCCATTTCAAAACAATTGCTTCTAAATGGAAGAACATACCCATTCTTAACCGCAATTGGTCCTTGCAAAACTTGTCCGGTAGAACGTATGGCTCGTAAGGCTTTAACGGGTTCTTGCACGAGCACCCACTCTGATCCCATTTTTTTCACGGCTAATTTTCTAGGCAATGACATAGCACCTTTCCAAGGATTAGTAGGTATTTCATTAGCGTAGTTCCAGTTGTTGACCCAGCCTATCGAAATAGGAATTCGATCCGGTGTATTCTTATATGTAATAGCGGCATAATAGTCGCTACCATAATCGGGCCTTACTACTTTATTTGATGGGTTTTCATTGTAAAATTTAGCGCCATCAAATTCCCCTACAAAATACTGCATGCTCGAGTTCTGTGATACCAATAATACCCATTTCTTTTTATCGGGTTCTCCTACAACAGGTACTTGTATTAAGTCGGGGCATTCCCAAACACCAGATGTATCGCCAATTGGTCCAAAATCACTTTGGAAAGTCCACTGCTTTAAACTGAATGAAGTATAAATCGAAATCATTTTTTCATTGGGCATGGCTACCATCATCACCCATTGTCTGGTCTTATCGTGCCAAAATACATTGGGGTCTCTAAAATCACTCATATTTAAATCGAGCACAGGATTACCTGAATACTTGTTCCAGGATTTTCCATGATCAATACTATAAGCTAAATGTTGGGATTGATTAACACTGTCGTGTGCCGTAAACACTGCCACTAGCGGTGGATTCTCTCTATTACTACTTAATGCACTAGTATTTTTTGCATCGTATACCACCGATCCTGAGAAAGCCATTTTACCATCTTCTTCCCTTAGTGCCAATGGCATTGGCGTCCACTTCACTAGGTCTTTGCTCACTGCATGTCCCCAACTCATATGTCCCCAAATATTTCCAAAGGGATTGTGTTGATAAAACAAATGGTATTGACCATTATGGTATACTAATCCATTGGGGTCGTTGATCCAATTTTTTTGTGAAGAAAAATGGTACTGTGGCCTAAAGCGCTCCGCATAATAAGACGTTTGCGCATTTAGTATGAAAGGAAGTATGAATAAAATAAGACCGACCGTTTTTTTCATGAATCAAAATTATGCTTTCTCCATTTCTTTCTTCACTTTCTTAATAGCCGTTTCTACTTGCGGTATGGTTTTAAATTCTACTTGTTCTTCTGCAGCACTTGGCACCAAAGATTCTTCTTGTTGTAAAGCATATGGATTAGATGGATCATAGCCCTTAATATCTAGTACAGATGTTTGTGCAAAAACCTGCTCTTTGCTTTTACTAACCGTTGTTGGCGTAATGCCATGTTCTAAATTGTAGGCAATTTGCTTGGCCCTTCTTCTAGTGGTTTCATCAATGGTACGTTGCATGCTCTCGGTCATTTTATCTGCATAAAAAATAACCAATCCATTTACATTTCTTGCCGCACGACCTGCTGTTTGTGTTAAAGAGCGTTCATTGCGCAAGAAGCCTTCTTTGTCTGCATCCAAAATAGCTACCAGCGACACTTCCGGCAGGTCCAATCCCTCCCTTAATAAATTCACCCCCACCAATACATCTATCACTCCCAAACGTAAGTCGCGCAAAATTTCTACGCGTTCCAATGTATCTACATCGGAGTGTATGTATTTAGATTTGATATTGATTCGGCCCAAGTACTTGTCCATTTCTTCGGCCATTCTTTTGGTTAAAGTAGTTACTAAAACCCGATCCCCTTTTTTAACCCGGTCGTCTATTGCATCTAATAGATCATCTATTTGATTGGTACTGGGTCTTATTTCTATTGGTGGATCTAATAAGCCAGTGGGTCTTACCACTTGCTCCACTACCACTCCTCCTGTTTTCTCTAATTCATAGTCTCCGGGTGTGGCACTAACAAAAATGGTTTGACCTGTTAAACTTTCAAACTCATGAAAATTAAGTGGACGGTTATCCATAGCACTGGGCAACCTGAATCCATAATCTACCAGCACCAGTTTTCTACTTCTATCGCCCCCATACATACCTGCCACTTGCGGAATGGTTTGGTGGCTCTCATCTATCACACATAAAAAATCTTTGGGAAAGTAATCCAATAAACAGAAGGGTCGAGTACCTGGTTTTCTTCTATCAAAAAACCTTGAATAGTTTTCAATTCCATTGCAATAGCCCAATTCACGAATCATTTCTAAATCGTATTCTACCCGCTCTTTTAAACGAGCCGCTTCTATAAACTTACCAACCGATTTAAAGTACTCCACCTGCAACATCATTTCATCTTGTATTTCGTGCATCACTTCTACAATCATGTCTTTGGGAGCAAGGTATAAGTTGGCGGGGAATATAGCCGCCGTGTCCATTAAGCCAATCCGCTTGTTGGTAGCGGTTTCTATGCTTTCAATCTCTTCAATTTCATCTCCAAAAAAAGTTACACGATAACCAAAATCTACATACGGTAAATTGATGTCTACCGTATCACCTTTAACCCTAAAAGTTCCGCGGGTAAAATCGCCCTGCGAACGATTGTACAACGAGTTAACCAATGCGTGCAAGAAACCTTGTCGCGACAATACCTGTCCTTTTTGTATGCGAATAATGCCATTCTCATATTCAGTAGGGTTTCCCATACCATAAATACAACTTACGCTTGCCACCACTATAATATCTCTGCGCCCACTTAATAATTGGGAAGTAGCTTGTAGTCTTAGTTTATCTAATTCTTCATTAATACTCAGGTCTTTTTCAATATAAGTACCCGTCACCGGCATATATGCTTCTGGCTGATAGTAGTCGTAATAGCTTACAAAATAGCCCACTGCATTCTCAGGAAAAAACTGCTTGAACTCTCCATACAATTGCGCCACTAAGGTTTTATTGTGGGTCAAAACCAGGGTTGGCCTTTGTACCTGCTGTATCAAATTGGCTATGGTAAATGTTTTACCACTTCCGGTTACCCCCAATAAAGTTTGGTATTGTTCGCCTTCGTTTACCCCATCAACCAGTTCTTGTATGGCTTTAGGCTGATCCCCTGCTGGCTGATAATTCGTGTGTAACTGAAAGGGCATAACTAAAATATTGAGCAAATTTAGACCCTAATTATGGAAATCATTGTATGATCTATTTGAAAAATAAGTATTATTTTCTTCTAATAGTATGTATATAAACAGGGGGCTGTAAATATTGATTGGCTTCTTTTAAATCGTGTATTTTTCTAACGATGGGCATGCCTCTAACTACTGAGCCAAATGCAGCAAAGCCCAATCCGTCTTCCATATTTTCGCCTCCATAATCAAATCCAGTTTCGTCTTCTACCATTATAAAAAATTCAGGACCACCTGAACCCGGCTCGTTCCTTGCCATAGATATCGTACCTTCTTTGTGCAATATGCCGGTTTGTTTTGTAGACTCGTGTGGTATGCCTTGTAAGCTTTGTGCTAATTTGTTATTCGATTTCCATATACCTCCTTGAACTAAAAAAGCTTTTGGGGCATTAGATGGTTGGTTATACATATTTAGCACCCTGTAAAAATTGCATTGATTGTAATACCCTGAATCTATATAATTCAGAAATGCATTAGCAGTTAACGGCGCTTTATTGGTATATAACTCTATTTCAATTTCTCCATACCCTGTTTCAATAATCACATGGGGTAATCCTTTTTGTTCTGGCTCTTTGCAGGATGCTATAAATAGAAAGAAACAAATTGTGATAAACCATTTATTCATAGAATCATTGGTTGGATATAGTTGATTGCTTTGTTAACTCTAAGAGTGTTATTTGCGACTTTTGAATGGGACTAAAATTATTATCAGATACCAATAATATGCTTCTATTTCCATTAGGCAAAATTGGACCAAAACTAATTCCCTCAATATTATCTGTATAAATACCCAACTGATCAAAATTCACTAACAATGTTTTTTTCATCGGTTGATATTGTGCAGGCGCTTTTAAAGAAGCAAAATCTGATACGTCGGTTGCATTGGAGTAATCGGCTAAAAATATTTTAATACTACATGGTATTCTTCCTGTTGAATAGGATCTTTCTAGTACAAAAAGCTGATTATTTCCAATCCATAAAAATTCTGGAACACTATTGATTTTAAATTCATTTACCGGATTGGGTATATGTGCAACTGGAGCTAACTCATAAGCATATTGTTTTATACACTGCTTGCTTTTACTATCAAAAGTATAGAATCGAATCATTGCTCCATTGGGCTTTAGGTCGGCTCTTGGACCATCTTCTTGCAATGGCTCTTCTACATTAACCATTAATTGTTGATAATTATTAATGTAGCTCATTCCTTCTAAAACACCATTCTGTCTAGGCCCTTTTTCTTGCAAACTCATATAAAGATTAGCAGGCATTTGCAAGCTATCTTTCCAAGATCCATTTCTATTTACATAAAAAACGGAAGGATTAATTAAAATACTGTCTTTGCCCCTAATAGTCCTTTCGCCTTCACTGCTCCAGACCAATAAATTATTGTTTGGATTGTATCGCATGCTTTCGGGATCCGGCGTTTTAAACGGGTTTTCTTTAGAACTCGGATAGGTTTTGCCCATTTCATCTTTTAAGTAAGAGCGCTTGGTGAATATTACTGTGTCAATTTTATTTTGATTGATAGCAATTTTTGCTTTGTAAAATCTAGCAGGGTTTAATGAAGAACGATCGTCGGATACCATATAATATTGATTATTCTTTTCATCATAATCAATAGAAGACAGCCCTCCAACAATGGTTTCCTCAAAAGTATAATTATGGGGAATGGTATACGTGTGCAAATACTTTAAATGAGTATTTGTAGGGGTGTAGTTTAAAGTTAATTGTTGCGTACTTGTGCAAGAAACTAGCAGTGTAAAAAATAAAACCGAAATGCCTAAATTAATCTTCATAAAAACTGTTCAGGCGGCAAATGTAATAAAAATGGACTACCATCGGTTTACCCGTGCATATTGCACCATCATGGCGGTATTTTTTAAATTCAGTTTTCTCAGAATATTTCTTCGGTGAGTATTGATTGTTAATACACTTAAATTAATCAATTCTGCTATTTCTTGACTGGTTAATCCCTTGCTGATTAATGAAACAATCTCTTTTTCTCTTTTGCTTAAACCGCCATCTTCCTCCTTTAATTGTGTTTGCGGTTCTTCGTCCCACATAAAGACATTATTTCCTGCAAGTACCCCTTCAATGGCTTCAATTAACTCATCCGATGATAGATTCTTGATAATATATCCTTTTACTCCCAATAGCATACACTGGCGCATAATTTCATTATCGTTTTCCATACTTAAGATAATAATGGAAGCTGGAGGATACTTTAGTAAAATTTTCTCGGCTACTTGGTAACCATTACCATCAGGAAAATGATAGTCTAATAAAAAAATATCGGGGCGCCTATCCTCGTATAATTGAAAAGCATCTTTTGCGGTAAATGCTTCTCCTACCCAGTTAATCCATTCTTGTTCATTTAAAACCATTTTAATGCCCTCCGCAAATATTTTATGGTCGTCGGCAATGGCAATTCTTGTTCTATTGGGCATGAAGAGGGTTTTTCGATCCGGATATTTCTATTACAATACTAGTGCCTTTTAGGTTTGAATCAATCAAAATTTTTCCACCTAAGTATTCAACCCTATAGCGGATATTTTTAAGACCGATTCCTTCGGATTTATTGGATATGAAACCCGTTCCATTGTCTTCTACCAACAAGGTTATGGTTTGATTGGTTGTTTCTTCCCATAATGAAACGTACACTTCGGTTGCATGGGCGTGTTTTTTAACGTTATAAATAAGTTCTGACACAATTCTATACAGACCAGCTTCTACCGCTAATGGATACCTATTATTAATTGTACAGTTTAAATGGGTGGTAAATTCATTAGACAAATTCCACCTAGCAACAGTTTTCTCTAAAATAGCCACAAGCCCTTTTTCGGGCAGATTAACTGGCATTAAATCATGTGCAATATTTCTTAAATCTTCAATTGCTTCAGACAATTGTGCATCTAACCAAGATTGGTTGAGAGCGTCTTGTTTCAACTTGTTAAATGCGCCAATTCTAATACTTCCCAAAAGACCACCTAATCCATCGTGTAATTCTCTAGCTAATCTAGATCGCTCTTCTTCTTGTGCTTGAATTAACCTATCTGCTTGCATGCTTCTTTCAATTGTTAACTCTTGCTGAACCTGTTCTCTTTCTTTTTTATAATAGTTATAACGCTGTGTTAAACCAAATGAAAGAATTGTACTATTCGCCAATATTCCAATTGCTGATCCATATTTGTTTATAAAGAAAACCCAATTCTCTTGTACGTTGTATTGAGAGAGAATAATCAAAAAAATAAAGATTGCCAACGCCATAAATGCAGCTAGAAAAAACAAGGAGATTGCCTTTGCTTTTTTATAACTCGTGATAATGAAAAATAAAACGGTAAGGGTAGAAACCAACCATAAAATGTTGGCAGCGCTAAGTGTTAAAAACCTTATCCTTTCACTAGTTAATGTTATATCACTAATTACAAAAGTTCCAAACAATAGCAATAATAATAATTGTAAAATTCGTGTAAAGCTATTGTACAATGGCTTTTTTTCGATGGAGGCAAAGTACCTTCTTGATAATTCCAGAATAAAAATGAAAGAGCTAGTACTAAATAATGGCCTGGCTTTACTAGCTATTTCTGGAAAGTTTGGCCAAAAGTATTGAAATCCTAAGCCCCAGTTTGCTATAAGCCAAAATGCAGAGGAGCTAACAAATAGAATATAAAATAAATGAATATTATCTCTTAAAGATGCCCATAAAAAAAAATTAAGCAATACCAGAAAAATCATCCAACCAATAAAAATTCCGTATGCCATTTTTTGATTGGAGAGGTATTGAGTCATTTCTTTTTCGGCTACTACTCGAATGGGTAATTCTAAAGATTCTCCTTTTTTATCTACTTCAATAAGTAACCCTTTGGTTAAATTTGGAATCTTAAACCAAAAGTCTGGATCATTAAGTGTTCGTTGTTTGAACTTAAAATAATCTCCTGATTCATACACTAAGATTGGCTTATTCGATTTTATAGAATAAATTCTGATTTTATTAATATGCGGATTGCCTACCTGCAAATAGCTTGCAAGTTGATTGGAAATTTTTACATAAACCCACCATTTATATTGAGAATAACCAGGATTAAAAAATCCATTAACAATACTGTCTTTTTGAGCTAATAAAGAATCAAATGCATTAGCTGGTGTAAGTTTTTGCTTATCGGGAAATACAAAAATGACCGGCTCTTGATAATTATTTTTGGTTTGGGTTATTGTGAAAATGGAATATACCAACCCGGCAAATAGCAATAAGCTAATAACTATGGCAACAAGCTTATTGTTTTTTCTCATCATTTGAAATTAAAAATGATTCGGTTTTAAAACCGCTTATTTCAAAAATAGGGGTGGATAAATGGTTTCCCAATTGGTTGCTTTTTGGTAATTTTTTGCAGCCAACAATATTGCTGCTTCTTGGTATAAGTTGCCTATAAAACTTATGCTAGTAGGTAATCCAGACCTTTTATCAAAACCTGTAGGTGTACAAACCACCGGCTGACCAGTTAAATTGGTTATGGCTGATTGATTTCCGCTTCCCCTTGTTGGGCAAATAAGCACATCAACACTACTTAATGCAGCGTGAATTTTTTGTTGGAGCTGGTAACGCATGCGATTGGCATTTACATATTCTACTGCTGGTACCAATCTAGAAACCCTAAAACTATTTGGCCAATCAAAAGGCCCTTGTCTTGTTAACTCATCGTCTATATTTAATCTAGTTAAGCCATCAAATGCAGCAGCGGATTCTGCGCTAATAATTACATCCATAATATTGGCTTTATAAACTGCAGTATCTGGAAACTCAATTGGTATTAACTGTACCCCCATTTTCTTAAACGTTTCTAATACTTTCCATTCATTTCTTGATGTGTCTTTAATAAGGTCAAAATAGTTTTTTGCATACCCAATTCGCAATTTTTTAATGTCTCCCTCTGGTTGATAGTTAAATGGAATATTTACTGCAGACCTATCTAAACCATCCGTACCGTGTATATAGCTAAATACGATTGCTGCGTCTTCTGCAGACCTGCATATTGGACCAATCTTATCTAAACTCCAGCTTAATGCCATAGCACCTGTTCTACTAATTCTTCCAAACGTTGGCCTTAATCCAGTTGCTCCACAAGTAGATGATGGAGAAATAATTGAACCCCAGGTTTCTGTTCCAATTGCGAAAGGAACCAAACCGGCAACTGTTGCAGAAGCTGAACCAGCCGATGATCCTGAAGAACCAGTTTTTAAGTTCCAGGGGTTTTTTGTTCTTCCCCCATACCAATAATCTCCCATGGCTAAAGCACCCAAGGTAAACTTTGCCACTAATACTGCTCCAGCATCTTTTAATCGATTGTACACATATGCATCTTCATCAATTACTTGGTTTTTATACGGTTCGGCGCCCCAAGTTGTTTTTGTTCCTTTTACGGCAAACAAATCTTTTAATCCATATGGAATACCATGGAGTTGTCCGCGATATTTTCCCGATGCAATTTCATCATCTGCCGCTTTTGCTTGTTCAAGGGCAATTGATTCTGTTATAGATATTACGCATTGAAGGCTGTCTGCAAATTGTTTTATTCTTTCAATAAAAAACTGGGTAAGTTCTACAGAACTAATTTGTTTTGTTTTAATTAAAATGGATAATTCTGCAACGCTAAAAAAGGCCAGCTCAAATTTGTTAATTGGGCTTTTTATCTTTTTATTAAACTTCCATTTAATGGCATTTTGCTTTGTTTCAATTTGTATTCCAGGAACAATAGGACTTTGCCATAGGCTCATAGGTAGGCCATTGTTTAAGCTGGTTTGATGCATATCTCTATACACTTTTAGGTTGTCTTTAATACCTGCATACATGGTATCTACCTCTTTATTATTGTATTGTAAGTCAAATAGTTTTGCTGCAGATACAATATCTTGTTTAGCAATAGTGTCTTGTGCATAGGATTGCAAACCAATTAAAAGCGCAATTAGAATGGCGTATTTTTTCATAGATAAATTTTTTATGTCACAGCTATAAATTACCAATATAGGATAGTTTGAACAATTATTTAGCAGGGTTTTTACAAGGAACAATTGTTCTTGCAGAAAGAATGAATAACACTAAAATAATAAAAGCAGGATAACCAAATAACCAATAAAGCAACCCGGTAACTAGAATTAGATATAGTGGATATGCTATGAACAAACACCCAAACATGACTGAATCATAAAATACCGTCCCTTTTGTTTTAGTAAAAACTCGCATATGAATAAAACTAAAAAGTGGTTGGTGCAATAATATCCCAAGATCAGCTATTGATTGAAGCGTTTTACTATTTATTGTTTGCGAGGGTGCTGGTTCTATAACTAATTGTTTAAGCTGTTGCTTTATTTCTGTGTTAAAATGGTTCATGTTTTTTGCTCTATCGTCAAAAGGTAAAAGTTGCTTTGCTAAAATAGGATTACCTAAACCTATCTGAACTGTTTTTCCCCATTTATTAAAAGCATCATATGCTATACCTATTGGAAGGATATTTAGTGGATTTTTTCCCTGATAATCCAACGCAATTCTAGCGGCTCCTTTTTTAAATGGTTGTAATTGGTTGGTCAATAAACAAATTCCTTCAATAAAAATTAACACAATACCATTGTTTTCAAGTATTCTTTTAGAAGCTGCAAATGCGTAGTTGTTAAGTACCAAATTCTCTTTTCCTTCGCTAAGTCTATAAATAGGGATCATATTTAAAAGACCCAATAAAAACCGATGGTATGGTTGATTAAATGCGTCTCCTCTGGCTAAAAAATGAATGGGTTGTTTAAAAAATGCAGCAATTATAATTGCATCAAAAAAAGAGTTGGGATGATTAGCCGTAAGTAGCAGTGGGCCTTTTAACTTGAAAGCCTGTCTATTTTGTATATATATTTTTCTACAGAAAAAAAATAAAGCAACACGAATAAGCGGCTTAAGTATTGAGTAAATCAATGCCTTTTATTTTATGGTAATCTTACAGTAACAAAAATATTTGCACCTAATCCTAAACCAGCATTTTTACCTAATAATGTGTAATAGGCTTGTATAGTTGGGGTAATCATTCGGTTAATCTTTCTACCTACACTTAAATTAAATGTAGCGGCATTAAAGTTTTTATTCAATTGCAAGTTGGGATTAAATGCCGTGTTTACACTTTGAGAAACTTGATGAGATAGAGAGGCTGTTACCGAAGTATGCTTATTATACATTTTACCCATTGTAATTACTGCTCTATATTGATTGGGACCATCTTGTGAATCTAAAAATCTAGAATAAACAAACTCCACAATAGCGAATCCGTTTTTATAAGGTGTAAAAGAATAGTTGGCGCCCAACATGACCGCTTTAGATGCAAATCCCAAATAAGGGGTTTGAATGTTTTGATACGCTGGAATTCCAACGCTGCCCCTTAAAGTAAAATATCGTTTATAATCAAGAGAGGGAAAGTGTACAGATAAGCCAAGGTTTACATCGGTAACTCCTGATTTTGTTTCTGAATTAGCTCCATTTACCAATGTTTGTACTGCAAATGGAATGGTTACAGACAAATCAACCCTCCTGCCCAATCCATGTGAAATATTTAAACTATATGAACTGGCTTGAAAATAATCACCGGGATTATTGCTTATAAGTTTACCTTGGTCATTAAAATATTTGGAAGAATAAAAATAATTAAAGGTTCCGGTTATGGCTGTTCTTTTTTTACCAATTGGATAATCTGCAAAAGCCGAATTGACGCCGCATAGTATGCAGGCTATCAGTAAAATAATATGGTTATACTTCTTTTGCATCTATTTATCTTTTCTTTTTACTTACGGCTTTTTCATTAAACCAAATACCAATAAATGAATTATGGTAAACCGGAATTTCGTGTCCTAGGTCTGGAAAAATAAATAATTCACTTTTTGATAGCGCGTCAAAAGGTAATTTGTTGTAAGCCGCAATTGCGCTTCCTGGGGCAATAAATTCATCTTGTAAGCCTACCGCATACAATACCGGACACTTAACTTTTGGCATAAAGTTTTGTAAGTCAAAATAATTAAAGGTTTCAAGCATTTGTTCTTCGGTAAAATCTGGATTATCTTTTAAGTACCTTACAATAGCGTCTGAAGGGAAAGAGAGTTCTCGTTTATTTTTTCCAACCGCAAAGCTGTTTTTCCAGTCTGCAAAAACGGGATTGCTGGCAATTACAGCATTAATTTTATCTGGCATTAATGCCGCTGTTATTAAACCCATAGTTGCACCCTGACTTCCACCAAAAGCCAATACTCTATTTAGGTCCATCCCCATATGACCATGCGCATAAACAAATTCTACTGCTCTTATACAATCCAAGTAAATCCCTTTATAAACATATGCATCTTTGTCTTCAATTTTAAGCATTATCTGCTCTATGTTATCGGGGTTAAATTCTTTTTCATATTTTTTATCTATCCCTCTTACGTTTACAGAAAAAGAAATAAACTCATCAAAAAGTAGCGGCATTACTTCTTTCTTATACCCACCAAAGCCAATAATAACCGGATATTTCCCTTTTAACTTTGGGATAGATAAGTAGCCATAAAAAGGGAACTCGTCTATCCCCTTCATTTCTACCCTATATACATCATGGTACTTGGTACTATGCTCTTCGTCTCTAGAAATTTTATACTGTGGGTCTACCTTTGCCAATTCACTCAATCCGTTTTGCCAATATTCATCAAAATCGGGTGGCAAATAATAGGGGGTTTTGATTTTACTAATATTGTAGCCAAATGCATATTGCGCGGTATCATCATAAGTGGATGTATTTGTTGCCGCTCGCAAATTGTATACTCCTTCCTTTTTAGGTTTAGGAATTTCAATTTGGAAATTTTTTTGCCCTTTTTTAGCAATTTTAAGTTTTACCTGTGTTGAACTAACGGTTTCTCCTAACTCTGTTTGTACAATAGCGGTAAAAGTTCCATCTTGTCTAACTTTATATTTATTGGCAATAGAAACAGAATACTTTATTTTTTCACCATCATAAAAAACCCCATCCTTTTTATAAGGCTTTAGTTTGATAATCATTTCTCCCTCTTCTTCAGGGTACTCTTCTGTAGCTGGAGCGTCTTTTACTTCTTCTGCACTTAGGGCTTGTCTACTTGCGTCACCCGATAAATTGTCTTTAGACCAATTAAGGGGGGGCGTATTTACAATGGGTTCTTGATTAATTTCGGGTTTGCGATCTTTAGATTTTCTTGGTGGGCCAATATAAGCAAAGCTTCCATCGTAACTGCTGTTGAAATTGGTGAGTTCAACAGTCATTTTGATGGTATAGTTTCCCTCTTTTACAATTGGTACTTCAAAATTAGACACCAGTGTTTTTTTGGCATTCACTTTTACATCTAAACTATTGATTAATACCTCTTGATTGGAATTGTCTAATACGGTATATACTAAAGTACCCTCCTGGGGATCCTTTAAATTGTTAACAAACTGAATTTTATATTTAACAGGAAACTTTTTATTGAATCTTGCTTTCTTATTATAGGGTAAAATGTTAACTGTAACAGGATCTTTGGTTTTTCCTTTTTGTGCCCTCCCTTCAATGTTCCATAAAACTATTCCTGCTATAAGTAGAAATGTAATTTTATAAAGGGTGCTATTTTTTGGATGGAAAATCATAATTAATTTTTCTTTTCTAAGAAGTTAGATTTCCGGATGTATAAGTTGATAGGCTCTTCTATAAACTTATACAAAATAATTGAGATAAGGGTTAATACGAGCAGGTGAGAAAACAATACCAACGCAGTATAATTCAAGTGTTCAGATAGCCACCAATATTCGTTTTTATCTAACCAAGCATAAAAAACATCTGCTCTATTGTGCAACCAGTCTGAAGTTAATCTAGAAATAAAACCAAGGTGAATCAAATAAAGTATATAAGAGCTTTTTCCAACTAATTCTCCTGTTTTGCTTCCTAAAATAGATTTAACAACAGAGTTTTCTTTAATTAAACCATAAAAGAACGTTGCAATTGCAATTGGTAATAAAATATTATTCGTAAAAATACCAATTGGTTGGTATAGTGCAAATGGTACTTCTTTACTGATTGGTTGATTAATCATTATTAGGTTGGTACAAGCAATTCCAATAATTCCTAGCCAAGTGTATAAAGAAAAATTACTTACAGAATCGTCTGCCTTTCTTATAATCATTGCTAATACCATTCCCGCAAAAAACTCAAACGTTCTTCCAAGAAAAGTTGAAATAAATAAGAATTTAAATGAACTAAAAAATCCATAAAAATCTACGTTTCTAAATATCAATACCAATAGAACACCAAAGGCTGTAATGACCAATGGGGCAACCAAAAAATAAATTTTACTTCTTTTAATTAAAATAAAAAATATAGGAGCAGAAAAATAAAAACACTCTTCTACGGTTAAAGACCAGCCTTGTGCAATACCTGTAAACTTCATGTCATCAAAAAATCCTCTGAGGAAAGTGATGTTCATGATGAACAAAGTAAGTGGACTATTCTTTCCGTTGTAAATGCTGGTATCATTGGCTATCCAAGCAAATAAGAAAACAACAATGGTTAAAATAAGATAGATTGGATAAACCCGAGCGATTCTGTTTTTTAAATATTTACGCATCCATTTACTTGATAATTCAACATTATCATAATAACGTAAACAAATTAAAAATCCACTTAATACAAAGAACATTGACAGTGGAAAATGAAACTCATTTAATACCCTAAACAATAGAGGTGGAAAATCTTCTTGATTAAAGTGATGAAAAAAAATCAAAATAGATGCCAGGCCTCTAACACCAGTTAATGATGGTATATATTGTTTCGCTGTCATTAAAAATAAGTGCTTTTATAGTTCACCAACCAAGGATATGGATCCTCCGCCACCTTTACCTGTATTCCTTCCGTTCACGTCTGTAAAGACAGAGAGGAAAATTTGATATTTTTGGCTGATTTTTCTGCCATACCCGGCTGTTAATCTAAAATAATTAAACTGACGGTTCAAGAACAAATTGTTTGGATTCAAGACTAACCCGGTTTGTGTACTGGATGATTTGGTGCTGGCCAATTGAAACGTCAATTTATTGTCTTCGTCTAGTGGAATTCCCAATAGTGCATCACCAAAAATTTGGGTGGGTCCCTCTGGGCTAAAGTATTGGCGAACACCTAAATTAATATCAAAATAAGTATTCGAATAGCGTTCCCCATTAGATCCAGAATAGGTGAATTTTACTTCTCCCCCTACTTGTTGAAAACCCGTAAATGGTTGTTTACTAGCATCGTTGGTATACAATGGAACTATTAAAGAACCTGTTACGTTCAAAAATTTAGAATAATCAAAAGTGTTTAACAAATAAGAAAGTCCAAAGCTGGCATCTCCAAAACTAGAATTAGACTGAGCCAAATTCGTTTCTAGTTTTCTTTGCATGATATAAGAGATGTTTCCAACAAAATCCAATCGCTCTCCAATACCAATACCACCATAAATTCCAAAGTAATGGGAGGCAAATCTTCCTCCATTAGAGAATGGAACATAGGTGCCCCCTGCGTCCCAGTATCCCTTAGTTGTATATAAATTATAGGAGGGTACCAACAAATATTTTCCCCTACCAATTGGAAAACCCGCGTAAGCAGAATTAGCTACAAATGCTATAATTATAAGGCACAATAATTTTTTCATCAATATTTATTTACGTTGCTCAGAGAATTTTTTTCATCCAAAAACTTTCATAACTATAATACACATGATCCATTGCATTGTCATCTAAACTCATGTATATATTTCTATTATCAATTCTTATTTGATTGTATAATGCAATTGCAGCTTGAGGTGGACAAATCGTATTTTTTTGATTGTGCCCGAACAATACCCTGCAACGAATATTGGGTGCAAAATTTACTGGGTCAAAAAAATCCCAGTTTTTAAATAAAGCATCCTGGTTTAATCGGTTTCTTGGATTTTTAATATATGCCTGAAAATTGGCTACTGGCCAAGGCATTACTTTTTGTGAACCTGCCATAAAAAACAAGGTTCGCATATCTGTATATACCGGTCTTTCAATAATGCAACCCTGCGGTCTGTTGTCTAAAGATGCTACTACAGCAGCCAAAACGGCACCCTGACCCTCCCCTTTAACAATAACTTTTTTTAGATCTAATTTTAAATAGTCGTGTCTATACAGAAAATCTAAACCGCGAAGTGCATCCATATAAACAGCTCGATAGATGTATTTATTGCGGTCATTTAAATTAATTATGTTGAAAGTATTAAAATCGGCATTGGTATTGTCTTTACTATTTCCGTGACCTCGAACATTTACCCTAAAAACCGCCATATCCGTTCTTAATGAATCTGGGCGCATATCTTGTAAATAACCAGGTAGCTCATAAATAACAGCAAATTTGCCTTTACGTTTAGGTACCGACAACCAGCCTCGAATAGTTTGGTATTCGAGCGATTGAAACTCTACCAAAAAGACATCTACATCTCGGGTGCTTTGATCGCCCCTTCTGGTTACTCTAAATTTGGGATCAATATTGACCAATTCTCTTCTTGCATCGTCCCAAAACTGATCAAAATCTGCTGGTCTATTAACATTCGAGTAAACTTTTTCCGGATCTACCCCATAACCAAAATTCAGGGTATCTACATAATTATTGGCCGAAACCATTAGTTGTAATTGATAGAAACCCGGTTTGGTTTTATCATTTTCAAGGTATAAATCTTTCATATACCCCTTTTTGGCGTCCATGGTAAAACCCATTTCTTGATTAAACACTTCTTCACCTTTATAATTCACCACTTTGGCTTTAATGGTGCCTCGTATTTTTTCCTTGGTATTATTTCGAAAACGAAGATTATAGCCAATCTTATCGTCGTCTCTAAAAATGGCTTCTTTCCTGAATGGTTTTATATCGAACCCAATTCCTTTCTGAGCATGCGCAACACCACCGAATACACAAGCCATAATAAATAGGCATTGCAGAATACGGCCGCTCAGGATAAAATAACTGGGTACCTTTGCGTTCATTTGCACGAATGAATTAAAATTAGGGCATTAAAGAGCCACTAAGTGTTTGATAAACGCCTAGATAGGGGTGAATATTATCTAAACAGGGATTAATTTAATACAAAAGCCCCGGCCTTTGCAGACCAGGGCAATTTACTACCCCATCTAAAAAGCGATTTATTGTTCCGTTGCTTCAGCGGGGGTTTCCGCCACCACAATTAACTTAGCCCTAATTTTAGCTTCAATTTCATTGGATAATTCCGGATTATCGTGTAGCAAGGTTTTAACCGATTCCCTTCCTTGACCTAGTTTATTGCTTTCATAGCTAAACCAAGATCCGCTTTTTTGAACTATACCCATTTCTACACCCATATCAATAATTTCACCCACTTTGCTAATACCTTCACCAAAAACAAGGTCAAATTCAGCTGCACGGAATGGCGGAGCCACTTTATTTTTTACCACTTTTACTTTCACTCTATTTCCTATTGCAGTATCACCGTCTTTAATTTGTGTCATCCTTCTAATATCTAAACGCACTGAAGCGTAGAACTTTAGGGCATTACCACCCGTTGTGGTTTCTGGATTTCCAAACATTACCCCAATTTTTTCACGGAGCTGGTTAATGAAAATACAAATGGTATTGGTCTTGTTAATGGTTGCCGTTAATTTTCTTAAGGCCTGACTCATTAATCTAGCCTGCAATCCCATTTTGCTATCGCCCATTTCGCCTTCCAATTCTCCTTTAGGTACCAACGCAGCAACAGAATCAATAACAACTACGTCTAATGCACCAGATAAAATAAGTCGATCGGCAATTTCTAATGCTTGCTCTCCATAGTCGGGTTGAGAAATCAAGAGATTGTCTACATCTACACCTAATTTCTGTGCATAAGCGCTATCAAAAGCATGTTCCGCATCAATTATAGCACACATTCCACCCTTTTTTTGTGCTTCAGCAATAACATGAATAGCTACCGTTGTTTTACCAGAAGATTCTGGTCCATATATTTCAACAATTCTACCCTTTGGAAGACCACCTACACCTAATGCAGCATCTAAGCCAAGCGAACCAGTAGAAACCACTTCCATTGGGGCTGTGCTTTTTTCATTCATCATCATTACACTTCCTTTGCCAAAATCTTTGTCGATTTTATCAATGGTGAGCTTAAGGGCTTTTAATTTTTCTGCATTACTCATGTTGTACTTTTTAGATGGTCAAAATTAATGAGGTGGTAAAACTAGTGGTTTTTAATTATACACACTAATTTTTTTAGTATTTTTTTACTAACGTGTTTAGTTTTCTATTTATTGTACCAAAAATAATACGCCACCAAATAGTTTGGCAGCGTATTAATACATTTATTACTGGTTTTTTAACTATTTACCAGCCAATTCCATAATCTTCTCCATTATTAGACGATCCGCCCCACAAGCTATTGTGCTTTCTATCTATAAAAATGGCATTAATTGGACCGCTGGTTCGTTGCCCAAAACTGAGCTTATACCCCATTTTTTTTAATGCCTCTCTGGTTGGCTCAGGTGTTCTAGCAGAAAGCAATAAATTGCCAGCTTTCGGTTTACGGTCTTTTATTTGGGTACCACCCAATGATAACCAAAGTTGGTTGGTATTAATATTTTCAGCTTCAGATGCTTGTTGAACAGTCATTCCAAATTCAACCATATTTAAAAAGAACTGCAACAAATTTTGGTCTTGTGTATCTCCTCCTTGAACCGCAAATGAAAGATAAGGCTTGCCTTCTTTTAATGCCATTGAGGGGGTAAGTGTTACCCTTGGGCGCTTTCCTGGTGCAACAACATTAAATGGGTTGATGGCTGCATCCAATACAAAACTTTGCATCCGCTGACTCATTCCAATACCCGTGTTTCCTGCTATTGTTGCAGGTAACCATCCACCACTAGGTGTAATAGACACTACCCAACCTTCTTTGTCGGCAGCTTCAACACTGGTAGTTCCTCTCCAAAGACGGTCCAAATAAGCTTCTAATTCAGCTTTAGCAGTAACACTGCTATCGTGTGCTGGAACAAAATTTCTTTTTCCGGTACTATCTATTTCCAAATTCCATTGTTTAATTTGTTCCTTGTATGGATTAACTCTTCCTTCAAAAGGATATGGATCTCCTGGAGCAATTAAGGCATTATTTTTTTCTGGGTTGATTAATGCTGCCCGCTGTTTAGCATACCCCTTACTTAATAAACCACTCATGGGCTGAGGGGTTGGAGCAAACGCAGGATCACCATAATAAAAATCACGGTCTGCAAATGCAAGGCTCATGCTTTGATATAGCGTGTTAATATATTGAGGCGAATTGTAGCCCATTTTTTTTAAGTCAAAATTTTCTACAATATTCAAAGCTTGCAACATAGAAGGGCCTTGTGTCCACTGAGTAAGTTTATACACATCAATGCCTTTATAATTAATCATCGATGGAACTTCTTCTTTCACTTTCCAATTAGCCAAATCTTCTTTGGTGATTAATCCGCCTTGTTCTTGTGCACCTCTAACAAATTCATCTGCAATATCTCCTTTATAAAAACGGTCATAAGCTGCTTGCAAAGCTTGTTTGCGCGTTTTTTTATTCTTTAATGCGTTTTGCTCTGCTTCTACTAGTTTTTTTAACGTGTTTAATAAGTCTTGTTGCACAAATATTTCACCCGCTTCTGGAGCTTCTCTTTTTTCACCTAAATGAGGCAGGAATACTTTTTTACTATAAGGCCATTGCTTTATCCTTTCTTTACCCCTTTCAATACTATTGGCGGTTTGCGCGTCAATTGGATAACCCGCGGCCAAATCCATTGCAGGTGCCAACACTTGCTTTAAGCTCATGGTACCATATTCAGATAACATATGTATGATACCGCCTACAGTGCCTGGGGTTATAGCAGCCAACGGACCGTATTCTGGCGGAAACTGGTATCCTTTTGATTTAAAAAACTCAGGAGTGGCTCCGGTGGGGGCAACACCCAATGCATTAATACCAATTACTTTTCCTGTTTTTGGGTTGTAAATAATGGCTTGGGTTTCTCCTCCCCAACTCAACACATCCCACATAGTACAAGTAGCAGCTAACATTGCACATGCTGCATCCACCGCATTTCCGCCTTGTTGAAAAACCATTGATCCCGCAGTAGCTGCGAGCGGTTTACCCGTAATGGCCATCCAATTTTTTCCGTGCAATGGCGGCTTTTGTGTAGCCTGGGCCACAATCATTGTTGTAATAAATAATAATGCTGAAGTCAAAAAGCTTTTTCTCATAAAAGATAGTTGATTGGGGTTTTATTTTGTTTCTTGGGCTTTCATTACTCTTAATAAATTTCCGCCCATTATTTTGGTTACGTCTTTTTTGCTGTATCCTTTTTCTAATAAAGCCTTTGTAATTAAAGGATAACTAGTTACATCTGTTAATTCTCGTGGGCTAGCACTAATGCCATCAAAATCGGAGCCCATGCCCACATGATCTACTCCAATTCTATTCACTATATAATCTAAATGATCTAATAGCATGCTCATTGGGGGCTGAATAGCCAATGATTCTTCTTTGTATTTTTCTACTACAATTGCTTGTGCATATTCTTTCTGCATTCCGTTTGCAATCAATTCTTTTATTTCAGCTTGTTTGTTTTGTAAAAAAACTTTTTCTCTGTTTTTGAATGAGCTATCTATAAATGCAGAATAAAAATTTAATTGAATAACACCACCATTTTTTCCTACAGCATCAATTTGATCGTCTTTTAAATTCCTAAAAACCGGACAAAGAGTATAAGCATTGCTGTGAGAAACTAAAACGGGTTTTGTGGTTGTTTGTATAGCGTCCCAAAATGTTTTTTCGCCCACATGACTCAAGTCTACCATCATTCCCAATTGGTTCATTCGTTGTACCACTTGTTTACCAAAATCATTCAATCCCAATTTTGCGGTAGGATCATTTTTAAATTTTGTTTCATCCATTGCAGAGCTTGCCCAGCTGGTAGAATTATTCCAGGTAAGTGTCATATAACGAACACCTCTATTATACAATAAGTCTATTTTATTTATGTCATCTTCAATCATATGACCACCTTCTACTCCAAACATGGCAGCCAGTTTATTTTTACGCACTGCTTTTTTTAAAGCATCAAAGTTTTCTACAATTTCAATTTTTTTTGGATTTCGTTTTGCTACAGCATAGAGTGTATCTATTTCTCTATTAGCCCAAGAGTAAGGTTGAAGTTTATCGCCATCACACCAAACACTAAAAAGTTGAACATCAACACCGGCTTCTTTAAACCTATTTAAATCGGAATGTGTTTTTCCTTTTAAGTCTTGGTCTATTAATACATTTTTTTCAATAGAAGCGGTAAGCAAATCATTGTGTGAATCTGCCATGATTGCTTTTCGATGTACTTTTTTATACGACTGAGCTTGAGCAACAGAACAACAACATATTAGTGCAACAATAAAGTACTTCATTTGATAGCTTTAGCTAAAGCTAAAAAATTTGTGCTGTTAGCAACTAAATAATTTTTGAATGGATGAACAAGCAATTCATATTATAAAATAATACTTATTTAAAAGGATTGCTCCATTTAGTATTGGTTGCAATAGTAGGATCTGTCAATGTTTTCATAAATGCAACGAGTGCCGCTTTTTGGGCATTGGTTAAATTCAATTGGATTGGGGAGCCATTGGGTTGTTTTAGTGCATTATCTAAGTTTGGATGTGCTTTTACCCCGCTATTATAATGTTCAACTACTTCTTCTAAAGTCTTAAACCTACCATCGTGCATATAAGGTGCTGTAAGCTCAATATTTCGTAAGGTATGTGTTTTAAATTCTCCTCTACCTGCACCATTGTCTGTGTTTGTATTAAGGTCTAATCCATTATTACGAGGTCCATTATTAGCAGAAACAAAAGCTTCTGTAGTATGACATCCAAAACAACCTGCTCCTCCATTTTGAACAGGCATTATAAATAATCGTTTTCCTTCATTTTCTTGAGCAGTAAAATTGGGAAAATTAGCGGGCATATTATTTACTTGTGCTCTACCTACATCATATTTACTATTATTACTTACTATACTTCTTACAAATTGAGCAAGGGCCAATGAAATTCTATTACTACTAATAGCAGTATCTCCGAAAGCATTTTGCATTAAAGGAGTATAAAATGCTTGTTCTCTAACTCGTTGAAGTAAAGTTGGGATTGTCATACCCATTTCTGTTTGATCTTGAAATGGCATTAATACTTGATCTTCTAAAGTAGCAGCCCGCTCATCCCAAAAGAACCTACCACGTTGATAAAACTTAGCATTAATTAAACTCATTGAATGCCTAGCAGTTTTTCCTCCTGCAAAACCGTTACTTAATATTGCAGAATCACTAAAACCAAATGCGGCATTGTGACAACTTGCACAAGAAATGGTTTTATTTACACTTAAGCTTTTATCATAAAACAAAACCCTTCCTAATGTTGCACCATTATTGGTAATAGTATTATTTGTAGGAGTATTATCAATTCCATTTACAGAAGTTGGAGCTGGACCACCACCATTAATAAAAAAGTATGCTGGTAAATTTAAGTTAACATAATCAAAGGGTACTGTTGGTAAATTTAGTGCGGCCGAAATAATAGGATTATCTGTTGAAGTAATTGTTGGAGTAACTACTGTATCATCACTTTTATTACAGGCAATTACTGCAAGAGTTACCAGTAAACTTAGAAAGATATTCTTTATCATATTAGCCATTTTTGGCTTAGATACCTTTTTCGTTTAAAAGTTTATCCTTAAAATAGAAAACTTTGTTAAAACCAATAATCTACAAGTTAACCTCCTATTAAACCTGCTGCTCTACTAATATCCATCATTCTTTCCATTGGTTTTAATGCTTGTAGCCTTAATTTTTCATCCATTAAAATTTCAGGTAATTCATACTTCATACAGAGATAAATTTTCTCTAGAGTATTTAGTTTCATATATGGACAATCATTACAAGCACAGTTGTTTTCTGGTGGTGCAGGAATAAATGTTTTTGTTGGATTATTTATTTGCATTTGGTGTAAAATACCTGTTTCGGTTGCAACTATATATTCCTGGGTATTGTCTGTTTGTGTGTATTTTAATAATTGGGTAGTACTGCCAATATAATCAGCAATATTTAAAATAGCTTCTTCACATTCTGGGTGAGCAATTAATTTTGCTTTCGGATGTCTAATTTTTAGTTTAACAATTTTCTCTAAACTAAAAATTTCATGAACCATACATGCACCATTCCAAAGTAACATTTCTCTACCTGTCTTTTTACTTAAGTAAGCACCTAAATTTTTATCAGGAGCAAATAAAATAGGCTGATCAAGTGGAATACTTTCAATAATTTTCTCTGCATTTCCGCTGGTACAAATAATATCGCTTAATGCCTTAATATCGGCAGTACAATTGATATAAGAAACAACAATATGGTTGGGATGTTTTTCCTTAAATGCTTTAAATAAAGCAGTTGGTGCACTGTCTGCTAAAGAACAACCTGCTTTTAAATCGGGCAATAATACTTTTTTTGAAGGATTTAAAATTTTTGCTGTTTCGGCCATAAAGTGAACACCTGCAAAAACGATGGTATCGGCTGTTGTTTGTTTAGCTTGTTGTGCAAGACCCAAACTATCCCCAATATAATCTGCCACATCTTGGATATCAGTTTCTTGGTAATAATGGGCAAGTAAAACGGCATTTTTTTCTTTTTTTAGTTTTTGTATCTCAGCAAAGAGATCCAATTCCGGATCAATTTCCAAATCTAAAAAACCGTTTTTTACTAATTCTGCTTTTGCTATGTTAATATCCAAAGTAATAATATTTAATAATTATTTATATAAAATCAACTACTACTATTATGTGTGTGTATATCGGGATAACTTAGTTACCCACATAGTGCAAAGTTAACCTTACTTAGTTTATCCACCATTATTCACTTTTTTTTAAACATTGTTTTAATTGATTTCTTGTAGGATATCCTTGTTTATTAACATAGCTGTATAATTGAATTCACACTGTGCTATTTTATCTATTCACTTTTCTTGCACTGTTAATTAACAGGCATAAGTTTATGGTCTTTTTTACAAATAACCCTTTTTTTACATTTTTGGCTTGATTTATTCTTTTTGTTTCCACAAAGAATTAGGCCAAAAGATGATTTTTCCCCTGAATATTAGGGTTACCAACAGAATAATGTGTATATTTTTCCACAACTTATTCTACCTGTTTTTCCCTTATTTTTGCCTCCCCGTATATGAAGCGGGATAAATTATATATTAATTATTAATTATGTCTGTAATTCAAACTATTCGAGACCGTGGCACCTGGATTATTTTTGTAATCATTGCTGTTGCATTGATTGCCTTTATTCTACAGGATGGTGCTGGACGTGGTGGATCTGCTTTTTCTAACAGTTCTGTTATTGCAAAAGTTAATGGTACTTCTATTGAACGTGGTGCTTTTGAAGAACGTTTAAAGTCTCAAGAAGCCATGTATGCGGGACAAGGTGCAACCCGCGATCAATTAATTGGTACTGTCTATGATATGGAAGTAGATAATATAGTATTGAACCAAGAATTTGACAAGTTGGGTCTTACTGTTTCTGCCAAAGAATTAAACGACATCTTGTTTGGCGAAAATTCTCCTTTGCGTCAAGAATTCACCGATCCAAAAACCGGAGAATTTAAAGTGGATGATGCTAAAAGAGCATTTGCACAAATTAAAAAGAGTAAGAACGCAGAGCAAATTAAGATGATTAATTCTGGATACATTGAGCCAACTATTCAAAATAGTTTGCGCAATAAATATCAAAACCTATTAATTCAGTCTGTTTATGTTCCAAAATGGATGGTAGAAAAACAACAAGCAGATAATAATGCGGTTGCATCTGCATCTTATGTTTATTATCCTTATGTTGCTTTACCAGATTCAAGCGTTAAAGTATCAGAAGCAGATATTAATAACTATGTTAAAAAGCATAGTAATGAATTCAAAAAAGAAGAAGAAACACGCTCTATTGCATATGTAAGTTTTAGTGCAGCACCTACTTCTGCTGATTCGGCCGCAACGCTAGCTCAAATTAACGATTTAAAAGCTGAATTTGCTGCTTCTTCAGACGCTGCTGCTTTTCTAGGAAAAGTTGGAACTGAATTGGCTTTTTATAATAGCTATTTTGGTGGTTCTAGAATTCAAGTAACGAACAAAGACTCAATTATACGTTTACCCATTGGTGGTTTATTTGGACCTTATGTAGATGGTAATAATTACGTAATAGCCAAAATGGTTGGTATTAAACAATGGCCAGACAGTGTTACTGTAAGACATATTTTAATTGGTACTAATGATCCTCAAAGTGGTCAACAAGTTAGAGATGATTCTACTGGTAAAAAATTAGTAGATAGTATTCAAACTGCTATTAAAAACGGAGCAGACTTTAATGCAATGGTTACAAAATATTCCGATGATGGTGGTAGTAAAGAGAAAGGGGGAGTGTATGATTATTTTCCACAAGGTCAAATGGTAATTCCATTTAATGATTTTGCTTTCGATAATCAAGTAGGGGCAAAGGGTGTTGTTAAAACAGATTTTGGTTACCACTATATTGAAATATTGGGTCAAAAAAATAGAGCTCCTGCATATAAAATAGCTTATTTGGCTAAACCAATCATTAGTAGTAATGAAACAATGAATGAAGCTAATACTGCTGCTGCTACTTTTGCATCAGGTGCTAAAGGAACTAAAGAGTTTAATGATAATGCTGCAAAATTGGCTAAACCAATTTTATCTGCAACGGAAATTAAGCAAAATGATTTTACTGTTGGTACTATGGCTAACACTCGTTCTTTGGTTAGATGGATTTATGAAAACAATGAGGGTGCTGTATCTGATCCTACAGAAGTAGGCGATCAAATTATAGTTGCAATGGTTACCAATATTAATAAAGCAGGATTAATGGGTGCTGCTGAAGCAAGACCATTGGTAGAAGGGTTAATAAGAAATGATAAAAAAGCTAAAATTATCATTGATACTAAAATGAAGGGAAGTAGTTTAGAGGAAATTGCTAAATCTTCTGGCTCTTCAATATTAAGAGCCGATAGTTTAAGTTTTGGTTCTGGATTCATTAATGGTGTAGGTAATGAACCCAAAATTGTTGGTGCTGCATTTAATAAAGTTGTACAAGGAAAAGCCTCTTCTTTAATTGCCGGTAATTCAGGCGTTTTTGCAGTAAAGGGTGAAACCATAGCCGCTAAAGCCGCAGACGCTTTACCTGAAACTGTTAAACAATCTTTAATACAAAATAGAAAAATGGCCATTTACAGAAGTATTGAAGCTTTAAGAAAAGCTGCAACTGTTAAAGATTACCGTTTTAGTTTTTATTAGTATTGTTAATAAATTCAAATTATAGCCCACTTTTAATAAAGTGGGCTTTTTTTTGCGTGTATCGTAAAATTTGATCTATCCAATTAGCTAATTTTACACCTAATTATGGAACCTATTGTTAATAAAGTAGCCGAAAGTGGAATCATTAGCCTAGATTTAGAGGCTTTTTTTCCAAAGGAAAAAATAATGGTCTTTGATTTAAAAGATTATTTATTTATGGAATTAATTCTAAAAGAAAAAGATTTTAGAGCCGCTTTACTTACAACCGATTGGGAAAAATATAGGGATAGTTATGTTGCTTTAACGTGTAGCGCAGATGCTATTATACCGATGTGGGCGAATATGTTGGTTACTGTTTATTTAACACCACTTGCAAAGGGGGTATATTTTGGTACCGAAGCTTATGTAAAAGAACAGTTATTATTAAGTACACTAGACCTTATTCAAGGTGTTGATTATACCGATCAAAGAGTAGTTGTTAAAGGTTGTGGAGAAGTCCCTGTTCCCGCTTCTGCATATGTAAAAATCACTAGTATATTAAAGCCTTTTGCAAAGAGCATAATGTATGGAGAACCATGTAGTACTGTACCTTTGTATAAAAAGAAATAAAAAATTTAATAAACGGCTTTGTTGGTAATTGTTCTATTTTTTACTTCTTCAAATTGTTGGTCATAATCTTTTCTAATTGTACCAAATAGCCGATCCCAAATAAGGGTATATAATCCGTAGTTCCCCTTAAAGTATTGATGATGCTGATTGTGGTTTACCGATGTGTTAATCCATCTTCCAATTAAGGTTTTATTAAATCCTTTAGGATACAGCTCATAACCAAGATGACCATACACATTATAGATAATGGAGAATAAGAAAAAGAGTGCAAGGTGGGTAATATGTATAGGTATTGTAAAATAAAATATCACTACAATTCCCTGTTCAATTATTGCTTCTAAAGGGTGAAAAGCATATGCTGCCCAGGGGGAAGGATTGGTTGATTGGTGATGTACTAGGTGGACGTATTTAAATACAGATGGATGGTGCATAATACGATGCATGATGTAAAAATACAAATCATGCATAATAAACATAAGTGGAAATGCTGCATAATAATAACCCCAACCCATTCCATCCATTTCTTTATATCTAGTTGTGTGTGGGCCTATACTTGGGCTGTTTAAGATTACAACGATTAAACTAAATATGAATATGGTGCTTAATGAATAAGAGAGCTCCCTTAAATAATCTTTTGTTTTAGGGAACCGTTGTTGAATTTTTTTGTAAAGCCATTGCTTTCTTAAGATTATGTAAAACAATAAAAAGGCAATAAGCGCAACACCAATATAGCGACTACCAATTTTTTCAAATGCCTTAAATAATAATTCCCAATTCATCGTATATGTTTAATGTGCTTCTAACCAGTTTTTACCTCTACCTACTTCTGCTTCTACTGGTACTTCGTTGGGTAATGGAAGTGCGTTAACCATGCAATTAATGATCAATTCTTGTAAATCATCTGCCTCTGCTTCAACTGCATCAAAAACCAATTCATCGTGTACTTGTAAAATCATTTTAGATTCCCAGTTTGTTTTTTTCATCTCAGCATGAATTTTGATCATAGCCATTTTAATCATATCTGCTGCGGTTCCTTGAATAGGAGAGTTAATGGCGTTTCTTTCAGCAAATCCCCTCACAGTAAAGTTGGCACTATGTATATCTTTTAGCCATCTTTTTCTACCCATTAATGTTTGTACATAGTCGTGCTCTTTTGCAAACTTGATTTGATTGTCCATGTATTGTTGAATATAGGGAAACTCTTTTTTATAGTTTTCTATTATTTCTTTTGCTTCTGCTCTACTTACACCAAGATTTTCTGCTAATCCAAAAGCACCTTGGCCATAAATGATTCCAAAATTTACACTTTTCGCTTTATACCTCATTTCTTTAGTAACGGCCATTTCTTCTACTCCATATACTTTGGCAGCGGTAGCAGTATGAATATCTTTTCTTTCTTTAAACGCCGCACACATATTTGGATCTCCACTAATAGCAGCCACAATTCTCAATTCAATTTGTGAATAGTCTGCACTCATTAATATTCTTCCTGGTACTCGCGGCACAAAAGCTTTTCTTATTTCTCTACCTCTTGCTGTTCTTATTGGTATATTTTGAAGATTTGGATTATTGCTACTCAATCTTCCCGTTACTGCTACTGCTTGTGCATAAGAGGTATGTACCCGCCCCGTTTTCTTGTTAATCATTTCGGGCAAAGCGTCTATATAAGTAGATTTTAGTTTAGTCAATTCTCTAAACCCTAATATATCATCCACTATTTTGTGTTGATTGGCCAATTTTAGTAATACATCTTCTCCTGTAGCATATTGACCCGTTTTAGTTTTCTTTGCTTTTGGATCTAATTGTAATTTATCAAATAGCACTTCACCCAGTTGTTTGGGAGAAGCTAAGTTAAATCTTACCCCAGCTTGGGTGTAAACACTTTCTTCACATTTCTTTGCTTCTATTTCTAATTCTCTGCTGTATTCAAACAAAAAAGCTTCATCTACCTTTATTCCCTCAAACTCCATATCTGTTAAAACCCTTACCAAAGGATTTTCTACTTCATAAAAAACTTTCTCTACCTCTTTTGCTTTTAGTAATGTAACAAAGCATTGTTTTAGTTGCAGGGTTATGTCTGCATCTTCAGCAGCATATTCTTTTATTTTATCAATTTCAACATCACGCATATTGCCTTGGTTCTTTCCCTTTTTACCAATAAGCGTTTCAATAGAAACAGGTTCATATCCTAAATATTGAGCACTGAGTAAATCCATACTACGTCTACCTTCTGGCTCAATTACATAATGAGCAAGCATGGTATCAAATAAATCACCCTTTGGTTCTATACCATACCATTTCAGTACCAATAAATCGTACTTAATATTTTGTCCTACCCAACATTTATTTGAATCCTCAAATAAAGGAAGAAATAGTTTTAATTTTTCTGTTGTTTCTTTTTGATTACTACTAAATGGTATATAATAGGCTTTGTTATTTTCATACGAAAAACTAAGGCCCACTATTTCTACATTATTGGCATCTGTACCAGTTGTTTCTGTATCAAAACATATTTCTTTTTTAGTCAACAACTCTTTTACAAGATTTTGAATTGCTTCTACTGAGTCTATTAATTGATATTCGTGTAGGGTGTTTTCTATGTTTTTATCTGCAACCAACCCATATGTTGGTGTATTATTATCTTCTTCAATAGTAGTTTTGTTTGGCCCTGTTTTTTGTTCAACCGCATTACCAAACAAGTCTGTTTGTACACCTTGTGGCGCAGATTGAAATGCATTAAATGTTTCACCAAGAATTCTTTTGCCTAATGTTTTGAATTCTAATTCTGTAAACACCGTATTCAATTCTTCTCTATTCCATTCTTTCAGTCGATAATCTTCTTCATGAAATTCAACAGGAACATTGGTGATAATAGTGGCTAATTTTTTACTAATAATTGCCGACTCTTTCCCTGCTCGTACTTTTTCTCCTAGCGCCCCTTTAATTTTATCTGCATTTTCTAAAACTCCTTCTAGTGTATGGTATTCCTTCAATAGTTTAGCTGCTGTCTTTTCTCCCACGCCTGGAATTCCCGGTATATTGTCTACCGCATCACCCATTAATCCTAGCATATCTACCACTTGCTCTACTTTAGCAATATCCCATTTTGCACAAATTTTTTCTGCATCAACAACTTCTTCAGCATTACCGTATGCTGGTGGCTTATATATATATACATGTGGTTTTACCAACAACTGGCCATAGTCTTTATCTGGGGTAACCATAAATACTTCATACCCTGCATCTGCTGCTTGCCAAGCAACAGTACCAATAATATCATCTGCCTCGTAACCATCTAATTCTACTACTGGAATATTAAAGCCTCGTATGATTCTTTGAATGTCGGGAATGGATGACAACAAATCTTCAGGAGCTTCTTGTCTATTTGCTTTGTAGTCTGTAAAATCTGTATGACGCTCCGTTGGAGCATGTGTATCAAAACACACTGCCAAATGAGTGGGTTTTTCTTTATTAATCAGATCAAATAGGGTAGAAGTAAAACCGAACTGCGCATTGGTATTAATTCCTTTAGATGTAATTCTTGGATTGCGAATTAATGCATAATATGCTCGATATATTAAAGCCAACGCATCTAACAGAAATAGTTTCTTTTCCATATGGCTAAGGTAACAAATAGGCTTATACAAAAAGCCCGGTAACAAAATGTTCCGGGCTTCTCTTATTTAGTAAAGGAATTTATTGCTATTACTTGATTGAATATTTGTGTTTATATCGCTCATACAATTGTTTGTGTTTATCGTCTAATACAATCTTTCTTCCTTGTATAAAAGCGTGTTCAACAATGCTGGTATGCATATCTAGAATATCCCCAGTGCTAATAATAATATTTGCGTCTTTACCTTTTTCTATAGACCCTGTGGTTTGATCTGCACCCAAAATTTTTGCTGCATTTAATGTGATTGCGCTTAGTGCTTCTTCTTTAGTTAAACCATAGGCCGCAGCTGTTCCCGCATTAAAAGCTAGGTTTCTTCCTCTGTTTTGTGGATCATCATCGTTAATACAAAACAAAACGCCCGCTTTTTGTAAAACTGATGGTGCTTTATAGGGCATATCTACATCATCATCGTCTAATGTAGGCAGGTTATGCATTTGACTTAAAATAACACTAATATTATGTTTTTTTAATAAACTAGCTATTTGCCAGCTTTCTGATCCACCCACGATTACTACATCAAACCCAAACTCACTTACAAAATCAATAGCCAACAACATCTGTTTAACCTGATTTCCATGTAAAAATAATTTTTGTTTTTTCTGAAACAACCCGCGAGCAGCCTCCAATTTCAAATTGCTTTCTTTGGGCGTATTTTCAATATACACTTTTGCTTCCCTAAAATATTTTTTTACAATTTCTATTCTATCTAAAGCTCCTTTTAGTGGATCGGTTGGTGCTTGAGGCATAAACTGTGCAAATAATGCACCCAATCTACCGCCCGGACGACCCAATAAGCTGGGTAAATATATATGCATACCATTGTCCATTTTATATGCAGCATCTTCCCAATGCCAAGCATCTAATTGAACCACACTAGATTGACCCGCAAGTAAAGAACCAACAGGAGCAGTATGCGCCAATAAAATTCCATTAGAACGCAATGTATTCGTAATTTTTGAATCTGCGTTGTAGGCTGAAATAGAACGAATACTTGGATTCATGTCTCCAATTTCATTGAAGTCTGTAGTAGCTCTTACGCCTGATATTTCTTGTAAGCCTAAAGTAGATGCAGGTAAGATCAATCCAGGATAAATATGTTTTCCAGTTGCATCAACTACCTGAACATCTCCTTGAGGTATGGTAATATTATTGCCAACTTCTTCAATTTTTCCATTATTCATTTTAATGGTGGCATTTTCTATAACCGTTCCATTTCCTACATGAACAGTTCCATTCTTTAAGAAAATCAGCCCCTTCTGTGCTTTTGCAGGATAAACGGTTTCCTGTGCTTTTATTGCTCCTACTAATAAGAGTATAGCGCTAAGTGATATGATAATTTTTTTCATGATAATTATTTTAGTGGTTGCTATTGTGTTCAATACCTTCTTCTTCACCCGCTTCAATTTCTAGTAAGCCCAATTTATGTCCATGGTCTAAACAAGTATGTACATATTTAAAGCTTGGTGTAAATGGAGCCATTGGAGCACCCGTTCTTTTTTCACCCACCATTTTGTTGATTAAGCGTGTGCGTTCTGCCTTTACTTCTTTTCTCATTGCTTCATCTTTAGCACGGTCAAAGAAAATAGTTCCATCTACAACAGTGTACAGGGATTTTGCATAAATACTCAATGGATGAGCAGACCATAAAACCAAGTCGGCATCTTTTCCTTCTTTAATGCTTCCTACTCTACTGTCTACATGTAACATTTTAGCCGGATTGATGGTAACCATGTTTAAGGCATCTATTTCACTTATTCCACCATATTTTACACTTTTTGCAGCTTCTTGATTTAAGCGACGTGCCATTTCAGCATCATCAGAATTAATAGCAACGTTTAACCCAACTTTGTGCATAATTGCTGCATTATAAGGAATGGCGTCTTGCACTTCATTTTTGTAAGCCCACCAATCAGAGAAGGTAGAAACAGCTGCACCGTGTACTTTCATTTTATCTGCCACTTTATAGCCTTCTAAAATATGGGTGAATGTATTTACTTTAAAACCATATTTTTCTGCAACACGCATAGCTACCACAATTTCACTTGCTACATAACTATGACAAGTAATAAAGCGTTTGCTGTTCATTATTTCTACTAATGTTTCAAGCTCAAGGTCTTTTCTAAAAGTGCTTGTTGTTGCACCTTTTTTCTTGTTATTTGCTTCGTGCTCCTTTTTAGCAGCCTCATAAATCTTAGCTCTATTAAAAGCATCGTTTAATACTTGCTCAACCCCCATTCTAGAATCAGGAAAACGAGTGTTTCCTTGAGTAGATGAAGAGCGTTTTACGTTTTCACCTAAAGCAAATTTTATAAATGGATCAGCACCTTCAAACATTAATCCTTTATCGTCTGTACCCCAACGAAGTTTAATTAATTGAGTTTGTCCGCCAATTGTGTTGGCAGATCCATGAAGAATATGAGAGCTGGTAACACCACCACTTAATTGTCTATAAATATTGATATCATCTGGATCAAGGTTGTCTTGCATTCTTACTTCCGATGTAACAGATTGTCCACCCTCATTCGTAGAAGCTGATGCAATATGAGAGTGTTCGTCTATAATTCCTGCAGTCAAATGTTTTCCGGTTGCGTCAATCACTTTAGCAGTAGCGTCGCTTATTCCTTTTCCAACTTTTGCTATTTTTCCGTTTTTAACCAATACATCTGTACCCTCTAGTTTGCCCGCTTGCTCACTAGTCCATACGGTCGCGTTTTTGAATAAGATGGTTTCTGCTTTTGGAATATTTTCTTCGTAGTTACCAAATGCAGTAAAAGGATAAAAAGATTTATTGGTTTTTGGAATAGACTTTGTTTTTGATTCTTCTGCCTTTGCTGTAGATAAACTTACTTCTTCTGCAGACCAGGTGATATGATTTCCTAAAGAATCTACTCCTGTTCCATTCAAGCTATTGCCATTGCTAAATCCACTTAATTTGGCTGCATTTGCTGGTAATGGTGCTACCGCATTTGCTCCAGCTCCCATTCCAGAACGTCCAACTGCACCCACTCTTCTCTGCATTGGAGCAAAACTGATTTTAACCGTTTTGCCATCAAAGTTAAATCTAGTTTGGAGTGTGTCTTTTCCAACCAATGTTGCTGTACTATTAGATTTTACATCTAATGTATAGGTTTGTGGCCCATTGTCTGTGTTTACTGTTAAGGTATAATTGCCATTAATGCTTTTCCAAGCATCTTCTTTAACAGCATATTTATTTCCATTTACCCAGTTTTGAAGAATGATTGATTTTTCAGAAAATACCGGTGCGGTAGAAATAACGAAGTTGGCTATTTTGCCCTCTTCTAAACTACCTACCTTATCATATACACCTAACCAAGTTGCTGGATTTTTGGTTAATGCCTCCATTGCAGCTTTTTCAGACAAACCATATTCTATTGCTTTTCTAAGATTGCTTAAAAAAGATTTTGGATCTCTTAAATCAGAGGTAGTTAAACAAAAAGGTATACCCGCTTTTTCAATTGCCGCAGGGTTAGTTGGTCCTAATTCCCAATTTTTCATATCGGCCAATGAAACCATTCTTGCATTATTAGGATCTTCCACATCTTGTGCTTGTGGAAAATTTAGAGTAACAATCATTGGAGCCTTTGTAGCAGCTACTTCCTTTATCCTTTGGTATTCTTTACCAGTTGATTTCAGAATATATTGAATGCCAAATTCATCACCTATTCTATCTGCTCTTAGTATATTCCATAAATCAACTCCTCGGTCTTGCACGTCAAAAATTTGAGGCAATGTTTGATTTGAATTAAAATATTTTAGGGTAATATTAAAACCCTCTTTTGAAGCAGCTTCTGGATTGTTCTTGTACCAAGCTGCATCGTTATAGGTTTGTCTTAAAAGCGCTATTGAACCCATTAATGAAGAGGGATAACTTTGAGTTGAAGTGCCTTTGTTAAATGAATAGTGCGCCGCAGCTTTTTCTTTTACTATTACAAAATTGTCTTTTTCCCCAGATAAAGTTACTACAGCACCAGTTCCTCTTACGATTCCATCTTTTTGGTGTGTAAGAACTGTTCCAAATCCAGCTTCGCGCATTGTCTTAGCCTTAGCATCATCTACGCTGAAAATTTTATAAGCATTCACTTCAGATTTTAATGCTTGATTCCAACCATAAGCTCCTTTTTGATTATTTGTAAGTTGAGCTGGACCACCAAAACCCCCACCACCTGTTGGTCTTTGAACCTGAGGCATTCCATAGTCTGAATAAATGTCTATAAAAGATGGATATATAAATTTGTCTTTACAATCTATAACTACTGCATCTTTTGGTACTGTCACATTTGCTCCAACTGCAATAATTTTACCCTCTCTTATAACCATGATACCGTTTTGTATGGTATTCTGGGCATCTTTAACAATGGTGGCATTGGTGAATGCATAGCAGCCATCTCTTTTATCTGCTACACCGTTCACTGGAAATGTTTCTTGGGCATGCAACATGGTTGTCAATACCAAACAAGAAAACAACAACTTGATTTTTCTCATAAGTAAGGTTGTTTAAGTAGGTATCTAAAGCTACTAATATTGTTAATCTAATAAATCTTTGCGCCTTATTATTATGATGAATGGGTGAGGGGCCTATTGTGCTATTTGTTCTTTTTTGTATTTAGATCCATTGGGGTCTAATTTTAATTTAATTTGTCCGGTTTTATCTGATATAGCGCTTAAGAAAATACTTGTTCCACCTTTTTCTTTATTGGAGACATTTAGCATCTTTTTGGATTGATCCCTCTGTGTAATATTATTTAATGGAACTTGAATATGTAAGTTGGTTTTTCCATCAAGTCCATAATCGCCGCCAACAAATAGATTAAGGACGGAAGTGGCAATCTCCATTCTTGGAATGTGAATATTGCCATTTTGTATAGTTATATCATTTTGAATGTTTGAAAAACGCAATGAATCAAGGCGACGTTTTTTAAATATATGCTCCTGTATTTTTATTAAGGGGGCATAATTTATTAAGGCACCCTGACTTAATCGAAAATTAAATTGAGCTTTGATTTGATTAGGGTTGAAGTCCCCTTGTTGGTTAAGTGGGCCAATTAAGTGACCTTTTATATTTAAAATACCACGTACATTTTTATAGGATATAGGAGGCAAGTTAAAATTGCCCATTCCGTATAAGAGCTCATCTGCTTTAACACCAACAATATTGTAGTTGGCAGATATAGTTTTGCTACCCTTATTGTTAATTATTTTTGATGATAACAGAATAGTACCCTTTCCCACGTTCATACTTAAATTACTAAGTTCCCAGTTTCCTGTTTTTAAATTAATGGATGTTTTTAGGTTGGTGGCAACCAATTTTTGCCATTTTATTGAGTTAGCATCTAAATAGATATGAATGGTTTCGTTTTCAAGTAGATGGTCAATTTTACTAAAAGTTGCTTTATTAGTTTTTCTGCTTTTTTTACTATTATGTTGTAATGCTGCACTAAAATTATTTAAATCTAAAAAAGGACTCTTTATGTTTAAGATAATATTGGCTTTCCCTGGAGTATTTGGGATGGCCGCAAGTGAGTTGGTTGATATGCCTGTTACATTTAATATACTACCATCTTTTGTTCTAGCCGTTAAATTTTTTATTTCAACCGCATTATTACTTATATCAATTTCAGCTTGCGTATTAATGATGTCTTTTTGAATGGGCTTTATATATATTTCTCCATTAACAATTTGTAATCTGGCTGTGATTTTAGTATTGCTTACTAATATATTATTTAAAGGCCCATCATAGTCAATATTAATTTTACCAATTCCATTTTTAATAACAATATTTTCTGTATTTAATGGTGGATTTAATTTAGCTAAATCAAATTGACTGCTAAAGCCGCCTCTTAATTTTGGATTTGTAAGATTGTTTAATTGAATATTTGTAGTTCGAATGGGTATACTATGCCAATTACCAATGAGTCTAGTTAATAGGATTGAACTGTTTGAATCTGATGGTGCTTGTTCTTTTTTTACTTGGTTATTAAAACTTCCTTTTACATCAGCATCAGTGAATGTAATTTGTTTTGTACCAATTGTTGTTTGCTTGGTTTCCCAATTCGCTATTACATGAGGTTCACCTCCACTTAAGGGTCCGGTTATATTAGCTTCAATTGCTAATGGTTTTGTAATTGTGATGAATTTCAAAACACGATTTATATTCTTTGTTAGAAATAATTGTGCAATATCAAATGGAATACCTTTCGTTGATATATTTAGTTTGAACTTTCCCTCTTTTTTTAAATCAAAAATGCCGTTTATATTAAATGGTATTGATCCTATTATTAAGGATATGTTCTTAGCCGACAGTGTTTGACTTTTATTGTTTAACTCTAATGTATATTTCCCCTTTAGTAGTTGATTTTTTAAGAAGCTTCCTTTTAAATGATTAAATGTTAATGAATGAACAGTCATATTTTTTTTGATGAATAGTTCTGTTATTTGATCCGTTTCTTTAGTTTGTACCTGGAGGTAATTTATATAAAATTGTATGTTTTTTAATTTTTGATCGTCTTTGATGGTGATATTAAATTCATTCAATTCAATATTTTCTGGTATTGGAAATGCAGATTCTTTTTCTTTTTTTCTTTTTTTTGTTAACTCTTCAAGATTATTTTTTCCCAGCGAGTCTGTATATATAATGAGATGTCCATTATTAATCTTCGTTTTGCTGAATACGATGTTTCCAATTAATAAAGGCAACGGCTTTATTCTAACGGATACTTTTTTAGCTGTAAATATTTTTTGTTGATGCACGTCATACATTGTCCCTTTAACATCTATATGATCTAACTGTATAGATAAATTTGGAAATTGCTCTATAATACTTAAGTGAATGTTTTTGATGGAGACAATGCTGTGGAATTTTGTTTCTATAGACTTACGCGCTTCTGCTAGTAGTTTATATTTATTTTGTTGAATATATAAACTACCAATAAAATATACTAGTATAATGAATAAACTTATTCCAACGAAACCATAAGCCATCCATTTTAGGATTCGCCTCAAAAGAGTTCTTTTCCTGAAGTTAGTTTATCTTCCCATGTAAACCATTAGAATTTGTATATCTGAAGGATTTACACCGCTGATTCTGCTAGCTTGTCCCAATGTGCTGGGTTGAATTTTTTTCATTTTTTGTAATGCTTCATTGGATAATGCACTGAGTTTGGTATAATCAAAGTTGGTCGGAATCACCATGTTCTCCAAATCACTCATTTTATCTACAAGTTGTTGCTCTTTTTCTATATAGCGTTCATACTTGATTTGTATTTCTGATTGAAGCAGGGAATCGTCAGAAATTTCATGTAATGTTTCTTTTAAGGATGGAACCGATTGTTGCAAATTTGCAAGGGTTACATTCGGTCTTAAAATAATTTTTGAAGCTTTTTGTTTCTCTGTGATTATTGCAGATTGAATACTTGTTAAATATTCGTTTATTTCATTTGGTTCTACAGAATAGTTTTTAAGGGTTTCTTTTACAAAGGAAACTTCTGTTTTTTTAATATCAACCGCTTTCATTCTTTCATCTGAAGCCAAGCCGATTTTATAACTTTTTTCTGTTAATCTTATATCGGCATTATCTTGTCTTAGGAGCGTTCTAAACTCTGCTCTACTGGTAAACATTCTATAAGGCTCGTCTGTGCCTTTATTTATTAAGTCGTCAACTAACACGCCAATATATGCTTCCGATCTTTTCAGGATAAATGGTTCTAAATTTTTTGCTTTTTGGTGTGCATTTATGCCAGCCATTAAACCCTGACAAGCTGCTTCTTCATATCCGGTTGTTCCGTTAATTTGACCTGCAAAAAATAAATGACTGATTTGTTTTGTTTCTAAAGCATGTGTTAATTGAGTCGGCATAAAATAGTCATACTCAATTGCATATCCTGGCCTAAATATTTTACAATTTTCAAATCCAGGAACTTGTCTTAGTGCAGCCATTTGAACTTCTTCGGGTAGAGAAGTGGAGAAGCCATTTACATAGATTTCAACTGTATCCCAACCTTCTGGTTCCACGAATAATTGATGCCTGTCTCTATCTGCAAATCGACTGATTTTATCTTCAATACTTGGACAGTATCTTGGACCTACACCTTCTATTCTTCCCTGATACATGGGTGATCTGTCAAAACCTGTTTTTAATAAATCGTGCACCGTTTGGTTGGTATAGGTAATAAAACAACTCCTTTGGTTTTCCGCTTTTACTTTAGGAACATTCATATAAGAAAAACCAACTATATGTTCGTCTCCCTTTTGTTCTTCCATTTTTGAATAGTCCAAGCTTCTACCATCCACTCTTGGAGGCGTGCCGGTTTTTAATCTATCACTTTCAAATCCTAAGGCAACCAATTGTTCTGTAATTCCTGTTGCTGCTTTTTCAGCAACACGACCACCTCCAAACTGTTTTTCTCCAATATGTATAACGCCATTTAAAAAAGTTCCACTGGTAACTACTACAGACTCAGCCAAAATCTCGTGACCAAGACCCGTTATTACCCCACATGCTTTGTTGTTCTTAATAATGATTTCTTTTACCATGTCTTGGTAAAAATCTACGTTAGGTGTTTTTTCTAGCCACTCTCTCCATTTTGCAGCAAAAAGCATACGATCATTTTGTGCTCTTGGACTCCACATTGCTGGTCCCTTACTTAAGTTCAGCATTCTGAATTGAATCGTACTTAGGTCGGTGATGATTCCACTGTATCCACCCATTGCATCAATCTCTCTAACAATTTGTCCTTTTGCAATTCCACCCATTGCAGGGTTGCAACTCATTTGGGCAATGGTTTGCATATTCATGGTAATCAACAAAACGGAGCTACCCAAGTTGGCAGCTGCAGCCGCTGCCTCACATCCTGCATGGCCAGCGCCCACTACTATTACATCGTATTTTGAAAACATAGTGCAAAGATATTATAGGATAAGCCCTAACCGAATTTTTTTAATATTTCTCTTTCAGTTAAGATCGATTTTGCAGAACCTGTTTCAAGGTACTGTAGGTATTCATCTGCTGAAAAGCTGGGAATTGAATTCAGTTCGGTTTTATTTGCTTGTAGAAAAGCAATTAGCTTTGTAGAAGGAATAGCGCTGTGCTCAATCAAAATAGCATCCAACTTTTTTAAATAATATAAACATCCCTCAAATCCTGAATCCTGATAAAGCTTTTCAAAATAATCCTTGGCAAACATTAAGTCAATAGAATGCCCCGAGCCCCCTTCTAAGGGCGTAACTCGAATATTTAAAAAACCCCAACATGCTTTCAATTCTTCTTCATTACTGGAATTAAACCAAGCAATTGGTATAATATGTTCAAATTGCCACGCTTTACCAAAGTTTTCCCAGCTTAGATCATTTGAGAACTGTGCCTCAATCCACTTTCTAAGGTCAATTCTGCATAGACCAAAGTAGGGGGCATATTGTTCACTAGGGGCATTTTCAAGCACAAACCGCCTGAATGCCATTTGCCATTTTCTTTTTTCGTTCTGCATAGTTGCTTTATAGAACCTAAAGTTCTATGTTCCACGTATCACATCCAAATAATGTTTCAGGGTGGAACGGTTGCCCGTGGAACCTCCAAGTTAACTTGGTTAAGGGAGTCTGGCAATCAACGATTAGTTTTTAGACGATTCCCCGCAACCTAGTTCTTGTACGATAAGGAATTGATTATTGGGAAGTTGCTTCACGCTAACCCCAATTTTGGTGTAATTAGGATTGAATAGATTTTTCCTATGGCCCAGATCGGGTAGGTTGATGTCTAAATAAAGTAATAAAAGAGAGCTGAGTCCTTCATTGTCATTCCCTAAAGAGATATTTTCTCCAGAACAGTTCTTGTAGCCCACTTTTTTCATCCGATCACTAAAACTAGCACCATCTGAAGATTGATGGCTTACCCTTCCATTGTTTTGTGCAATATCTTCTGCATGTAATTGTGCAGCCATTGTTAGCTTCAATTCTGGCTCAAGAAATGGAAGGGGCGTTATCTTGCCTAAATCTTTAATCAGGCTATTTGCATATTTCCCTTTTAAGCTGGGCTGTAGTTTAATAAATGGCAAGAGCGCCTCATCTCTAAAAGCCATTGGATAAAGTCTGGCGAAGTTGGTCCAATAAATAAAGGAACGGGCAGCCTTGCTAGCGGATTGGTATACACTATTTTGTTCTAGTTTTTTAACTAGATCAGCGTTCATGGCAATATTGGGTTCAAAGGGAATGTCTTTAAGAACTACCTGACTGTATTGTTGGGCATTCAAATAACCAGAACAAAACAAAAAACATCCGATTACCAATACTTTTAGATTCATTGTTGAGCTTTGGCCATTAGTTGCAAATACTGGTCCTCTTTTTGCCTCATTACTATAATTTCACTTTTCTTTTTGTCTTTATAGCCACACAAATGGAGGGCACCATGGAATAGGACTCTTTGCATTTCATTCTGAAAGGAAACCCCCTGCTGTAAGGCATTGTCTTTTACCCGATCTATGCTTACATAAATTTCAGCATCAATTGGTTCACCTGGTTCGTTTAAGCCAAAAGTGATGATATCTGTGTAATAATTGTGTTGAAGGAAGTCTTGGTTAATCTTCAAAAGCATTTCATCGGAGCAGAATATATAATTAATGAGCCCTAACTGTTTTTTTTCTTTTTTGAAAATTGTTTTTATATACAAATGGACGATCGCCGGTTCTAAAGTTGATTTTGCTCATAGTTGGTTATTACTCCAAAATTCGTAACAAAACCAATACGGGCTAGATTACCTTTACCATATAATCGGAAATATGAAAAGATTGTCTGAATTGACAGCGGGGCAAAAGGGTATCATCGATTCATTTGAGAAGGACGAGATTTTTATCAAACTCATGGAAATGGGTTGTGTGCCAGGGGAGAAAGTAAAAGTGGAGCAAATTGCTCCTTTAGGAGATCCTATATCAATTTGTGTATCTGGTTACCGACTTAGCTTAAGATTAAGCGAGGCCAACAGTATTTTTGTAACCGAAGATTTATCATAATAAACTGATAATCAATAAGTTATATGAAAATAGGTCTCTACTTTGGATCTTTTAACCCCATTCATACCGGTCATTTGATTATAGCCAGTCATGTTTTAAACGAAACCGATTTACAACAAGTATGGTTTGTAGTGTCTCCCCAAAACCCCTTTAAACAAGAACATAGTTTATTAAACGAGTATCATCGTTTGCACTTGGTGCAGTTGGCGGTGGAAGAAGATACAAGACTAAGGGCATCGGATATTGAATTTAAACTACCCAAGCCTTCTTACACCATTGATACGTTGGTTTATTTAAAAGAAAAATATCCTCAACACGAATTCACCATCATTATGGGAAGCGATAGTTTCCAGAATTTACCCAAATGGAAAAACGCTCCATTATTAATTAGTGATTATACATTCATTGTTTACAATCGTCCTGATTTTGTGGTCACCAACAAATACGAAGCACGAGTAACTATTTTAAATGCCCCCTTATTAACTATTTCTGCTACTCATGTTCGGGATAATATTAAAGCAGGAAAAAGCATAAGATACTTGGTACCCGATAAAGTGCGCGAATACATTGAAGCCAATAAGTATTTTAAGTAAAGACTTCTTCATCCACTTAAATAATATTCAACACGAGCCCGTGTTTTTCTAAGCTGAATACGATAGATTTATTCTCGTAAAACAACGCTATGAGAAAAATTTTACTGCTCGTATTTATTACCAGCTCTTTACAAGTGTTTGCCCAATCATTAACGGTAGACCATATTATGCGAGATCCTAAATGGATGGGAACATCGCCTTCAAATTTATTTTGGAGCAACGATAGTAAAACGGTTTTTTTTAATTGGAATCCACAAAAAAATATTTCAGATTCTTTGTATGCATTTTCGATTAATTCAACTGCTCCAGAAAAAGCCAATAATGGAATTATTGAACGAAACAGTGCATTAAATAATGCAGTCTATAATTTATCTGGAACACAAGTGGTGTATGCTTTTCGTGGAGACATTTATTGGATGGATAGTAAAACCAACAAAACCATTCGAGTTACACAAACAGAAGAACAAGAAAATAATCCATCCTTTATCATGAATGATGAGTGGATTGTTTTTACCAAGTCTCCTAATTTATTTGCGTGGCATACCAAAACAGGTGTGCACATGCAATTGACTAATATTGGTACCGGTGGGAGCACAACTGTAGGGAACTTTAATCGCTCCGCGGCTACAATCAACCCACAAACCCAAGATGGTTGGCTGCAACAGCAACAATTAGATTTATTTGAAGTACTTAAAGAAAGAAAAGACAAAAGAGAGCAGCGAGCCAATTATGTTAGAAACAATCGAATGGTTATTAATGACACCATCAAAAGAATTGCTACTGGCAACAGAATGATGCAAGGGCTACAAATTAGTCCAGATGCACGTTTTGTAACTTATCGATTGTATCAAGCGCCAAGTGGAAACAAGCAAACCATTGTTCCAGATTATGTTACAGAGTCTGGTTATACCAACAATTTAAATACTAGAACTAAAGTGGGTAATGCCTTGGGCAAATTTGATTTTTATGTTTGGGATCGTATACGGGATACTTTGATGCAAATAAAAACCGATGCCATACTTGGTATTCAAGACTTGCCGGATTATGCGAAAGATTATCCAAAAAGATACGAAGGAAAAAAACCAACCAATCGTTCGGTAGTCATCTATGGTCCTTATTGGAACAGCAGTGCCAACTTTGCCTTTGTTGATATTCGTTCTCAAGACAACAAAGACAGATGGATCATGCAATTGGAAGCGGCAACAGGAAAATTATTACCCATCGACAGACAAAGAGACAATGCATGGATTGGTGGACCAGGCATAGGCGGCGGCAATTTCGGAACCAAAATTGGTTGGATCAATAATGATCAATTTTATTTTCAAAGTGAATCAACCGGATATTCACACTTATATGTGTATGATGTAAAAACGCAAAACAAAAAAGCAATTACTGCTGGAAAATACGAAGTGCAAGATTTGAAATTGAGTAAGAACAAACAGCATTTTTATTTATTGACCAATGAAACACATCCAGGAAAATTAAATTGGTATCGCATAAAAACAGACGGCACTGCAAAAGAAAGAATTACTGCTTGGGAAGGTGGATATGAAGTGAGTATGAGTCCAGATGAAAAATGGATAGCGTATCGCTACTCTTATATTAATAAGCCATGGGAATTATATGTGCAAGAAAATGCACCGGGTAAAAAACCTATTCAAGTCACCAATCTTTCGATGAGTGATGAGTTTAAAAAATACGAATGGAAAGAAGCGAAAGTGACTACGATTCCTGCACGTGATGGGCAATCTATTTATGCGAGAATTTACGAACCAACAGCGGCAAAGAAAAACGGGGCTGCAGTATTTTTTGTGCATGGGGCAGGCTATTTACAAAATGTGCATTATTGGTGGAGCAGTTATTTCAGGGAGTACATGTTCAATAATTTATTGGTAGATAAGGGCTATACGGTGATTGATATAGATTATAGAGCCAGCAGTGGATATGGAAGAGATTGGCGCACGGGTATCTACCGACATATGGGCGGAAAAGATTTAACCGACCATGTAGATGCCGCTGATTTCTTGGTAAAAAATTATGGTATTGATCCAAAGCGAATTGGTTTGTATGGTGGATCTTATGGAGGCTTTATTACGTTGATGGGATTGTTTACTACACCTGATGTATTTAAGGCAGGAGCCGCATTAAGACCCGTAACCGATTGGGCTCATTACAACCATGGATATACAGCTAATATTTTAAATGAACCAGTGCAAGATTCTATTGCTTATGCAAAATCATCTCCCATCAATTTTGCAGGGGGCCTAAAAAATCATTTATTGATTTGTCATGGCATGGTAGATGTGAATGTGCATTTTCAAGATGTAGTGCGCTTATCTCAAAAACTCATTGAACTTAAAAAGGAAAATTGGGAACTCGCGGTATATCCTATGGAAGACCATGGCTTTATAGAGCCTAGTAGTTGGACCGATGAGTATAAGAGGATTTTGAAATTGTTTGAAGAGAAATTGAAGCCTTGAACCATCAGTGTTACCAAATGATGAACAGAAGGTTATCATAATGTAACCATATCATTATCAAATAGTTAAGAAGGGCCGCTGCTACAGCGGCTTTTTTTATTGCAGTATACATTCGCGCTTGAATAAAACCAAACTGCATTATGAAAAACTTTTTACAAAAAACTGTTGGCTTGCTCGCACTTATTTTAGTGATGATGCAAACTCAGTTGGTTCATGCACAAACTACGGCAGACCTTATGGGTACTGTACTAAATGAGAAAGGAGACCCACTTCAAGGGGTAACAGTAGTACTTCAGATAAAAGGAACAAGCAGCCAAACGGTAAGCACCAATGAAAAAGGAGTTTATAACATTAAGCAATTAACTGTAGGTGCTAAGTACAATTTAAAATTTTCTTACGTTGGGTATGCTGAATTAGAACAGACTGTTTCCTTCAACAAGTCTGGCAATAATATTGTTACCAGAATGAGTTCAACGGCTGGAGAATTGAATGAAGTGGTAGTAACTGCATTGGGAATTAAGAAACAAGAGAAAGCGTTGGGCTATTCTGCCCAAACCATGAAAGAGGGTGATGTGTTAGATGCTCGTTCTAATAACTGGGTTAGTTCTTTATCAGGAAAAGTAGCAGGTTTAAATTTATATTCTGCTGGTTCTGGTCCTGGTGGATCGGTAAGAGTGTCTTTAAGAGGAGACGCTTCTATGAACCCAGACGGAAACAATGCGTTGATTGTATTGGATGGAGTACCTATGAATGGTGGTGGCACCAGTTCTGGTGTAGGCAATGCCTATGGGGCAGGATCTGGTTCCGATGTGCCGGTTGATTTTGGAAATGGTATTTCAGATATAAATCCAGATGATATTGAAAGTATCACTGTATTAAAAGGACCGGGTGCAACTGCATTGTATGGAAGCAGGGCTGCAAACGGTGCTTTATTAATTACCACTAAATCAGGTGCAAGAAAAGATAAGGGTATTGGTGTTTCTTTCAATTCGAACGTGAGCATGAACACCGTATTAAGATGGCCAGATTACCAACACGAATATGGTCAGGGTACGGGCAGAGCGTTGAATGCTGCAGGAGAAAAATATTATAGCTATGGGGCTTCTGCAGATGGTGGTAGTACCAGTGGAACCAGTAGTGCATTTGGTCCAAAGTTTAATGGACAGTTGTATTTTCAATATGACCCAAATGTGGAAGGACAGTCTGCAACAAGATTACCTTGGGTAGCAAAGCCTAATAATATTAAAGATTTTTGGAGAACAGGTTCTACCATCACCAATAATATTTCTTTAGAAAGTGGGAATGAAAATGGATCGGTTAGGGCTTCATTAACTCATTCAAAAAATGAATGGATCATGCCCAACACTGGTTTTGAAAGAATGACAGCAGCTTTAAGTGTAAGTCAAAAAGTTTCTGAGAAATTAAAGTTTGTAGCCAAAGTAAACTACACCAATAAAAGCAGCGATAATTTACCAGCAACCGGTTACAACAACCAGTCGATTGCTTACTTTATGATTTTCCAAAATCCGAATGTAGACTTGAGTTGGTATAGACCTATTTGGAAAAAAGGGCAAGAGCAAATTGATCAAGTACACCCGTTCAGTCGATTTATAGACAATCCCTATTTGATTGCTTATGAAATGACTAATGCTGTTAAGAGTAATGCCTTCCTAGCTAATATGGCGGCAACTTATACCATCAACAAAAAGTTTGATTTAATGCTTCGCTCTGGTATTGATTTATCTAGCGAAATAAGAAAACAACAAAGACCCTATTCTTCCGCAAACTACCAGCGGGGTTTTTATAAAGAACAAAATATTCAAGACTATGAAATCAATAGCGACTTCTTATTGTCTTATAAAGACAAAATAGGATCAAATATTAATGTAACGGCTTCTGTTGGGGGAAATGCCATGAGTACCAATTACAATAGAATGGATGCGAGTGTAATAGGATTGGTAATACCAGGCGTATACATGTTAAGCAATGGAGTGGGAACACCTGCTGTGCTAAATGTTGCAAGAAATAAAAAAGTAAACTCATTATACGGTACAGCTTCATTCGCCTATAAAAACAAATGGTTTGTAGATATTACCGGAAGAAATGATTGGTCTAGTACTTTACCAGTTCAAAATAATTCCTTCTTTTATCCATCTATAAATACCAGTGTTATCTTAAGTGATATATTAAGACTACCCGCAGCGGTTTCATTTGCAAAACTGCGTGTATCTGCAGCCCAAGTAGGTAATGACACTGACCCCTATAAAACCAGTAAATACTATGGTACCAGTCCTTTCCCTGGTTCAGGTTCTGTTCCTACCTTATTACATAATGTAAATTTTAAACCAGAAATTTCTACCAACTATGAAGCTGGTTTAGATATTAGATTATTCAAAAGTAGATTGAATTTAGATTTAACTGTGTACAGTAATACCACCCGCAACCAAATTTTAGAAGTACCAATGGATCCAACAACGGGATATGCTAGAGCCGTGTTGAATGCAGGTGCTGTTAGAAACCAAGGGATTGAAGTAGTATTATCAGGAAGCATTATCAAAAAGAAAAATTTTAGCTGGAACACCATTTTAACCTGGGCTAAAAACCAAAACCGTGTGATGGAATTGGCTGAAGGTATGGAAGGAAAACAAGATATTGGATATGGCGGTAACGCAACTATTCAAGCAAGAGTAGGTGGAACAACTGGCGATATTTATGGGTTTGGTTTCTTGCGTTCTCCGGATGGACAAATTGTTTACAATGCAAATGGTTTGCCGGCACGCCCACAAGAAATTCAATACATTGGTTCAGCTTATGCCGATTGGAAAGGTGGTATCAGAAACGAATTCACTTATAACAATTTCAGGTTTAGTTTTTTATTGGATGGACAATTGGGTGGAATGATTTATTCTCAAAGCCACCACAAAATGATGGAGCAGGGTAAATTGAAAGCAACATTAGCTGGTCGTGAAGAGAACTTTATTATTGGAGCTGGTGTAATTCAGAATCCAGATAAATCCTACTCACCGAATACAAAAAAAGTACTACCTGTTGAATATTATGCAGACTATTATAGAAGAGCCAATGTAGAGTCAAATAGTTTTGATGCTTCTTATTTAAAATTGCGTGAAGCTAGGTTGGAATATAATTTCCCTAAATCAATCTTGGGTAAATCATTCTTTAAGCAATTAAGTGTAGCCCTTTATGGTAGAGACTTATTGATGATTACCAGCTTCCCCATTTTTGATCCAGAAACAGCTGCATTAAATGGATCTACAATTTTACCAGGAGTTGAAATGGGTCAATTGCCTTCGAGCAGAACCATTGGAGCCAATATCACTGTTAAATTTTAATTGACCTCCAATTGTATTCAGCCCTACACACACCTAAAAAAAAACTCATGAAAAATAAAATATCAATTGTCTTTTCCGCACTGATGCTATTGTTTATGGCGTCTTGTACTAAAAATTTTGAAGAAGTTAACACCGATCCTAATCGGGTAAATAAAATAAGCCCGGGTACATTATTGAATCCTATTTTGTATGAAGTTTCTTCATTTAATATGCGTCAAGCAAATAATTTTACTTTCGGCTTAATGCAAGATATGTTGCCCTTCCCTAGTACTTCAGGTGGAGTGCATCGATATGATATCACCGAAACAGCGGGTAATTCAACTTGGACTACTTATTACAGGTGGCTAACCAATGTAAAAGAAATGTACACAGCTTCAATTGAGCAAAAAGATCCTAATTATCAGGCCATTGCTATGACTTTAAATGCAATGATCTATTCAAATTTGACTGATTGCTTTGGGGATATTCCGATGGAAGAAGCAACCAAGGGAGATGAAGGAATTTTTAGACCGAAGTTTACTACTCAGCAAAAAGTGTATGAAAAAATTATTGCCGATTTAGACTCTGCCAATAATTTATATGTAACAACTAGGCCAATGATTTATGGCACTGAAATGTTATTTGCCAATAATGTAGCAAGTTGGAAAAGATTTACCAACTCCTTACAAATGCGGTTGTTACTGCGCTTGTCTAAGCGAACCGAAATGGGAACTTTGGCTAAATTAAAAACCATCATTGATAATCCTGTTAAGTATCCAGTTTTCACCTCTAACGATCAAGGGGCATTGGTAAAGCTATCGGGTGTAACACCCTTTGTTTCACCATGGGGAAGAGCAATAGACTTTACTACATTTAGAGCAGCAGGATTATTTTTCACAGACAATTTAAATGATTTGAATGATCCAAGAAGAGCTAGATGGTTAACACAAGCAAGAAACAAAATTGGTAACGCTAATATTGGTTATAAAGGAATCCCTAGCGGCTATGCTGGAAGTGATAATCAGTTTAATTATATTCCTTCGAATAAGAATATTGCTTTGGTAACCGCTCCTCTAAGTATTATCCTAATGAGTTATGCAGAAGTAGAAATGATTAAAGCTGAGGTTGAATTTAGAAATAATAATACAGCTGCCGCAAAAGCTGCCTATGAAAAAGGAGTAAAAGCTTCCATAGAGCAGTGGGGTGCTGTGATGCCAACAGATTATTTTACCAATACCAAAGCTGCTTATAATGGTACACTAGAGCGAATCATGTTGCAAAAATATTATGTCTTATACTTTACCGATTTTCAACAATGGTTTGAATATAGAAGAACTGGTTTTCCTGTTGTGCCAACAGCAGATGGTATGTTGAATAATAAAATTATGCCTGTACGTTATCGCTACCCACCAGCTGTGCAAAGCACCAACACTGAAAACTATAACCAAGTAGTTCAAGCAATGGGAGGAGACAATATCAATATTAAAGTATGGTGGCAGAAATAATTTACCTGTTTAAAATTTCAAAATGAAAAGAAGAAACTTTTTAAGAAACTTAGGATTAACAGGAAGTGTGTTTGCTTTGCCCGCTGTATTAACGGAAACGAATGCAGCTGCTTTTGAAAAAGAAAATGAATTAGTGGTAAAGGGTAAAGTGGTGAGTGAAGGAAAAGGTATTGCCAATGTAGTTGTAACAGATGGTACCCAAGTTTTTAAGACCAACCAAAAAGGGGAGTACCAGTTTATGGTGAAAGAAAATGCTGATTTTGTTTATATCAGTTCACCAGCTGGCTATGCATTTGACCATGATAATTATATTGCTCGGTTTTTTATTTCCGTAAAAGGAAAGCGTGGAACCTTGAATCATGATTTCGTATTAACCAAGCTAACCAATGATGATGCGCAACATAATTTTGTAGTATGGGCCGATACACAAATGATATCTGTATCAGATTGTGAACAGTTAAAAGCAACTACTGTTCCTGATTTTAAAAAACTGATGCAACAATATCCAGCTAATACTTTATTTCATGGTATTGGTTGTGGAGATTTGGTTTGGGATAAGTTTGAGTTCTTTAAAGATTACAAGGAAGCCATTGCTATGACAGGAGTACCATTTTATAACGTGATTGGTAATCACGATATGGATTTGAACTCAAGAGCCGATGATTATTCAGCAGAAACTTTTAAGGCACAGTTTGGACCAACTTATTATTCATTTAATAGAGGGGCAATTCATTATGTAGTGTTGGATGATGTTTTCTTTATTGGAACAGCCAAAAAATATATTGGTTATTTAACCGAGAATCAATTGACCTGGTTAGAGAAAGATTTACAGATGGTTGCACCAGGAACAACGGTGGTAGTAAGTTTACATATTCCTACTTATACAGGTGCACCCAAAAGAAATAATAAGGAAGAAGATTTTCGTGGAACCGTTTCCAATAGAAAAAAACTATACAGTTTACTGGCTCCGTATAAAGTACATATTCTTTCGGGTCATACGCATTTTAATGAAAGTTGGGAAGAAGGGAATATCATGGAACATAACCACGGAACTGTTTGTGGTGCTTGGTGGACCGGTCCAATTTGCGGTGATGGAACGCCAAGAGGTTATGGGGTATATGAAGTGAATGGAAGCGATATCAAGTGGTATTACAAAAGCACAGATAAAGAAAATAGTCACCAGTTGCGTATTTATCCTAAAGGATACGCAAAAGCATATCCAGAGGAATTAGCCGTGAATATTTGGAACTGGGATGTCAAGTGGACCATTGAGTGGTTTGAGGATGGTGTATCAAAAGGCTCTCCCGAACAAAGGGTTGCCAAAGATCCTTGGGCCATTGAGTTATACGAGGGCCCATCGCTCCCACAAAAACATAAGTTCATTGAACCCACTTTAACCGAGCATTTGTTTTTTATAAAACCTTCTGCTACTGCAAAATTAATTAAAGTAAAAGCGACAGATCGATTTGGAAAAATATTTGAAGAAGCGATAATGATCAGTTGATTTCTGGGGGCAGACATCAAAAAAAGGGCACCGTTATCTAGCGGTGCCCTTGTCAATTATATTCAATCAAAAAAATTATCTATTCATACTTGCTAAGAACTCTTCGTTGCTTTTGGTTCCGCGCATACGTTTCAGTAATTCGTTCATAGCTTCTTCAGGATTCATATCATTTAAGAATACACGCAGAATATTCATTCTTTGTAGCACATCTTTATCTAATAATAAATCATCTCTTCGAGTAGAAGATCCTACTAAATCAATGGCAGGGAAAATACGCTTGTTGGCTAATTTTCTTTCCAACTGTAATTCCATATTACCAGTACCCTTGAATTCTTCAAAAATTACTTCGTCCATTTTACTACCTGTTTCAACTAAGGCAGTAGCTAAAATGGTTAGTGATCCACCATTCTCAATTTTACGAGCTGCGCCAAAAAACTGTTTGGGTTTTAGTAAAGCGTTGGCTTCAACTCCCCCACTTAAAACCTTACCACTTGAAGGGGCAACGGTATTATGTGCTCTAGCCAAACGAGTGATAGAGTCTAATAAAATCACCACATCGTGACCGCACTCTACTAGGCGTTTTGCTTTTTGTAAAGCAATAGCAGAAACCTTTACGTGCTTTTCTGCCGGCTCATCAAATGTGGATGCAATTACTTCAGCGTTTACACTGCGCTCCATATCGGTTACTTCCTCAGGACGTTCGTCTATCAATACCACCATCAAATAACACTCAGGGTGATTGGCCGCAATGGCGTTGGCCACTTCTTTCAACAACATGGTTTTACCCACTTTAGGTTGAGCTACAATCAATCCACGCTGACCCTTACCTATTGGCGTAAATAAATCTATAATACGGGTGCTATAATTGGTAGGTGAAGTAAATAAGTTCAGTTTCTGAAAAGGAAACAAAGGTGTTAAGTAATCAAATGGTACACGATCACGCACTTCGTCGGGGCGCTTACCATTGATAAAATCTACTTTTAATAAAGCAAAATATTTTTCGCCTTCTTTTGGAGGACGTACAGATCCTGTTACGGTATCCCCTGTTTTTAAACCAAATAATTTGATTTGAGAAGGAGATACGTACACATCATCCGGAGAAGATAAATAGTTGTAATCGGAAGAACGTAAGAAACCATATCCATCAGGCATCATTTCTAAAACACCTTCACCAGGAATTACCCCTTCAAACTCAATATTGAAAACGGGTTCTTTTTTAATAGGTTGGTGTCTGGGACGTTCTTGTTGTAAAGTGGTTTCTGGTGCTTGAGCAGATTCACCATTGTTGTCACTTGCTTCCAATGTTTGAATAATGGCCGCTGCTATATTAGCTGTTGGGTCATTCTCTGGTTCATTATTGTTATTGGTTTCTGCTGCTTCGGCAGGCTTATCTGTTCTAGGTCTTGGGCCAGGTCCCTTTTTAGTAGGTGGCATGGCTTTTCTAATGGGTCTGGCTGCACCTGCATTTTCATTGTTACTTTGATCAGGAGCAGCAGCTGGCGCGACTTTGGCAATGGGAGCAGGTTTTGCAATGGGCGCTGCTGGCGCTTCTTGCATTACTTCTGCTTCTTCCGTAGCGCCAGTAGAAGTTTTAATATTCACGGCCTTCTTAGGACGACCCGCTTTTTTAGGTGCTCCATTCTCTTTAGCGGTACTTTCTTGTACGGCTTGCGAATCAAGGATCTTGTAAATCAAGCCTTGTTTGTCTTGTTTTTTTGCACCAGTGATTTTTAAACGTTCTGCTATATCCAGTAACTCTGGTAGTAGCATGTCATTTAACTGAAGAATGTCATACATAAATGGAAAAATTGTTTGGGGGGTATCAAATTCAAACTATAAAAAAGGTTAGGCCTGTCTAAGGAAAAAAAGCTCAGAAAGGTTTATTGGGTTGATTTGGAAAGAGAGTAACTGAAATTTTGGAGCTCAATAACGGGCTAATCAGCATTGTTTCCACTGCAATGTTACAAAATTTTTGATAAAACCTAAAAAAATGCTTTTTAAGTGCTTTTTATATAGATTGTTTGAGAGGGGAAAGCAAATTCAATTTGCTTCTCTTTAAAGCTGCTGGCAATAGACAAACAAATTTGTTGATGGGTATCCATATATTTAATAAAATCATCACTTAATACAAAATAGACCACTTCGTAATTGATGCTGGAATCTGCAAAACCAGATAAGTGACATCGAATCAATTCCGTGTCTGCTGTATTACTAATGATGTTTTTAATAATATTGGGTATTTCAGCTAGTACCATGGGGTCTGTACTATAAGTGACACCAATTAAAAAAAGCCTCCTTCTTTTCTCTAATCTTTTAAAATTTTTAATGGTTGCTTTTACCAATTCTGAATTAGGCATAATTAGCTGCTCACCACTAATGCTTCTCACATGAACTGTTTTAACGCCAATTTTTTCAATCGCACCTTGTTCGTTGCCAACAACAACAAAGTCTCCTACTTCAAATGGTTTATCAAAAAAGATAACGAAATAACTGAATAGGTCGCCAAGTATATTTTGGGCAGCCAAGGCTATGGCAATCCCACCAACGCCAAGTCCTGCAATAATTGTAGTTATATCGTAGCCAATATTACTTGCCAATAAAAGAATTCCTAAAAACCAGATGATTACTTTAATTACTGTAAGAATACCGGTCAATTGTTTCATTCTTCCCGAAGGCTCTGCCTTCATTTCCATATAGGTCCTAACGCCATAATGAATGGCGTAATTAATCATATTAACAATAAAAATCATCGTAATTAAACCAACAGCTACACTTAAAACCCTTTCCGCTTTTGTAGAAAGCGTTAAAATTTGTATAAGCGAATAGTTCACCATTAAATAAACAATGGGTAGCGCAAAACGATCAACGGCATTAACAATTACATCGTCAAACCTGTTGGAAGTCTCAGAAGCCCAACGCGTCAATTTTTTTACAGCCAAGTGTTTTATTAGTCGTAAAAAGACCCAAGCCAGTATCATTCCCCCAAAAACCAACAAGTATTTTTCTAGACTATTGCTCCAATAAATTGTATTTAAAATTTTTTCCATAATGAACTATTTTATTCAACCTGATTTAGCAAAAGAATAGTGCTGGCCCCTTGTTTGCTTATATTTGCAAAAACCTTGCCCAAATAAGCAATTCAATCTTAAAAACATGTTTAACTCTAGAATCAAGATAAAAACCCTGTTGGCTAACGGAAAGCCAGGCGATCAGGTAACTGTAATGGGATGGGTGCGTACATTTCGCAACAACCAGTTTATAGCTTTAAATGATGGGAGCACCAATAATAATTTGCAAGTGGTGGTGGCGTTGGGATTAATAGACGACGAAACCTTGAAAAGAATTACAACAGGGGCATCACTGAAAGTAATTGGTGAAGTGGTGGAGAGTGTAGGTAAAGGACAAACTATTGAAGTGAAAGCGGTAACACTAGAAATACTAGGAGATTCAGATGCAGAGAAGTATCCGCTCCAACCCAAAAAACATAGTTTAGAATTCTTAAGAGAGAAAGCGCATTTGCGTTTTCGTACCAATACATTTGGTGCAGTGTTTCGCATTCGTCATTCATTGGCATTTGCAGTACACCAATTTTTTAATCAAAAAGGATTTGTGTATTTGCATACACCCATCATCACTGCAAGTGATGCAGAAGGTGCGGGAGAAATGTTTAGGGTAACTACTTTACCTATGGATGGTTCAGCACCAAAAGATGCTGCTGGTAATATTGATTATACCGAAGACTTTTTTGGTAAGAGCACCAACCTAACGGTGAGTGGACAGTTAGAGGGGGAATTGGGCGCCATGGCATTCTCAGAGATTTATACGTTTGGACCCACTTTCAGAGCAGAGAATTCGAATACAACCCGCCACCTTGCTGAGTTTTGGATGATTGAGCCTGAAATGGCTTTTCATGATATTGAAGACAATATGAATTTGGCGGAGGAATTTATTCAGTACCTGATTCGTTATGCAATGGAGCATAATAAAGAAGACCTTGAATTTTTAGACCAGCGCTTAGCGGAAGAAGAAAAACAGAAGCCACAAAATGAGCGTGCAGAAATGGGCTTGTTAGATAAGTTGAATTTTGTAATCAGCAATCAATTTGAGCGCATTACGTATACAGAAGCCATTCAAATTTTATTGGATAGTCCGGCATACAAAAAGAAGAAATTCAAATACGATGTTAGCTGGGGTATTGATATGCAGAGTGAGCACGAACGCTACTTGGTAGAGAAGCATTTTAAAAAGCCGGTAATTGTAACTGGTTATCCAGCAAAAATTAAAGCATTTTATATGCGATTGAATGATGGTTGCGAGCCAGGCAAGGAAACCGTAGCCGCAATGGACATTTTAGCACCAGGTATTGGAGAAATAGTAGGTGGATCTCAAAGAGAAGAGCGGTTAGAAAAGTTGGAAGCTAGAATGAAAGAAATGCATATTCCTGCCGAAGAAATGAGCTGGTACTTAGATACCCGCCGTTTCGGAACCGTGCCACACGCGGGTTTTGGCTTAGGCTTTGAAAGAATGGTGCAGTTTGTAACGGGCATGACCAATATCAGAGACGTGATTGCATTTGCTAGAACTCCAAAGAATTGCGAATTCTAAAGAAAAAAATAGTGGATAATGCGTGAATAACCATTCCACTCCTTATATTTGCAGCCCCGAAGGGGAAATATCTACGGAAGGTGCGGTAGCTCAGTCGGTAGAGCAAAGGACTGAAAATCCTTGTGTCGCCGGTTCGATCCCGGCCCACACCACAAAAACCTCAACAGGAATGTTGGGGTTTTTTGTTGCTCATATTGTAACAAATTAAACCAAAACTTGAGCTAAATAAAAATTAAATTAGCTGACAATGATTTAGTCATTCTTCGAATAAATAAGCAAATGTCAAAAAAGTCATTCATACTGATTCTTATAGTAATATTTGTTTTATATAAATTCTTTGATTCAAATTATTTAGTAGTTCAAAGCCATGAAAAGTTTGCTAACGAAATAGCAGAACTACTCTCTCCCAAATACTTTTCAAATAAGCTGACTGGTAAACTGTACTCTGTTCCTGAAATTATTCAACCCACTGATTCTATTTTAAAGGTTTTAAAGCAAAAAGGAATCATTAACGAGCAATCCTATTTTTCCTATTCAAGCACTGGATGTATATCTCTGGTTACTAGAAAATCAAAAAAAATTCTTGGAGGATTCTCAGATATTATGATAACAAGAAACGAAAATGGAGAACAATTCATGTGCGGTGTTAATGCTATTTATACACTGAATAACGACGAAAATGCAGAGTCCTTAAATATTCAATGCCACAATCTCGCTGGCCATATGACCTTAGCTTTTATTAATACACTGTATTAAGAATACCAAGTACCCTTACCAACCCCATTTTTTTTCAGCCGATTTGTTTTAACTAATGTTTCAAGATGTTTCTTGACTGTGTTGCGATTGGCATTAGTGATGGTCACAATATTGCTGATTGTTGCCCTGCCCCGTGATTGCACCAGTTGTAGTATTTTTAAAGAAAGATCAGGAAGATGCATAAACAATAGGTTTTCCTGTTCAACTTTTGATTCCAATCTTTTCTTTTGATGCAGCAAGGCACGAAGGAAAAACAAGATCCACGGTTGCCAGTCAGGCGTTTCCGTTTTCAGCGTTCCTTGTGTTTGGCGCAGAGCTAGATAATAACCTTCCTTACTTTGTTCTACAACCGCTTCAAGAGAACTGTACGGAACATAATGATACCCTTCTCTTAAAAGAAGACAGGTCGTCAGTACACGCGATAGCCTTCCGTTGCCATCCTGAAACGGGTGTATCGCCAGAAATTCAACAACAAATATTGCCGTTATTAGAAGCGGATGAAGTTTCTTTTCTGAATAGGCTTGCACTGCCCACTCAACAAGATCACGCATCCTAATGGGCGTCTCAAAAGGGCTTGCTGTTTCAAAGACGATGCCAAGGCTTTTACCCTGTGCATCGAAAGCCTCTACATGGTTAGGAGATTTCTTATAGTTACCTCTGTGCCAATAGTCCTTCTCGCTATGCTGCAGTAAAACAGAGTGGAGTTGTTGGATATAGTTTTCTGAGAGCCCTATATCTACATAGCTCTGAAAAATCAGGTTCATGACGGCAGAATATCCGGCTACTTCCTGCTCATCCCGTGTCTCGAATTTTTGTATTTCAAGATTGGATAATAAATCCTCGACCTCTTTGTCGGTAAGTTTGCTTCCCTCAATACGGGTAGAAGATCCGATACTTTCAATGGTAGCGACTTTTTTCAGAGAGGATAATTGTTCAGGGGCTAATTGCCCTAAGGCTCTCCACGCTCCTTTAAACTCATCAATCTCAGAAATTAAAGAGAGTATCTCTGCGGTTATTCTAAGGCCTTCTATGTTCATACCCGTATTTTTACCCAAAAATACCCAAAAATCAATAAATAATCATATTTATACCCAAAAATATCCAAAAATGCTCCCTAAACGCTCAAACTTATTAATAACACCATTTTGCAATCAAATCAATCATAATCTGTCAAAAAAACAATTCAGTTGTGTTAAATATTAATAAGTGTTCATCATTGCTTTTTATTCCGGTCTTTAAAAACACACTACTTGGCCAATAATTATCATCAGTTGTACTTATCTCAATAATGTTATCAAGTAAATCTACAATCTGTGTATTAGGAAAACTTAAATAGCAGTCTTTCAAATCTTTTAGAAAATCATTCAATATTGAGTCTCTATCAGCATTCCAGTAATTAAATAAAAGCGAGTTGGAGAATGTAGAAAAACTGGGTATCATAAATTGTACTAAGAAATTAAACTAAAATTTGAGCTAAGTAAAAATTAAATTGGCATACAAGCTTCTTGGAGGATTCTTAGAAATTTACATTAGATGTTTTGAAATCCTCAAAAGCATTCTTTGCCTCGTTCAGAACCTATTTTATTTTAGGTTGTTGGTATGCTCTATTCAATTTATAAAATTGCATCAGCAACCCATCAATATCGTTTGGCTTAAAAGAGACCTTAGAACCCAGGATCATGCAGCATTGCAGGCGGCAGAGCAAGCAGGTTTACCCTATTTGACGGTATTTGTGTTTGAGCCTTCTATCATTCAATATCCAGATACCAGTGTAAGGCATTTACAATTTCAGTACCATTCAATTCTAGCATTAAATAAAAAGTTAGCCAACTACAATAGACATGTCTCTTTATTTTATGCAGAAGCTTTAGAAGCTTTTCGAGAGATAGCTGAACAATACAAAATTCAAACCATTTTTAGTTATCAGGAATCGGGCACACAAATAACTTACGAAAGAGATAAAGCGATTGCTACATTTTGTTCAAGCAATCAAATTCTTTGGCAGCAATTTCAACGAGATGGAATTATTCGGGGTATTAAAAACAGAAAAGACTGGGATAAAAAATGGTATGTTACCATGCATAGCCCCATCATCAACAATGAGTTTATCCAAAATAAACTTCCGCTTTTTAAACCGCGCCAATGTTTGCCCAAAGAGTTTGTACAATCTCTTAAGGTTTATCCATCTGTATTTCAACCCGCAGGAGAAGACAATGCACTCAAGTATCTTGAAAGTTTTATTGCAGAGCGAGGAATGAACTATAGTAAGCATATTAGTAAACCTGCCGAAAGCAGAAAAAGCTGTACACGTCTTTCTCCTTATATCAGTTGGGGTAATCTAAGTGTAAAGCAAGCTTATCAAGCACTGAACGAAGCGCAAAAAATCTCCAATTTTAAAGGACCTATTAAAAATGCCATCACAAGATTAAAATGGCATTGTCATTTTATTCAAAAATTTGAAGCGGAAGGTAACTATGAATTTAAGTGCATTAACAAAGGATATGAATTGCTTGCGCATCCCAAAAATGAATTATTTATTAAAGCTTGGGAAGTAGGAAAAACCGGTTTCCCTTTAGTGGATGCTTGTATGCGCTGTTTAATTTCAACAGGTTGGATTAATTTCCGCATGCGCGCCATGCTGGTTTCTTTTTTATGTCATCATCTTTACCAAGATTGGAGAGAGGGCGTTCATCATGTGGCCAGACAATTTTTAGATTATGAACCAGGTATTCATTATCCGCAATTTCAAATGCAGGCAGGCACTACTGGAGTGAATACTATTCGAATTTATAATCCTGTTAAGCAATCCAGCGACCATGATCCCGAAGGAATATTTATTAAGCAATGGGTACCTGAGTTGCAAAATGTACCCAAAGCCTTTATTCATGAACCTCATATGATGAGCCTGATGGAGCAGCAACTTTGCAATACTATCATTGGCAAAGATTATCCTTTTCCAATTGTAGACGCAACTATTGCAGGCAAGGCTGCTAGAGATAAAATTTGGGGTCATAGAAAAGAGATACTCGTAAAACAGGAGAGCGCTCGTATCATTTTAACCCATACTAGAAACAAAGATCGCATCAGTTCCTAAAACACCCCACACTTATACTTCAGTAAACTCTTGTCTTTGTTTAATGTGTAGTACAATGAAACTTCGTTAGAGTAACGCAATTGTCCTGCGGTAATGCGGTTGCTAAAACTCATGTCGTTGGTATAACCTAATCGCCAATAATTCCATTCAATACCAATATAAGGGATGATACTTTGGTCTGTTCTATACCAAGCACCCAAGTATAATTCAACATAAGAGCGCAAAGCATCTTTAATATAATGACTGTAAGCGCCTCCAATTAGTAATTGGTTAAAAGACTTTTGTTGTTGAAAATAAAAACTTGCATGAAAGGTACCAGCATAACCAACTGGGCTCATCATACCTCCATGAACCGTTTTGCGTAGGGGTGCAATACTGGTATTGCTGCTAAATTCTTTTTGAGATTGAAGTAAATTAAAAAGAGAAGCTCCAATATAATAATGATGTTCACTGGTGGGCGCATATTGAAATACAATTCCTGTATTGATATCTATAGCAGATTTACTCAAATTGTTATTTAATAAAATGTCTCCACTAGGTAGCGTAAAACCGCCTGGTGTAAGCTGGTCTTCAAATTGTGCATTGGCAGAATTAAATCTACGATTGCTATAATTGCTTTGGAAACCTAACGTGATAGACCTTTTTTGTTCATCGTCTAATCCTTTCATATACGACAATGAAATGCCTAAATTATTTTGCGTAATAATTTTATTGCCAGTTTGATCAGATAATAACAGAATACCCATACTTAGCCGATCAATTGATTTTATTTTATTCGACATTAAATTAAAATCTACCGAAACGGTTTTAGTGTTATATGCATTGTTGTAGTCTGCATTTTGAGAACGAATATTACTTACGGCTCTCATGGTACCATTAAAGTTTCCCGTTAATGCTGGGTTAACTGTTAATGGTGAAGAAAAAAATTGAGAAAAGCTAGGGTCTTGTGCATCCGCCATATAACTCAATGACGCCACTAACCCAATGGCCATCCATGCTCTAATTAAAAAGATTTTCATTGGCTGTTGCATCATCTGAGTAGCGTAATATTTCCTTTATAAGTTTCTGTTGTACCATCTGATAGCAACACCATTAATTGATAAATATAGGTTCCAGCTTCTGCTGGTTTTCCGTTATAGGTTCCATCCCATCCATCCGTATAACTATTGGGTAAATTTCCTGACTTATTAAATACAGTGGCTCCCCACCTATTCATTATTCTAAACAGTTTTATTTGTGTTACTTCTTTTCCTGCTATCACATAAAAATAATCGTTCTTGCCATCTCCATTGGGTGAGAACACATTGGGCAACGATAAGTGTGAAGTAAAATAAGCATTCACAGGAATGGAGGCAGTATCTATACATCCATATTGGCTACTCGCAATAGCAGAAATAATGGTGGAAGAATTTGTTTTAAGTATGGGCGTTAAACAATCGGTGCAATTGAATGCAAAGCTTGGGGTCCAAAGAATATTGGTAACCGATTCTCCCAATTGTAAAATAGACAAGGCATATGGATCTCCTCTAGGAATAGCCAATTGAGTTATTGGTAAGCTAATGGCAAATACTTTATAAGGTGCAGATATATTATTATTATTGGTTTGCTCCTCGTAAATAGCTAAGTCTGGATTCATGTAAACATAAATATTGTTTGCCCCTTTTCTAGCAAATGAATCACTGATAGTAGCGCAGCCATTGCTAAAAGCAGTAGACGCTGGAATAATCACTTCGTACAATAGCTTAGCGCTTGGTTCAGTTTTTAGTGTATCAAAATATTGAACCTTAATTGATTTTGTTAATTGTTCATATCCGTTCAGTAAACAAAGCTTTGTGCTGGTAAAAACACTGTCATTGTTTTTATAACAAAATATGGCTTGATCACTCACTATTAAGTCGTTCGGAAAAATATTTATAGTAGCTGTTGCAGAGTCTTCGCATCCATACTGCGTAACAGTTTTTACTTTCAAATATGTTGTATCCAATATTTTCATAGACGGTGTTAAACAATTGGTACAACTAAAATTTCCTGTATTACTGGTCCAAAGTATTGAGCTTAGTAGATCAGGCGCATGATTTAGTCTAAAACTTTGTGTACTATTTACCAATACAGTAGTATCTTTTGGACTAATGCTTCTGGTGGGTTGAAATAGAAAACGCCTTGTGCGATTATTGGTTTTACTAATTTCCTGAATGGCATTCTCCTCATCTAATATTAAGTAAATAGAATCTTGTCTGTTTCTATCTACTTTTACATAATGTACATACGTGGCCGAACAATTACCCGAGATATCAGCTGGTAGTTTAAAAAGCGAGTCTAAGGCTTTTCTGCCTGGCAATAAAGTGTCTTTATCATAAAACCGAACAGTAGTGCCTGCGGGTATGGTATCTACACCAATATTTCTAACGCCAAAAAACAATCTGATTGAATCGTTATTGTAGCAGTTAACCGAATATAAATCAAGCACCGCATCACTGGTTGCTTCTGTAACATTTAAACTAAATATTTGTGAATTGGCAATACAGCTTCCTTTGGTTGCCCTTAATGAAATACTATAATTAGCCGATGATGGAAAAGAATATTTTAAATCAACCGCTGTACTTACCAATTGTTGAATACCTGTTGTATTGTTTCTAATATACCATTCAAAACTATCTGCATTTTCTGAATAGTTTTTAAAAGTGACCGTGTCTTCGTAAATAGCATTCTTAGATGCAACAATTCTTTTATCGGGCGAAAACCGAGCAACAGTTCCGCAGCTTACTATTATTTGTGTATAGTAGCTACTCGTACAAGTGCCCGAACCAGTGAAAGCCTTCAGTTTAACTGCATACGTACCGGCCGTAGAAAAAAGATAGGTAAGGTTGATGGTAGTTGCCACTAAAGATTCTGTTCCTGTTGCGGTGTTTTTAATCCACCATTCATAGTTGTTCGCGCCAACCGAACGATTGGTAAACTCCACTTGAGTCCCAATTAAGGGAAATGGATTGGCTGTTACTTCATACAATGCATTAATATTATCTGCACATACAGGTGTAGCGCCATCACTCACCAATAAACTCCCACCATTAAATACGGCTAAGAAAGCACGCATCCGCTCTCCTTGTCCGGGGGTAAAAACAGTTGGACAACTGGTACCATAATCCATAAAGTTGGAAATATTGTCGCGCATGTCTACCGTAAAAGGACCTGAAAGGGTATCTGTTCCACAAGAATTTTCTGGATTATTACAGTCAGAACCTTGTGTGCTTCTATCTGGAGGGGTATCACATACCCGATCACCGTCTGTGGTGCAGTCATTGTTTACACAATTGGTTCCTTGAAATGTATGCAACAACGACAAGTAATGCCCTATTTCGTGTGCAATAATAGAAGTGACTAAACCTGCTACTACCATTCCTCCTCCTGCAGATGCATAACCGCCATAAGCCATTCTGGTCCATTGACCACATTCAAAAACACTTGGTTGAATTTCTCCATTAATTTTATTTACCACCCAAATATTCGCATATTTAGCAGGGTCCCATTTAATCTGGTTTTTTAAAGTGGCGTCTTCAAGGTCAACATCAACTGTATCATAAAATGATTTGATTCTATTAATGCCGTTTGATTTTTCACCAGTAGGTGTTCTTTGAGCTAACTTAAATTGTATACGAGTGTCTGCTCCTAAAGTATCTACCCCATAAGCGCCTTGGTGTGCAAAAGCTTTATTTAAATCATCTACAGCTGCCTGCACCATGGCATCGGTTATAGAGAAAGGATCTTCATGTATGATATGAAATACAACGGGAATATAAACAGTTGCTGGTAAAGGAGGCGTGCTGGTACTTTTAATTCCTGTTGACTTATTTTGAACCTGACCTTTTGAAAAAATGCTTGACCTGGTTTTTAAAATTTGCGCACGAATGGAAAAATTCAATTTTTGTTCTTCGGCATGGTAAAAGCTTGCTTTAGCACTATCTGCTCTTCCAAGATCATAGCCACAGTATACTTGTGCTTGTATAGTAAAGCTGATTAACCAAGCAACAAGAACCAGTAATATGTACCAAGATTTTTTCATCAGGATTGATTCTAAGGTAATTGTTTTAAAGATGCTAACGACACCAAGTATGCAGCTTTCAAAAGAATATTGACCAACCAATATTCACACGAACGAATTAAATTTAGTTTATGAAAAATACAGTTGTCATAACAGGGGCAGGCGTTTCCGTTGAATCGGGCATTCAACCCTTTAGAGGAAAGAATGGAATATGGAATGAAAACCCAACGGAAATGGCCACCTATCAAAATTTTAGAGCCAACACTGGTTCGTTTTTACAATGGTACTATCATCGCTTTGTAAGTTGTAAAGATGCATTGCCCAATAAGGCGCATGAAATATTGGCCAAGAGGAATATAAAAGTCATCACACAAAATATAGACAACCTTCATATTAAGGCTAAGCATCCTTTAGAATACCTAATTGAAATTCATGGAAACATTAATTATAAAAGAAGAATTCATGCGCAATATCGCAAAGAATTAGTGTTGGCCAACTGGGGCACCGTAGACGAAAATAATTTAGAACAGGAATTATTTAAACTGTTTCATATTGCTATGGATGGAGCAATTGATGAAATCAAATCGGAGCGACCCCATATTTTATTGTTCGATGAATATTATACCGAATTATATCAATACGAAGAAGCACATCAATGGATGGATGAAGCAGATACCATTATTTTTATGGGCACATCCAATTCTGTAGGCTTTACCTATGGGGCATTACAAATGGCCATCAATAATGGCAAAAAAATCATGGTGGTAGATCCCAAGCCAGCGCCTTCTTTTAATTATCCTAGTGTAGAAATCATTAGAGAAACTGCCACTGATTTTTGTTCAAGCTTTTTTTAGACCTGCTGTATTTCTTTTTATCTTACAAGAATTATTTGATAGTCCTTTTTAAACCCCAACGCATGAAACAAAAAATGCTTTTCTCCTTGCTGGCTCTTTCTTTATTGAGTTCGCAAACAATTACAGCACAGAGTGCTGGCACAACAACCGCCAAAAGAAAATTACAACCCGCCGACGTGTATCGTTTGCAAACATTAGGTGATCCGCAAGTATCGCCAGAAGGGAATTGGGTTGCTTATACCGTATCATCTGTTGATTCTGCTCAAAACAAACGCAATACCGATATATGGATGGTGAGTTGGGATGGAAAGCAAACGATACAATTGACGAGTAGCCCCGATGCGGAATCACAACCAAGATGGAGCCCAGACGGCAAATACCTTTCTTTTGTTTCAGCACGAAATGGTGCAACCAATAGTCAAATTTGGTTAATGAATAGATTGGGTGGGGAGGGCAAACAACTGACCAATCTAAAATCTAACCTGATGGATTATTCTTGGAGCCCAGATGGGAAAAAAATATTGATGACCATCAAAACACCAGCAGACACATCAAAGCCAAAGACCCCCAAGCCCATTGTGATTGATCGTTATAAGTTTAAGCAAGACGTAGTGGGATATATTACGCAGCGTAATCCCATCCACCTATATCTTTTTGATGTTGCTACTAAGAAAATGGATACACTTACAAGCGGAGCCTTTGATCAACGGGGTGCGGTATTTAGTCCTGATGGAAAGCATATTGCTTTTGTGAGCAATACCACAGCAGATCCTGATAGAAATATCAACACCGATATTTTTGTTATGGAAGCAAAACCCAAAGCAGTTGCGAAGCAGTTAACTAAATGGCCAGGTTCAGATGATAGTCCGGTTTGGAGTCTAGATAGTAAAACCATTGCCTATTTAAGTTCTGCATCTGAAACCTATACGGCATACCAAGAACAATACCTAACTATTATTGATGCAGCAGGAACTACACAACCTAAATTACTTTCTAAGACCTTAGATAGACCCGTCAATAATATCAAATTTTCAAAAGATGGAAATAGTATTGCGGTATTAATTTCAGATGACAGAGAAAGATATATTGGTCAGTTTAATCTTGCAACAGGCGCCCTTACTAAAATTGCTGGAGGCAAAAGAAGCTACACCGCTTTACAAGCACACAGCAATAACAACTGGTTGGCTAGTATGAGCGAACCTCAATTGCCAGCTGAATTATATGCAGTTGAAAATGGTGTTCCAAGAAGATTAACCAAACACCAAGATGAATTTGTTGCTCCGTTAGAACTCGCTTCTGTAGATGGTTACAGCTCTACTAGTTCAGATGGAACCAAAGTATCTAGTGTTATGCTTCGCCCTGCTAATATTCCTGCTACACAAAAATTACCTACGCTTTTTTATATACATGGAGGGCCAGTGGCACAGGATGAATATGGATTTGATTTAACCAGACAAATGCTTTCAGCTGCGGGTTATATGGTAGTGGGTGTAAACTATCGTGGAAGTAGTGGACGCGGTTGGGATTATTCTAAAACCATTAGTGCCGATTGGGGAAACAAAGAAGTAATCGATATTCAAGGTTCGGTAGATTATGCAGTTGAAAAAGGTTGGGCCGATAAAGACAAATTGGGAATTGTTGGTTGGAGTTATGGAGGCATATTAACCGATTATTTAATTGCTTCCGATAATCGTTTTAAAGCAGCTAGTAGTGGTGCGGGTGTAGCAATGGTTTCTTCGTTATATGGCGTTGATCAATATATTAACCAATACGACAACGAGTTGGGTGTTCCTTGGAAAAACATAGATCGTTATTTAAAATTGTCTTATCCATTTTTGAAAGCAGATAAAATAAAAACGCCTACACAGTTTATGGTTGGAGAAAAAGATTTTAATGTGCCTGCTGTAGGAAGTGAGCAAATGTATCAAGCACTTCGTTCATTGGGAACTCCTACGGAGCTGATTATTTATCCAGGACAATTTCATGGTATTAGCACACCTAGTTATGTAAAAGATCGTTTTGAAAGATATATTGGTTGGTTTAATAAATACCTTAAATAATTCTTGTGCTAAATAAATTTCGACTGCTGCTTTGTTTGTTTGCCTGTTTATTTATTCAAACAATTCGGGCACAAAAAATTTTAAAAACAGATGTACTAGTGGTGGGAGCGAGTGCCAGCGGAATTGCTGCTGGCATTCAATCTGCTCGAATGGGCGTTCCTACAATCATAGCAGAACCGAGTTCTTGGTTGGGTGGAATGATTACCGCCGCTGGTGTTTGTGCATTTGATGGCAATCATAATTTGCCTTCAGGAATTTTTGGAGAGTTTAGAGCTGCTTTGTATAAAGTGTATGGGGGTCCTTCTAAAGTAGCAACCGGCTGGGTAAGCAATACTTTGTTTGAGCCACATGTAGGCGACAGTATTTTTAAAACCATGGCGGCGTCTACCAAAAATCTTACAGTAAAATATCAATTGCATTTTCAAAAAACCATTGTAAATAACGGAGTGATTAAAGGCGCTGAGTTTACACAATCTCCTACCAATGAAAAACTAATCATCTATGCAAAGCAAGTGATTGATGCCACCGAATTGGGAGATGTATTGGCTAGTGCAAAAGTTCCCTATGATTTGGGAATGGAATCCAATGAAATTACTCGTGAGAATGTGCATAAGGGCCCAAGCAATAAAATTGTACAAGACATTACTTATGTGGCTATCCTAAAAGATTATGGTGCTGGTAAAGACTGCACCATTGTGCGACCACCCAATTATGATCCCGCAGAATTTGATGGTGCCTGCACCGATTATTATTTTGATAAAGCAAAACAAAAGCCCAGTGTAGATGCACAAAAGATGTTGAATTATGGAAAGCTTCCTAATAATAAGTACATGATCAATTGGCCTGGTTATGGAAATGATTTGTATTTGAATGTGGTTGAGATGAAAGAGGCTGAGCGAAACAAGGAATTGATTAAAGCAAAAGAACAAACCCTGCGATTTATTTATTTTATTCAACACCAATTAGGGTTTAAACATTTTGGATTGGCTGATGATGAATATCCTACCAAAGATCGTTTTCCCTTGATACCTTATCACCGAGAAAGCAGAAGGGTAAAGGGGTTGGTAAGAATGGATATTCATCATATTGCAAAGCCTTTTCAAATTGAAATGCCTTTGTATAGAACAGGTATTGCGGTGGGGGATTATCCAATTGATCACCATCACAAGAAAAACCCTGAAGCGCCACAGCACTTAGATTTTTATGGAGTACCTTCTTTTAATATTCCATTGGGGGTTTTGATTCCTGCAAATACCAAAGGATTAATTATAGCAGAGAAAAGCATCAGTGTTAGCAATGTGGTGAATGGCACTACCCGACTACAAGCCATTGCTTTATTGATTGGTCAAGCTGCCGGAACATTGGCCGCTACAGCAGCAAAAGAAAATATTTCAGCAGAAAAAGTAGCAGTAAGAAAAGTACAAGCTGCATTGTTGGCAAGCAATGCCTATATCATGCCTTACTTTGATGTACCGTTAACGCATCCACATTTTGATGCGGTTCAAAAAATAGGCGCTACGGGAATTTTAAAAGGGCAAGGTGTACCAACAGGTTGGGCTAACAGAACTTATTTTCATCCAGATTCATTGGTAAAAAGAAATGAGTTGCTGAAAGACATATCGCCCTACTATGCATTGAAAGCCGATACACAAAAAAAATTTCAACTTTCAGAAGCCATTGATTTGATTATGGAAATGGCAAAAGCTCATCAACAATCCAATCGTCAAAAAGCTCCCCTTTTTAATAATAGTACAACTTGGAATTACTCGAATAAGCAAATCTTTACCGAGCAAATTAAAACCGCATGGGTAAAATGGAAGTTGGGATATTTTAATGAAAATATGCCCTTGACCCGATTAGAGTTTGCAAAACTATTAGACGCTACTATCCATCCTTTTGAGTTAAAACAAGTAGACCATCAAGGAAAAATTATTGAATAACTATTTTCTTTAAATAATAACCAGCGGCATCCACCATTGGAACCGTATTGCTTTTTATTGATATTCCATCTTTACCCAACATCATTCGAGTGGCTTTGCCGTTAAGCGTAATCTCAAAGGGCAAATCCATAAAATAATTCAGGGGTTTAATTTGGTATTGCTGATAGCCAGTTTCTTTAATAGATACTTCAATCACCTGCGTAGTTCTTAAATGAAAATCAAAAAATGGTTTCAAAGAATAACCCGCCGCTTTACTAAATAATTGTTCAACATCGGTAGAAGTTACAGTATTGTCATAAGTATATGCTTCATCGGTTGCCAATTGCTTCAATGTTTTTAAAAATATATCGTCGCCTAAAACATAGCGCAAACTATGCATGAAGAAAGAACCCTTTGTATAAATATCATTGCCCGCATAAGTTTCATCTTCCGATAATTCTTCGCCACCCACCAATGGTTTTTTATAACGGATGCCTCTTTTGTGTGCAGCAATGATTTTATTGTATTCTTCTTGACCTCCTAATTCATACATGGCCAATGCTTCTGCATAAGTGCCAATCCCTTCCTGAATCCACATATGGGCCCAGTCTCTATTGGTTACTTTATTGGCCCACCACTCGTGTGCGTATTCATGAAAAAGGTTAGCTGAGTAATCTTGCCCACCAACTGTGGTGAAAATAAATTTATTGTCAAAAGTGATCATGGTCTGGTGTTCCATACCAGAGTTAGGCACAGCAGCAATGCCAATTTTTTCTTTGTACCAAGGGTATTCACCAAAGTATTTTTCTAAAATTTTGCTATCCCGTTTTTTGGCCTCAATTACTCTTTTGGCTTGGGCAGAATCTTCTTCTAGAATATAATATTCAATCGGTACAATATTATTGTTAATGGTTGTATAGCTATCTTTCACTACACGATACTTTCCAATATTAAATAGAATACAATAATTACTGATGGTATAATTGGTCTTCCAAGAAAACGTAGACTTATTTTTCTTAGTAACCGTTTTTTGTAATAAGCCAGGACCCGCAACGGATAATCCAGCTGGTACAGTAATAGTCATTTCAACACCCTCATTAGGCTCATCACTAGGATGGTCTTTGCAAGGGAAATACATTCTGCCCCCTTCCTTTTGAATATTAATAGACACCCAATCATTACCAGAGCGGTCTTTAGACCAAGTATAACCGCCTAACCAAGGAGGTCTTACTGCTTCAGGCGGGTTGCCAGCATATGCGATGAATACACTATGATTACCTGCAGAAAACGGACTATTTGAAGGAGTTTTTATATAAATCTTCTCTTCTTTGTGATCAAATAAAACAGCTTTTCCATCCACTTTGATTGATTCAATAGTATAGTGTTGAATTAAGTCTAAAAGAATGGTATCGGCCCCATTTTTTAATTGCAAGTTTACTGTAGTATTTCCTTTAATGAATTTATTGGCAATGTCTACGTCTAAATTGAGGATATACTTGCGAATGTCCATATTGGCCTGAACAGGCTTTAGTTTCCCGCCCGAAGAAAGCTTACCAATATCGGTTTGCTGTGCAAGTGCGTTTGGCGAACTACAGAAAAGGGCAATACCCATCAAACCAGCTGCTGCAATCAATTGAACATTTTTAATGTATAACATGGTAATAATTATTGAATGATTCTAAGTTTTATATTTCTAAAAGATACACCTTTTGCCCAATCTTGTAAACCAATATGACCTTTTGTTGCTTTGCTAAAATCAGGAAATACCGAAGCTTTGCTGTTGGCTACTAAGCCCTTCCAACGCTCAGAGCCAATTTGTTCCTCAGCGGTCATGATCCCATTGAGCCAAAAATTTATTTTTCCATTTACTTGCATAATTCTACTAGTATTCCATTCCCCTGCGGGTTTAGGCTCAACTGAGTTTTTAAGGGGAGCTAAGCCGTAGAGGGCGCCAGCCCCCTTTTTTCCCCCATTGAGGTAGCCAGCTTGCATATTGGGGTTGTCTAATAATTGGTACTCTGGACCGGTAGCCCAAGTAGCTATATAACTGGTATCGTCTTGCACATTAATAAAAACGCCGCTATTCCCTTCGCGGGCAATTTTCCAATCAAAAACCAATTCATAGTTCTCATATACCCCATCGGTAACAATATCACCATGCGTACCCGAAGTATCATTGGTGCTGGTGGTTAGTTCCCCATCAATGGCTTTCCAAGCATGCTTCATGTTGGGCTTGCTAAACATATGCCAGCCATCGGTGGTTTCACCATCAAATAATAAAACCCAACCAGCCGATTTTTCTTCAGCTGAAAGGGAATTCTGTTCGGGGACAGCTTCCCCCAAAAAATTCGTAATAATAAAGTAGATGAAAACAAAGAAAGCTACTACTAGCCCAACAATTTTGAATAGAGATGAACTTTTCATATTGATTGAGAATTAATAAATAGTAAGGTAAGACTGTTTAAAATAAAAACCCTATTCACCGATTAATAGCACGGATTCTCCCTAGCTATCAAACAAAATATAAATTTTTATCATGTTTTATAGGATAAAAACGAAATATTGATTAATTTTATAATCCCCTTTTAATTTTAAAATTTTATAATATGATTGATCAAAGTCAGGTTTTAATCACTTTGCCAGACGGAGTTTTTATGGAGGGTCATTTTAAAACAAAGCATTCACTTAAAATTGAAAGCAGTATCAATGGCACGCTTTTGTCTAAGCAAAAAGTAATCCTAGAATCTAATTCAGTATTTAATGGTGATTTAATTTGCTCTGAACTGGTATTATCAGGAAAATTTAGTGGTAATATATTTTGTACAGGTAAAGTTCAAGTAAAGCAGGGCTGCCAAATTTCAGGAAGAGTATATACCTATCGTTTTGAGAACGATGAAATGACCAATTTAGATTGTATTATTAGTGTACCAGATACCAATACCATCAATAGAATCAAAGAAATCATTGATGGCATAGATGTTGACCAAAAACTAAGCTCTGATCCTAATTTACCAAGCCTAATCAAAATTTACGAAGACAATTTAGCTGCCAAAGAAAAAGTGAAATTACCAGAATTGGTTAAAGAGCAAGCAAAACCTATTCCTGTTCCAAACGGAATACCAACAGGCGCAACCAATGGTGTACATACCAATGGTGTTTCAAAATAATCATCAACTTAAGCATATTTGAAAGGCTGCTCCAACGGGCGGCCTTTTTTATTATTCATAATTCCGTAATAATTCCTTAACCCTGGGGTAATATAGCAGTGGGAGATTTGTAAAACACTACCCATGGAAAAACGCTCGGTGAACGTAGTAGTAATCAGCGATTTGCATTTAGGAACATATGGTTGTCATGCAACTGAAATAGTCAACTACTTAAAAAGCATAGCTCCTCAAATTTTAATATTAAACGGCGACATCATAGATGGTTGGCAGTTTAGCAAAAGGTATTTTCCTGCAAGTCACTTGCAAGTGATTAAAGAAATCATGAACCTCGTAAGCAATGGTACACGCGTAATTTATATTACGGGCAACCACGATGAAATGCTTCGCAGATACAGCGATGTAGAGATTGGCAATTTTAAATTAACCGATAAGGTAGTCATGGAAATTGATGGAAAAATGACTTGGATTTTTCATGGCGATGTATTTGACGCAACAACCAAAGGAAGCGCCAAGCTGCTGGCAAAACTAGGCGGACATGGATACGACTTACTCATTTTATTAAATAGATTCATTAATTACTTTCTAAAAATTGCGGGAAAAGAAAAAATGAGTTTGAGTAAGAAAGTAAAAGACAGTGTAAAACAGGCAGTTTCTTGGATAGGTAATTTTGAACAAACCGCTGCAGAATTAGCCATTTCTAAAAACTATGATTATGTAATATGTGGTCATATACATCAGCCACAAGTACGAACAGTAGAAACCGCAGAAGGCAAAGTGGTGTACATGAATAGCGGAGACTGGATTGAAAATTTAACCGCTTTAGAATATACTGATCATGCTTGGTCCATTTACCAATATGACCCAAAGGTATTTACCAGCGAGGTTAATACAACAAAACCAAGCAAGCCAAAACAGCCTGCAATCAATGTGATTACCGACGAAGTAACCCTGTTTCTAAACTCATTAATACTACAAGCATGAAAATATTTTATGCCGTACAAGCCACTGGTAATGGACATACTGCTCGTGCAAAAGAATTAATACCCTTTTTGCAACGCTATGGGCAAGTAGATGTTTTTTTGAGCGGCAACAACAGCAATTTAAAAGTAGACTTACCAGTAAAATACCAAAGCAAGGGAGTTAGTTTGTTTTATGGCAATAGAGGTGGATTGGATTATTGGAAGATGGCAAAAGAGTTGTCGCTATTCAATATTATAAAAGAAGCAAGGGAGTTACCTGTTGATCAATATGATTTAGTTATTAATGATTTTGAAAGCATTACTTCTTTGGCTTGTAAAATAAAACAGGTTCCTTCTATAGGGTTTGGTCATCAAGCTAGTTTCAAAAGCAAGCTAACTCCAAGACCAGTTAGCAAAGATTGGATGGGAGAATTGGTTCTAAAAAATTATGCAACTGCAACAAAATATATTGGATTACATTTTGAACAGTACGATGACTTTATTTATTCTCCTATCATTAAAGAGCAGGTATTATTCGCAAACCCCAAAAACCTAGGACATATTGCCGTTTATCTTTCACATTATAGTGATGAAGTGGTAGCCAGTTATTTAAATAAATTACCTGGCCAGCTATTTCATTTGTTTAGTAAGAAAGAAAAAACAATTAATCAGCGAGGCAATATCATTTACATGCCAATAGACAATGCCATGTTTACTCAAAGTATGATAAACGCAACAGGCGTAATTACAGGTGCGGGTTTTGAAACACCAGCAGAAGCACTTTATATGAATAAAAAATTACTCTGTGTGCCTATTAAAGGACAGTATGAGCAATTGTGTAATGCAGCGGCACTCAACAACTTTGGCGTGCCTATATTAACTAGTTTAACTACCGATTTTACTTCGCAAGTAAACAATTGGCTGAGTGGAGCTCCTCAAACTAAACTTAACCTTAGTTTTGATACAACAACTATTGTAGAAAAACTAATGGAGCAAGCAGATTCATTGCAAGTACAAGAGCAAGAGTATAATCAATATGAACTCGATCATCTTTCCTTAAAATTTCGCTAATTGAGCAAGGATACCATTTTAAAAGCCAGTGATTTTGGGGATGATTTTTTATGGGGTGTTGTAATTGCTGCTGCACAAAATGAGGGCGCTTATAAAACAGACGGCAGAGGGCTTTCTATATGGGACCAGTTTGCCAATAAACAAGGAAAAATTAAAGGAAGTGCAACGCCATCTGTTGCTTGTGATTTTTATCATCGTTACAAAGATGATTTGTTATTGGTAAAAGCATTAGGCTTTAAAGTATTTCGATTTTCCATTTCTTGGAGTAGAATATTACCATTGGGTACGGGCAAAGTAAATCAAGAAGGAATTCAGTTTTATCATCGTTTAATAGATGAATGTATCAATTTAGATTTGATACCTTATGTTACGCTTTACCATTGGGACTTACCAGCAGCTTTAGAAAAAGAAGGTGGTTGGACTTCTACTCATTTATTAAAATGGTTTAGTAGGTATGTACAAATATGCACTCAAGAGTATGGCAACAAAGTAAAAAATTGGATAGTGCTAAATGAGCCCATGGGCTTTACTTCTTTGGGATATATGATTGCAAAACATGCTCCAGGAAAAATGGGACTCAGTAATTTTTTACCAGCAATTCACAACGCAGTGATGGCACAAGCAGAAGGAGGGAGAATTATTAGAGCCAATGTGCCCCATGCAAATATTGGAACCAGTTTTTCTTGCAGTGAAATAATACCAGCTACCCAAAATAAAAAAGACATTGATGCAGCAAAGCGAATTGATATATTATTGAATAGGCTGTTTATAGAACCCAGTTTGGGTATGGGTTATCCCTCCGATGATTTTGCATTAATGGATAAATTGTATTTACACAATAAGGCCTGGAAGTTTACAGAAAGAATGCAGTTTGATTTTGATTTTATTGGCGTACAAAACTATTTTCCAGTTGTGGTAAAACACAATTCCGTAATACCCATTATTCAAGCATCGGATAATAGTGCCAAATCTAGAAAAGTACCCATTACCGATATGGGCTGGGAAGTAAATCCAAATAGTTTCTACAATATCATTCGGCAGTTTGCTGCATATCCTAACGTTAAAAAAATAATCATTTCCGAAAACGGTGCGTTTTACAAAGACAAAATAATAAATGGCGTAATCAACGACATCAATCGCATCCAATATTTTCAACAATATTTAGAGGCTTTGCTAAAAGCAAAAAATAGCGGAATAAATATTGCCGGTTATTTTGCTTGGACCTTGATGGATAATTTTGAATGGTCAGAAGGCTATCATGCACGATTTGGATTGGTGCATGTAGATTTTAAAACCCAACTTAGAACAGTGAAACAGTCAGGTCATTGGTTCAGGCAATTTCTTGCACAATAATGTTGTAAATTGGTTCCATGAAAACCAATGCGAAAAACCAATTGCTCTTCATTATTGCAACGATGCTATTTGTATTTAATTCTGCAAATAGCCAATCCACAGATACAAAAATCAAATCTAATACCTATTATATTACCGCCAACAAAGTATTTGATGGAGAAACAATGCAGTCTAATTGGACAGTGATTGTTCAAGGAAATACCATTACTGCTGCAGGTCCTACAGAAAAATTAGCAGTACCTCCAGATGCAATAGTTATTAATTATCCCAATGCCACTTTAACGCCAGGATTAATTGAAGGGCATTCACATATACTATTGTATCCTTATAATATAACCGACTGGGACACACAAGTGTCTAAAGAGTCGGATGCATATAGAACAGTAAGAGCTACTGTGCATGTAAAGAAAACATTGTTAGCTGGTTTTACCACTGCCAGAGACCTAGGATCAGAAGGTGCCGGTTATGCGGATGTAGCCATTAAAAGAGCCATTGATGATGGCATCATTCCCGGCCCGCGATTATTGGTTGCAGGAAGAGCCATTGTGGCTACTGGTTCATATGGTCCTAAAGGCTACGACCTAGACCAACAAATCATGATTGGTGCAGAAGAAGCAGATGGAAATAATTTGATTAAAGTGGTAAGAGATCAAATTGGTAAAGGTGCAGATTTGATAAAAGTATATGCCGATTACCGTTGGGGATTAAATGATGAAGCTGCCCCCACTTTTACTTTAGATGAGTTGAAACTAATTAATGAAGTTACAAGAAGTAGTGGAAGAGTGATGGTGGCGCATGCTAAAACCAATGAAGCCATGCAAAGAGCCATATTAGGTGGGGCAGTTACGATAGAGCATGGAGACTTGTTAAATGCAGAAACGGCAGCATTGATGAAACAGAAAGGAGTGGTATATTTTCCTACATTGGCTGCAACAGAATCGGTAACACAATACAAGGGTTGGAAAAAAGGAGTTGAACCAGAACCCGAAGCAGTTACTCAAAAGCGTAAAGCATTTAGAATTGCTATGGACAATGACGTAACCATTGGAATGGGCGGAGACGTGGGTGTGTTTGCACATGGAGAGAATGTATTAGAAATGGAATTGATGGTTAACTATGGCATGAAGCCTTTGCGAGTTTTGCAAGCTGCTACAAGCATAAATGCAAAAGCGCTTCAATTAGAAAATAAGATTGGATTTATTAAAACAGGTCATTTGGCAGACCTAGTTATTTTTGAAGGAGACCCATCCATATCTATCTCCGCATTACGAAAGCCATTGTGGGTAATGAAAAACGGAGTGGTTTATTTACCTTAGGCAAATGATTTATCAGCGTTATAAGAAAGAAATAGCCATGCTAATTGGTTTGGTTATAGCATTGTTGTTTTATTTTTTCAATCCATTTTCTTTAGCGCCTAAATCGGTGACGGTTTTGTCTATTGCTTTTGCAATGATTAGTTGGTGGGTATTAGAAGCAGCACCATTAGCCGTGGTAGCATTGGTACCAATTGTAGTATTTCCATTATTGGGTATTGCAACTGTTAAAGAAGTAACCAAGTCTTATTCCGATTCAACTATTTTTTTATTCATGGGTGGTTTTTTTATTGCGCTAGCAATAGAAAAGTGGAATCTGCATAAACGTATAGCGCTTGGGATCATTAATATAACTGGTACCAATGGAGACCGAATAATATTAGGCTTTATTTTAGCTACTTGTTTTTTAAGTTTATGGTTAAGCAATACCGCCACCACTATGATGATGTTGCCAATTGCCGGCTCTGTTATACATGTGATTAATAAGCACCATAACAAAGAGGGTAATATCAAAAACTTCTCGTTGGTCTTAATGTTGTCTATTGCGTATGCATCCAATTTTGCATTGGGCACTATTATAGGTACGCCCCCTAATGTGGCATATGTAGCGCATATAAGTGAACGATTTAATTATACCATTGGCTTTACCAATTGGATGCTGGTATTTATGCCACTAACCATTGTAATGATACTTGGCCTTTATTGGGTTATGGTTAAATGGCTGTATCCAAATAAAATTAGTCATAGTGTAGAAGGCAAAGCATTTATTCAAGAAGAGTTGGCTAAGCTGGGAAAAATATCCTTATCCGAAAAAAGAGTACTGATTATTTTTGGCATCACTGTTTTTTTATGGATAGCCAAAGATCTAATTAATGGTATTCAAAAAGTAATGGTGCTAGACGATGCTATTATTGCTATGGCTGGGGGATTAACACTTTTCATAGTTTCTTCGGGCACCAAGCTGAATAAAGACCTCACCAATGAGCAGGCTGAAGAGCCAAACATAAAAGAAGTTGAAAATCATAATCGATTATTGGAGTGGGAAGATACCAACAAGATGGCTTGGGGTATATTGTTGATGTTTGGTGGAGGTATTGCATTAGCAAAGGCTTTAGAAGACGCAAAACTATTGCAGCAACTCGGCACTTATATTGCTTCTTTTTCTTCAACTAATTTGTTGTTGATGATTTTAGTGGTTACTACACTCTCTGTTTTTTTAAGCGAAGTAATGAGCAATGTGGCACAGGTAATTGTGTTAGCACCAGTTATTTCATCTGTAGCTATTGCACTGAATATGGACCCCTTATCGTTGGGTATACCCATGACATTGGGTGCAAGTGTAGCCAGTATGTTGCCCATGGGTACACCACCGAATGCCATTGTATTTGCCAGTGGTTATGTTAAAATAAAAGACATGATTAAAACAGGATTTGTGTTGAATATTATATGCATCATCATCATCACCCTGTTCTGTTGGTTGTTGCAACCTTATCTAATTAATCTGCACTAATTAACTGATTTTGGCTATAAATGGGGCTATATAGTCCAAATAGGATAGTAAAACAAGCAGGATTTTAGGCATTTTATTGAAGTTTTTAGATTAAAAAGAGTTGTTTTGTTTATCAATTGCGCTTTTTTGGGTGGTTTTTTAGTAAATTTCTATTAAATCAATGGGTTATAAATATTGTTTTACTATTAACTTATTGTAATTTAATATCTTTGCAAATGTTTCAGCCTGAATAAATAATAAGGTTCAGCAGATTTTTTTGCTACCGAAACCTGCGTTTCAGTTCAAAATTGTCAAAATTGTATATAGAATGATTCAAGAGAGTTTACTGGAAAAAATTAGAAGTTTTACTACCCCCGACGAATTAAAAAGCGCAGGTATTTACCCCTATTTCCGTGCAATTGAAAAAAACAATGACACTGAGGTAATGATTGGGGGTAATAAGGTATTGATGTTTGGTTCCAATAGTTATATGGGGCTAACCAACCATCCGGAAGTGTTAAAAGCGGCAAAAGATGCCATTGATCAGTACGGCAGCAGTTGTTCTGGTTCTCGTTTTTTAAACGGCACTTCTAACTTACACGTTGAATTAGAAGACGCTTTGGCCAAGCATATTGGCAAAGAAGCTGCCCTAACTTTTACCACCGGATTTCAAACAAACCTAGGTGCTGTTTCTGCTATTACTGGAAGAACTGGAGTGATTATTTTAGATGAATTAGATCATGCTTCTATTATTGAAGGAGCAAGATTGTCTTTTTCTAAAATTCTTAAGTATGCTCACAACAATATGCAAGACCTTGAGCAAAAACTAAGTACCATTCCCTTAGATACCATCAAAATGATTGTAGTAGATGGTATATTTAGTATGGAAGGTGATATATGTAAATTGCCTGAAATTGTTGCACTTGCTAAGAAATACCAGTCATTGGTAATGGTAGATGATGCCCATTCATTAGGGGTATTAGGTACACTTGGAAAAGGTACTGCTGATCATTTTGGGTTAACCAATGAAGTTGATTTAATTGTAGGAACATTTAGTAAGTCCTTGGCTTCTTTAGGTGGTTATGTGGCTGGAAGCAAAGAAATGATTAACTACTTAAAGCATACAGCGCGCTCAATGATTTTTAGTGCAAGCACTCCTCCATCTGCAACTGCATCCGCATTAGCAGCTTTGAGAATTATACAGCGTGAGCCAGAAAGATTAGACGCACTTTGGAAGAACACTGCTTATATGGTGAATGCTTTACAAGAATTGGGTTTTGAAATGGGCGCATCTGAAACCCCCATCATACCAATTTATATAAGAGATAATTTCCTCACTTTTAAATTTACACAACGCCTTTTTGAAGAGGGTATTTTTGTAAATCCAGTGGTTTCCCCTGCGGTTAAAAGTGACTCATCGCTTATTAGAATGTCTATCATGGCCACACATACGAAAGAGCAATTAGATACTGCATTAGAAAAATTGCAGTTGGTTGCCAATGAGCTGAATATAGCTAGACACGTATCTGTAGCATAATACTGCTTCCATTATGGATATTACCATTCAAGAAGTAACTGGTAAAAAGCAAATGAGTGCTTTTCTAGACTTTCCGTATGCGTTGTACAAAAACAACCCCTATAATATTCCTAAGCTACGTTTTGACGAGGCGGCTACGCTCAACCCAAAAAAAAATCCAGCTTTTGATTTTTGTGAAGCTCGCTACTGGTTGGCTTTTCAAAATGGAGTAGTGGTAGGAAGGGTTGCAGCCATTTACAATAAGAAATATGTAGAACGTTGGAATAATAATTATTTGCGTTTTGGATGGATTGATTTTATAGAAAACGTTGATGTTGCCAAAGCATTGATAAACCAAGTAGAAAATTGGGCAAAGGAATTGGGTTGTACTGCTGTGCATGGTCCATTGGGTTTTACCGATTTGGATTATGAAGGCATGTTGATAGAAGGATTTGAAGAGCGTGGCACCATGGCTACCATTTATAACTATCCATACTACCCTCGGTTCATGGAACAATTGGGTTATGGTAAAGCGGTAGATTGGGTAGAGTATCGCATTAATGTTCCCAAAGAATTACCGGAAAATATTTTAAAAATTGCCAACCTAGTAGAGCGAAGGTTTAAGTTGCATGTGGTGCCCATGAAATCTACTAAAGATTTAAAGCCCTATGCAAAAGAAGTATTTCAATTGGTGAATGAAACCTACGCTGAACTATATGGTGTAGTAGAATTAACCCAACGTCAGATTGACTATTATGTAAAAATGTATTTTTCAATGATTAGGGTAGAGTTTATCACCCTAATTGCCAACGAGCAAAATAAATTGGTGGGCTTTGGAATTTCTATGCCTTCGCTTTCAAAAGCTTTACAAAAAGCTAATGGGTCATTGTTTCCTTTTGGGTTTATTCATTTGTTAACTGCCCTCAAGAAAAATGATGAAGTTGATTTATTATTAATTGGAATTGATAAAAGTTTGCAGGGTAAGGGTGTAAATGCAATTGTATTAAGAGAGTTTAATAAGAACTATACAAAAGCAGGAATTGTATTTGCAGAAAGCAATCCTGAATTAGAAGAGAATACCAAAGTGCAAAGTACCTGGCAGCATTTTGATGCCAAACAACATAAGCGAAGACGTTGTTTTATTAAACAACTATAACCAGCATTTCAATGAAAAACATACTAATAACGGGTGCCAGCGGATTCATTGGGAGCTTTTTGGTGGAAGAAGCGCTTAAAAGAGGTTATCGCACTTTTGCTGGTATAAGATCTTCGAGTAGCAAAGGATACTTAAATCATCCCGACCTTCATTTGTTTGAAATGGATTTTTTAAACAAAGAAAAATTGCAAAACCAACTCCGAAAAAATGCTGAAATATTTGGTCCATTTGATGTAGTTGTTCATTCTGCAGGACTCACGAAAAGTAGGGTTTTAGACGAGTATTATAAAGTTAATTTACACAATACTGAAAGATTGGTTGATGCACTGATTGAACTAGAAATGGTTCCAGCACGATTTGTTTTTTTAAGTAGTTTGGCCTCATATGGACCAGGTGTTGGCACAACACCAGTAGCAGAAACCAATCTACAAGCACCTATTACTGCATACGGAAAGAGCAAATTGGCTGCAGAGCAAATGTTGGCAACCAAGAATCAGTTCCCCTTTGTAATTGTGCATCCTACCACCGTTTATGGACCAAGAGAAAAGGATTTATTGGTGTTAATACAGTCCTTGAACCAGCACTTAGAGTTGTACATTGGCAATACAGAACAGCAGCTTAGTTTTATTCATGTTGCCGATGTATGTAAAGCTGTTTTTTTAAGCATTGATCAGCCCATTCTTGCACAGAATATTCTATTGAGCGACACTTTTAATTATACTGCAAAGGAGTTTAATAATATGGTGAAAGCGGTGTTGGGAAAGAAAACGCTTCCAATAGTGGTGCCCGTTCCAATTGCAAAAGCAGCGGCACAAGTAAGTGAGTGGGTAGGTAATTTAAGGGGAGTAACGCCGGTTCTAAACAAAGAGCGTTTGAAAGAGTTTCAGGCACCCAACTGGGCGGTGGATGCAACTGTTTTAAAGAAGCTTGGTTTTACGCCTGATTATCCTTTGCAAAAAGGCATACAACATACTATTGAATGGTATAAAAGAAATGGCTGGTTAAAATCTTGATAAAATTTCATTAAAATCTTCAGTCTTTACAACGTGTAGTTGTTTTATCCTAATTTTACGCATACAACCACAGGTTGTTAAATATGCTAAAAGCCAACTATATACCTATTTTATTAAGAAAGCTCAACGCTTGTTTTTTTGTATTGGCTTTATTATGGTTAACGGTAAGTACTCCATTTATAATGGCTAATCAATTTAGTCAAGACCAATTGACCAGCATAGAATCACCAATAGACAATGGGGGTGAAGAGGAAACTGCCAATCCATTAAATAGCAATTCTGAAGAAAAGCCGCATAATTGCAACAATTTGCTAGAAGAGTATATTCATCATTCTGCATCTGTTATAGCTTTTAATTATATCGCCTTATCTCACGCTATTGGTTTAGACGGAGATAGCTATCAAGCATATCACGGCGAATTATTAGTGCCCCCTCCAAATAGGGCATAGTTTAATCCTGCACATTTATTTTACATTTTTTGTTGAACAAGCTGTTAATGCCCGTCTTGAGCATTAACCAGAATAATATAATTATGAGAAAACATTCTAAAGAATACTTAGAAAACTTAACTCCCGCCAAAGCATATGAATTGTTGGTAGAAGGGAATCATCGATTTGTAAATAACCTAAGTAAAGACCATGATCATTTAGAAATGATTAATGAAACCCGCGAAGGACAATTTCCATTTGGTGTGGTATTGAGTTGTATGGATTCAAGAACTTCTGCTGAATTAATTTTTGACCAAGGGTTGGGAGATTTATTCAGCATTAGAGTAGCTGGAAATATTGTAAACGACAGTATTTTAGGCAGTTTGGAATATGCAGTAAAATATGTAGGGTCAAAAGTATTGGTTGTGCTGGGTCATACAGCATGTGGTGCCATTAAAAGCGCCCAAGCAGATGTTAAAGATGGCCATATCACCGGATTACTGAGTGCAATAAAACCAGCTATTAGTAAGGCTTTGTTAAAGAGTAAAGACCAGCATTGCTTTAAAGACAATGTGGCTTATGCCAATGTAGAAAACAGCATGGAAGAAATTTTACATAAGAGTGAAATCATTAAAGATTATTTCTCTAGAGGTGAAATTGGAATTGTGGGAGCAATGTATAATGTAGAAACAGGAGAAGTAGACTTCTTTAAAGTTTTAACAAGCCAGCCAGTACAAAAAAAACAATTAATAGAAGCAGTATAAGATTATGAAACTTTCTACTAAATATTTTAAGGCAGATCTGCTTGCAGGAATGGTTGTGTTTTTAGTAGCACTCCCACTTTGTTTGGGAATTGCAGTTGCCAGTGGCGCACCCCCATTCGCAGGGATTATTTCAGGTATCATTGGTGGTATTGCAGTTGGTTATATGAGTAATTCAAATGTTAGTGTTTCGGGTCCTGCGGCTGGATTGATTGCAATCATATTAGTAGCAATAACAGATTTAGGGTATGAAACCTTTTTATCTGCAGTAGTAATAGCAGGCGCTATTCAATTGACGTTGGGTTTGGTAAAAGCTGGAGGTATTTCTAGTTATTTTCCAACTAGTGTAATTGAAGGAATGTTGGTAGCAATTGGAATTATCATCATTAAAAAAGAATTACCTCATGCAATTGGTTATGATTTAGAACATGAGGGCGATTTTTATTCTTATCAGCTAATTGAGGCCGATAAAGGATATTTTACAGAATTGATTCATGCATTTAATTTTGCCCATTCAGGAGCAATTATTGTGGCTCTCGTGTCTATTGCAATAATTATTGCATTTAATAAAGTGCCTGCGCTTAAAAAATTAAAAGCAGTACCAGGTGCGTTAGTAGCCGTTGTTGCAGGTATTTTATTAAATGAATTATTTGCTCTATTAATCCCATCATTAGAAATTAAAGATGAGCACTTAGTTATACTGCCTATAGCTTCTTCATTTAATGAATTCACTAGTCAGTTTACTGCCCCTAGTGTAGAAGGTTTCATAAATATGAAAGCTTGGATTGTGGGTATTACTATTGCAATTGTAGCAAGTATTGAAACATTGCTTTGCTTAGAAGCTGGCGATAAAATGGATCCTTTAAAAAGATTTTCTAGTGCTAATAAAGAATTGAATGTGCAAGGAATAGGCAATATATTATCAGGATTATTGGGGGGCCTGCCAATGACTTCTGTAATTGTGAGAACATCTGCCAACATAAATGCAGGAGCTAAAACTAAGTTAGCTGCTATTTCACATGGCGTATTTTTATTAGTTGCTGTGCTTGCTATACCAGGTCTATTGAATAAAATACCGATGGCAAGTTTGGCAGCCATCTTAATTATGATTGGATTAAAGCTAGCGAGTATCAAGACCTTCAAACATATGTGGCACAATGGTGCACAGCAGTTTATTCCTTTTATAGTAACTGTTATAGCAGTGGTATTTACCGACTTATTAAAAGGCGTAGGTGTAGGTTTAGTAGTTAGTATTTATTTTATATTAAAAGGAAATATGAAACTGGCTTATTTCTTTAAAAAAGAACAACACCATACTGGTGAAACCATTCATATAGAATTGGCACAAGAAGTCTCTTTTTTAAATAAAGCAGCCATTAAACAAACACTGGCACATTTACCAGAAAATTGCACCGTAATTATTAATGCAGCTAATACGGTTTACATTGATTACGATGTGTTAGAAATGATTAAAGACTTTATGAATTTTGGTTCAAAGGATAAAAACATATCGGTGGTGTTGAAAGATTTTAAAGAAGAATATAAAATGCAAGAATACGCGAGTAATCATGTAACCAACTAAAGCCATTCAAAACCAAATCCGGGTTGTTTATTAATCATAAGCAACCCATTTTTTATTTCAAAACCTCCTTTCACTAAATCTTCCGCTAAATCAAAACTACCATCTAAATCTAAGTAATGGGTATGTGGGCAACTATAAGCAACATGCAAAGCAGCAGTAATACTGATAACGCTTTCGTCGTTGCATCCCCAAAATAATGCAATGCCAGCTGGTTTAGCAATACCAGCAATTTCTCTTGCTCCAATTATGCCGCCACACTTCATCAATTTAATATTATAAATGCCAAATGGGTGGTTAAAACTGGCCAACTCTAATGCAGCTTTTGCATGATGCAGCGATTCGTCTGCTGCCAATTTTTTTCTTTTGGCTTGATCTAGTAACAGTAAATCGGTTTCTTTACCAACTGGTAATGGCTGTTCAATTAATTCAAGACCAGTATGTTCTGTAGCATTAATAAAACGAGTGAGTTTGCTTAAAGTATAGCCTTGATTGGCGTCTACCCTTATTTTTATTTGCTTTCCATATTTTTCATTTAACAGTAATACCCTTTCAATGTCTTCCTCAACATCTAAACCTGTTTTAATTTTAAAAATATCAAAACCCTGAGAAAAATATGCTGCAGCATCTGCCAATGTTTCTACAGAGTTTTTAATTCCAATTGTTACCGAAGTTTTAAGTGGCCCAGCTTGTATTCCATAAAATTCTGCTATTGAAATATCTGCCCATTTTCCAAAAGCGTCATGTAATGCAATATCTAAAGCAGCTTGTGTACCTGGTAAATGGTGAAAATGTTTTTGTGCTTCAGCAATAATTTTTTGAAAACTTCTTATATCTCTGCCAATGAGTTGTTGAACAAAATCAGATTCAAGATTAGCCAATGTTTTAATAGGACTTTCTCCTACCACATCTTCGGCAGGACTAGCCGAACCAATTCCAATGATTCCATTGGCTAATTGTATTTCTGTGAATACAATGGACACATCGGTATAAGTGTTGTATGCAATAGTATAGGGCTTTTTTAAGTCCATATGTTTAATAAATGAGCGGATAGCAACAATTTTCATAAGTACAATATTTATTGTAATAATGATTTTAAAACAGGAATCAACGGCGCAACCCCTTCTTGAATGGGCAACAATACGGGTATATGAAGGGTTGATTGCATGGATGCTTGAATGGCAATTGCTTCTTCGTAGGTACAGCCTTCGGTGTTCATTGCTAAGGCAATTACTTTAGAACCAAACTGTTCAATAATGGCTATCTCAGATTCAACACTGGGTATTTTTCCCCAATGTTCCTCGTTGTCAAAATAAACTCTTTTAGGAGCAAAAAGTAGTACCACATATTTTGCGTTTCCAGAAATCAACAGCTCTAATCCACAAGGCCCACTTGGATTTCTTAATGCCGACTGACCCTCTAAAAAAATAATATCGGGGCTCACTTCTTTATAGCAAGTAAGAATAGCATTTTCTAATTCTCCTGATACAAAATCATTTAATGTAGAATCGAATACAAATCCATATTTGCTTCCTTGTAACCAACCTGTTTGGCCGGTATAAATCATTTCTGCTTTAATATTTTCTTTGGCACAGGCCTGCATCAACATTCTGGCAGTTGTTCTTTTACCCATAGCGCAGTCCATTCCAATCACTGCAACTATTGGAGTTTTAATATTGAAAATATCACCAGTAAAAAAATGCAGGTCTTCTCTTTTCTTGGGCTTTCTAATATCTGTAAGGGTAATATTGTTTTGCTTAGCCAATGCTACTAAATCTGGATGATCATTTAAATAGTCGTGTAATCCATTTACAATGGAGAGACCATTGGCTATGGCAGACTTAATAATTACCAACATATCAGCGGGCAATTTACCCCCTACGGTTGCAACCCCAATGATGAGTGTATTTGCATCGGGTACCCATTTAAGTGCCGTTGTTAAGTTGACATAAATAGGAATATTTCTGTGTTTGCCATCTAACACTTCACCTGCATCTTTATTGGCTGTTTCCGCATGGTCAATAATTCCAGCAATAAAAAATAGTTCAGAACTTCTAACCAAACCATGTGCAGTTTTTGCATCGGAACTTTGGTACATCCCATTCGTTAAAACCAGTGCTTTTTTCATGAAGTTTACTTAGTAGGAGCTAGATATGGTATTCCTTAAAATTATCAAACATGATTTGAATCATAAAATGCTTTTTTGATAATCTAGATATTTGCATTCAATTGGAATGAGGAGGCAGTTAATTATATTAATGTTTTTGAGCTCACTAATGGTGCAAGTGTTTGCAGGCTTTATTTTAAAGGCAGATTATGCAATAAATAGAGCCATTTATATTCAGTCTTGTATTAATAAAGACAAGCCTGTATTAAAATGCAATGGAAAGTGTCAGTTGGGTAAAAAAATTATGGCAGCAGAAAAGGAACAACAAAGAGCTGCAGAAAAAGGATCTTATCAGTTTAATCTTTCAGTTGAAATTCTATGCAATAAAATTTTTATTCCATCATTAAATGAAATGGGGGAACTAAATAATCCATTAAAGTTTCATGATAGTATTACAGATGAACTAATTGGCTATTACAATGCAATTTTTCACCCACCTCAGTTGGTATGACAATTTTTAGGATTTAGTTATTTTTTAATCAAAAAATTTTGTCATGAACATTTGTTCTATGAAGGCATTAATGAGCCTTCTTATACCAGCTATTGCCCTAATTGAATCCAAGGGACAATCATTAATACATAACTCCGATTCTTTTTTTAGTAAAACACTTGCTCCAGTGAGTGTTTATGCTGTAAAAGGTAAAACACCGCAGAAAACTTATCAGCTTAAATCTGCTGATTGGGTGCAACACGATGCTTCTCAAGTACTATTACAAATTGTAGGTTTTAATGCAATTCGGAAAAGTGGAAATTTTGGATTTGACCCTGTTTTTAGAGGATTTAAATGGGAACAAATCAATTTAATTACCGACGGGGCAATGGGTGCTCATCAAGCTTGTCCAAATAGAATGGATCCACCAAGCAGTCAAGTAATGATTAATCAAATTAAAGAAATAGAATTATACAAGGGACCACATAATTTCAGGTATGGTCCTTCCACAGGCGCTGTTATTAATTTTAAAATGAATGATCCTGTTTTTTCAGCTAAATCAATATGGAATGGAAGAGTTGGTGGCGGTTATGAAACCAATGGCAATATTAGAAGAACAGAAGCTTATATTAATAGGAGTAGTAAGCGTTGGCAAACTGCTTTGGCATTCTCTTATTCTGCAGGTGATGATTATAAAGACGGGAATGATAGTATTATTCCGGCTGTATTTAATAGAACAGCCATCAATTTTACTACAGCTTATTTAGTGAAAACAGGAGCTATTGCTTCTATAAATATTACTAGAAACTTTACTCGTAATACCAGTTTTCCAACTTTAATGATGGATTTATTAAGTGATGATACCTGGATGATACAAGCCAAGTACCAAGTAACGGCTACAAATAAATGGTTTACCCAGTGGAATACACAAGCGTATGCTTCATTGGTAGATCACCAGATGGGAAATGGATTAAGACCAAGTGCTGCTACAATGCTGTCGCATGTATTTGCAAATACCGAAACTACTGGAGGTAGAACTGAATTAGTTTTTAGAAAAAACAATTCAGTATGGTATTTAGGTGCCGATTTAAAATATGAATACGCAAATGGTACTCGGTCAAGAAAAATGATGACAGGAATAATGACTGGTAAAGTGTTTTATGATACCCTATGGCAACAAGGCTCAATTTTCAGAACCAGTGCTTTTGCGCATCTTGAAAAAAAATTGGGACAATTTCAACTTACTGCATCAGGAAGAGTAGACTTGGTTCATTCCAAGCCTAACCAGCCTGCAGCTAAAACCATTGCAAATAATGCATTAATAACGGCCAATGATTTTAATACCAGCCTAAGTGCTGGAATAAGTTGGACTTTTGGAAAACATGTTCAAATGGCAATTTGGTTGGGCCATGGTGTTAGAAGTGCAAGTATAACTGAGAAATTTATACACTATTTGCCTGTAGGACTAGACGCCTATGAGGTAGTAGGAAATGCACAATTAAAACCTGAAGCCAATACCCAGTTAGACTTTTTGGTACGATACCAAACAGAGAAGTCGTTGCTACAAATTAATTTTTATAGGGCAATGATTAGTCAATACATTACAACAGTTGTTGATCCTAACTTAAAACCTATAATTGCTACATCGCCAGGTGTGCGTAAATATATAAATGTGGAAGAAGCATCAATGGTTGGGTTTGAGATAAGTTATGCTCAACAAATAGGAAGATTGTTTAACCAAGATATAAGCCTAGCTTATGTACGTGGTCAAAATAGGGTTTTGCAAGAACCATTACCCGAAATCAATCCTTTTGAATTGAGGTATAAGTTGGTTGCTCAATTGTTGAATACAAAGCTACAGCCCTATTTTAATCTTCGGCACAGTTTTGCTCAGAACCGTGTTTCCACTTCTTTTAATGAAAAAGCAACCGAAGATTTTATGGTAGTTGATATAGGGGTGAAAGTATTGGCAAACAAAAAACTACAAATAACTACTGCAGTGAACAACCTATTTGATATTGCGTATAGAGAACATTTAAGCAGGTTCATCAGGCCAACATTGCCGTTGAATGCAGTAGGCAGAACTTGGGTTTTAATGCTTACCCACCAACTATAGTGTGACGCTTTAAGCTTTTTTTATAGTGCTGTTCATTTAAACAGCACTATATTTATATACCATAAACCAATGAATGACAGGATCTAACTTCGAGCGAATACCATCTAAACCTCCTGTAATACTACCTCTCCCTCCTGGTACAAAGCGAGTGCAATGGTCTGTAATGATTCCAGTTTATAACTCAATTCATTATTTAGAGCAAACACTTAATTCTGTATTGTCCCAAGATTTTGGTGAAGACCGCATGCAAATTGAAGTAGTGGATGATATCAGCAATGATGGCGATGTGGCCGAATTGGTTGAACGAGTTGGTAGGGGAAGGGTTAAATATTATTTGCAACCTGTGAATGTTGGCAATGTTAGAAATTTTGAAACCTGCATTAATAGAGCAGTTGGTGAATACATTCATATTTTACATGGGGACGATTATGTAGAGCCTGGTTTTTATAAAGCAATTACGCAGTTGTTTATTGATTTCCCAGAAGCAGGAGCTGCCTGTACCGATTGGCGGGTTGTAGATGATGGAGGAATGCCGGTTTGGACCAATGCTCCTATAGGGGACGAAAGGGGAATATTAAAAAACTGGCAACAAAGAATTGCCATTAGACAATATTTAGAACCACCTGCTAAAGTAGTTAAGCGAAGTACTTACGAAGACTTGGGTGCTTTTTACATGGTTAATTGTTCAGAAGATTGGTTGATGTGGAATAGAATTGCAGCCAAGTATCCGGTGGCCTATCATCCTGAAGTATTAGCCAAATACCGCAATCACGATCAAAACACCACTGCGGTTTCATTCAAGAACAGAAAGAATTTTTTAGACATCGAAAAAACGATGTTATACAATATTGTTCACTTGCCTGAACATTTAAGAGCAGCGTCCGAAAAAGCCTCACGTAAAAATTTCGCTTTTTATTTTGCCAATTTAGCACATAGACAATGGCACGCCAATCATGATATTGAAGAGGCATTGATTGTAGCTAAAGACGCATTGAAGTTTCAAGTAAATGCCTATTCTGTAAAACAGTATCTTAAGTTATTAGTTAAGCTAGCAGCTGGGTACAAGAAAAAAACAAAATAAGTTCCTGCCAGTTTAATTTTGAATTTCTCTAGTTTTGCCGCAAAAGAATTGAATGGCAAAGGCTTTTTTATTTGATTTAAACGGAACAATAGTAGACGATATGGCTTACCATAAAAAAGTATGGTACCATGTATTAGTAAACGAATTGGGTGCCAAAATGAGTTTTGAAGAAGTTGCTGCAGAAATGTATGGTAAGAACTCAGAGTTATTAGATAGAGTATTTGGTAAAGGAAAATTTAGTCCTGAACAGGTAAGCGAAATTGAAATGGCCAAGGAAAGAAAGTACCAAGAGATATATAGGCCATATATGAAACCCCTTGATGGATTAATGGAATTTCTTGAAGCTGCTAAATTAGCTGGAATTCCGATGGGTATTGGTTCTGCTGCCATTCCCTTCAATATTGATTTTGTTTTAGATGAATTAAATATTCGTCATTATTTTTCTACCATAGTGAGTGCTTTTGATGTTCCCGTGAGTAAGCCCAATCCAGCGGTATTTCTGAAAGGAGCCGATGATTTAGGAGTAGATCCAGTTGATTGTATTGTTTTTGAAGATGCGCCCAAGGGAGTAGAAGCCGCAGCTAATGCGGGTATGAAAGCAGTAGCAATTACTACCATGCACACTGCAGATGAATTTAACCAATACAATAATATAATTGCGTTTACTAAAGACTACGGAACCCTTTCTAACCTATTGATATAAGTAATACAAGTTATTGGTATAATAATTTGGACTAGCCCATTAGTTTTGGTTAAATTGTTTACCAAAAACAGTAATAATGGCAACACCCAATTGGATAGGTGTATATCCTGCACTATTAACACCTTTTAATTTAGACGAAAGCATTGATGAAAAATTGTTTTTAAAAAACCTGCAAGCACAAATAGATGCAGGGGTACAAGGCGTGATTATAGGGGGCTCGCTAGGCGAAGCAAGCACCTTATTGAACGAAGAAAAAATAATGCTTTTAAAAAGGGCCAAACTAATTGCGCCCATGAACTTCCCCATTATTTTAAATATTGCAGAGTCCACAACCAAAGCAGCAGTGGCATTTGCAAAAGAGGCAGAAGCCGCAGGCGCAGATGGATTTATGTTATTGCCTCCCATGCGCTATAAATCGGACGACAACGAAACCGTACAATATTTTAAAGCGGTAGCAGCAGCTACTTCTTTATCAATTATGATTTATAATAATCCAGTAGATTATAAAATTGAAGTAACCTTAGACATGTTTGAGTCATTAAAGGAGTTTACGAATATTCAAGCAGTAAAAGAATCTACCAGAGATGTTTCTAATGTAACCAGAATGAAGAATCGTTTTGGGGATCGTTTTAAAATTCTTTGTGGAGTAGATACACTTGCTTTTGAAGAACTCTGTTTAGGCGCAGACGGATGGATTGCAGGTTTAGTAGATGCTTTTCCGGAAGAAACAGTGGCTATTTATAAATTAACCAAAGCAGGCAAATTAGCAGAGGCATTAAGCATCTACCGTTGGTTCTTGCCCGTATTAGAATTAGATATACATCCTAAATTGGTACAGTACATTAAGTTGGCTGCAACCCACACAGGCATTGGCTCTCCGCATGTAAGAGCTCCTAGGCTTCCACTAACCGGTGAAGAGTTAAGTAAGGTAAATAACATCATTACCAGTGCTTTAGCAATACGCCCTAATTTACCAGACTATCGATCATTATAAAATAATATGGCTACTCATTTACAATCATTCAGCACCTTAAAAGGAACGTATATACCAACTACTTTTCCTATTGCATCAGCAGAAGAAGTGGAACAAACAGTGCAAGCCGCCGCAGATGCATCTATCCCATTCAGTAAAAAAACCTTTATTGAAAGAGCAGCATTTTTAGAAGCCATTGCAGAAGAAATCATGGAATTGGGAGATGTACTATTAGCCACAACCCATGAAGAAACAGCTTTGCCAATTGCAAGACTTACAGGAGAAAGAGGAAGAACCTGTACACAGTTAAAACTCTATGCCAATTTATTGCGCAATGGTAGCTGGTGCGATGCAGTAATAGATACGGCCATGCCCAATCGGCAACCCTTACCCAGAGCCGATTTAAGAAGGATGTTACAACCCATTGGACCTGTACTTGTTTTTGGGGCAAGCAATTTTCCTTATGCTTATTCAACAGCTGGAGGCGATACGGCTTCTGCATTAGCTGCAGGATGCCCAGTAATTGTAAAAGCACATGAGTCACATTTGGGCACCAGCGAATTAGTTGCAAAAGCAGTATTGCGCGCTGCAGAAAAAACTGGTATGCCAAATGGTGTATTTGCAAGTTTAGTAGGAACTGGTGTTGTATTGGGTCAGCAATTAGCAGCCGATGAAAGAATGCAAGCCATTGGCTTTACAGGGTCGTATAAAGCAGGAATGGCATTATATAGCACTGCAACACAAAAAAGAAAAACACCTATTCCGGTATATGCAGAAATGAGCAGTATCAATCCTGTTATATTGTTGCCTGAAGTGATGGCACAAAGTGCTGCAGCCATTGCAACCGCATTAGCAGGCTCCATCAGTTTAGGAGTAGGACAGTTTTGTACCAGCCCCGGTTTGCTATTTGCTTTGAACGACCAGGCAACCCAATCCTTTGCAACCGAATTAGCAACTGCGTTGGCAAATGTTTCCCCTGCTACCATGTTGAATCCACAAATTTGTAATACTTATTATGCCGATAAAAAAGCATTAGCGCACACCAACAATGTAAAAATAATTTTAGAGGGATCAGATCTGTCTGAATTATTTCAGGCCACTCCCGCTTTAATGCAAACAACGGCTGTTCATTTTATGGCAAACCCTTCCTTGCAAAAAGAAATTTTTGGGCCATGTAGTTTATTGGTGGTTTGCAAAAATCTTGATGAACTTAAAGCAGCTATTTCAACTATGGAAGGGCAATTAACGGGTTCAGTTTTTGGAACTACCGAAGAATTAATAGCTTACCAATATCTTATTGATGGTTTACAACAAAAAGTAGGCAGACTTATATTTAATAATGTACCCACAGGAGTAGAAGTATGTAATGCCATTGTTCATGGTGGACCATTCCCAGCAACAACCGATGCAAGAACCACTTCGGTAGGACCCGAAGCAATTAGAAGATTTGCAAGACCAGTTTGTTACCAAGATTGTCCACAAGCATTGTTGCCATTGTATTTGCGCAATCACAACGAAGCGGGAATTGTAAGATTGGTGAACGGAATACAAACAATGGATGATGTTGAATAAATTTTTATCACTTGAACTAAGCAATAGCAATGGCGCATAAAAAATTCTTTTGCATAGATGCACATACCTGCGGCAATCCGGTAAGACTGGTTGCAGGTGGAGGCCCTTTATTAGAAGGTAATACAATGATGGAAAAGCGCTTGCATTTTATGCGCGACTATGATTGGATTAGAAAAGGCTTAATGTTTGAACCTCGTGGACACGATATGATGAGTGGAAGCATATTATATCCACCATGCGATCCACAAAACGATATAGGTGTATTGTATATAGAAACCAGTGGTTGTTTACCCATGTGCGGACATGGTACTATTGGAACCATTACCATTGCCATTGAAGAAGGATTGGTACAACCTAAACAGCCAGGTAAACTTAGAATTGAAACCCCAGCAGGATTGGTGTTGATTGAATACAAACAAGAAGGAAAAAAAGTAGTATCAGTAAAACTAACCAATGTGCCCGCTTTCTTGTATGCAACCGATTTACAGGTGGAGTGCAGTGGGTTGGGAACTATTAAAGTAGATGTGGCTTATGGTGGAAATTTTTATGCCATCGTAGATCCACAAGAAAACTTTGCTGGGTTGGAACATTTTACTGCAGACCAATTAATTAGTTTTAGCAGGGAGTGTAGAACTTATTTAAACAAACACTATTCATTTGTACATCCAGCAAATGAGCATATCAAGGGCTTAAGCCATTTGTTGTGGACGGGTAAAACAATTAGCGAAAGTTCAACCGCAAGAAACGCTGTGTTTTATGGAGACAAAGCCATTGATAGATCACCATGTGGTACTGGAACGTCTGCAAGGATGGCACAATGGTATGCAAAGGGCTTATTAAAACAAGGAGAGGTGTTTGTTCACGAAAGTATTATAGGGTCTATATTCAATGGAACTATTGAAGGTGTTACAACAGTAAATGATTTGCCAGCCATTATTCCAGGCATTGAAGGATGGGCAAGAGTTACTGGATACAATACCATTATCATAGACGATGACGATCCATATGCACATGGCTTTCAAGTAATATAAAAAATCTAAAATATGCTTATGAAAAATTATTTTATTGCCTTTGCGTTTTCTGCAGCAATAGCAGCAACCCCAAAAATGGTGAATGCACAGGTATCTATCAACGAATGGATTCCTTGTCAGGAAATGCCTACATTAATTCAACGCTTTAATGCAGATAGTAGGGTGCTAAATAGGTACTATAGCCCTGCCCTTAATAATAGCAGGGGAGGTTTTGGTGCAGATTGGAGTATTGGTTCGCCCGAAAAAAATACTCGCTTGCAAAAATTGGTACAAGACTACCAACAACAATTAGCTGCTGTAAATTTTAAAAACCTAAGTCAAGAGTGCAAGGCAGACTATATATTATTTAAACGAGACCTTGCTAGTAGGCTAGAGCAATTGCAATTAGATGCAGCTGCCTTACAAAAAGTTGCCAGCTGGATTGGCTTTACCAATAAAATTTATGCACTAGAACAACTGCGAAGAAGAGGAACACAACCCGATGCAAAAACAGTTGCAAAAGATTGGAACGATATTATTGATGAGGTAAAACAATTACAAGAAAAAGTAAAGAAAACAAGTTCAATAGACCCTGATCAAGTAGCTACAGCTACTGCAGCCATTAATAATGCGCGCAATACGGTTCAAAGCATATTTGAATTTTATAATGGGTACGATCCGTTGTTTAGTTGGTGGGTACCCGTAACACAAAAGTCTTTAGACGATGCATTGAATGCATACAGTGCTGCATTTAAAGCAAAAGCCAATAGCACATTAACCGCATCAGATAAAAGTGGCATAGTAGGTGTACAAGCGGGTAGAGAGCGTTTAATAAGGCAGTTAAAAAATGAAATGATTCCATACACGCCAGAAGAATTAATTGATATTGCCAATAAAGAATTTGCATGGTGCGAAGCAGAAATGTTGAAAGCTGCTAAAGAAATGGGATTTGGAAATGATTGGAAAGCGGCATTGGAAAAAGTAAAAAACACCTATGTGCCCGAAGGCAAACAGCCCGAACTCATTGTAAAACTCTACAATGAAAGCATTGATTTTCTAAAGAAAAATCAGCTGATCACTATTCCACCATTGGCCGAAGAAACCTGGGGTATGATGATGATGAGCCCAGAACGACAGTTGGTTGCGCCCTTCTTTTTAGGTGGTGCAGATATTATAATTTCTTATCCCACAAATACCATGACATATGCAGACCGAATGATGAGTATGCGTGGCAATAATCCACATTTTTCAAAAGCAGTGGTTCACCATGAGTTAATTGCAGGACACAATTTGCAACAATTTGTGAACCAGCGTAACAGAACCTATAGAAATTTTGGAACGCCTTTCTGGAGCGAAGGATGGGCTTTGTATTGGGAATTGATTTTATGGGATATGCAATTTGCTAAAACCCCTGAAGACCGCATTGGTATGCTGTTCTGGCATATGCATCGTTGCGCTAGAATTATCTTCTCTTTAAACTACCATACCAGTAAATGGACACCTCAACAATGTATTGACTTCTTAGTAGACCGAGTAGGACACGAAAGAGCCAATGCAGAGGGAGAAGTGAGACGATCTTTTACAGGTGCTTACCCTCCACTATACCAATTGGCCTACTTAACAGGTGGACGTCAGTTTTATGCGTTGAAGAAAGAATTGGTAGACAGCAAAAAAATGAGCTACAAGGAATACCATGATGCAGTGATGAAAATGAATGCTATGCCAGTAGAAATGGTAAGAGCCATTTTGACCAAGCAACCTTTAACCGAAGACTTTGCTACCAACTGGAGGTTCTACGAGAAACAATAGTGGCAAAGCCACAAAGATGTGGTGAGCCAGCCTGAACTAGAATTACACTCGGTACCAGTCTGCTCGCCAATTTTGGATAGCCAACTTAATTGCTTTATTCGATAAGTTTTCTGCTGCGGCTTTAGTAGCTAAGGCAGGAAACTCGTCGTCTGAAGCAAAGCGCAAAGCCACAATTTGGCTCACCGATAAACCTGCTGGTAACAATTTTCCTGTTAATGCAAAGTGACGCAAGTTTTCTTCGGCTCTAATGGCTCTGTCTTGTGCCTTTAAAGCAAATATGCGCACATAAGCAAAAAAGAAACAACAGATTAATGCAATCACACAAATTAATGATGCGGAATATTTGTTCTCCGGAGCAGAACCATTTAGGTTGATGAAGGAACCAATTAATACAGCAAGGATTGCAAAGAAGGTAAGACCATGCCATCCAAATACCAATTGACTGTGATTTTTAAAGTTTTGCTCTTTCATATATAAACGTTTAATTCAAATATAAACTATTGTTCTGTAGCATCATCATTGCCTATAGCAATCAGGTAATTGAAGAGGTTCACTTCAGTAGCCAGGTTTAATTTTTTTCTAAGACGATACCGACTGATTTCTACACCTCGTACAGAAATATTCATCAACTGTGCAATTTCTTTGGTGGTCAAGTTCATACGCAAATAAGCAGAGAGTTTTATTTCGTTGTTGCTGATATTGGGGTGAATCATTTTAAGCGATACAATAAAATTACTGTGCACTTTATCGAAGTGTTTGGTAAAATATTCCCACTCTTCATCCAACTGTTCGTCTTCGCCCAGTGTTTTAATCATTTTCTTTAACTCGGTAATAGCGTATTCGTTGTCTATTTTTTTAGTGATCTGATTTAACTCCGTCTTTATTTTAGTAAGCAACTCTCCTTTTTTAACCAAGTGCATTGCAGAGGAAGCCAATTCGGTATTTTTAAAATTGAGGTCGGCTTCTAGTTTTTCATTTCGCAAAGCAGCCAGTTCACCATCTGTTTTACTCAATTCTAGTTCGTGTATATAAACCAACTTTTTTTGTTCTTCTTGAAAACGTAATTGTTGTTGAACAAATTTTTTCTTCTGCCAATAATATAAACCCAATAATGCAGCCACTGCTAAAAGTATATAAATAATATAAGCCCAACTAGTTCTGTACCACGGCGCTAAAATTTCAAAACTATAGTTGGCAACCGCAGACTCGTTGCCTAAATTATTGCGGCCTTTAATTTCGAAAATATATTTTCCTGGAGAAAGATTCGTGTATTCTTTTTCTGTTCTAAGACTCCATGCAGACCAATTTTTTTCTAACCCCTTTAGTCTAAAACTGTATTCAATATTATTTAAAGATCCATGCTGTGATGCAGCAAAATCAATTCGAACACTATTAAAATCATAGTTGATTAAAGGAATACGCTCTTCTAGTTGAATAGCTGGCAGGTCTAGCCTATTAAAATAACCGCCAAATACCAAGCTGTCTAAATCACTTCCAACTTTCAAAGACCTTACTTGTACGGAAAGTTGTGGGGTATTTTGTTTGTATTTTTTATAATTGATATGATAAAAGCCACGCTCGCCCCCTAAAAAAATATTGTGCTCGTCTACAGGATAAATCATTTCGAACCCACTCAGCATTTTGTTTTTTAGTTCGGGTATATCAATTAATTGAGGTTGATCTTGTGTTAAATCAATTACCCCAATATTCTTTTCGTTGATATACCAAATATTCCCTTCTTTGTCTTCTTTTAAATAACGAATGCTTTTGTTGCCTAAAAGATTTAGGAAAAAACCATCGGGTTCAAATTGGTTGGTTTCCTTATTGTATTGATAAACTCCGTTACTGGTAGCCAGGTTTACTTTATTTTTTATTAAAAAAACATGGTTGTTTAAAGTAGAAGGAATTCCTTGTTTAATGCCATAAGAAGTTACTTGTTTATTGCTGTCAATTTTGAATACGCCATGATAAGGATGCGACACCCAGGTATTTAAATTGGCATCTACAGCAACAAAACGTGAGGACTCATTAAAATTGGGGATAGGGGTTTGAGAGGAACCATTTATAAAGAGTAAGCCCTTGTAATTACCAGCTATGATCCCGTTACGGTAAGGAATAAAATTCCAAAAACCTGCATAATTTGAAAATGGAACGGCCGAATTGCCCTTTATTTCAAAAGCGCCATCATGATGACCCAATAATAATTTGTCATTGATTTGTTGCAGGTTCCAGTTTTGTCCTCGGGTATTGTTTACCAACGAAAAACTTCCTTTGCTAAAACTAATGTCTTTGGCAGGTTGAAGGGGAGCCACAAATAATCCATTGGAAGTGCCTAAATAAAGTTGGTTGTTTTGTACCATGGCGGTGTAGCCAGACTCTTCATTTAATTGGGGCGATATATTTTTGATGGCACTATTATTGGCAATAAAGTCGATGCCATTATTGAGACCTAACCAGAGATTTTTTTCCTTGTCCAAAAAAATACTGAGGATATTATTGTTTTGTAAGCCTTCAGTTCTGGCAAATCGTTGGATAATATTTCCACTATGATCTATTATATAGACCCCGCCATTGGTAGTAGCAAGGGCAATCCATTCATTGTTTACAACGGTAGCTGCATAAATACGTTCATTGGAAAAAAGGGCATTATTGGGAGAGTTGATTTTTGTTAATTGGTTCTGACTAAGTAAGTACAACCCGTTTTTTAGGGTCGTAATCATTGATTTGTTTTCACCAATTGAAATAATAGCTGTTACTCCGTCTGTTTTGGGTAATTGAAGACCCCCCATTGAATTGGCTGTTAATGGAGCCAATTGATTTTTATCAAAATAGAGTAGCCCTTTTTCGTAGTCGTGTACAATCAGCTGGTCATTGGCTGTTTCTAGGTAGGCAAACTCACCTGGAGCGGTAAAAGCCATGGCTTTGCCGTTCAAAAACCTAAAAATCTTATTAGATGTTCTAAAATAGACCCCCTTTTTATAAGAAACAATGTCCCAAACATCCCCAAAATTGCGATCTGCGTCTGAAATGATATTAATTAAAGAGTTAAAGACCAGTTTACCGAAGGCATTGGGTGAAAAATAGCCCAATTCGTCTTGGCCCCCCACATAAATTTTGCCATCGTTGCCAATAAGTACCGAACGAACAATGGTTTTGTTGGGTAAGGGGTACAATTGCCAAGTTTTACCATCAAAAGTTAAAAGCCCCTCATTATTGGCCAAATAAATTACCCCCTGTTTGTCTTGACGAATATCCCAATTTTGGGCGCCAGCATTGTATTGGTTTTTTGAATAGTTGATTATTTCGGGTAACCCGATGGTATTTTGCGCCCCTATAGCCAAGGGGAATAAAAGGAATATGGTGAGTTTTTTTAGCAAGCGGTAAAAATGGTATGATGAATATAACAAAAAAAGCTTGATGTAGTTTTGATGTACTCCATTTTATTAAAAATCAATCATTTAGAAATCATGATGTAGTAATGTAGGGGCAAGTTATTCTTTCATTGAAGTAGAGTGAAATAGTTTTATGTTGTTAAAACGACTGCATTTCATTCACCAAAAAGCTTGCATTATGAGATTAAGATTTCTACTGCTATGCCTCCTATTTATCATGGGTGGTTTTCTACAGCAGGTACTGGCGCAGCAAATTGCTGTAAGCGGTAAAGTAACCAATAAAACTACAGGGGAAGCACTAGCCGGGGCTTCAGTTATTGTTCAGGGTACCCAAGTGGCCACCCAAACCAATGCCCAAGGTCAATTTACCATCAATGTTGCCAAAGGGGCAGTGCTGGTAGTGTCATTTGAAGGATTTGAATCTGTAAAAAATACCATCAATGGACCAGTAACGCTGGGTATTGCATTAGAGGTAAGTACAGGCAATACTTTAAATGATGTAATTGTAATTGGTTATGGTACCAGAAAAATAACCAAAGTGTCGGGTGCTATTTCAACGGTAAAAAGCGAAGACATTGAAAAATTGAAACCAGTAAGAACCGAAGAAGCCCTTCAAGGTAGAGCTTCAGGGGTAAATGTGATTCAAAGCGGTACTCCGGGTTCTAAACCAACTGTATTAGTAAGAGGTATTCCTTCTTTCTCTGGTACAGACCCAATGGTTATTATAGACGGGGTTCCTCAAACATTAACCGACTTCAACTCTATTAATGCAGCTGATATAGAATCAATCAACGTATTAAAAGATGCGGCTGCAACTGCTATATATGGTGTAAAAGGGGGTAACGGGGTAATTGTGGTTACGACTAAATCGGGTCGCAAGAACCAAAAAACCGATATCACTATTAATGGTAACTATGGCGTTCAAAATGTAATCAATACCATTGGCGTGTTGAATGCATCAGAGTATGCTGCCATGATTAATGAGGGAAGTACCGTAGCTGGTGGTCCAGTAGTATTTTCCGATTTAAGTAAAGTAGGGGTAGGAACCAATTGGCAGAATCAAGTATTTAAAAACGCTTCTTTCCAAACGCATTCTATTGCGGCAAGAGGCGGAAGTGATAAAATGACTTATTTCTTAAGTGGTGGTTATGTAGACCAAGGAGGTATTGTTGGTGGAGATAGCAAGAGCCGTTTTAGTCGTGGTAACTTTACGGCTAACTTAAACTTCGACTTAAGTTCTAAAGTAAAACTATTGATTAACACTACTGCAGTTACTTTAACTGGTAGAGGCGTTCAAGAAAATTCATTCAACTCTATTATTGGTAGTGCCATCAATTTTGACCCAACTGTTTCTGTAATGAACACAGTTCCAAATACAGTGGGTCAATATGGATTTAGTACGTTGTTGTTATCGGAGATTTACAATCCCCTTACCAAACTAGAAAACACTTACAATAAAAATACTGGTTCAAAAATCTACGGAAAATTTGAATTGCAGTATGATATCATGAAAGACTTGAAGTTGACTACTCGTTTTGGTTATACCAAATACGATGGCAATGCCAAAGGATTTAATCCATTGGTATTTTATGGTCCACAAAACGTAGACAACTCTATGAATGCAGATGGATCAACCGTTGCAGGTAGATTCAACAGTGTTTCTCACGAAAAAACCAGCAACTTTAACTGGACTTGGGAAACATACGCGAACTATAATTTCAAGATTAAGAACGACCATCAATTTGAAACCGTAGTAGGTATGGCGGTTGCAAAAACTTCGGGTAATGCAGCTGGTGCTAGCAGACAAGATGTACCTTTTAACTCTTGGGATTTTGCAGATTTTACAGCAGCAACCGGAAACAACAATGCTACCAATAGCAATGCTATCAACGGATATTACTACCAATATTTCAGAAGAAACCTTTCTTATTTTGGACGAGTTAACTACGATTACCAAGACAAGTATTTGGGATCATTAACCATTAGAAGAGATGGTTCTTATGCCTTTGGTTCTGAAAACAGGTTTGCTAATTTCTTATCAGGATCTGCAGGTTGGGTAATTTCTAATGAATCTTTCTTTAAATCTAAAGTAGTAGATTATTTAAAGATTCGCGGTAGTTATGGTTCAATCGGAAATGAGAATGTAAACCCTCAATATGTTTCTATTGTTACAGGAGGTCCTAGTTATGGTCCTACTGCTAATAGCAATGGATACAATTTTGGAGATGTATTTTATCCTGGGTCAACAGTAGCATCTGCTGCTAATAATGCATTGCGTTGGGAAAAGCAATTGCAAGCCAACTTTGGATTTGATGCGGCATTCCTTTCTAGAAAATTAAATTTATCAGTAGATTATTTCCAAAAGAATGTAGATGGATTATTGTTTACCCCATCTGCTTCTATGTATTTAGGTACAGTGCCTATTCCAACTGCTAATATTGGTTCTACCAGCACACGCGGTTTAGATTTAAGTATTAGCTACAACGATATTTTTGGTAAAGACCTTAAGTTTAATACCAGCTTAACTTTCACTACAGCTAAGAATGAAGTAACAGCTACCAATGATGATGGTACTGCAAAAATTTTAGGTGGATTCTATTTTAATGGACAAAGCCAAAACGTTACTGTGTTCGAAAAAGGAGCAACCCCTGGTTATTTCTTTGGATACAAAACAGTAGGCATATTTCAAAATGCAGCAGATATTGCTAAAGCTCCTACACAAGCGGGTGCTGTTCCAGGCGATATTCAATTTGCAGACATTAACGGCGATGGCGTGATTAATGCGAACGACCGTACAAAGATTGGTGATCCATTCCCAACATTTACCATGGGTTGGAACTTGAGCTTAGATTATAAAAACTTTGACTTCAACATGTTTACTTATGCTTCAATAGGCAATGATATTTACAAAGCGTATGAACGTAATGCCAACTTCTCTAATAAATCAAGAGAAGTATTGGCTCGCTGGACTGGTGAAGGTTCTACCAATGATGCAAGATATCCTCGTTATTCATTTACTGATGCAAACAGTAATATTAGAGTGAGTGATCGTTATGTTGAAGATGGTTCATTTGTGAAAATCAAGAATATTCAACTAGGATATACATTCACTTCACCTACTATTAAAAAAGCGTTTAGCAAATTAAGGGTATATGTACAGGTAAGAAATGCATTCACTTTTACCAAGTACACCGGATTTGATCCTGAAATTGCCGGAGGAATTTTAGATACTGGTATTGATCGTGGTGCATATCCACAAGCAAGAACCTTCTCTGTAGGCTTAGACATTAAACTCTAACGAAAACAAATTACAACAATGAAAAAGTTCAACTATACTATTCTAAGCTTGGCCATGGTTTCCATGCTTAGTGTCTCCTGCAAAAAGTGGGTAGACTACGATCCCAAAGAGGATTTTGTAATTACCGAAAAAGAATACCTGCGCTCTGAATCAGATTATAGAACCATGGCAGTAAGCGTGTATACGCCATTGCAGTGGTTAAATCAAGCAGTAGTAGTGGGCGAAATTGCATCGGACAATGCAGTAGCCGGTGGCGAAAATGCATCTGATGTATTAAGCTTACAACAAATAGACGACTACACGCATACACCCATCAATAGCACTTTACAAGAGCTATGGGTAAGTGCATACGAAGGAGTGAATCGCGCCAATTATATGACACAATATAAAGCCACCAACCTTGCAGGTGCAACAGTGAACTTTGCGGGTAAGGAAGCTTTATATGGCGAAGTATATTTCTTGCGTGCTTACTACTATTTTACTTTAGTTAAGTTTTTTGGCGACGTGCCTTTGTTTGTAGACAAGCGTTTGGGCTTAACCGACTCAAAATCTTTGAAGCGTGCGCCTAAAGCAGATGTATATAAACAAATTGAAGCAGATTTAACAGCAGCTGTTGCAGCATTACCAGCTGTGCAAGTACAAAAAGGAAGAATTACCAAATATGCTGCACAAGCATTATTGGGTAAAGTGTATTTGTACCAGAATAAATTTACTGAAGCAGCAACCACATTAGAAGCAGTAATTACTGCCAATGCATTTTCATTGGTATCTAATTATGGTTCTATGTTTTTAGCATCAGGGGAAAATGGACCAGAGTCTGTTTTTGAAATTCAGTACAGCAATAACTCGCCTTATTATAATTGGGGTGGCGCAACAAGAGGCCAAGGAAACTATGCCGTACAACAGTGTGGTGTTAGGGGATTAAATGGATCTGGCGCTATGCCTTATGCAGCAGGTTGGAGCACCAATTTGCCTACCGCTAATTTAGCAGCGGCATACACAGCAGGTGATCAACGAAAAGAAGTAACCATCTTAGACATTGAAGCGTACAAAACAGCCAATCCAAGTTTCAATATAACTTATCAAGTGGCTCCATTTAAAAATACTGGTTTATACAATCAAAAGTATTTACCACGCAAGGGTGAAACATCTGGTCAAATTGAATTGAACTACACCAACAACTTCCGCATCATTCGTTATTCAGATGTGTTGTTAATGGCAGCAGAAGCATTCAATAGATCAGCAGCACCTAATGATGCAAAAGCGTTGACTTATTTAAACAGAGTAAGAGAGCGTGCATTTGGAAATACCAGCAATAATTTTTCTGGAGCGGGTACTGCATTAAGAGATGCCATTTGGAATGAACGCCGTTTAGAACTAGCTATGGAAGGAGATCGTTTCTTTGACTTAGTAAGAATTGGTCAGGCTGCTACTAAAATAACTGGCTTTGTAGTAGGCAAGCACGAAGTATTTCCTATACCTCAGCAAGAAGTGGAAATCTCCGGCTTACCACAAAACAGCGGCTATTAATCAACCCACAAAAAAAATGATATGAAATCAATAAAATTTTTATTCAGCGCAGTACTGGTGGGATTGCTTTTCACCGGTTGTAGCAAAAAGGAGTTTACCGATACTTCTTTTGTAGAGTCTGCCAGCGTTCCAGATAAATTGAGCGCGTTGTTTACGATTACCCAAGACAATACTGGTTTAGTTACCATTACTCCTAACGGAGAAGGTGCTGTGTCTTATGATGTATATTATGGAGACGCCACTACCGCTCCTGCTAAAGTTCTTGCAGGAAAAAACACTACCCATATTTATAAAGAGGGGGTGTACAATGTAAAGTTGGTTGCGTATAACGTTTCAGGAAAAACAAAAGAAGCAACCCAACAGTTAACCGTAACATTTAGGGCACCAGAAAATGTTGAAGCTACCGCAGTGATAGATGCGAGCAATAACTTTAAAGTGAATGTGACCGCAAAAGCTTTATACGAAACATTTTTTCAAGTGTATTTTGGAGATGTGGCCAATGAAGTGCCAACCAATTTTAACGAAGGACAAACTGCGAGCCATGTATACGCAGCAACTGGAACCTATACAGTTAAAATTGTAGCATTAAGTGGTGGTGCAGCTAAAACTGAAGTAACAAAAACCGTTACTATTGTAGACCCTGTGTTATTGCCACTGACTTTTGAATCTCCTACTATTAACTATGCGTTTATCAATTTTGATGGTGGTAATTCAAGTGTTATTGATAACCCTTTTAAAACAGGCATCAATACCACCAATAAAGTAGGTAGAATGATTAAAGGAGCCGGACAGCCATGGGGTGGATCGGTATTGCCTTTGAGCACACCAATCGATTTTAGTACCAATAAGATTTTCAGAATGAAAGTATACTCACCAAGAGTGGGTGCTAAAGTATTATTGAAAGTAGAGAATGCAGGTAACGGCGGTATCAACTTTGAAAAAGAGCGCACCACCACTGTAGCCAATGCATGGGAAGAAATTGGATTTGATTTTAGTACCATCAATACGGCCAACGTTTACAACAATATTGTATTGATTTTTGAATTGGGTACAGTAGGCGATGGCTCACCTAATTTCACTTTCTTATTCGATGATATTCGTTTGGCAGCAACTATGCCAACCAATCAATTGGATTGGCCAGTTTCATTTGATGTAGTAGGAACCAATTACACGGTTACTGATTTCGGAAACAATATTTCTGAATTAGTAAACGATCCAACCAATGCAGCCAATAAGGTAATGAAGACTACCAAACCAAATGGAGCTGAAACATGGGCTGGAACTACTATTGGAACGCCCAGTGGTTTTGCAAGAGCATTGCCAATTACCACTACTACTTCACAAATGAGTGTGCGAGTTTATTCTCCAGCAGCAGGTTTGAAAATTAGATTGAAAATTGAAGATGCAACGGATCCAACTAAATCAGTAGAAACAGATGCAAATACAACAGTAGCGAATGCATGGGAAACATTGATTTTTGACTTTGCCAATCATGTATCAGGTACTGCAGCCATTAATGCAGCGTATCGTTACGATAAAGCATCTATCTTCTTCGATTTTGGAACTGCAGGGAATGGTAAAATATTCTATTGGGATGATGTACAATACTTAAGCACCAATGTAGTTGCAGGCGTAACATTGCCATTGAGTTTTGAAAATACTGCCCTTACTTATACATTCCTCAATTTTGACGGTGGTGATGCAACCGTAATTGATAACCCGCACAAGACTGGTATTAATACCAGCAATAAAGTGGGAAGAATGATTAAGAATGCAGGCCAACCTTGGGGAGGTTCATTTATTGAACTAGCTGGTCCAATTGATTTTAGTAAGAAGACTTTTAAAATGAAAGTGTACTCACCAAGAGTGGGCGCTAAGGTATTGTTGAAAGTAGAAAACAAAGACAACGGTGCATTGAATTTTGAAAAGGAAGTAACTACCACCGTAGCCAACGGTTGGGAAGAACTCAGTTTTGATTACAGTGCCATTAACACCGCCAACAGTTACCACAAAATCGTATTGATTTTTGAATTGGGAACAATAGGAGATGGTAGCAGCAATTTCACTTTCTATTTTGACGATATCAATCTTTTTTAATTGAATAAAACGAGCATTATGTTTAAAAATATAACTACCCTGTCTGCTTTTTTTGTTGCTGCAGTGCTGGTATTTTCGGGCTGCAAAAAAACAGAGTACAGCTTTGGCGCCATTAAAGCGCCAACAGGATTAACACTCAATACGGTTATTGCTGGTGTAGATGCCAGTAACCCAAATGGTAACGGTACAGGTAATGTGGCTATTACGGTAGCTGCTACCAACGCCATTACCTACAATGTAGATTTTGGTGATGGCAAAACACAAGTAGTGCCAACTGGTAAAATCAATTACCGTTATACTACACCAGGCACCAACGAATTTACTATTGTAGTAAATGCAGTAGGTACAGGAGGAAGCATTAGTACCATCAGTAAAAAAATTACCGTGTTTGTAGCATTTGAAATTCCAACTGCAATTGTAACTGCACTAACAGGTGGAGCTTCAAAAACATGGGTAACAGATAAAGCTGCTGTAGGCCATTTTGGTGTAGGACCGGCTAATGAATTTGCACCCATTTGGTATGCAGCAACACCAGATTCAAGAGAAGCTTGTGCGTACGATGATGAAATTAGTTTTAGCAAAGATGCCAATAACAATATCACCATGACCATTGATAATAAAGGACAATCTTTTGCAATTGGTGCAGCAAGCGCATTCTATGGATTTAGTGGCGGTGATGCATGTTTTGCAATGAGCATTGCAGCCCCAAGAAAGTTAAGTTTCATGGATGCAAACACTGGTTCAACTGCAGCAAATTCAACTAGAATTGCTTTTACAGTTCCAGGCAATGGCATTATTAATTTTGGAACCGGCGGAACCAGCTATGAAATATTGGCTATTTCAGCTACTGAGTTAAGCTTACGCAATATTGGTATTGACGGAAACTCTTGGTATCAAAAATTGAAAGTTAAATAGGGATGAAAAAAATATTCAGCATTGTAGGATTCAGTGCTTTCTTGTTGCTTGGTTGCGGCAAGAAAGACACTGCACCTAGTGCCGTAGCGCCCACCAATCTAACACTGAATGCAGTGGTAAGTACCGACAACAGTGGCAATGTAGCATTTACTGCAACAGCTACCAATGCAAGCACTTACGATTTTGATTTTGGCAATGGAGTTTTTCAAACAGTTCCTTCGGGAATTGTAACGTATAAATATCCAGCAGCCGGAACCTATACCGTGAATGTGATTGCAAAGAGCAGCACCGGACAAACTATATCGCAGCGAACAACAGTAACGGTTGCCGTAACACAGTCGCTGGTATTTTCTGATGAGTTTGATGCAAACGGCGCGCCTGATCCGTCCAAATGGGGATACGATATAGGCACCGGTTCAGGAGGTTGGGGAAATAATGAATTACAATATTATACCAATCGTTTAGATAATGCATTTGTATCGAATGGCACATTAAAAATTAGGGCCATCAAAGAAAATTTTAGTGGAAGCGGGTACACCAGTGCAAGAATATTAACCCAAAATAAATTCAGTTTTAAATACGGAAAAGTAGAAGTAAAAGCGAAGCTACCAGTGGGTATTGGAACTTGGCCCGCAGTATGGATGTTGGGATCGAATATCAATACGGTTAGTTGGCCTGCATGCGGCGAAATAGATATTATGGAGCACAAGGGATCACAGCTGAATAAAATTTATGGCACCGTTCACCATCCGGCAAGGTTTGGTGGCAATGCAGACGGCGGAACACGCGATATAACCAATGCAACCACCGAGTTTCATATTTACACCATGGAATGGAATGCTACTTCTATTAAATTTTTTGTAGATGGAAATGTATTTCATACCGTAGCTAATACTTCGAGCTTACCATTTAATCAAAATTTCTTTTTAATCATGAACCTAGCCATGGGCGGAACTTTTGGAGGAGCAGTAGAAAGCGGTTTCAATAATGCCACCATGGAAATTGACTATATTAGGGTTTATCAATAGTAGTACAGTTATGAAGCAAGCAAGCAACGGCATCGGCAGGTATTTAATTATCCTGCTGGTGCTACTTTCTGCCAACGTTCAATCGCAAACAGTTAAAAAATTAGTTTGGTCCGATGAGTTCAATGGTAAAGGGTTACCCGATAGTACCAAATGGGGGTACGATGTTGGAAGAGGCTGTCCACAAAACTGTGGATGGGGCAATAACGAATTACAATATTATACAGCAAAGAATACCAATAATGCCCGTGTAGAAAATGGGATGCTAATAGTAGAAGCACATAAAGAAAATATTGCAGACGCTAAATATTCTAGTGCGCGTTTAGTAACCAAGAACAAAGGCGATTGGAAATATGGACGCATTGATGTAAAAGCCAAGCTGCCCGCCGGACGAGGAATGTGGCCTGCTATTTGGATGTTGCCCACCGATTGGAAATACGGTGGATGGCCCCATAGTGGAGAAATTGATATCATGGAAAACGTAGGATTTTGGCCCGACTCTGTTTTAGGAACCGTGCATACCAATGCCTACAATGGCATGAAGGGAACACAAAAAACTTTGGGAATGAATTTCAAGGATTTGTCTACCGCTTTTCATGTGTACAGTATTGAATGGGATGCAGAAGAAATTCGTTTTTATGTAGACAACATTAAATACAACTCGTTCAAGAATTCACATAAAAATACAGACGAGTGGCCCTTTGATCAACGCTTTCACTTGCTCATTAATATAGCAGTAGGCGGAAACTGGGGCGGACAAAAGGGCGTAGACGACAGCATCTTTCCGCAAAAAATGTGGATTGATTATGTGCGCGTGTATCAATAACGCAGTTTACCCTGACTAGGCAAATAAAAGGCATGAGCAGAACGGAGGGAACGCTCCATTTCGTTTTTGGTATCTCCCAACACCGTAGCACTGAATGCATAAATATTCAACATCGATTGAATAAAAGCAGGACAGTCATGGTGTTGGGAGATTTTATTTAAAGCCAATTGATAGGCATCGCCGTACACAATCGGGATCATTATTTTAGTTAGGTTTTTAGCAGACAGTTCCGCATTCATCATCAACCTCGCCAAGGTTCCATTGCCCTCTGCAAATGGATTGATTTCAGTAAGCATCAATAATAAGTAAACCGATTTGGCAAAAGGGTCTTGCAATAAAGCATACCAATCATAGGCTTTTACCAAAGTACCTTCAATTAATTGCCAAGGAACCAATTCGGTAATCCCCGCAGGGTTATTGCTCTCTTTAAATTTCCCGGGATTTTTATGTGGCCTACTGGCCACTAAAAAAGCATGACGTTTTTGGAGCAGCAAAATAAATTCTTGGGCAGTACTAGGGAGTGAAGCCATTTCTTTTTTGTTGGAAGCAAGCTGGTAGGTATGCAAGAGGTCTTCGGCATCTTCTCTACGACCCGAAACCGTGCTGGCTGTTTCAACAATATGACGGGCTTCGGTTAATTCAAATTCGTTACCATCAATGTACTGCGAAAAATAGCTCTCAAAAAAAGCAAAATGCTGAAAAGTAGCGGTTGATATATTTTGGTCAGGGTATTGGGGGTAATTGTTACCAGCTAAATGCGAATACAGTTCTTCCAATAATTTGATGGTGGGTAGGTGGAAGGGTTTACCCAAATAACCAGCAAGGCTGTTGGAAGGGTTGGCCGCTGAGGGGTGGGCTTGTTGTTGAACAGCTGTAATTAATTGGGTCAATACTTTCAATTCTTTCTCTAAACCCAGCATGGGGGCCAATACCCTGGCTTGCTCTTTTAGCCGAATTAGGGCCGATTCGGAGTGAATTTGGAGTAAATCAGCCAATTTTTGACTGATTTCGGCTGTTTTTAGCGATTTTGCCGCTTCCTCCGATTTGCGAGAACCCATACAATTTTCTAAAAAAGCACGGGCGTCTTGAGAGCGGTAGAGCTGCTCAAAAAAAGGCCGATCGTCTAAAATAGGACCCCTGCCCTTGAGCATATGAATGGTGAGGCCGGGCAATTCCACCGTTTTAGTATAGGCATGGGTAATAAAAATATGACCAGCAGGTGTGGGTTTGCATTCCAATGCAGACCGATGGCTCAGTACCGCACCCGGATACAAATGCGCAATGATTCTAAACCAGTTTCTTTTGACAATTGCATGCGTATTATCTACCAAATTGGTGGTGTAAACACGGGGGGCAATTTTATACGCCAGCTCTTTGCGAACCAGTTGTTGAATGCGTTTAGATTCGGCAGGATTGGCCGATCCAAACAGTATTTCGGACAAAACAACCGGGTTAGAATTTTCCATTAATCATTGCCTTTGCTTAAAATTGGCAAAAAATTCGGAATAAGTGATATTTATGGAAAATATTTTAGACTAAAAGATGAAATGGGGTGATTATTTTGGAATAGGGTTCAATGAGCTATTAAGACTTAAATAATTCAATATCCTATGTATATTACAGCTAAATACTTATTTAACTCCCCCATTTTCTTAATTCAATTTTATGGATCCTATCGTATTTGTAATTGGAGGGGTGTTGATTCTGTTTTCTATTTTAGGAACCCTCTTTTATGTAAAAGCGTCAAACAAATCTGAATTGAATGTTCTCCAAGAGCAATTAAAGTTTAAAGAAATGCAATTGCAAAATCAAATGGGTCAGTATGCTCATTTACAAATTGAAAAAGACCAGTTGTTAAGTAAAGTATCTAAAACTGAAGCACAATTAGAATATAGTCAACAGGCGTTAGCTCAAGCAAAAGAGGCAAGCGATAAAATCAGCACTCAATTAAAGTTAGAATTTTCTGAAATAGCACAGAAAGTGATGCTCAACAACAGCGAACAAATGAGGGCTAAAAGCGAAGAAAAAATCGGAGAGCTCTTAAAACCCCTAAAAACGGAACTAGGGGAATTCAAGAAAAAAGTAGATGATGTATATATATCGGAGGCAAAAGACCGACATGTTTTAAAAGCCGAGATTGACCGACTTATTACAATGAGTCAACAAGTTAGTCAGGAAGCAAATAATTTAACTACTGCGCTAAAAGGCAATAATAAAACCCAAGGTAATTGGGGTGAAATGTTGTTGGAAAGCATTTTAGAACATAGTGGGTTGGTAAAAGGAAGAGAATTTGTAACCCAGGAATTCATAAGAGATTCCGCTGGTAATATATTAAAGGATGAAGATGGCCGAGGATTGCAACCCGATGTGATGGTCTATTATCCCGATCAGCGCACGATTATTATTGACTCTAAAGTTTCATTGGTCCATTGGGAGCAGTATGTAAATTGTACTGATTTAATTGAGAGTAAGAAATACTTGGATTTGCATTTAGCCTCTTTAAAAAGCCATATTGATGGGTTGAGTAAAAAGAATTATCCTAGATATGCTAAAGCGTTGGATTATGTTTTATTATTCGTTCCAATAGAACCTGCTTTTTTAGAAGCAGTTAAAAAAGATACCCAACTTTGGAAATATGCTTATGATAAACATATTATGTTAGTAAGTCCAACTAATTTATTAGCGGTACTAAAAATTATTGCTGATTTATGGAAAGTAGAACAACAAAATCAAAATGCTATTGAAATTGCAGAGAAGGCTGGGGGCATGTACGATAAATTTGTACTGTATTTAGAAAGCATGGAATCGGTAGGTAATGGAATTAAAAGTGCTCAAACAGCTTTTGACAAAGCCATGGGTCAATTGAGCACCGGAAGAGGAAATGTTGTAAGACAAATTGAAGACTTGAAAAAAATGGGCGCAGCTGCCCAAAAGCAAATACCTGATAAATTAATTAATGACTGATAATTAATAAGCATATGTCTGAAATTGAAGAATTAACCAAAATGCTTGTAGCCTTTCGAAATGAAAGAGATTGGGAGCAGTTTCATAATCCCAAAGACTTAGCCATCGCTTTAAATATAGAAGCTGGAGAATTACTAGAAGTATTTCTTTGGAAAAATTCTGATGAAGCAAGTAGAGAAAAAGTGAAGGAGGAATTGGCTGATATTTTTGCATATGGTTTATTGCTATCACACCATTATGGATTTGATTTAACAGAAATTATAAAAGAAAAAATAGCAACCAATGCTGAAAAATATCCTGTTGATAAATCAAAGGGCAATGCAAAAAAATATAATGAGCTATGATTGTTTATCAAGCTAATAAAACTCAATTTATTTCTGATGTATTCTCTAATGATATTGAAAATATTGTATTGAATAATGTTAGGAGAAAGTTGAATAGAGGAGCAGGCGCCTCTGAAATAAAATCTTGGGCAAATTCCTTAGGCTTTATGGAAAGAATTATGCGTGACGAACAAATACCCTCTGATTGTGGCATAGCTATTGAATATCAAATACCTCAAACAGGTAAAAGGATTGACTTTATTATTTCTGGACAGGACCCTGACAATAAAGATTCAGTTATGCTTATTGAATTGAAGCAGTGGTCAGAAGCAAATCTCACCAACAAAGATTCAATTGTAGAAACATATGTTGGTGGAAGAATAGGTGAACACACTCATCCATCTTATCAGGCTTGGTCATATGCTACTTTGTTACAAGGATTTAATGAAGTAGTTTATACAGAAAATATAAGTCTTCATCCATGTGCTTATTTACATAATTATGTTGAGGACAATGTGATTAAAAATGAGTTTTATGCCGATTATATTTCTAAAGCACCTGTGTTTTTGAAAAGTGATGCACATAAGCTTTCCGAATTTATAAAGAAACATATTCGACATGGAGATAAGTCGAATATTCTATATCGAATTGAAAATGGAAGAATACGCCCTTCCAAATTATTGGCAGATAGTGTGAGCAAGATGCTTAAGGGGAATCAGGAGTTTGTGATGATTGATGATCAAAAAGTAGTTTATGAAAATGCAATGGCATTAGCATGCAAAGCAAGTGCTCATAAAAAGCAAGTATTGATTGTACAAGGTGGTCCAGGCACGGGTAAATCTGTAGTTGCAATTAATTTATTAGTTGCTTTGACACAAAAGGGATTATTGTCTAAATATGTTTCAAAGAACGCTGCCCCTAGGGCAGTATATGAATCAAAGTTGAAAGGGAACGCAACAGGTGCAGAAATTAGAAATTTTTTTGGTGGTTCGGGAGCTTTCATAGACACAAAGAATAGTGAATTTGATGCATTAATTATTGATGAAGCTCATCGATTAAATAAATTCAGTGGATTGTTTGGGAATTTAGGGGAGAATCAAATAAAAGAAATTATTGATGCAACTAAATTTGCTGTCTTTTTCATTGATGAAGATCAGCGAGTAACCCTAAAAGATATTGGACGCCAAGAAGAAATTGAAAAATGGGCATATAAGGCTGGGGCTGAAGTTACTGAATTAGCATTAAGCTCTCAATTTAGATGTAATGGTTCTGATGGTTATCTTTCTTGGTTAGATCATACACTTCAAATAAAAGAGACTGCTAATAATTTATTTGAAGAAATTGATTATAATTTTAAAGTCATTGATACTCCAACTGAATTAAGGGCAATCATTACCGAAAAAAATAAAGTAAATAATCGCTCTCGTATAGTTGCTGGATACTGTTGGAAATGGCCGAGTAAAAATAATCCTAGTGCTTATGACATTGAGTTTCCTGAATATGACTTTAGAATGAAATGGAATTTAACTGAGGAAGGCAGCAAGTGGATAATAAGCCCAGATTCAGTAAATCAAATTGGTTGCATACATACATGTCAAGGTTTAGAGGTTGATTATATTGGAGTAATTATCGGAGAAGATTTAATTGTTAGAAATGGTCAGGTAATCACTGATGCGTCAAAAAGAGCAAGCTCTGATAATTCTGTTAAAGGGTATAAAAAAATGCTTAAAGAAAATCAATCTGAAGCAGCTAATACCTTAGACCTAATTATTAAAAATACTTATAGAACTTTAATGACTAGAGGAATGAAAGGCTGTTATATATATTGTGTTGATAAAGAAACTGCAGAATATTTTAAAGAACAACTAGCAGTTAAATATTAATTAGAGCTAATTCCTAAACGCTGCATATTTATAAAAATCCGTCATTACTATTTTGGCGCTCTGGTATTCTTTCAGTTCGTATTTTGGTGCAATACCTTTTTCTCTCTGTTCCGACATTTCTTGTAGACGTTTATAGTAGGCTTTGTATACATCGTTTAAAGTAAAAGTTGAGCCAGATTCAAGATTTAGTAAATGGTAACATTTTAAAATAGGGCGTTTATCTAAAAAGGCAGTCGGTTGTGGAATGCTAGATTTTCTTTCATCCTTAACTGGCTCTTTGGAAAAAATATAGTCAGCCAATCGTATCAAACACCCGATCCAAATAAATATCCAAATACCAGACATAACCCATTTTTTTATTTATACACAACCTTGCTCTTCGCTAACCTTTTTATAATTTGTTACAATGATAATTAATTCCCTTTCAACCACAGAAGCCTTACCCTAAATATATTTTTAGGCTTCACTCTTCTATTATTCAACATTTTCAAGAACCTGCAGTTGGGGTATCTTCTGATTTTAAATATTTTGATGGGGCCCCGGTGCGGAAGAACATCAGCGCCATCTTTCAAAACTAGGACACCACATGCCCCCAGGCTTTTCTGAAATGCATGTTCGGATTCCGCTCAATCGCTGTGGTCCTATCACCACCGTTTACTTTACCGCCAATATGGAATGTCAGCTGGTGTATGAGGATGGGGTGTAATTGATTAGGTATAAATACTCTACAATGATATAGGTGGTCTATTTAATTTTACATAGGCTCTTGTAAGACATATATTTTAGCTTACACTTGCTGTTAATTAAAATATTAACTACTTTTGCATTGAAAATAACTTTTACAGATAAAAAGTTTGAGAAGCTCGCTAACGATGATCAAAAATTGGTTAAAGAGTTAGGGATGATAAGAACCAAGATACTGCGAAGAAGGCTTACTCAGCTTGAGGATGCAAGTAATTTAGAAGAAATAAGGAACTTATCTGGCAACTACCACGAACTTTCCCACAATAGGAAAGGGCGATGGGCTTGTGACCTAGATCAACCTTATCGTTTGATTTTCAAACCACATGAAAGCCCCATTCCTGTTAATGAACATGGACAATATATTTGGATTGAAATTAAAGCAGTAGAAGTTGTTGAAATAATTAATTATCATAAAGAAAAATAGTTATGACCATCCAAAATCAATATTTCCCACAGTCAAGACCTCACCCTGGTGAAACCTTGGAGGAGAAGCTAGAAGAAATGGAAATGGGTCCGAAAGAGTTTGCACTCCGAACTGGTAAACCTGAAAAGACAATCATTGCAATCCTTAAAGGAGAAAGCTCTATTACCCCTGATATGGCTGTACAGTTTGAGAATGTTACTAAAATCCCTGCAAATTTTTGGATGAATCATCAAAGGAGCTATGATGAATATATTGCAAGAGAGAAGCGTAAAACGGTGATTCAAGAGGCAATATCATGGGCTAGGCAATTCCCTATGACAGATTTGATAAATAAAGGTTGGTTACCCAAAGTAAATTCAATAGAAGAAAAAACAATGGAGCTGCTAAATTTTTTTGGTTTTGCATCGCAAACAGCCTGGGAGCAATATTATTTTAATCAGCAGTTGAAAGTGGCATTTCGTATATCACTGGCTCAAACCAAAGAGCCATATGCAATTTCTGCATGGCTTAGAAAGGGAGAACTTCAAGCTGCTGATTTGGTAGCAAATGATTATTCTGAGAAAAAGTTTAAAGAAATTCTTCCTCAGATTAAGTCTATTATGGCATATCATCCAAATAATTTTTTTAATCAGTTGCAAGACCTTTGTCTTAAGGCTGGTGTTAAAGTAGTTCATACACCATCAATTAATAAGGCACCTATAAATGGATCTGCTCGTTGGATAAATGACACCCCATTAATTCAATTGACTGGGCGTTATAAGCGTAATGACATCTTTTGGTTTTCTTTTTTTCACGAGGTAGGACATATTCTTTTACACGGTAAAAAGGATATATTCTTAGAAAATCTTGATTACTCAGACAAGGATTTTGAAAAAGAAGAAGAAGCGAATGAATTTGCAGCAAAATGGTTATTATCGGGGAATGAAGAAGCTGAAATTTTGGATGCAGCCCCATTATCTATTACCCAAATAAGAAATTTTGCTAGAAAATTTAATACTCATCCAGCTGTTATTGTTGGTAGGTTACAACATAAAAAGAGAATTCATTACTCAGTCGGAAATCAACTTTTTGAACCAGTTGAGCTTTATGTAAAAGAGAAGTAGTTGTTTTATTCAAACACCAAACTTCCGAGTTTGGCACGTTTTTACTTCCGAGTTTGGCGTTTTTTTTCTAGATCTAATTCATACAGCTTTTGAAGGTTTTGCCAAATCATTGGTTCCATATTCAATCCCTTACTAATCAAAACAGCATGTTCGGCGGTTATGCCTCTTTTACCTTTGATGATTTCATTTAGTTGGGTTGGCTGAATACCCAATTTAATAGCAAAATCTTTTTGGCTAATTTCTCTAGCTTCCAGTTCATCTAATAAAATCTCTCCAGGATGGATTGCTATGGCAGGAGTTATATCACTCGTTTTCATTTATTGAAAGTATAAAAAAATGACAAAAAAGTTAATTAAATTATGCTGATGAGTAACACTTAAAAATAAACATATAACCTCTAAACCTCCCAAAAGAAAAATCGGCATTTTCGAAGGCAAAGGCAAAGTCAATTTTAAGGAAGACTTTTCAATGAATGAAGAAGATATGATTTAGCTCCTAGTCTTGGAACATTTACTTTTATTTTCCGTATCTTAATTTTATAAAATCTAATTCATTGTATGAAAAAGTTATATATCTTTTTGTTTTCACTATTCTTTGCTCTCAATGGAATTGCTCAAACACCCACATTAACCAAGGGCGAAACCATTTCTTACCTCGACAAAAAAATTAAGGAATCAATTGGTCATGCTTTAACCAATTCCAATGGCTATATTGGTAAAGTGGTAGATGCACAAGTAAAGGAATCAGCTAAAGGAATAAGTATTATGTATTATTTCGATTATAAAACTAAATACACTTATGATTTTAATCCTAGACTTATAACTGGTATTGCAGATTACCAACACGCTGCTGGAAGTCCCTTAAATGAACTCCAAATTAAACTTAGTGGGGCTATCTGTATTTTATCAACTGTAAAGCCTGGAACAAATGGTTATAATGTAACTGATTCAAAAAGCGTTTCTTATGCTAATATGATTTATCTAAAAGCAGATAGTACCACTTTGAATAAAATAATTAAAGCACTGGAGCATTTGCGTGACCTGCTCAAAGCCGAAGACGATCCTTTTGGAAAGCCTTAGTTTTCATAATTTAAAATGATTAATTACATGCATTTGAATTCCTTGTTTTTTACTGGGCTCTTTGTATTCCTATTTGGAACAAGCCAATTGAGTGCACAAACAATTGGTGCAGGCGAAGTAAGTTCTATAGAAGCCAAGGCTAAACAGATAGAGCAAAATAAAATTAGAATTGCGCAGTATAAACAACAGTTAATTTCTTTAGACAGTGCATATAAAGCAAAACTACAAACCCTTAATATTGAATTACAGCTGCTCATGAAAGAGCGTGATGCCATCATAGACGACATGAAAAAAGGGGCTAAGTGCAGCCAGTGTGGTAAATATAAATCTGAGTTTGAAAAAAAGGGTGAAGACTTTGTAAAGCATTTGGGTGATGTAAAAGGATATGCTATTCCCGCTACTACTCCGGAGCTAGAAGCTACTCGTCAAAAATACAATGAACGCATTGCTTTAAAGCGGGTACAAATTCAGAACTATCAAAAATTGGAGAACCCAGCTATTGCCAAGCAAAAGCAAATATCCGATACGGAACTAGCTAACCAAAAACTGTGCACCGAAATTACTGCCCATAGTAAAAACTATGATAACAGGGTTTTTGAAGAAGCTAAAAATAAAAATAACCAATGGGCTCAAAACTTATTAACCTATGTTTCACCCCAATTAATTGCCGAAGATAAAGTGGCTATTTACAAAGATCACGCACAAAGGTTTCAAGATGAATACGACTACAAAACAGATTCTATTAAGCAGGCAGTTAAAGAAAAAGTAGAAGAAGAAAAAAAGAACAAGTCTAGTCAGGTATTGGCAAACGATGTTGAAATAGTTACCTTAAAAAGAGACCTTGAAAGTTATTTAAGTGGCATTAACCCTATGTTAAATACGCTTAAAACGGAAAAAATTAAAGTAGACTTGATGCTGAAGAAGCCTGGTATTAAAGACAGTGTTAAGCAAGTACTCCAAATTCAGTTAACCGATCTTACTAAAGAAATTGCTGTTATAGAAAAAGATATTTTAAATAACAAACAAATCACCAAGAATAAAGTAACTACTTTAGAAAGTAAAAATGTACTGCTTAAAAAAATAATTTGGGACCTAACTGTTAATCTTCCCAAACTAGAAGAAGCAGAACTTAATACTATTAAACCTTACTATACCAAAAGCATTGCTGATGCTAAAGCTGGTGCCGATAAAAGTGCTGCCGATTTAATTACTACTAAAGCTACTTACAAATCTAAAGCGGTAGAATTCGAGAATAGTCAACGTGCTTATGCGCTGGTTATGGATAAAGAAGTAAACCGTATGTTAACCGCTGCTCAATCTGTTTCCTGTTCTATTTACAATGAAGTAAGAGGAAAGTCTAATGCCAATTGGAGCGAAGCTTTCAACTGCGTACAAAATGTTGCAGCTTCTGCAAAAGCTTCTACCTACAATGTTTTTAATTCATATTGTTCCAAAGAATTTTCTCAAGGCTCAGGTTTATCTGCTTATAAGAGTTTTATAAATAATCTTAGTCCCGAAGACAAAGCTGTTGTTAAAAAAATCAGTAACTTAAACTGGTTCGAATTGCTCAACTAATTTTTTATTATGAAAAAACTACTTCTCGCCATTGGCCTGTTCGCATGCACGGCTAGTGCAACCAATTTAAAAGCCCAAGACACGTTGGCTATTTATCGCAAACTCGATTCTATTGCGGTAATTGATCAAAAAGTAATGATGCCCATGCGCGATGGTATTCGCCTGGCTACTGATATTTATCGGCCCAAGGGCAATGGTAAATATCCAGTAGTGTTTTCTCGTACCCCTTATAATTTTAATACTTGGATTGACGGCAAAATGGTGAACGGTCCGTTGCAAGCGGCGTATGAAGCAGTGAGCAGAGGTTATGTGTATGTGGTTCAAAACGAGCGTGGTCGCTTTTTCTCTGAAGGCGAATGGGATATACTAGGTACGCCTATTACTGATGGTTATGATGCCTTAGAGTGGATGAGTAAACAATCTTGGAGCAATGGTAAAGTGGGTTTGATTGGATGTTCTTCTACTGCCGAATGGCAAATGGCCGTTGCTTCTCAGGGCCATCCTGCCCTAGCTGCAATGGTAGCACAAGGCTTTGGTGCTGGTGTGGGCCGTGTTGGTAAATTCATGGAGCAGGGCAACTGGTACCGTGGTGGTGCGCAACAAATGTTGTTCACTTCTTGGTTATATGGTACCCAGCACGATAAACTTGCTCCGAGATTACCGTTGGGTATTCAACAAAAAGATGTGCAGCGTTTGCAAAAATTTTATGATATGGGTCCTGAATATCCAAGAGTTGATTGGGCGCAAGGATTAAGGCATTTACCTGTTCAAGACATCATTAAAAATGTGCAAGGGTCTGAAGGTGTTTATGAAAAAATGATTGTGCGTAAACCCAATGATCCTGCTTGGTTCAAGGGTGGTCTCTATCACGACAATATGCCTTTAGAAGTGCCTGCTTATTGGTTTGTTAGTTGGTACGATGTGTCTTCTGCGCCAAATATTGCTTTGTTTAATCATGCACGCAATGCTGCTAAATCTAAAATGGTGGCCGATAATCAATACCTCGTTATTGCGCCTGTGTTGCATTGCTCTTATAAGCGCGCAACCGAAAATACCATCGTGGGTGAACGCAGTGTGGGTGATGCTCGCTTAAATTATGACGAGTTAACCTGGGGTTGGTTCGATATGTTGCTAAAGGGTCAACAAAATGATTTTAAAACCACTCAACCTCGTGTGCGTTATTATACCATGGGTGCCAACAAATGGCAACAAGCCGAGAGTTTTCCTTTGCCGAATACGGAAATGAAATCCTTTTATTTAGCTAGTGCAGGCAAAGCCAATACCCGCAATGGGGATGGCGCTTTAACCATGATGCCTCCTGCAAAAGATATTCCAGATGCTTTTACGTATGATCCTATGAATCCAGTGGGTTCTTATGGTGGTAATGTCTGCTGTACTGGAAACGCTGTGCAAGGCGGCAGTTTTGATCAATCCCAAATGGAACTCCGCAACGATATCTTGGTATACACTTCTGAAGAATTAAAGGATGGGGTGGAAGTGACCGGGTTCATAGAATCTACCCTCTATGTTTCTTCTACTGGCCTTGATACCGATGTTACCATCAAATTGATTGATGTGCATCCTGATGGCAAAGCGTATAATTTAGATGAAACCATTCAGCGCTTGCGTTACAGAGAGGGCTACGATAAAGAAGTATTCATGGAAAAAGGGAAAGTGTACAAAGTAGATTTAACGCCAATGGTTACCAGTAACTATTTTGCGCCTGGTCATAAAATTCGCATTGAAGTATCTAGTAGCAATTTCCCTAGATTCGATCGCAACTTAAATACTGGTGGTAATAATTATGATGAGTCTAAGGGTGTTGTAGTAGAGAATAAAATTCACCACTCTAAGCAGTTCCCTTCTGTAATTAAATTACCAATCATTAAAAAGTAAATGATTAAAAATTAAATTATTTTAATGCAGACGCGGGTAAGCTAAAGCCCATGCTCTCTGCACACCAAAATACATTTACGATATAAAAACGGTCCTGGTCCTTAAACAGTTGTATGCTATTAATACCTCTGTTGGTGCTTGGACCGTTTTCTGTTTCTCTGGTTTCGTAAGTGCTGAATGCATGGTATACCGTACCAAAGGAAACAGTCTCTCTCTTTAATTCTTTTTCGAAGAATCCTGTTTTGATGCGGGTACTGAACATCGTGATGTATTCATCTGGTGTCATTGTTCTATACTGATACCCACCGTCTGGATTTTTTCCTGTTGGTATTAACTTGGCATCTTTTCCAAACAAGTATTTAAATCTTTCCCAATCACGTGCTTCGCCCGGTGCTCCACAAATCACATTATACAATGCGGCGATGATATTGTCTACACTGCTAACGTCTTTGGCATATTTTGCGTTTGTTTGTGCAATTGCATTACTGCCTATTAATAAAGCTGCGATGAATAAGAATTGTTTCATGGTCTTAAAATTTACATTGAATATATAAAAATCCCCTCATTAAAAATGAAGGGATTGTTGTTGAATCGGGGGGGTATAATTATTTGGGCTTACTCTTTAAAATGTGCATGTTCCGGATTATCGTCTATTAAATCGTATTCTCCTTGTAATGCGTATTTTCCAAAAACCAATAATCCGCCCACTACAATTGGCAATAAAATAAAACAGATAATAATACCAAATACTAAATCGTCTTGTTTACCACTGATGAGTTTCGGTATTCCTAAAATGGTTAAACCATAATAAGTTACAGCCAATCCCAATGCCAGCCAAACGATGCCGAGTACTTTCTTAATAATATTCATAACAGTATTTTTTTAAATTGGTTTAATCGTTGATTTCTTTGTCTTTTCCGTTAATGTATATCACACCTATCACCAAACATACAGCGGCTACGCCTATTGGATACCATAATCCTTCTAAGTACCAATCCGCTTTACCAGAGGTCTTGGCATTGGTTGCGAGGTAAGTAGCAACAGCTGGTAACAATCCCCCAAATACCCCATTACCAATATGGTATGGTAAGCTCATGGATGTATACCTGATTTTGGTTGGGAACATTTCTACTAAGAATGCTGCGATTGGTCCATACACCATGGTTACAAACAATACTTGTGTAAAGACCAGCCAGATGAGTTTTTGCTTGTCTTTGCTATTAATGTTGATTATAGTGGTACTGGTGATGGCGCCTGTTTCCGAGTTGGTTTTTTGTATTTCTTTCACAATAGTGCTATCTGAATAAACACGGGTGATGGTGTTTACATTATTGAGCATATTATTGGCTTTGCTGATTTCTTTTTTATTGGCCACATTGGTGGTCTGGTACATATTTTCGTAAATAGGTCTGTACGAAACAATGGCAATAAGCATACCTGCCATCATGATCCATTTACGCCCAATTTTATCGCTTAACCATCCAAATACCAAAAAGAATGGGGTGCCTAACATTAATGCAATAAACATTAAACTGTCTACTTGCTCTTTGTTTACGCCCATGGTTTTTTCTATAAAACTCATGGCATAAAATTGTCCAGTGTACCAGATAACTCCTTGGCCCATTACGGCTCCAAACAATGCCAACAATACAAATTTGAAATTGAGTTTTTTGCCAAAGCTTTCTTTTAATGGATTGGTAGATGTTTTGCCCGCTGCTTTTGCCTTTGCAAACACCGGCGACTCTTCCATATTTTTTCTAATCAAATAAGAAACCAGTACCATTAAAATAGATACCCAAAACGGTACTCTCCATCCCCATGTATCAAAATCTTCTGCCGATAATGCAGCACGGGTTCCCATAATTACCAACAATGAAACAAATAATCCTACTGTTGCAGTAGTTTGTATCCATGCGGTCATGAATCCTCTTTTTCCTTCGGGTGAATGCTCGGCTACATAAGTTGCTGCGCCTCCATACTCTCCGCCCAAAGCCAAGCCCTGTAAGAGTCTTAGTAATAAAATTAATACTGGTGCCATGAAGCCAATCGTTTCATACGATGGAATACATCCAATTAAAAAAGTAGCACCTCCCATTAACAAAAGGGTTACCATGAATGTGTATTTTCGTCCAATTAAGTCGCCCAGTCTTCCAAAAAACAATGCCCCAAATGGTCTTACCACAAAGCCTGCGGCAAATGTGGCCAATGTACTTAAGAATGCTGCAGTAGGATTGTCTTGCGGAAAAAATTTAGTCGATATTACAGTGGCCAAACTTCCGAATATATAGAAGTCGTACCATTCAATCATGGTACCAACGGAAGATGCGCCGATAACACTGGTAATGGAAGTTCCTTTTGTTTTACTCATTCATAAATATATTGTTTTAACAAGAAATCTTCAACAACTCTCTACAAGATGGTTTAAATTACGAGGGTAAAATGATGTTATGAGCTATCCTTATCAAATCAATTCCTTTGAAGAGTACCAACAAGTGTACAAAGAGAGTGTAGAGAACCCCGAAGCTTTCTGGGCTTCTGTTGCCGAAAACTTTGTTTGGAAAAAAAAGTGGGATAAAGTACTCGACTGGAATTTTACTGAACCTAAGAACGAATGGTTTAAAGGTGGTAAACTCAATATCACCGAAAACTGCTTAGACCGTCACTTAGCTGAACGTGGCAATACACCTGCCATTATTTGGGAGTCGAATGATCCCAGCGAAAAACAACGCATTCTTACTTATAATATTTTACATAAACGTGTTTGCCAATTTGCACAAGTGCTTATTAACAATGGTGTTCAAAAGGGTGATCGTGTTTGTGTATACATGGGTATGATTCCTGAATTGGCCATTGCCATTTTAGCCTGTGCTAGAATTGGCGCAATACACTCTGTAATTTTTGGGGGCTTTAGTGCACAAAGTATTGCCGATCGTTTATATGATGCGCAAAGTGAATTCATTATTACTTGTGATGGTGCTTTCCGTGGCGGAAAAGATATTCCGTTGAAGTCGGTGATTGATGATGCATTAATTGGCAATAGAACCGTTAGAAAAGTAATTGTTTATACGCGTACGCGTACCCCTATTTCTATGATTAAAGGAAGAGATGTTTGGTGGGAAGATGAAATGCGTCATGTGGAAGAAATGGGTATCAAAGAAATTGATGCGGTTGAAATGGATGCAGAAGACCCACTCTTTATTTTATATACTTCGGGTAGTACGGGTAAACCAAAAGGGGTGGTGCATGCATGTGCGGGATATATGGTGTACACCAATTATACTTTTGTAAACATCTTTAATTATCAACCCGGTCAAATACATTTTTGTACAGCAGATATTGGGTGGATTACAGGGCACTCTTACATTGTGTACGGTCCGTTAAGCGCAGGCGCTACTTCTTTAATGTTCGAAGGGGTTCCTACCTGGCCCGATGCAGGAAGGTTCTGGGAAATTGTAGACAAATACAAAGTCAATATTTTATATACTGCTCCTACTGCCATTCGTTCTTTAATGAGCTATGGCTTAGGACCCTTACAGGGAAAGGATTTGAGCTCACTCAAAGTATTGGGCACCGTGGGTGAACCCATTAACGAAGAAGCTTGGCATTGGTACAATGAAAACGTTGGTAAGAAAAAATGTCCCATCATAGATACTTGGTGGCAAACCGAAACAGGCGGTTGTTTAATCAGCAACTTAGCGGGCATTACTCCGTCTAAACCTGGTTGGGCTACACTACCTATGCCTGGTATACAACCCATTTTAGTAGACGATAAAGGAGTTGAAATTACCGAAGCAGAAGATGGTATTTATAAAGGCAATTTGTGCATCAAGTTTCCTTGGCCTTCTTTATTGCGCACTACTTATGGTGATCACGAGCGTTGCAGAACAAATTATTTTGCTACCTACGAAAATTTATATTTTACGGGTGATGGGGCATTAAAAGATGAGAATGGATTTTATCGCATCACAGGTAGAGTAGATGATGTACTCAATGTGAGTGGACATCGTATTGGTACTGCCGAAGTAGAGAATGCCATCAATATGCACGCAGGTGTAATTGAGAGTGCGGTGGTAGGTTATCCGCATGATGTAAAAGGACAAGGCATTTATGCTTATGTTATTTATAGCAATACCCATGGCGACGAAGAGCTTACACGTAAAGACATTTTGCAAACGGTAACTCGCATGATTGGACCCATTGCCAAACCCGATAAAATTCAGTTCGTCAATGGATTACCTAAAACACGTAGTGGTAAAATCATGCGTAGAATTTTGCGCAAGATTGCAGAAGGCGAAACAGAAAACCTAGGTGATACTTCTACCTTATTAGATCCGGGTGTGGTAGACGAGATTAAGAATGGACATATTTAATTATCTTCAGGCTTACTATTAAAAAGTAAAGCTTGCCGATATGAAAAAAACTTGTTTGTTACTTGGTCTTGCATTTTTTACGAGTACTGCGCTATTTGCTTCAAGCTCAAATGCTGCTGCCGCCAAAAAAGTTGCCGCCGATAACGATATTATTGGTCGTTGGGATTTAACAGTGAATATGGATGGGCGCATTGCGCCTTCTTGGTTAGAAGTTAAACTATCTGGAGTAAAAACTTTAGTAGGTTATTTTGTTGCCGATGGTGGTAGTGCCAGGCCGATTAGTCATGTGCAAGTGAAAGACGGTAAAATTCATTTCAGCATTCCTTCTCAGTGGGATCGTTTAGATAAGTATATGGAGTTTGATGCAGTTTTAGAAAACGATCAATTAAAAGGAACCATCACGCAATCTTATGGCAAAGTGCATTCCTTTACTGGTGAGCGTGCCCCTTTATTAAAAAGAGACAAAGCGCCTGTATGGGGTAAGCCAATTAATTTATTAAGTGGCAAAGGCATTGAAGGTTGGCATGCTGATAGAAATAATAATCAGTGGGTAAATATCAATGGGGTGTTAACCAGCCCAAAAAGTGGTGCCAATATTATTACTGATCAATCTTTTGAAGATTTTAAATTACATATTGAATTCAGGTATCCTGCAGGAAGCAATAGTGGCGTGTATTTGAGAGGTCGTTACGAAATTCAAGTAGAAGACAATATGTGTAAAGAGCCCAGTTCTACCTTATTTGGTGGCATCTATGGGTTCATTACACCCAATGAAATGGTGGCTAAAGCCCCAGGTGAATGGCAAACCTATGATATCACTTTAGTGGGTCGCAGGGTAACGGTGGTGGCCAATGGAAAAGCCATTATTGTAGATCAAATTATTCCAGGTATAACAGGAGGTGCACTCAATAGCAAAGAAGGGGAACCAGGTCCTATTATGTTACAAGGTGATCATGGTCCGGTTGAGTATCGCAATATTATTATCACGCCTGCGAAATAATCAACAAAGCCTACCAAGTAAAATTTTGTAAATGAAAAAATTTTGTACAAGTATATTAGTGCTTGTTGTTTTGCTATTTGTGCAATCAGTAATAGCACAAACCACTACCTCTACACTGGCAAAGGGTAAATTAATTATTGTTGGCGGAGGCTCCATGCCCGATACCATGTATCAGTTGTTTGCAAAGTCCATTGGTGGTAAAGACCAGTCGGTGGTGGTAATTCCCACGGCAACCAACGACTCTGCTATTTATGCGGGCGCACATTTAACTCGTTTTAAAAAAGAAGGCTTTACCAATTTAACTACCGTACATGCGCGCAGCAAAGAAACAGCTGATGCTCCTGCATTTATTAAAGCCATTCAAAATGCAAAGGGTATTTATTTTTCCGGGGGCGATCAAAGCCGCATTGCGGATGCATTTCTGGGTACGCAGGTACACGCCGCCATGTTGGCATTATTTCAAAATGGTGGGGTGTTCATGGGCACTTCTGCTGGCGCAACTATTATGGGATCGCTTTTAGTAGGTGGCGATGCTAGAAAAGATTTGACCAAGCCCTTTGATTTTCCTGCTGCATTAAATTTATTTAAGAACACCGCCATAGATCAACATGTGTTGGCTAGAAATCGTCAATTCGATTTAATTCCAGTGATAGAACAGCATCCGCTTTTATTGGGCATTGCTATTGATGAGTCTACTGCTATTGTGGTAGAAGGAAATCAGTTTTCTGTTTTGGGTAAATCTTATGCAATGGTGTACGATGCACAAAACTGGGATGAACAAAAAAAGCAATGGGGGCGCGTGTTGAAACCTTTTCTAATGATTGCTCAACCGCAACGTTACGATATAGAAAAAAGAAAAGTAATTCGCAATTAATCGGTAATTGCCGATAAGTCTACCGCAATTTTTGCGCCTACCGCTGCATTGTTTTTAATCAATGATATATTGGCTTCTAAGCTTTCGCCATTGGTATGGTTTGCAATGTATTTGAGTAAAAAAGGGGTGATATCTTTCCCATTTACTCCTGCTCTTTGTGCTGCATCCAATGCCAACACAATATGTTCTTCCATAATATCCGATGGAATTTCTTGGTTGGCTGGTACTGGATTGGCAATTAATACCGATCCTTTCAAACCCATATCCCACTTCACTTTCAGCATAGCAGCAATGGCTTCGGGGCTATCTAATGTGAGTGGACTTTTAAACCCACTGGTTTGAGAATAAAAACTGGGGAATGCTGCTTGCCCCAAGGTTACAACTGGTATACCCTTTGTTTCTAAATATTCTAGTGTAAGCCCAATATCTAAAATAGATTTTACGCCTGCCGATACTACTGCCACATTTGTATGTTCCATTTCTGTTAAATCTGCTGAAATATCCATACTATTTTCTGCTCCTCTATGCACGCCTCCAATTCCTCCTGTTACAAATATTTGTATGCCTGCCATAGCTGCTATTCGCATGGTGGCAGCAACCGTTGTTGCTCCATATAACCCATTGCTAATAACATAAGGCATATCACGCAAACTCACTTTGAGTATGTCTTTTGCTTGCCCAAAATATTCCAATTCTTCATCGGTTAATCCTACCGTACATTTCCCTTTGATAATAGCAATGGTAGCAGGAATGGCTCCGTTGCTTCTCACTATTTCTTCTACAGCCCTTGCTGTTTGGGTGTTTTGCGGATAGGGCATTCCATGTGCAATGATGGTGCTTTCTAACGCTACTACAGGTTCTCCGTCTCTTAATGCGGCTGCTACGTCGGGATGTAAATGAATGGATGTATGCATTGGAATGGTGGTTGCGTTAAGATGGATAATATTTACTTACCCTGGATAATAATGCTGCTTGTGATAAATGTGTAACAATAGCTCCATTCACTTGCAGTATTTCTGCCGACAAAGTGTGGGCAAGCTTTATGCATTCTTCGTCTGTTCTGCCCAATGTTTTTCCTAATAAGAATCCCGACAAAGAACCGTCTCCTGCTCCTGTGCAATCTACTACTTCTATATCAGGTGCATGTAAGGTAATTGCTTTGTCTTTATTATAAAATGCAGATCCCTGCTTTCCGTTGTGCAGCCAAATATTTTGTACCCCTCTTTTTAATAATTCTTCTACTTGCAATTGGGTTAAGAATGATTTTTCACTGCACATTACTGGCAACTCATCTTCGTTGGGCGTTACCATGTACAAGCCATTCAAATCCATATCTTTTAATTTAGATGCGGGTGGTACAGATACGGGTTCTATAATAAATGGTATGCCTGTTTTTTTACTAAACTGCAACAACCATTTCATACTATCTACACTGGTATTGGCATCTGCCATAATGTATTGTGCGCTTAATAACAAGTCTTCGTGCTTTTCTAAATGAGTAGGGGTTACCATTTCTACTGCTGCATTAGATAAGAATGCCGTGTACAATGAACCATCTACATTTAATACGCCGGTATACCTTCCTGAAATGCCTTCTTTGGTAATGCTGGCATCTATTTTTACGCCTGCTGCTGAACAAGACTGTTTTAACCAATCTCCATCACTATCGTTTCCAAACACACTTATTAATTGTACATGGGCGCCTAATATGCTTAATTGTTTGGCAATATTATGGGCTACGCCTCCGGCAGTTTTAGTAATTTTAGCATCCACTGTAGTTGCTGGAAGTATGGAGTGTCCTGCGTGTATAAGCTCATCTACCAAAATGGCCCCTACACAAATGATTGGTTTTTGCATGCGGCAAATGTACAAAGTGGATTGGCCTTTTTATGTTATTTTCATCATTCAATTTTGATTTATGAACAGAAGAAAATTTTTGCGCAATGGTTCCTTAGCTGCTGCGGCTGCTGTAACTGTAGCGGGCACTGCTGCTACCGTTTTAACTGGCTGTGGCGGAGGCACTGATTCATCTAAACAAAACAAAGCCGATAGTGCCGAAATAGCGGCGGCTGCTGCTTCTGGAAGAGATGAGTTTGAATTTTCCGAATTTACTATTGCAGAATTGCAAGCTGCTTTAAAAGCGGGAACTATTTCTTCGGTTAAATTGACTGAATTGTATTTGCGTAGAATTAGTAATATAGATCAAGGGTATCATGACCTTAAATCGGTAATTGAAGTAAATCCAGAAGCTATGCAATTGGCTGAACAAATGGACAAAGAACGCAAAGAAGGAAAATTGCGTGGTCCTTTGCATGGTATTCCAATCATGATTAAAGATAATATTGACACGGCCGATAAAATGCATACAACTGCAGGTTCTTTGGCTTTAGAAAATCATATTGCCACCAAAGATGCTTTTGTGGTTACTCAATTACGTAAATCGGGGGCACTTATTTTAGCCAAAACAAACTTAAGTGAGTGGGCTAATTTTAGGTCTACTCGTTCTAGTAGTGGTTGGAGCAGCAGAGGCGGCCAAACCAGAAACCCATATGTAATTAATCGCTCTCCCTGTGGTTCTAGTGCTGGATCGGCTGTGGCTGTTTCTGCTAACTTATGTGCGGTAGCGGTGGGTACTGAAACCGATGGATCTGTTATAGCACCTGCTTCTTTTTGTGGAATTGTGGGGCTTAAACCTACTGTTGGTTTGGTGAGTAGATCGGGCATTATTCCTATTTCTGCTACACAAGATACTGCTGGCCCAATGACTCGTACAGTGGCCGATGCAGCTATTTTATTGAATGCCATGGTTGGGGTTGATGCTGCTGATGCAGTTACGTTGAATAGTAAAAACAAGATTGCCAAAGACTATACTTCTTTTTTAAATAAAGATGAATTAAAAGGAAAACGCATTGGGGTAGAGCAATCTTTTTTAAGAGGCCGTCAAGAAGAAGTAGTGGCTTTGTATCAGAAAGCCATTGATCAATTGAAAAAAATGGGGGCTACCATTGTTCCTATTGAGCTAGTTAAAGAAACGGGCCCATTGGGTGAAGCGGAGTTTCAAGTATTGTTGTATGAGTTTAAAGATGGATTGAATAAATATTTGTCTTCTGTAAAAAAAGGCGTGAAGAGCATGGGTGAATTAATTGAGTACAATAAAAAACATGCAGATAAAGTTCTTCGTTATTTTAAACAGGAATTGATTGAAATGAGTAATGCCAAAGGAAATTTAAATAGTGCTGAATATAAAACAGCCCTTGCTAAATCTACTTCTGCTAGGGCCATCATAGACCGCATATTACAAGCCAATCAGTTAGATGCCATTGTGGGTACCAGTTATGGTCCGGCACATTGTATTGATTGGGTAAATGGCGACCAAGACCCTGGTTTTTATTTTTGTCCTCCTGCCGCTATGGCGGGATATCCGCATATTACGGTTCCAATGGGGGATATTCATGGATTACCTGTAGGGCTTTCTTTTGTTGCATCTGGTTACCAAGAAGGTGCTATCATAGGATTGGCTTATGCTTATGAACAAGCAACGAAGCATAGAACGCTTCCTCGCTTTAAACGATCTATTTAAGTGAAAAAATACCCTATATTCATGTTTTTATTAATGGGTTTAAATTAACATAGTGGCTGAAATAAATACCAAACAAGCTTCTCCATTAGGTTGGATTGCCAGCACTTGGTTTGCAATGGGCATTCCTTTTATTGCACTGTCTAGTTCGGCTGCAATTATGTATCAGTCTTTTAAGCTGCCTGATGAGGAAGTGGCTTTTTGGACTTCTTTTATTCTTTTGCCTTGGGCACTTAAATTTTTATGGGCTCCCTTATTAGAAATGTTTAAGAACAAAAAATACTTTGTGTATGTATCGCAGTTTTTTTTGGGTGTACTGTTTGCTTTAGTTGCTGTGAGTATTATTTCTGATCGATTTTTTGGTTTATCTATTGGCTTATTCACTGCTATTGCTGTTGCTGCAGCCACACAAGACTTAGCAGCAGATGGTATTTATATTAACGAGTTGAATAAATTTCAGCAACAACAATTCATTGGTTGGCAAACTGTTTTTAGTCAGTTGGCTAAAGCCATTTTTGGTTCTGCCTTGGTGTTATTGGCATTTCAATTGGAAGAAGTATATGGGTTAAAAATTGCCTGGATGACGGTGATGATTATTTATGCGATTGCCATGATAACGCACGGTGTCATTACTGTAAATAAATTACCTACAGGTGGAGATGCAGTTCATGCTGTAGATTCAGCACCTGAAGCAATTGTTATTTACAGAGATGTATTATTGCAGTTCTTGAAGAAAAAAAATCTATGGATTGGATTACTTTTCATATTTCTATATAGACTAGCAGAAGCGCAGGTAGTAAAAATTGCACCCTTCTTTTTTAAAGCATCTAGAATAGATGGAGGGCTAGGAATTGATAAAGCTGATACCAGTTTTATTTTTGGTGTAGTTGGAACCATTGCATTTGTTTTGGGCAGTTTAGCTTCTGGTTATTTTGTTGCTTCTAAAACCTTTAATAGAAAAACATTACTCACTTTGTGTGCAATTATGAATATTCCTTTGTTGGTGTATTCTTATTTAGCTATTACACAACCTGTAGATGAATTGCCAATTATCCTAATGGTTGCATTTCAACAATTTTGTTATGGCTTTGGCTTACTGGCATTGGTCTATTACATTTTACAAGAAATTGTACCTGGTAGGTATCAACTAGCTTATTTTAGTTTTGCAGCTGCCGCCATGAATTTTGCTTTCATTATTCCTGGTATGTTCAGTGGCTATTTAAGTGATTACATGGGTTATTACGAGTTTTTCATTTGGGTAATTATATGTACGGTACCTGCTTTTATTATGAGTGCTACTGTTCCGTTAACCAATGCTACTGATTCTTCTACTGCCAATTAGGGTTTCCTACTAAATGTAATTTGGTTTGTCTTCCGCTAATGTATTTAAAACCTGCTTGGTCAAAATATCCATCTTGCTCTAACATGATTCGGATGGTTTTTTTCCATTCTTTAATTTCAACTGCAGCATTCAATTCTATGGAATATGCCGTATTATAATACATGGGATAGTCTCCACTACCGGGCACACCATTTTGTTGGTCCCACATACCAATGGTTGGTCCAGCTGCGTGTCCATGCGCTCCTATAGGATGTGTATATATAGTGGCATTGATTTGTTGTTTTTTTGCTTCTGCTAATGCGTCCGATAAAATTTTATTGCCCGATTTATTGAGTGCAAATTGATTGGTTAAAATATCTTGTAATTGATTCCCTACCGCTAAAGCATTTTTTAAATAGTCGGGTGCATCTTTTTCTTCTGGTTTTAAAACATACGCATGCTCTTGTATATCTGAGTTAAGTCTTAAATAAGTAATGCCAAAATCAACATGTAATAAATCGCCTGCTTGTATAATATTCTTAGGGTCATATCCTTTATTACTGAATGCTTTTAAATGATCAAATTCAATTTGGTCGTTGCGCTGAATTTCTACTGAAGGATGAAACCAAGTGCTTAATCCAAGACTATTAATTTTTTGTCGGTACCACCATACTAGGTCTTCTGATGTAGTAATGCCTGGGGTAATTACTTTACTGCTAAATCCCTCTGCAATAATGGCCTTACTAATTTGTACTACTTGTGGGTAGTATTGCATTTCTCTGGCTGTTCTGGTTTCTAACCAAGCAACTGCCAATGGTTCTGATGAAACTAATTTCGTTTTAAATGCTACGGGTAATTTTTGCATAAATTGTTCATATTCTGTATGGTCTAACCCATCAGCATGTCCGTAGCTTTTAGAGATATTGAGGCCTATTTTTTTTGGTTGGTGTTTATTTACCAATGCCATTAATGCATCCCACTGATCGGGATACTTAGTCATGTCCCATGCTGCTTTTATTGAACTGCCTACATTGTATCTGGCTACGGCAGACTTGGTGTATTCTTTTGTTTGTGGATTATAGTAAAATACCAACATTGTGGTTCTTCTTGCACTAATCCAGGTTGCGGGCAACATGGTTTTTACAATGGGATCTTCATTGTATTCTCTGGTTATCATTACCCACATATCTATTCCTGTTCGCTCCATTAACTGTGGCAACAAATTGTTTAAACGATCGTCTATTACTTCGTCAATTAATTTTGCTTGCTCTCTCAAAGCAAGAACTTGGGCTTGTGTTGATACGCCAATTAGACTTGTAAAAACTAAACTCAATGTTAAGAGTAGGGTGTTCTTATTCATTTTATTGTACTTTTATTAAATATACAATTGCATTGCCCAATAAACCCCTTTTATTGAAAAAATTGATTTGCTTTTTGCTACTGATTGCTGGGCAATGGGTATTCAACAGTGCAAGAGCTCAAAATATCCCCTTTCCCCAAAAAGACATTAGTGATGTGTTGTTTGGATCAAAAAAGCGCAAAGCACAACCACAAAATGATTCCTTGGTTCCTCGAAAATTCTATACCAGTTTTTTACCCATTCCTGGTTATAATCCTGCATTGGGTTTTGTTATAGGTGGAGGAATAAGTACCAGTTTTTTGTCTGGGCAGTCTTCTAGCACTCGCAGATCTAATATTTTAGCCAATGCAACCATTACCACGCGAAACCAGTTCAATCTGAATATTCGCAATATGATTTATTTAAAAGACGATCAATGGGTTTTACAGGGTGATTGGCGCTGGCTTATTTTTTCTCAACCCACTTATGGCTTGGGCATCAACTTTAATAATGCTTTTAGACCTCCTGCAATTGAACAACCTATGAAGTTTAATTATATCCGCTTTTATCAAACCCTTTATAAAAAAGTATTGGGTCCATGGTATGCAGGTGTTGGAATTAATATTGATCGACACTATGATATAGTTGATCAACGCTTAGATGCAACAGGTCCTAACCCCTTTTTTACTGCTCATTATGATTATTCTACTTTAAATAATATTAGACAAGACCAATACTCTTCTGTTGGCTTGAGCGCCAACTTTTTATTTGACAATAGAGACAATGCAGTTAATCCAAGAAAGGGTCAATACGCCTTAATGAGTTTTAGAATCAACAATGAAATATTTGGAAGTACTCGATCGCACAATACATTGTATTATGAATTTAGAACCTACTGGAATCCTACTAAAATGTTGGTACGGCCCCATATCGTTGGATTCTGGACGATGGGTCAATTTGTAACCAGTGGCAAACAACCTTATTTAGAAATGCCTGGCATTTCTTGGGATATGTATAATAGAACCGGCAGGGGCTATGTGCAGGGAAGAATTCGTGGAGAAAATATGTGGTATGGAGAAACAGAATACCGTTTTCCTATTTCCAAAAATGGATTATTTGGTGGAGTAGCCTTTTTGAATTTAACCACTGCAACCAATGAGGCCAAACAACAAAAATTGGCTGATGAATTTGCTGCTGGCTATGGAATTGGTTTAAGAATTAAAATGAGCAAGAAAACCAATACCAATATTGGCATTGATTATGGAATGGGCCGCGATGGTAGCAATGGCATTTACATTAACCTCCTCGAAACTTTTTAATTTTTATGCTGGAATCACTTTTAGTTTATTGCGTTAATCGGTAAATAAATACGGTTGCCCTTTTCATTAAAGTAGGAAACTGTTTTGAATTTAATGTTTCTCCTGGTGCATGCGATCCTTTACCAGAAGCGCCTAAGCCATCTAAGCAATCTGCATAAGCAGCAACATATGAAATATCTCCAGCTCCTCTACTGCCTGGATTTCCTGGTACCACTTTGCCCAATCCCATGTCTTCACTGGTTTTGCTTAACATATTGGCCAAAGCTTCATTGCCTTTGGTAGGAGCCATAGACGGTATTCCATCCTGAAAGCTGATGGTTGCTTTAGTGACTGGTAAGCTAGCCGAAACAATTTTGCGCATGGCATTCCTGGCATTTATTTTTTGATTTTCGGTTAAAAAACGGAGGTCTCCATTTACAAATGTTTTAGGTGAAATAATATTGGTTTTGCCAGATGCTTCACCACGCTGTTGTTCAAAGTTGGCGCTTACTTCGGAGCCTCCAATGAATATACCTGGATTAAAAGTGAGGTACTGCTCTTTGCTTAATGTTTCTCTAAAACTGTTTACAATTCTGGCTGCTTCATAAATGGCACCATATCCTGCTGAGCCAAATACTCCAGAAGAATGACCTTGCTTTCCTTCTACTATTAACTCCCATGAACTAGCCCCTCTTCTTGCAGTTGCAATGGTATTAAAACCAGCAGCTCCTTCAAAAGCCAACACTACATCGTGTTGCTTGGCTCTTTCTATAAAATCTCCTCTGGTAATGCTTCTAGGCTCTCCTGCATTTTCTTCGTCACCCGTCATATAAATAGTGATGGTTGCATTATTCAATAAGTTTAATTCGTGCATTGCTTTCATTGCAGCAATAATCATTACATCGCCTCCCTTCATATCATTGATTCCTTGGCCGGTAATAGTACTATCATTCAAAACAGTGAATGGATTACTGGGCATATCTGGTTCAAACACCGTATCTAAATGGCCCAATAACAATAATTTTTTTCCTTTGTTGCCTTTTCTGGTAGCCACCAAATGTCCGGCACGCTTAATAGAATCGGGCATATTAATCCACTCAATGGCAAAGCCTAATTTTTCTAATTCCTTGGCGTATAATTGACCTACTGCTTTTACGCCTGCAATATTAAATGTGCCACTATTAATATTCACCGAGTTTTTGAGGAGCTCTATCATAGCAGGATAATGCTCGTCTATTTTTTTTATTAATTTTTGTTCAATCGGTTGTAAGCTTTGCGCAAAGCTTGTCAAATAAAAAACGCTACATAGGTAGAAAAAGAAGAATTTTTTCATAAAAGCAGTTTTGCTCCCCAATTTAAGCATTGAATTGTATTCAAAAAATGATAGTTAAAGACGTTTAATTGATACTATTGAAAATACCTTGGTTTCTATTCGTTAATACTAGTGGTTATTAATATTTTTAATCGTATTAATTTCTTGTGTATGCCCAATTGTTCTAATTATAGTTCAAAATATGAAACCCTTTTAGCAGTTGGTCAATTGGGTGGATGGGAATACAATGTACTTACCCAAGAGCTTTGGTGCAATACCTATTATTTTGAAATGCTTGGCCGCAAAGACTACGCAAGCGCTGATTGGGCAAAGTATCCCATTAAAGATGTTTGGGAAAACTGGCTACATCCCGAGGATCTAGCAAAAGCAAGAGAATATTTTTCCGATTTTATTTTAAATCCTGAAACAGAGTATACCCAGCAGTTTAGGATGTTGCATGCTAATGGAGAATGGCTTACTATTTTGAGTAGAGCATCGGCCATGCGCAATACAGAGGGCGTATTAACAGGGATGATTATTGGTACCCATTTAGACATTTCCGATACTTTCCAACTTTTCGAAAATCTTACAATTACTAAAAAAGAGTTTGAGAAAAGCAAGAAGCAAATCATAAAAGACAATGCACTTTTAAAAGCCATTTTAAATAGTCCCAAAGATTTATTCATTATTGCGATTGATAAAAAATACCAATTTCTAGGATTTTCGGATGCTTATACTGCTTTTGCTAAAACAGTACTTCAAAAAGAGATAGCAATAGGTATGAATGCTTTTGATGTATTGCCCGCCGATTTGCAAACACTTGCTAAGTCTAATTATGATAGGGCAATTGCTGGTGAAAACTTTGTGGTTACCAATAATTTTGTGTTTCCTGATGGAAAAAGAAGGTATTATGAAAATAAATACAGTCCAATAATTGATCAGAATGGTAAAATATTAGGCTTTACCCTTTTTGCCAATGATGTAACGGTACTTAAAGAGCAGCTGGAAGAAACCAGAATTGTAGACATGCGTTATGCGGCTTTGTTTGATGGGGCAGAAGATGCCATTTTAATTGCAGATGCTGTTAGCGGCCATTTGGTTGATGTAAATGATAGGGCATGTGAATTATTTGGGTATACCAAATCTGAACTAATAGGCATGCACCAAACCCAACTTCATCCGCCCGAAGACTTGTTAATTGTTGGCGAGCTATTTAAAAAGTTTACAAAAACAAGTACCTATCAATTTGTTGATGTAAATATTTTTAATAATGAAGGCAAAAGAAAACCGGTGAGAATCACCGCTGGTGCGCCTTTTAGGGCGGGTAAGTATTTGTTTTTAGCTGCCTATTTTAAAGACTTAACCAAAGAAAAAGCTACCATAGAAAAGGCTTTAACCATTCAAGAAATGCTTTCAAAAGCCGAAGGTATTGCACATGTGGGTAGTTTTGAAGTTGAATTGCCAAGTGGTTTTGCAGTATGGAGTGATGAAATGTTTCGTATTCTAGATTTGTCACCTAATGAAGTAGTAGCACATACAGACGTATTTACTAGCATGGTTTTGCCCGATTATCTTGAGCAATATAAAAAATGGATTTTAAAGGAAAGTTCAGTTGAAGGTGAATCAAAACCTATTGAATTCCAGATAAAAACCCCTAAGGGTAATCTAAAACACGTTATTGTTACAGGTGTTAGTTATAAAAACAAAGCCGGGTTAATTTACAAGTTCATTGGAGTAGTAAAAGACAATACTGCTCGTATTGAAACCATGGAAAGCATCAAATTGCAAAACCAAAAGCTTCGGGAAATTGCTTGGGCACAATCTCATTTGGTTAGAGGACCACTTTCGGATATTTTAGGTATTACTAAAATTATTCAAGACAACGTAGCGAATATTCAAGAAGAGGAAATGCTGATTAGTCAATTACATGACGCTGCCCAAAAATTAGACCAAGTGATTAAAGATGTGGTGAATAATACCAGCTCATTAAATGAGACAACCTGAAAATACCTAAAAATGGGTATATGAAAACCCCAATTTTTGTGCAAATTGCATCAGGATTTCATCCTACAATCGGGGTACATTCATATCGGGGGGTGTGATTGTCCCCGATTTGTTTTTTACCAATTTCTTGCCCCGTTTTTAAAATTCATTAATTAACGCAGCTGTTTTAGTTGGGTCTTCTTCCATGGGAACATGACCTATATTGTTTAAAATAACCAGCTTGCTTCCTTTTATGTCTTTATTGAATAAGTAGGCATTTTGTACAGGAATCAATCCATCTTTATCTCCCCAAATAATGAGGGTGGGCTTTTGAATGGTCTTTATTTTATCTGGCTCCTGCTCTAATCCCTTCTTAAAAATAGCCAATAAAGCTTTTCTATTTCCTTTGGCAATAGCCATATCATGAAAGCGATCAATCTGTTCTTGGTTAATAATATTAGGGTCTTGATAGATTCCCTTTAAGCTGGCACTTACCAATGCTTTGGGGGTAATGAATAACATCACATTATTGATTACTGGAGTTGAAGCAATTTTAAAACCAATTGAGCCCTTTACATTCATCACCGGGTAACCTGTTGCATCTATTAATATGAGCTTTCTCACTTTATTCGGAAAATAGGTAGTGAATTGCCAAGCAATTCCTCCGCCTAAAGAGTTCCCTCCTATATCACATAGTGGGATATTGAGTTTGGTTAAAAATGAGTCTAAGAATTGACTGTAATAGTTGAAGCTATATTCATTGTTGGCATTGGGTCCTGTTAATCCAAATGCAGGCATATCTAAAGTGATGACTCTTCTATTTGAATTTATCTTTTTTACAACAGCTTCAAATGTGTGTAATGAAGAGCTGGTGCCATGTATTAAAATCAAAGGAACTGAATCAGTTGGATTGCCTTGATCTCTATAGTGCACATTCATTCCCATTAAAGGCATAAATTCCGATTCGTTGTTTACATACAATGGTTTTAATTCATCTAAACTTTTGTCTGGTTGAAAGTATACAACAAACAATATCACTAGTAATGCTAGTATAGCACCAAAAAAATAACCAATATATCGTAAGAACTTTTTCATGAAGCATGATTTAGTCTTACAAATATATTGGTCAGTTGTATAAAGCAGTATTAATTTGTACGAATGGCGCCTATTCCCTCATTAAACAATTGCTTATTTAATGCGGGAATTTCTACTTTGTTAAGATTATTCCCTCTTTCCTTTAATGCTTGCCATTGCGTGGTATATTTCTTAAGTAAATCTACATTTGGTTGGTTAACCCTTGGAATGTCACTCTCAGTTTGGTTCATCAAGAACATATAGTTGGCTGTAAATTTATTCAAGAAGTTTTCTGCATCATCATAAGCAGTAGACTTACGCTGTATCATATCTTCATCCCAAGCTTGTATTTTTTTAGCCAATGATTCTGCATTGGTTTTGGTGGTTCCACTAGGTAACGTTTTTATCAGTTGATCTAATTGTTGCTTCTTTGCAAACAACTCATTCACTAACTCATGCATTTCTTTTACGGTGCCTTCCATGCCCGTCATTACCTCATCAAATGCCGCGTATTCCGCTGCAGTGGTAGGGTAATTTGGATTAGCCAATATGGTTGCATTGGTACTCACTGTTTTTCCTTCTGCTTCTATAGTAATAATATAAGTTCCAGGTATGGCTTTGTGTCCGCGGAAGCTACTTTCAATATAAGTATTTGGAATGCCCGGCATGGTGGCGTGTCGTAGGTTCCATACAAATCTGTTCAACCCCTTGTTGGTAGACAATTGTGCTTCTTTTGGCGGTGCGCCATCGTATCTTTTATAATTCGGATCTGCTTTAGAACTATATGTTCTGATAATTTTACCAGCAGCATCTTTAATGGTCATGGTTACTTCTGCTTTTTCTTTTAGTTTAGGCAAATCATAGTACACTACAATTCCTGTTGCAGGATTAACACCTCTGTATGGATTGGTTCCATCAAAGTCTGCGCTATTGCCATCTAACTCAGAACTGCCTGCTGCTAAAATTGCTGGCGAGGGTTCATAAACCGATAATGAATTAGGAACTGATTTGTATTGTCTTACCAATGTTAAATCGTCTAATATCCAAAATGATCTACCCGATGTTGCTGCAATTAAATTGTTTTGGTGTACACGTAAATCGGTAATAGGTGCATTGGGTAAATTCAACTGAAATGGACTCCAATTTTTTCCTCCATTAAATGAAATGTACACGCCGTTTTCTGTTCCTGCATACAACAAATCTTTTCTTTTATCGTCTTCTCTTACCACGCGTGTAAAGGATCCTACTGGTATTCCGTTGCTGATATTGGTCCAGGTTTTTCCATAGTCTGTACTCTTGTATAAGCCTGGGGTATGGTCGTTAAATTTGTATCGGGTAGTTGCAATATATACAGTTGCTTTATCAAATGGAGATACTTCTATGGCGTTGATTAAACACTCTGCCAATCCCGCGGGTGTAATATTTTTCCAATTTGCTCCCCCATCTTTTGTAACGTAAACTAATCCATCATCACTGCCTGTATAAATCACTCCTTTTTCTAATGGCGATTCAATTACATAACTTAATGTGCCATAGTTTTCTGCACCTACTGATTCATTGGTAAATGGAACACCTGGCTTTACTTGTTTTTCTTTTTCATTGCGAGTTAAATCTGGTGATACTTCATCCCAAGTTTTACCCATATCCCTAGTTCTTAAAAGCAAATGAGCACCATGGTAATAAGTACCAGGTTCGTGTTGGCTATGAATGATGGGGGCATTCCAATTGTAACGATACTTCATGTCTTTTGCATCCATTGCTAAATACTGTATGGGTGCTGCCATGATATTGGTACTTGCATTGGTTTTGGTATCTAATACTTCAATCGTTCCTTGATAAGACCCGCCCAATACATATCTTGGATTATTTGGATCAAATGCTAAGAATGCACTTTCACCTCCTGCTGATGCAGACCAATCGGCGGCTGTAATCCCACCGGAAAAAGACCTACTTGCAATTTTTACCGATGAATTGTCTTGCTGTCCACCATAAATATTGTACGGAAATAAATTGTCTACATTAATGCGATACATCTGTGCAGTTGGCATATTACTTTGGCTGCTCCAGGTTTGTCCCCCATTAAAACTAATGGTTACACCACCGTCATCGGCCATCACTAAATTTTTTGAATCGCTTGGATTAATCCAAAGATTGTGGTAGTCTCCATGAACACCTTGTAGGTTTTCCCATGTTTTTCCGCCATCAATCGATTTTAATGCAGGCGCACTTAATACATACAATGTGTTTTCGTTATTTGGATCTGGAAACACTTCTATATAATACCATGCACGCTGAATGATTTTATGTTCTGCCGAAACCTGACTAAAACTTTTTCCAGCATTATTAGAAACATACAATCCTCCTGCATTTTTATCAAAATCACTTTCAATTAATGCATACACTTTATCTGAATTAGCCCCACTCACTGCTATTGCCATTTTACCCATTTCTTTAGGTAAACCTGTTGTTAGTTTTTCCCAGTTGGCTCCACCATCCGTTGATTTGTACAAACCACTTCCAGCACCACCACTGATTACTTTCCATGGTAGTCTACCATGATCCCACATGGCTGCATATAAAATGCTGGGGTTCTTCGCATCCATCGATAACTCTGCACATCCGGTTTTATCGTTGATGTATAAGACCTTTTTCCAAGTAGTTCCTCCATCGGTGCTTTTATAAATACCTCTTTCTGTTGAATTGCTGTAGAGTGCCCCTTGTGCTGCAACGTATACAATGTCTGGATTGCTTGGGTCTATAATTACTCGTGCAATATGTTGAGTAGCATCTAGTCCAATTTTTTTCCAGGTATTTCCTGCGTCGGTACTTTTATACATGCCATCTCCATGGTGCGTCATTACCCCACGCATAGCGTGTTCTCCCATTCCTACATAAACAATATTGGGATTGCTTTCGGATACTGCAATGGCACCTACTGATCCTGTTTTAAACTGTCCATCCGAAATATTTTTCCAACTAATTCCTCGGTCGCTGGTTTTCCATAATCCACCTCCAGTGGTTCCCATATAATAAGTATGGATATCTCCTTTAACTCCGGTACCTGTATTTGATCTCCCTCCTCTGAAAGGCCCAATGCTGCGCCATTTCATCGGTTTAAAATATTGGTTTACATTTTCGGTACTAGGTTCTTTGCTGGCTTGTGCAGATGAATAGTCTGCACCAGTAATCAGGAGCAAACCTAAAAGCAGTTTATGCATATTGGCTGAATTTTATTCAGAAATATACGCCATATTCTTTAGTGTATCTTTGTAAAATGCCTAAAGGGAAATTAGATATTATCGATAGAGTATTGGAAGCCTGTTATAAACACAATCCCGATGCTTTGTTTGTGATGAGTTTAATGCACCAATACGAAGAGCGTGGTAGTTTAAGTAAAAAACAATTGCAGGGTTTATTGGCTAAAGCGAGTAAAGTGCCTGATATGCCGCCCAATTTATTGGCTACACTGGAAGCTACCATTAATAGAATGCATACCAGAGAAAAAGCCCCCGCAACAGTGGGCAAGCCCTTATTCGAAAAAGATTTGCGGCTTGGTGAAAAAATGGAAGCCATTCTTGCAAAATATCCCCAACATAAGCGGGTGATTTTTCTTTTTGATAAATACAATCGAAAAGAGCATTTAACACCGATAGAGAAAGCGGAAGTAGAGAAGTTTCATAAACTATTGATAAAATAAGGATATGATTTTTATCATTTTGGCCCATTGCTAAAAAAGGTAACTTCGGCGCTTTAATTAATTCACTTATTTATGAGTTTATCCAAATCTATAGAAGCGCGTAGCCAAAATCAATGTGAGCTTTGCGCTGCAACAACCCCTTTGTCTTTATTTGAAGTTCCTCCTGTAGACCGAACTACCGAAGACAATTGCATAATGATTTGTAGTAAATGTTTGCAGCAAATAGAAAAGAAAGAAGCTTTAGACAGCAAACATTGGGACTGTTTAAATACTGCTATGTGGAGTGAAGTGCCAGGTATTCAAGTAGTATCGTGGAGAATGTTGAATAGATTAAGAAATGAATCTTGGGCTGCAGATTTATTAGATATGCTTTATTTAGATGATGATAAATTGGCTTGGGCTAAAGCAACTGGAGATCACGATAACGATGGCACAGTAGATTTACATTTGGATTGCAATGGGCAACAACTATTTACTGGAGACTCAATTGTGTTAACCAAGTCTTTAGATGTTAAGGGAACCAGTTTGAATGCAAAAATGGGTACAGTGGTGAAGAATATTCGTTTGGTACCCGATAATACAGAACAAATTGAGGGTAAAATTGAAGGTCAAATGATTGTTATTCTAACAAAATACGTTCGCAAAGCATAACTTTATATGCAATTATGCGAGTTAGAAATCCTAGAACCGGTGTGTACGATTATGAAATACCGGATTGTACTGCTGCTCAAATAGTACAATGTTGTAAGCAATTACGAATCCATCAAGATGCTTGGGTAAGATCAGGCATTACCAATCGTGTTGCAGTTTTGCAAGAATGGAAACAATCTATTATAGTCAATAGAGAATTGTTGATAGGGGCATTAGCTGCTGATACAGGTAGAACTTGGGAAACTACAGCTGAAGTAGATTGGGTAATTGATGCTATTGATAAATGGTGCGCTATTGCTAATAATTTTTATGAAGAATATGCCAATTGGATTCCGTACCAATTGATTGGAGTTATTAGTCCATGGAATTTTCCATTGGCCTTGTCTATGATGGATACCATTCCTGCCCTTTTATCAGGAGCTGCCGTTTTAGTAAAGCCCAGTGAAATAACCCCTCGTTTTATTGAAGTGATGAATAGAACTATTCTTGCAGTTCCTGGGCTTCAAAAAATACTATTATTTACGCCTGGCGATGCAAGCGCTGGTGCAACAATGGTAGATCAAGTAGACTTAGTCTGTTTTACTGGCTCAGTAAATACAGGAAAGAAAATTGCTTTAGCTGTGAGTAAAAAATTAACCCCTGTATTAATGGAAATTGGGGCAAAAGATCCAGCGATTGTTTTACAAGGGGCTAACTTGGAAATTGCGGCATCAGCTATTTTAAAAGGCAGCACTACGAATGCCGGACAAAATTGTTTGAGTTTTGAAAGAGTTTATGTGCATGAGTCTGTTCATGATGATTTAGTTGATTTATTAATTGAAAAAACAAAAGCACTTCAACTAGTAGCAGATGATCAACACAAGGGTGAAATTGGTCCCATCATTTTTGAAAAACAAGTGTTAACCATCAATACCCATTTAGAAGATGCAAAAGCTTTGGGTGCAATTATTGTGATAGGAAGCGAAAGTTGCGAACAAATTCATGGTGGTTTTTATTGCAGGCCAACCATTTTGGTTAACGTTACGCATAATATGTTGTTAATGAAGGAAGAAACTTTTGGACCTATCATGCCTATTATGTCTTTTAGTTCTGTAGAAGAAGTTGTTGAATTAGCCAATGCTACTAAATATTCTTTAGGTGCGGCAGTGTTTGCTGCAACCGATGAGGAAGCAGAAGATATTGCAAATCGAATTAATGCAGGGTCTATAAGTATTAACGAGTCTGCGCTTACTGCTATTTTACATTATGGTGATAATCTCAGTTTTAATATGAGTGGTATTGGCGGATTAAGAATTGGCAAAGAAAATTTCAGCAGGTTCTTAAAGAAAAGAACCATTCATTTGTTAAAGAAATCTAATTCACATTAATATGTGATTGGTTCAGGTTGGCTTAAAGGGGTTCTTTGCAATCCTAAATTAATTCCAATGAAACCAATGAATGTATTTTTTGCAGCTATACTATCCATGCTGCTTTTTTCTTGTAAAAAACAAGATCAGCCAGCCCCAGTGCCGGGTACAGAGACCAAACTCTTAAAGAAAATCTACACAAGTGCAAATGATTTTCAATTGTTTACTTACAATGAAAGTAAGCAACTCGTAAAGTTAACCAATCAGTATGTAGATGACCCTATTAATAACGGGATTATTACTGAAGAAGCTGTTTTAACTTATGAAAGCAATAAGTTAAAGCGAGTACAACATGAAGGAGGATATATGATTTATCATTACACTGGTAATCATTTAGACTCTATTCAAAACTTTACATTGACCAATAGATTAATGAGTGTTGATTATCCTGAAATAAATGCACAAAATCAGTTGGTGACGGTTACAACCAAGTTGCCTGGATTATTCCCTGGTCTTCCAATTGCATTACAGCGTTTATTTACTTATTCAGCTTCAGGAAACTTAACTGAAATGCGCTATTCATTTAAAAGAACCACCAATGGCGTTTACGAGTTACAGGAACGAATAGTTTTTTCTGCATATGATAGTAAGCAGAATCCAGACCAATTTAGTTATACAGAACATTATATTCCTGGCTTAATATTCATGAAAAACAATCCTGGAAGAGTTCAATATTATGATGATAATGGTGATGTTTCTGAAGATATTAACTTTGTATATCAATTTGATTCTGCTGGTTGGGTATCTAAAAAAACGGCTACCACAGTAGGTTCGCCTAATCCTGAAGTAGCGTTTTACGAGTACTATTAATAAACTCACATACTCATGTGATTGTTTCAATCACATGAGTGTTTTTTCTTTGCTCAAGTTTAATATTAAAAGCATGAATAAATCCCTATTACTTTTTGCATCAATAATTATTCTCTTATTAAGTGGCTGTTCCTCTGTAAAAATTTCTTTACAAGGTGAAGCTTGGAACGATAAAGAAACTTTTCCTGTAAAAGGAAGGGGAATTGCATTTATAAAAGAAAAAATAAGCTTTGGCAATTATGCTACTAGTTATGTAAAACGCTCTTGGACAAGAGGTGGAAATTCAAAATATGGAATAGGAACAGGAATGCCTGGCACCCCTGAGTACGCAAATATCATTTCTGTAGGTTATATTGATAAAAAGCAAACACTGAGATTTGGTTTAACTGATGGAACATCTAATCAATCAGATGTTTTTGCTGTTGCTAATTTTAACGCACGCGAATTTCAAATTGGCAAAAATGAAAATAGTCTTTTGAATATTGCATTAGATATTTTTCAACAAGCTAAAAAGCCCTCTACTTCCATGTACTATGTTCAATTGTATATGAATAAGGAAGAAAGTCCATGGCAATTGATTCATGATAACTATACCTCACAGCAGCCTGCTAAAAATTATATTGGTTACTTAACTAAAAGCAAGAATCACTATTACCAAATAGTACCTATTAGTAGTGTAGAAAACAATAAAGGTAAAATTATGAATATGCCTTTTGGGGCAAATGGATTTGCATTCTTAACCAAAGAAGGACAACCATTGGTAGCTGTTTCACTACTAGATAGAGGCACCGTTTATTTTGCTAAAGATATTTTACCAGATGAGAAGTTTTTATTGGCTAATGCAGCAACCGCTTTGTTAATGCAACAAGAATTGGGCGGTTAACCCATGATTCCTTTTACTGCTCCTCCATCTATTGTGATGGTTTGACCTGTAATAAATTTACTTTGTGGACTCAATAACCAAATGGCCAATCCAGCAAAATCGGCTGCTTCTCCAAGCTTACCTACTGGTATTTGCTGTATTCCCATTTCTTTCACTTGATCAAAAGGTAGTCCAGTTTGCTCTGCTTTCTTGGTATAAAGTCTGTTGATTGCAGGTGTATTATGTGAGCCTGGTCCTAATATATTTAATGTAACACCGGTTGAAGCTATTTCTTGTGAAAGGGTTTTAACCATTCCCACTACAGCTAGTCTTAAAGAGGTACTCAATACCAAATTTTCAACAGGCTGTTTTACTGAAACACTTTCTATATAAACAATTCTGCCATAGCCTGCATTCACCATTTTAGGAACAATTGCTTGTGTAAGCGCCACTTTCCATCTTAAAATTGTGTGATAAGCTTTATCCCAATCTTCTAATGTGGTTTCTAATACCATTTTTGCAGGTGGGCCTCCTGCATTAACAACCATACCGTGTACGGGTTTGTCATTGATTAGCTCTAGTAATCTTGAAAGCGTTTCTTCTTCGGCTAAGTCGCCTGCTAATATATTTATTTGATTGGGTGCTGTTAATTGCAGTTCTGCTAGTTTATCTATTCCTCTTGCAATTGCTATAACCAATGCACCTTCGTTTACTAAAGCCAGGGTAATGGCTTTTCCAAATCCTGAGGTAGCTCCTCCAACTATAAACAACTGATTTTGTAGGCCTAAATTCATCCCACAATTTAAACAATTTTATCCTTAAATGCCTTAGCTACTGCTTCACTTTTACTGTTCACATGTAATTTCTCATAAATCTTTTTAATATGACTTCTAACAGTATCAATAGCAATAATCATTTCGGCTGCAATCATTTTATAACTGTATCCATTCACTAAAAACTGCAGTACTTGTTTTTCTCTTTCACTTAAATTATAGTCTTCTCCTTTTTGATTGTTCATAGCAGAAAACATTTTCAAAACTTGTGTTGCTATATTGGCACTCATAGGTGCACCTCCGCTTGCAGCTTCTGTAATATATTCTAGTAAACGTGCTGGTGCAGTCTTTTTTAAAATATATCCATTTGCACCATTTTTAATTGACTCAAATACATTTTTATTGTCGTCAAATACGGTGAGCATTAATATTTTTACTTCCGTATTGGTTGTCCTAATATTTTTAAGTCCCTCAATTCCATTTATACCAGGCATGTCTATATCCATTAAAATGACATCTGGATTAAATGCAGCTACTTCATCTATTGCATTGTTACAATTTTTGTATGCAGCAACAACCCTGAATCCATCGCTTCCATCAATAAGCATGGTTAAACCTTCTCTTAATTGAGGATTGTCTTCGTATATGAGTACTTTAATCATTAAGTTGAATTGAATGTTAAAACTACAAATTGAAATGGTTTTATACAATCACATAAATATGTATTTATTTTAGTATCCCCTTCCGCCTGTTAAAACAGAATAGATTTTTGGAACCAATTTCCTGATTAATTCACCAACTGCAATACTAATTGCTATTACTAACAATGGAATTAATAAATAACAGGTTATTCTGTTTAGCCAAAAATTGGACGTAATATTTAATGCGTAAGTCATTAAATATGGAAGCATGGGTACATGTAAGGCAAATATGAAAAAAGAGTGTTTGCTTATATGGAGAAACCATTTTTGGTTGATGGTATATTTTATAATTGGATCTATTCCATACCATATAGCAACCATTCCACAAAGAATGGCTATTCTATGTAAAATGGTGAGTGTTAAATGTGTTTTAATGACATTGGGCTCAAGCTCGAATGCCATAAAAGTTTTAATTACACTAATTCCTACAAATAGTATAAAAAATATTCCAATGCTTAACCACTGGGGCCTTTTCTCTAAAAAAATCCCCTTTTTTTGTGCCAATACTCCAACACTAAAAAAGAATAAACCTTGGCCATCTAATATAAAAAACTGAATGGGAAAGAACCAGATAAGAAAAGTAAAACTCAACCAAATAATTGGAACTTTTTGTAAGACCCATCTAATAAATGGATAAATAAGATTGTATATAAACAATGCCATAATAAACCAAAGCTGAAAGGCAATAGGTGTAAAAATCCACCTAAAGAAAATGCCATTCCAACCAATTTCACTATACGGCCTATTATCACCCATTTGATCTATTCCTGTTTGAGCTATAATTGCTGCACTGCCCTTAAATTGTTGTAGTGCATAAGTAAACAACAATGCAATTGCGCTCCATAATAAATATGGAATCATTAAAGTCTTAACTCTTTTTTTGATACTTTCTATATAAGACCTTGAATCAAATAAAGCAAATAAATATCCGGAAATAATGAACAAGAGCGGTATCCTAAACCTAAGGAGTCCGTTGGCAAATAAATATTCAAAAAAACTAGTAAAACTCAGGGGCTCTTCTACGATGCTATAAGGAGCTAAATAAGTCTCCTTTAAATTGTACCCGTGCACATAAGACAGCAAACAAATACTAATGAAAGTAAAAAATCTGAATTTTTGGCTAAGTGCTCTATTCATTGTTTTTTATTGAACAGGTATTTGTAATTGAATATTGGTTCCTTTATTTAATTCAGAATTGATTATTAAAATACCATTCAAAGCATCTGAACGCTTCTTCATATTACCCAAGCCATTTCCATTATCTGTGGTTTTTGTATCAAAACCTAACCCATTGTCTTTGATAGATAAGATTAATTTTTTACCAATAACAGTAAGTTCAACTGTAATATTTGAAGATTTTGAATATTTGGCTGCATTATTAATGGCTTCTTTAAAAATTAGAAAGAAATCTCTGCGCGCTTCCATATTCAATTTAACTTCATTAACCATATCGGCACATAAGAATTGGAGTTCAATGTCTTTTGCTTCACACACATTGGTGGCAAACTCTCGCATTCTTGCCACAATTTTTTGCATACTGTCGTTAGCCGGTTTGATGCTCCAAACAATATCATCCATTGCTTCCATCATTCTTTGACTATTGTCCGAAATTTTATTCAAGTATTCTCCTGTTTTAATATTATCGCTAAGCCTTGCTTTAGCCATTGAACTTAAAATATTAATGGTGCTAAGTGTGCTACCCATATCGTCGTGTAAATCTCTTGCTACCCTTGTTCTAATATTTTCTACTTCTATTAATTTATTTAACCTTAATCGATGCATGGTATAGGCTATTAAAGCTACCATGGTTAATAATAGGCTAATAAACCACCCCGTTCTCCAAAATGGTGGTCTAATATAGATTTGCATGCTACTAATATTGTTAGACCTATTGCCATCATTGTCTTCGCAATAAATTTGAAAAGTATAATTGCCAGGCCTTAAATATGAGTAGTTAACCGTATTATTTCTATCTGCTTTAATCCAATCCTGGTCTATCCCTACCATTTTATAATAGTAAGTAAGCTTATCTCTTAGGATAAAGCTGAGTGCAGAAAAACTTATTGAAAAACTGTTTTGATGCGAATTCAACAATACTTTAGGTAATAATTGCAAAGAATCTACTGGTATATAAGTATTGGAGAGTTTAAAGTCGGTAAAAGCTACATCAGGAGGTGTTGTATTATTAGTAAATGCTGTAGGCGAAAAAAATAATAAGCCATTTGATCCAGCAAATAAAACAAATTGATCGCTGGTAATATAATCTGCTTCAGTGGTTAAGTTGGCTATTACAACACCATCCTTTTTTTCATATGGAGTGATAACACCATTTACTGGATTATATCTGCAAAGCCCATTTCTTGTAATCATCCAGCAGTTTCCTTTATGGTCTTTCCTAATGCGTAATACCGAATTGGCTGGTAACCCATCTTCTGTTGTTAGCCAAGTTACTTTTTTTGTTTTTTTATTAATAAAATTGAGTGCGCCAGCAGCAAACACCAATGTACTATCATTTAATTGGTCTATATCGTCTCCACCTTTTTGAAAAAGTGGATTTGTTTTATCTGAAACAGAATAGTGATGCACTAATGTTTTTCCATCTCCAGTAAAACAATACAAACCTTGATTTAAAGACGTTACCCATAATAGCCCTTCTGAATCAAAGAAAATTTTTCTAACGATGGTTCCTATTTTCTGAACCACATCAAAACCTTTTCCATTGTATTTAATAATATCTCCCCGCTGTGTGCTCATCCAAATATTCCCTTTGGGGTCTTCTGTTATAAATCGAATAGTAGCACCTGCAACTTCCTTAACTTCTAAATATTGCATTTTTTTAAGAGAAGTGTCGTACACCATGTACTTGCCTCCTTGACAGCCCAACCAAATTTTTCCATTACTATGTTGATATAAACTCCAGATTTGTTGGTATTGAATTTTAGACTCGCCTTTAATATGCTTGGGCATATTATTGAGTAAATCATTTTTGTAACTAGCTAAATTTTTTGATAAAGTAAGAATGCCTGCGCCCCATGTACTCAACCAGTATCCGCCATTTTTTAATTCGAGAATATCTGTTATTTCTATTCCTCCTTTTGTTTCACTAAAAATAAAGTTGACAACATTGCCACTGCTACTTTGATCACTTGACATATATAAACCATTGTCGCTGGCAATCCATATATTACCATCTCTGTCTTCGGTCATATGATGTATATACTCATACTGAATGCCAATGCTACTTCCAAATTCACTTTTATATAAGTTAAATTTGTTCAACCTTTGATTATAGCTGTATAAAGCATTGCTTCCATACATCCATAGGCTCCCTGTTTTACTTTCAAAAAAATACCTTAACTCTTCATATTGTGGATTTACATTTAAGCCCGAAGTGTCTGTTAATTCTTTACCAGCATAATTAAAAACCTGTCTTATATGCCTATCGGGCCAATCAAAAATCCAATACCTTTCCTGCTTGTCAATATATATTTCAGTTATATTTTTCCATTTATTTTTTTTATTGAGTAATGGTATTTGCAATGGATTATTTTCTGAAGTGTACACTTTTTTGTTTTTCCTATCATAAACCGCTAGTCCTTTATTTAAGCATGCAAACCAAATTTGTTCAGTTTTTGTATTCTCTGCAAACGCCTGATTAGCTACCCATCCTGCTGGTAGTATCATTTCATGTTCTGGAAGAAATGCTTTTTTACTTTGGTTATACCTGAATAATCCTACACCTTGGATATTCAAAAAAGTATTTTGTTTACTGTCTTGCTGCAAACGCATTGAACTTTTTGAAGGTATTGCTGTGGTAGATTGAATGGGAATGGTTTGATAAACCAATGAAGCATGATTGAACAGACCAATTTTACCTTGAGATGCAAAATTGAGCAACAGCTCCTGTTTCCCTACTGGAATTATTTGATGTAAGTCTGCAATAGGTAAATCATCTTTACTACGCTTACTAGTACCGTAATTGATAAATCTATTTCCATCAAATCGTTGGAGTCCATTTGCAGTCCCTACCCACATAAAACCCAGCTTGTCTTGGTAAACAGTATAAGTAACATTAGAGGCTAATCCCAAGCCATCTTCTTTTCCAATTTTTAAAAATGCATATCCCTCCTTTTGTGCCATGGAAATTAAACTCACATGCAATAATAGAAAGGCGAGGATCCATTTTTTCATTACAAACAAATTTACAAATGCTGTTTGGAAATTAGCACTATGTGAGGTAAAACCACATGTTTATGTGAGCACCAAACCTATTAGGGTTCACTTTTCACATCTATGTGCGATTGTTATTGATTTTATGAATGGGCATTTTTGCTGTCTTAAAATAATTAAAAAATTCAATTGTATGAAAAACTTATTCTTATCATTGGCATTAACAGCACTTTGTTTTAGTGCATTTGCTTCAACTGGCTTGAAGCCAACTTTTAAAGCAGGCAAAGCTATGGCTGCGCCTTACAAGCGGTTGGTTGTATATGGAAATTTAAAAGTAGTACTTGTTAGTGCAGATCAACAACATGTTTCAATTGCACCTCAATCTGAATCCGAAAAAGTAAATACCATTTATAGTAAAAATGAATTGGTATTAGACGGCTCATCTGTTAGTGAACTAGGTCAAGTTACTGTAAGGGTTCCAGTAAATCAGCTAGAATTACTCGATATAATCGGCAATGCTACAGTGCTTTCTGAAAGTACTTTAAATATTAGTAATCTAATTGTGACAATGCAGGGCGAAGGAAAAATTAATATTAAAAATACCGGTTCAATTAAAGTTAAATCTGATGCTGGCTACCAATTTAAAACGATCACTCAAAAAGGTAAAGTTTGTATTGAATAAGGTAAAAAGAGTATTGTCTAGTATTCCTTTGGTTACGTATTCATATATAGGTTTTGTTATTAAGCAAGGTCCCAGCTATGCTGGGACTTTTTAAATCATTTAATCATGAATAACCCGCAAGATTTTATTAAAACCCTTTCTAAGCAATTGGCTCAGATAGAAAAAATTTTTGAGCAAGATGTTTTGAAAGCAAATGAAGATAGTTTAAGTGTAATACCCAACTATGGTGGTTGGTCTATTCTACAGGTATTAGATCATTTAAATTTTTATAATAGATGGTATCTGCCAAAAATGGAAATGGCAATTAATAAAAGTATTACACAAAAGAAACGCCCACCTGAATTCTATAAGTCTGGGTGGTTGGGCGCTTATTTTGTTAAAATGATACAGCCAAAACCAGATGGAAACCTTACTTCTAAAATGGTTGCACCTAAAAATGCCATTCCTGCAACTATATTAAATTCAGAAAAGGTATTAAATGAATTTTCAACTCATCTAGCTCATTTAAGTAATCTGCTATACTTGGCCATGAATACTGATATCAGCAATACTCGTGTTGTTACTTCACTTTCCTCTTGGGTTAGTTTAAAAACGGGCGACAGTTTCGCTTTTTTAATAGCGCATATGGAAAGGCATTTTGTTCAGATTGTGCGAATTAAACAAAGCATACCACATAAATATGTGGTTTCCGAGTTGGAAAAAGAGGCAGTTTAATCAACAAATGGTAAAATGTAAAGATGAATGGTGGCTTAAAAAAGAATTGGCTTCTTTCACTCCTTTTAGGGAGTTTTTTTCACCTCTTTATGTGATTTTCTTGCTGCTTTAAATCAGCAACTTTTGTATCCTCAAACATTTTTTATGTCAAAGTTATTTACACTCTTCTTTTTTGTAGGATTATTTCTTTCTGCTTCTGCTGCAAAAGAAAATAACATTAATGGTTCTGTTATAGCAGACGGAAAGCCAATAAGTGGTGCAGTTGTTTATTTATTAAAAGACACGGGTACTGTAATTGTAAAAACAACTATTACCGATACAGATGGTAAGTTTAGTTTTACCAGTACCCTGGCTAATTTTCGTATAACCGTTAATGCTATGGGTTATAATGAATTTACCAGTAGCGTTAAACAACCAGGATTACCCATTGAAGCTGTATTAACGGCTTCCGAAAAATTAATGACTGCTGTTACAGTTGTTGCTCAAAGAAAACTGGTAGAAGTTAAAACCGATAAAACAGTTATTAACGTTGATGCTGCCCCAACCAATATAGGAACTACTGCATTGGAAGTGCTTGAAAAAGCACCTGGTGTAATGGTAGACAAAGATGGAAATATTTCTATGTTAGGTAAAGCTGGGGTGGTTATCATGATTGATGGTAAGCCAACTTACATGAGTAGTGCCGATGTAGCTAATTATTTAAAATCATTAAGCAGCAGTCAGCTAGATCAAATTGAATTAATTACACAGCCTTCTGCAAAATTTGATGCGGCAGGTAATGCTGGAATAATTAATATAAAAACCAAAACCAATAAACCAATGGGTACCAATGGATCAATTGGTGCAACTTATTCTCAGGGTGTAAACCGAAGATTGTCGTTGAATGGTAGTTTAGGATATAGAAAAGGGAAGTTGAACTTATTTGGAAGTGTTAACTACTTTGATAACATTTCATTTAATGAAGTGTATTTATCTCGCAATATTCGTAATCCAAACACCAAAGAAATACTATCTGTTTTAGACCAAACTACTGGCATGAGTGTTCATGTAAAACCTTTTAATACTAAGTTCAGCTTAGATTATTTGGCTACAAAGAATACGAGTTTTGGAATGGCATTCTCAGGAAATTTTAATAGTAACTTTTTTAAGTTACCTACTAGAATGGAAGTGATTAACTCGACAGGTGTTTTACAGGGTGTTTATAATTCTGTTACTGAAAATGCAATGAACATAAATAATATTATTGGTAATATTTATTGGAAAACCAAGTTAGATACTACCGGAAGAGAGCTTACCGCAGATATAGACTTCATAAGAAATAGCTCAGACTTTAACCAAACTATGAATAGCTATTATTATCCTCAACAAAATAATCCTGCCGAATCTCCTTATATTTTAAAAGGACTTAATCCTTCTGTGGTTAAAGTATATACTGGGAAAATTGATTATGTACATCCACTAAAGAAGAATGCAAAATTAGAAGCGGGTATAAAAGCCAGCTTTGTAGAAACAGACAATAATTCATTATTTAATGTTTTAAAAAATAATGTATGGGAAGTTGATCCAAGAAGCAATGATTTTATTTATAAAGAAAATATTTATGCTGCTTATTTAAATGGAAACAAGCAATGGAAAAAATGGGGACTACAATTGGGTCTTCGGTTAGAAAATACCATTATGAATGGTGATCAAATTACGACACAGCAAAAGTTTGAAAGAAATTTATTGCAGCTATTTCCAACAGCGTTTTTGAGTTACAAGGCTTCTGATATTAGCATGTTTACTATCAATTTTGGAAGAAGAATTGATCGCCCAAACTATCGTGACTTAAACCCCTTTCAATTATTGCTAAATCCTTTCACTTATAATCAAGGTAATCCAAATTTGCGTCCTCAGTTTACCAATAATGCCGAATTAGGATATAGTTTTAAAAATGGTATGATTACTGCTAAGTTGGGGTATTCAAAAACTACGGATATCATTACCGATATTATTAGAGCAAATGATGCCGAAAAAGTTACTTATCAAACCAGAGAGAATGTTGCATCAAGAGAGAATATTAATTTGAGCTTGGGATTTAATAAATCTTTAAACAAAATACTCACTACAGGATTCTTTGCAAATATTTATAACAATAAGTACAATGGTATTTTCAATAACGAACCATTAGATGAACAGTTTACTTCCTTTTCGCTAAATATGAATAATCAATTCAAGTTTGGTAAAGGTTGGTCTGCGGAATTAAGTGGATACTACAATCACAAAGGTTTATTGTTAGCTCAAGCGTTTATTGAACCCATGTGGCAAGTAGGCTTTGGTGTAAGTAAGCAGGTGTTCAAAAACAAAGGAACCATCCGATTATCTGCTAGAGACATATTCTTCTCGCAACGAGTAAAGATTGACCAGCGTTACCAAAACCTAGACAGTAAATTTCAACAATATTCTGATAGCAGACATGTTGCTCTTTCTTTCACATTCCGGTTTGCCAAGAATGCTTCTAATGTAATAAGAAGAAGCGGAGGCGCATCTCAGGAAGAACAAAACCGAGTAGGAGGCGGTAACAATTAAAATGAAAAAGATCTCCAATAAAATTGAAAAAATATTAGACAGTTTCTTTCATTTCTTATTACTGTTAAGTGGCGAAGAGAAGCCAGAAGAAGTATCAATTGATCATATTTTATAAATCATAATAATGAAAAAAATAGTTGTATTAGCCAGTTTAGTAAGCATCGGTTTTTTAATCCAGTCATGTTTTGATGGTAATAATAATCAAACGAAAAGCCATAGCATTTCAAAAGAGCAAAGTATAGAGCGTGGTAAATACTTGGTTAAAATTACCGGTTGTGGAGATTGTCATTCCCCCAAAAAAATGGGCCCGATGGGTCCTTTTGAAGACAGTGCACAATTACTATCAGGTTTTAGGGCTAATGATATTTTGCCTGAGATAGATACCAATAGTTTAAAAAGAGGCTGGGCTTTGTTTTATGCAGAAGGAACTGCTATGGTTTCTCCCGCAGGCACCGCTTATGCTGCCAATATTACTTCGGACACCACTGGTATTGGTGCATGGAGTTTCAACCAATTTAAAATTGCAATGACCTTGGGTAAATGGAAGGGCTTAGAAAATAACCGTCACTTACTTCCCCCAATGCCTTGGCAAAATTTTGCACAAATGAAAGAGGAAGATTTGAGGGCTATCTACGATTATTTAATGAGTACTAAACCTGTTAAAAATTTAGTCCCTTCCGCTGTTCCCTCAGTACTTCAACAGCTTTAAAATCCAATGTTTGAATGATTACTCTTCTGTGGCTGCTGGTAATTCGGTGGCCACTCCTTTTATGAGTAGTTGAAACTTTGTATTGAGAGATACAGTAAACTCACTACCTTCTAAAATCAATTTAGTATTGGCATCATCTAACATTACACTCGCCAAATCTGATGCTAATGCAGAGCTGCTGATTAAATTAGCCACTTTACCATTCTTGAATTCAATGGTGAACTTATACCCTGCTTTTCTTCCGGTTCCTAAACGCTCAAAATCAATCCTATTAAGATCAAGCACTTGGTTATCCTGCTTAGTTCTTTTTAATAATATGCGAATAATCGGTAGGTACTTGGTCCAAATCTGGGCGTACATGTAGCAGGGTTAATGGTTAAGAATGATACAAAGGTCCGAAATTTATTGACGATTTCCGAATTTGGTTTTTAAAAGGCCGCTTATCTTCTATATTCGCATTATTATGAATACAATTTCCGGGGTAATAATAAACAAGCTAATGGTGCACCAGGCGGGCAATGCAGCCCAAGGAGGCACCCTAATTTTATCTGAAACTGCCCATGAAATTCCTGATGAATTTTGGCAGCAAACACTGGCCCATTTTTTCCTAAAACCCTTTAATGAGGCTGAACAATACCGTTTAAACCTAGAAAATAACTTGGTTTACAATACCATAGCTCAGGTATTTGATGGTGACACTTCCTTTGAAACAGGGAGTAAAACGCTGGCTGAACATTTTCATGTTAAGAGTCAGTCGGTTTTTGCTAAATCAGGTGAATTGTATATGGTATTTTTTGAAAATATTCCTTTTGATGATGGTTTTACCGATGCAATCGGCCTTTTTCATACTTGTACCAAAGACCAATTCTTAAAAGTCAATACTAAACCAACTGGTATTAATTTGACTATAGAAGACGGAATTGACCTAAAAAAGCCCGAAAAAGGGGTCATTTTGCTAAGAAAAGAGCAAAATCAAGGGTTTTTAGCTTTAATTCATGAATCGGCTGCTTCCAAACAAGGGGACGCTGCTTTTTGGAAATCTGCTTTTTTGCAAGCAAACCCAATTGTAAATAGTTACCATAATACCAATGAAACATTGGGAATGTGTAAGCTTTTTATCAGCAAAGAATTAAATGAGCATTTTGATACCAACAAAACTGATCAAATTGATATGCTACAAAGAAGCATGGAGTATTTTAAAACCCATGATCAATTTCAACTAGACCAGTTTAGTAAGGAAGTTTTATACCACCCTGAAGTGATTGATAGTTTTACCCAATATAAGCAACAATATGAAGTAGCTAAGCAAGTAAATATTGAAGACGAATTTGCTATTAACCCAGCTGCTATTCAAAAACAGCAAAGGCAATTTAAAAGCATACTTAAATTAGACAAGAACTTTCATGTATATGTTCATGGTCGTAGAGACCTTATAGAAAAAGGCTACGATGAAATGACAGGCAAACATTACTACAAACTTTACTTTGATCAGGAGCAATAATTAGCATTCATTCATCATTTGTAAGTAATCGTATTGCAAGTCTTCATGTAGGGTACCAAGTGCTGCATTTATTTTTTTAATTTGATGTTTATACAAATTAGCCAATGCAGTACTTTTCATAAATGGAATCCCCGATTTTTTTAAACTTAAACTAAAATGCAGCAAAATGGCAACTTCTGCTTGCTTAGAGCCAGTGTAGCGAATATGTTTGGTTGCAATTCTTAGTATTTTACGCAGGGTTTTTTTTACGAAATAAAGGTTTTGGCCTGGATCAATTTCAGCAAACTCATCTGAGATCTGTTGATTTACTTCAGCTATATAAGCTTCTTCGTTGTGTGCTTCAAATAATAAAAAGGTAAGTAACTCTTTATTCTCTTTCTTAAACTTTGCCAGTCTTAAACAGAGTTCTGCCAACTCTTTGTTTGAGTTGCTCATTAAAGCCTGTTTGATCTCGTGCACAGATGCTGCTTTCATACAAAATTTGCGTACTTTGGTTATCACAAAAAATCAAAAATATGCAATTGAACCGTCGTAAATTTTTACAAAAAGGCACTTTAGCTGCTTTAGCAACTGTTACCCTTCCTTCTTGGGCTTCTGCTGCCGCCAAAAAGAAATTCATTACAGGTGTTCAATTGTATTCTGTGCGTGAAGATATGCGTAAAGACCCATTGGCTACTTTAAAAGCCGTTGCTGAAATGGGATATAAAAATGTAGAACACGCCAATTATGTGAATAGAAAATTTTATGGCTATACTGCTACTGAATTTAAAAAAGTACTAAGCGATTTGGGTATGAAAATGCCCTCTGGCCATACTGTAATGGGTGCCAATCATTGGGATGCAACAAAAAAAGACTTTACCGACACTTGGAAGTACACCATTGAAGATGCGGCATTAGTTGGTCAAGAATTAGTGATTAGCCCATCTTTAGAATCTGGGTTGCGTAAGTCTAAAGACGATATGTTGCGCTTTATGGAAGTGTTTAATAAATGTGGAGAGCTCTGTAAAAAATCGGGAATGCGTTTTGGTTATCACAACCACGATTTTGAATTCACTCAAATGATGGGCACTGAAACCATGTATGAGGTAATGCTTAATAATACCGATCCTTCCATGGTAACGCAACAATTTGATATGGGAAATTTATATGGTACCGGTGCAGATGCATTAGCTATTGTGAAAAAATATCCAGGTCGCTTTGTTTCAATGCATGTAAAAGATGAAATCAAAAGAGCAAATGGTAACGGATATGAAAGTACCATTTTAGGAAAAGGAGTTCAACAGGTAAAAGAAATTATTGAAGAGGGTTTAAAAAATGGGGGGACTATTCATTTTATTGTTGAGCAAGAAGCCTATCAAGGTATTACACCTTTAGACTGTATAAAAGAGGATTTAAAAGTAATGAAGCAATGGGGATTTAAAGGCCAATAATATGATTGGTAGAATCATTGTTACAAATCGTTAATATCAAATAAAGTTTTATGAAAATAGGGTTCTTTGCATTTTGTAGTTTGATGATGGTCTCCGCTTTTGCTCAATCGCCTAGCATAGCTGAAGTAAAACGTTGGGAAGCCCAAGCCAAACAAGTAAATATTGTAAGAGACACATATGGTGTTCCACATATTTATGGTAAAACAGATGCGGATGTTGTTTTTGGATTAATGTATTCTCAGTGCGAAGAAAATTTTGAACGCATTGAGCGTAATTATTTGGAAATGTTGGGTAGAAGAGCTGAGATGGAAGGAGAGAAGTTGATTTATAACGACTTGTTGATGCGCTTAATTGCAGACAGCAACGATGCAAAGAAAGACTATTTACAAAGTCCATTGTGGTTGAAGAAATTGTTGAATGCACATGCTGATGGAATTAATTATTTCTTGTATAAACATCCCGAAGTAAGACCCGTTGTTTTAAAAAAATTTGAACCTTGGTTTCATTTAATGTATACAGACGGCAGTGTTTCTGCAACAAGTACTGGTGGAGCATCTGTAGAAGAAATTAAGCAGTTTTACGAAAATGGTCCTGAAACCAATTCAACAGCCTACCACCAAATAAAAGAGATTGAAGAAAGAGGATCAAATGGATTTGCGATTGCACCTAAGCGATCAGCTTCAGGTAATGCAATGTTGTACATTAATCCACACGTGCCTTTCTATTTTAGATCAGAAGCGCAAATGGTGAGCGAAGAAGGGTTGAATGCTTATGGTGCTGCCACTTGGGGTCAATTTTTTATTTACCAAGGTTTTAATGAACATGTTGGCTGGATGCATACTTCTGGATATACCGACGTGGCCGACTTATATGAAGAAAAAATTACTAAAACCAATAAAGGTTGGGTGTATGAATACGATAAAAAATTTATGCCAGTAAAATCTAAACCAATTACTATTTACTATGCGGTTAACGGAGAAAGACAGGCTAAAACATTTACAGCATTCTATACGCATCATGGACCTGTAGTAGCTAAAAGAAATGGCAAGTGGTTGGCTTTAAAAGAGTACAATAGATCTATGAAAGCCTTAGTACAAAGTTGGAAAACAACCAAGGCCCAAAATTTAGAAGAGTACACTACTGCTATGAAAGGTTTGTCTAATACTACCAATAACACAGTGTATGCAGACGATCAAGGAAATATTGCTTATTGGCATGGGAACTTTGTACCAAAAAGAAATCCTGGATTCGATTTTAACTTGCCTGTTGATGGCTCTATTGCTGCAACAGAGTGGCAAGGTGTGCATCCATTAGAAGAAACAGTTCATTTAATTAATCCAGCTAGTGGATGGATGCAAAACTGCAATGCTACTCCATTTACTTTAGCAGGAGAAAGCAGCCCCAATAAAAACAATTATCCTTATTATATGGCTCCCGATGGACAAAATGCCAGAGGAATAAATGCAATGCGTTTGTTAAACAATAGAGACAGCATTACGTTGGAAGAATTAATTGAAATTGGATACGATCGTTATTTATCTGCATTTGATATTTTATTGCCTCCTTTATTCAAGGCATTTGATGAAACCAGCAATACAGACTCATTAAAAAATAAAATTAGACCTGCAATTGAAACACTTAAAGCTTGGAACAAAATTACCGATACTAGTTCAGTAGCTACTACATTGGCAATTGATTGGGCTACCAAAATAAATGCACTTTGGCCTCGCGCTAGAACGCAAGAAGAAAACACAGAATGGATTGGCCGATTTAATGCAATAACTAATGGAGTTAGCGGTAAAAAAATGTTAGAGAAGCTAAATGAAGTATTGAGTGAATTAAATGCAAAATACGGTCGCTGGCAAGTAAGATGGGGTTCTATCAATCGTTTCCAACGATTAACAGGAAAATTTGCTGAAGTATATGACGACAATAAGGCAAGTTTAGCAGTTCCTTTAAGTTCATCTAGATGGGGTTCATTACCGGCATTTGAAAGTAGGTCTATGTATAGTTCAAGAGGCAGATATGGTTTTTCTGGAAATAGTTTTATTGCTGCAGTTGAATTTGGTAAACGTGTTAAAGCCAAAACGATTGTTACGGGTGGACATAGCAATAATCCATTATCTCCCCATTTTAAAGATCAATCTGAAGGGTTTGTTTATGGCAAGTTTAAGGATGTGTTTTTTTATAAGGAAGACGTATTTAAAAACAAGGAAAAAGAATATCATCCAGGAGAGTAATCTACTGGATGGTATAACTCATTCCTCCATCTTTTTCATCTTTTAATTGAACGCCCAAAGCGCTTAATTCATTTCTGATTTTATCGGATGTAACAAAGTCTTTTCTTTGCTTTGCTTCTTTGCGAATATTGATTAACAATTGTAAAACCCCTTCCAGCTTATTATTGTTATCGGCTTTGCTGCTTTGTAAACCAAAAATACTTACTATAAATGCAGAAAGCTGTTTTTTCATCAAGGATATGGTATTGCTGTCTAACGCATTTGCACTAATATGTTTGTCTTTTAATGAATTGATTACCGGAACCAATTCAAACATATTGGCAATTACTTTTGCAGTATTAATATCGTCGTTCATGAACTCATCAAACTCTGTAACCAACTTTATTACTTTTTGATTGAGTGTAAGGTCATCGGCAGTTTGATTTGTAGTGTAGTCAAAGCTCATTAACCACTCATAAGCATCCATTAATCTTCTTAAAGCCTTTTCACTTGCTTGTAAAGCTTCATTACTAAAGTCTAATGTGCTTCTATATTGAGATTGTAAAATAAAAAAGCGAACAGTAGAAGGTGCATAAGCCTGCTCTAATATTGGATGTGTTCCTGCAAACAATTCACTAAGCTTAATCACATTGTTATAGCTCTTTCCCATTTTCTTACCATTAATGGTAATCATATTGTTGTGGAGCCAATACTTTGCAGGCATTTGATGATTACAAACCGTACTTTGGGCAATTTCACACTCATGATGTGGAAATTGTAAATCCATACCACCTCCATGAATGTCAAATTCTTTTCCTAGGTATTTTGTACTCATTGCAGAACACTCTATATGCCATCCAGGGAAGCCCTCACCCCAAGGACTCTGCCAACGCATGATATGTTCGGGTGGTGCATTTTTCCAAAGAGCAAAATCACTTTTATTCCGCTTTTCCTCTTGATTTTCTAATTCTCTTGTACTTTCTATTTGATCATCTAAAATTCGTCCACTTAGAATTCCATAAGGTTGTCCTTTGGCACTAAAATCGATATTGTATTTCTCTACATCAAAATATACAGAGCCATTAGATTCATATGCATAGCCATCTTCAATGATTTTTTTAATCATTTCAATCTGCTCTACAATATGTCCTGTTGCTGTAGGCTCTATACTTGGTGGCAGGTTGTTAAACTGGTTCATAGCCCAATGGTACATATTGGTATATTTTTGTACCAATTCCATTGGTTCTAATTTTTCAAGAACTGCCTTAGAACTAATTTTATCTTCAGCTGCTCTGCCCTCTTCTTCAAAATGGCCCGCGTCGGTAATATTTCTTACATATCGTACCTTATACCCTAAATACATTAAATAACGATATAGTACATCAAATGTTATAAATGGTCTTGCATGACCTAAATGACTTTCTCCACTTACAGTTGGGCCACAAACATACATTCCCACATAAGGGGGATTGATGGGTTCAAAAACTTCTTTTTTACGGGTAAGCGAGTTGTATACTTTCAGCGACATGATGCCGCAAAGTTATTTTATTTTTTCAAACGAATATCAGCTACCAACATGATATGGTCGCTTAATGCTTCATCAACCATATCAAATTGCTTTACTTCAAATTGTCTATCTAATAAGATATAGTCAATTCTTAGGGTTGGGGCTAATGAAATAAAGGTTCTGCCAAGGCCAAAGCTTCTTTGTAGAAAGGCATCATTTTTATCTCCCTTAATATTAAAATAGGTATATGAGTTGGGAACGTCATTAAAATCTCCAGTAATTACTGTTGGGTATGGACTTCTGTCTAGGGCAGTTCTTACTAAATTTGCTTGAATACCTCTTTTCTGATAAGCTGCCTTCATTTTTCGCATAATACTGAGTGAAGCACTAAATGAGGATTCGTCGGAGTCTTTTATTTTTTCAATATCAGCATAATCTTTCTTTTTAAACTTGAAAGACTGTAAATGAGTAGTAAATACCCTAATGGTGTCATTTCCTTTTAACAGGTCTGTATAAATGAGACTTTCTTCAGAAGGAAATACAACTCTGCCAGAATCGATGATAGGATATTTAGAGAAAATAATACAACCAGATTGATAGGTCCCGTCATTTCTTTTGTGGTCCTTAGAAAAAAAGTAATACTGATGGGTGCTTCTGAATAAACTGATATTATTTTCTGCTTCCGCATTATTGAACTCTTGTAAGCATATTACATCTGGGTAGGTTTTTAAAATGCTTGATGCTACTTCATTCCTAACTAATTTTTTTGCTAATGCATCTTTAGATAATCCATTAAAGCTTTGCACATTCCAGTTTACAATCCTAAAATGATTTTCTGCTTTCCTTTTTGTAAAGATGGAATTACCCGTCCAGGCAAATACTACTGCAATTTGTTGCCATCCAATTAATAAAGCTATGATTGGCATGAGTGACCAAATTGGTTTAGAGATTAACCAAAACAAAGTAAATAAGATAAGGGCTAAAATTAGATAGGGTGTAGTTAAAGCCAATAATCCATGGAACCAAATCTGATTAGGATTAACATAAGGAGATAATGCAGCAATCAAAAAAAATAAGACAATAATTGCATTGACAATAATGAAAAATTTCTTAGTGGTTTTCCTAATCCAGCCTTTTGCCATAATTAAAATTACAAAAATTTTAATTGGCAAGTTGGATGTCTGCAATCACAGGGTAATGGTCTGACAAATTCAGTTTGGGCGAATAATACTGCAAGGTTCTTAAATCGGTTGAAGTTAATATTAAATCAATCCTTGCAAAATAGCTGCCTTTTTTATAAGTACCCCTTAAACCTGCACCCTTTTCTAAATAGGTATCCAAAGTGTTTTGTCTTAATAACTGGTATACATAACTACTGGGTACTGCATTTAAATCGGCACAAAAAATAAAAGGTATTTTTGTGTCTTCAAATGCACCAACTACTTGTTCAGCTTGATCTGTATGTATTCGATCATAATATTCTAATCTTTCAAATCGATTACTATTAAATAAAAAATTGGTGTCTTCTTTTACGTATTTTAAGTTTCCTAGCACACCACCTGATAATTTATTATAGTGTAAAAACATAGACCTGAAATGGGTATTAAATAAGCGAAGGGTTTTGTTTGCTATTTCTAAATCGGCATATGCAATGCTTTCTGGGTGGGATGCTTGTGTATAAACTATTCGCCCACTATTATTAATGGGAAATTTAGAAAAAATAATTGTGCCATATGATATGTCGTCCATGCTAAAAAAATGATACGGAAATCCTAAACTGTCTCTTATAAATCCTGGAATATCACGTTCAGCCCAACCTGGTGCTACAATGAAATCTTGAAAGCAAAGTATATCTGGGTTTACTTCTTTAATAAAATTGAGCATCTTAACTTGATCATATTTCCAAGATTCTAGCTCTGGCCTACTGTAAAGAAATTCATTTACATTCCAAGTTAATACCCTAACCGATTGTGCTTCCTTGATAGGATTAAAAGCTTGCGGTATACGAATTGAGTAAGTATTAAATAAATTAAAGCTTCCGGGCAATAACAATAAAAAGACCAGCCATGATTTTTTTTGAAATAGCAGCACAATAGTGCAACACCACAAAAAACTAATTAGAAAAAGGATGGGAAAGCCAATAGCTAAGAAAGTAATTCCAGTAAAAATATGCGGATTCATCCAGCCACTAAATGAACCAACCCAATAAATCAATATTAATGGAAAACCTAATGCAGCAATGCTGCTCTTGATAAATGTATAAAAAGATTGTTTTGATATCATTACAGTTCTTCGTCGCTGGCTCTTTTTAAAAAAGCCTTCTCCTCGTCTGTTAAAAACGCATAACCATGTTGATTTATTTTATCTAAGATATCATCTAGCTTCTGCTGAGTAATATTGGCAATCTTTTCATATGGCTTTCTATTAGCTCTATAGAAGTGTTTTTCGCTTTGTTTCTGTTGTTCTTTTTTCTTTTCAGGATTAAAAAGGTTGTCTATCCAATCTACCAGTGCATTCATCCAAGCACTCCAATCTTTCCCTTTTTGTAATTGCTTCACAAAAAAGAAACCAACTGCACCACCAGCTAAATGAGCCGCACCAGTGCCAGCATTTCCTCCAGATAATGTGGCAAAATCTATGGCTACAAAAACCAACGTAAGCACCCAAAGCGGAATGCCTCCATTAATTAAGGGGAATAATCTATAATCTGGTGCCAATGTGGTAGTAGCCAATGCAACAGCCATTACAGCTGCACCACCACCCATCATGGCTGGAGTAGTCAAGATATTTCTTTCCAGAACGGGGAATAAGTTGTTGCTTAACAAAAAAACAACTGCGCCAACAAATCCACCATATAAGTAGATGGGCAATAATTTACTATTGCCTGCTAAATCTTGCAATATGTATCCAAAAGCCCATAACCACAATAAAGTGCTAATTAACTGCCATATACTTAAATGGGTAAACATAGCAGTAAAAATGGTCCAGGGTCTTGCAAAAAACACTTCAGGTACGGGCGATAAAGTAAACCAATCTAATATTTGTTTATTGAAAAATTCTAGCGGAATGTCTGATAAAAAATAAACAATCCTGATAAAATTAATTAATACAAAAACCAAGGAATTCACTGCGAATAAAAATACCAACGCGTTATTGTCTTGACCAAGTAAAATATTTCTTGCGCTTTTTTGTGTTAGTGGTGACATACTAATAGAACGTTTTTTTACGGGTTTTGTTCCAAGTAATAACAATTAGTAATCCTACGATTGCTCCACCTATATGCGCCCATCTGGCTACATTGTCTCCTGCTGAGTTTTTAAGTGCAAAAAAGAACTCATAAGAAAAGTAGATCAACCCAATCCATTTTGCTTTTATTGGGAATAGAAAATAGATATAGATATAGGTATTGGGGAATAAATAAATAAACGCTGCCAAAATACCAAATACCGCCCCACTGGCTCCTAATGTGGCGGTATTTATGTTTTTATCGTAAAAGTTGGTTAATGCCTCAAACATCTGCGCACTGGCAAGGGTATTATCTGGGTTTAACCTTAAACTGTTTATAATTTCACTGTGATTTTCGAATCGGATATTATAAGTATCAATGAAGCGAATCATGGCATTGTTTAAAGAAGCGCCACCATCTTCATGTAAGTTAAAAATGACTTTGTAGTCATTCATCAACGGAACAAACTCATAACTCAAAAACAACAAGTGAATTAAAGCTGCACCTAGCCCACAAATCAAGTAAAAAGTTAAAAACTTTTTTGAACCCCATAGGTTTTCTAAAACCGATCCAAACATCCACAACGCAAACATATTACCTAAAATATGGCCAAAATCTCCGTGCATGAACATATGCGTTATCAACTGCCATGGCTGGAATAAACTACTTTGCCATCCGTGTAAGGCAAAAATATTTTCCATATTCAAGAATCCATTAGGACCTGAAATGATATTTTGTGCCAGAAAAAAAAGCCCATTGATAATCAACAAGTTTTTTACGATGGTAGGTAATATCTCAAATCTACTTGGGCGAAACTCAGTCATAATTAATTAATCAATTTCAGTTGTACAACATTCTCAATATGCAAGGTATGCGGAAACATATCAACAGGCTGTATTTTGGTTACTTGGTATTTTTCGCTTAGCAATGCCAAGTCTCTGGCTTGTGTTGCCGGATTACAGCTTACATACACTACCGTAGGCGCTGCTATTTCCAACAATTTTTTTACCAATTTCTCGTGCATCCCTGCTCTTGGGGGGTCTGTTATAACTACATCTGCTTTGCCATGTTCTTCAAAAAATGCATCATTGCAAATATCAATGACGTCTCCAGCAAAAAATGTTGCATGGTTTACCCCATTTATAGCTGCATTTTCTTTGGCATCTTCAATTGCATCGGCTACCATTTCAACCCCAATCAGCTTTTTGGCCAATTTGCTTACAAATAATCCAATACTCCCTGTTCCACAATACAAATCATAAACAAGTTGGCTGCCATCTAGTTCAGCAAATTCTCTGGTTACTGCATATAATTTCTCTGCCTGCTTAGTATTGGTTTGAAAAAACGACTTAGGGCTTATCTTAAATGAAAGTTCTTCTAATTTCTCAATGATATATCCTTTGCCATAATAAATAATGGGTTCCTGATCGTGAAGGCTATCGTTTCTTTTGCCATTAATGGTGTACAATAAGGTAGTTATTTGTGGGAAGGACTTTAATAACTGATCTAAAAGCGCAATTCTATGCTCCTTCTCTTCATAAGCTATGACCATATTCACCATTAATTCTCCGGTAGTACTGCTTCTTACAAGGAGGTTTCTAATCCACCCCTCATGGCTTTTAATATTATAAAAAGGCAACTGATTCGCTAGAACATAAGCTGCTACTGCTTTTCTAATTAAGTTGGTAGGCTCTTCTTGTAAGTGACAAGTATCAATTTCGACTACTTTGTCAAAAAAGCCACGTACATGAAAGCCTGCAGCGCCAGGTTGGTTATTAAAATCGACCCCTTCTGCTTTCATTCTTCTAAATTCTTCTGTTGGAATGTATTTGCGGGTAGCAAAAGTATATTCCATTTTATTTCTATATCCACGAGTAAAATCGGCTCCTATAATGGGAGCTATTTCGGGGAGACTAATTTTTGCAATGCGGGTTAGGTTGTCGGTAACTTGTTTCTGTTTATAGAATAATTGCTTCTCGTAAGGTAACATTTGCCACTGGCAGCCACCACAAACACCAAAATGTTCGCAAAAAGGGGTAACCCTATCTGAAGACAAGCTATGAATATGAACAGTATGGCCTTCGGCCCAATCGGCTTTGTTTTTAGACAATTGTACATCTACCACATCGCCGGGTACTGCCCCCTCAATAAAAACTACTTTGCCATCTACTCTTGCCAAAGACTTTCCTTCGGCGGCATAATCCTGTACCAGTACTTTCTCTAGTACAACTGTTTTACGTTGTTTTCTCACCCTGTAAAGGTAGGTCGTTTTCTATTTAGCCCCCCAAAATGCGTATTTTTAGGCCTAAATAAGGAATATGCGTTTTTTGATATTTAGTGCGTTGCTATTGATTCAATTTCAAAGTTTATTTGCCCAACAAAAGTCTTTGGTTAAAAAAGCCAACACAATTGCTACAAAACCGGCTATTTCAAAAGGGGTTGTTTCAGGGGGAAGGGAGATTGCTATTACGCTAACCCCCCTTAAAAATTGTACGGTTTACTTGGGCAGCTATTTTGGCAAAGGGATGACGATTGTAGATTCTACCCGTTTAGACCAAAATAGTAAAGGGGTATTTAAGGGAGCCAACAAGCTTACTACAGGCATTTATTTTGTAGTATCTCCTACTTATACCATACAATTTGAGCTGTTAATGGATCAACAACAGCGTTTTAGTATACAAGCAGATACCAGTGCTAAAGAATCAGCCATTATAAAAGGCTCACCCGATAACGACTTATTCAAGAATTACGCGCTTTTTTCTAATGAAAAAGGAAGAACCTTACAGCAGTTAAAGCTGGCATTACAGTCTGCCGATGGCGCCGAGGCCAATAAAATAAGGCTTTCAATAGCCAATACAGAAAAAGAAATTAAACAGTATCAGGCTAATATTCATAAAACACAACCTCGCTCTTTATTATCTGCACTATTTTATATAATGCAGCGTCCTGAGTTGCCACCTGTTCCAATAGTTAACGGGAAGCCAGATTCTGCTTATCCATATCAATATGTAAAACAACATTATTGGGACAATGTCTTATTTAATGAAGATCGTTTGTTAAGAACACCTTTTTTTGAGCCTAAATTAGATGAGTACTTTAAATATTATGTTTCTGCAGATCCTGATTCTATTATATCGGAAGTAAAGCAAATGTTGTTGATGGCCAAAACAGGAAAAGAAATTTATCCTTATTTGCTCACCAAGTTTACCAATAAATACATTAATCCTGAATTTATGGGTCAGGATAAAGTGTTTGTTTATTTGTTTGAAAATTTTTATGCTAAAGGCGATACAGTTTTATTGAACCCTGCATCACGGAAGTCAATTACAGAGAGAGCTTACAGCTTAATGGCTAATCAAATAGGTCAGCAAGCCCCTGTTCTTAATTTAACCGATACCAGTGGCAAAAAAGTGAGCCTATATAGTATTACTGCTCCTTTCACCATAGTAACGTTTTGGGATCCTAATTGTGGGCATTGTAAAGAAGAAATACCTAGATATGATTCTATTTATAAGGCAAAATGGAAAACCAATGGGGTAGCTGTTTACTCAGTAAATATTTACGAGAACGAAAATGCCGCTTGGAAAAAATTTATTGCAGACAATAAATTGTCTGCAGATTGGCATCAAGTGTATCAAACTAAAGAAGATAAATTAGTAGAAGAAAAAGCTGGATTGCCCAATTACAGACAGTTGTACGATATTTTTAAAACCCCAACTGTATATTTATTAGACAATAAAAAGCGCATTTTGGCAAAACAATTGTCCTTAGAACAATTTGATGCTTTAATGGATGCCAAAAAACGCTGATTTTATGCAAGAGACTGAATGCTAATTGATACCTAGTTAAACTATGATGTAGTCACTTTACATCATGGAACATATATACGAAGAAATCAAAGAAAGACACCACAAGTGTCTGCGTGTACCTGCTGCTATCATTAGCTATATCATGTTTGCATTTTTGGTTACGGTATTTCTTGTGTCTACCAATAATTACGATAAATCTACTGAGCAATCGGCTCAAGACCTTTCAGCAGCGGGCAATACAGCTATAACCAGCAATTCAACCACTGCAGCAAGTAATTAGCAACCAATTCAACTTTTTATTTATATCCCCCGATTGTAAGCGGAATTATCTTTTTGATGATTCCGCTTTTTTTATGACCAATCTCATCTTGTTACTCAGTATTTATGAGTAAATTTAGTAAGGTACTATCTCCCTAGTTTAAGGGAAAACGCGGCATCCTTAATTGGTTAAATTTGTATAAGTTTTTAGTACAGAATCCTATTTATTACAAGAAATGCAAAAGAAACTAGAATGTATTTGATAGGCATTATAGAAGATGATGTTCAATTGAGAAAAACAATGGAGAATTATATCTCCCTACAACAGGATTTATCCTTGGTATTCTCTTGCAACAGAATTGAAAAATGGATTAGTATCAGGCAAGATGCAGGCATAGTGCCCGATTGCATCTTATTGGATATTGGTTTGCCTGGGATTTCAGGGTTGGATGCCATTTCAATTATTAGTAGCTATTACCCTGGGGTAAAAATCTTGGTAATTACTGGAATGGAAGATCCTTTGGTAGCTTGGCAAGCAATGATGAATGGTGCAAATGGGTTTTTATTAAAACCATTTAGATTGGCAGAAATGCAAAAGCAATTAGAGGTTTTACAATCTGGTGGCACCGTTCTAGAACCGGAAACTATGACAGGATTAATTAACACCGCAAGAAATAGATTGAATACAAATGGAGGAGTAGAAAGGTTTCAAGAGTTTGGATTAACCCAAAGAGAAATACAGGTTGCTGAATTATTGTTGGCTGGATCTAGTTATAAAGAAATCTCAACTATTTTAAATGTTTCATATACTACAGTAAATGAGCATATAAAAAATATTTATAAAAAAGTAAAAGTAAATTCTAAAATGGCATTCATTAATAGAGTGTCGGGTAAGAACTAAAATTGATTCGTTGCTAATGACTAATATAGAGAACCCATACGCCATACTTATTGCAGACGACGATGAAATTAATCGAGTTATATTAAAGCATATGTTAAAGTATGTAAGTGTAGAAATTAGCTGTGTTTCAAATGGCGAAGAAGCAATGGCGTTCTTAAATGAAAGCGCTAATAGAAAAGTTATTTTACTACTCGATTTAAATATGCCCAATATGGATGGGAATGAAGTGATAGCTAGGGTAAATATGGATAGTTCACTTAAAAGCAGGGTCAAAATTATTGTTATTACGGCTAATTTATTGTCTGCATATTTAAAAACTGGAATGGGGGATAGTGTGCTAGATTGTTTAGAGAAACCAGTGAATAAAGAAGAGTTAATTAATCTAATCAAGTTGGGAGCAACACAATTAAATTAAAACAAATGAATCTGAAAAAAGAGGAATTATCCTTTATATTCAATAGTCTGCCACATGCAGTTCTATTTGAGTCTTCAGATCATACGGTATTGTATGTAAACCAAACCTTTTGTACTATTTTTGGTATTGATGCTTCTGCTGATGTTTTAATTGGCACCAATTGTAAAGACAATGCTGTTCAATCGGCTTCATATTTTACTGAGCCATCTCTTTTTTTATCTAGAATTGAATCTATCTATGCCAATGGCAAGGAAGTATTAAACGAAGAAATCCGATTTGTAAGTGGTCAAACCTTATTGCGTGATTATAAGCCCATGACTTTAAATGGGAGTATAAATGGCCATCTTTGGTTATACAAGAAACCAGATACTGAAATCAGTTTTTTAAGTGCAGCCACATCAGAGCGACATTTTTATGAAGACCTTTTAGATAATATTCCTGCAGATATAGCCATTTTTGATCCATCACATCGCTACCTTTTTGTAAATAAATTGGCCATTGCAAAGAAGGAGTTGCGTAAGTGGATAATAGGTAAAGACGATTTTGACTATTGTAACTATGCAAACAAACCAATTGATGCTGCAGTTAGTAGAAGAAAACTATTTGAGAAAGCGCTGTCGTCTAAAAAAACAGTAGAATTTGAGGAAATTAATTTGGATAGCGCAGGGAATAAAGTGTATAATTTAAGAAGATTTCAACCCGTATTAGGATTGAATGAAAATGTAGAGTATGTAATTGGTTATGGAATAAACATTACCAATATTAGGGAAAGTGAACTTAGGCTTCAGCAACACTATGACGAACTGGGCTTGATGTTTAATAATATTGACCAGCTTGTTATTACGCTAGACATGACTGGTACTGTCAATTTTGTGAATTCACAGTGGTTAACACTAACTGGTCTTGAAAAAGAAATGTTGGGTGAAAACAGCATATTCAGATTAATTGAGACAGGGTTAGATCAGTTTAGAAAGACATTATTTACCGTTTTTAGTGGACATATAGTTCCAATCAGAAATGAAAACCAGGTTGTAATTACCGATAAACGGGGTCAGCTGCGAACGCTTAGGTATTATATGTCTAGGTTTAATCAGGTAGAGGAAAGAGGTCAAATAGTAGCTATATTTTTTACTGATATTACCGACCAACTGAGGGCTGAGCAAGATTTGTTAGATGCTGCAATAAAAGAGAGAAGTTTGAGCGACATGAAAACAAACTTTATGTCGATGGTTTCACATGAATTAAGAACACCACTTTCTGTAATTCTATCTAGTGCAGAAATTCTTGAAATGATTTATAGCAAATTACCTGCTAAAGAAATTGAAAAAGGGGCTGCTTATATTAATCGAATTGTTGGACAAGTAGATAAAATGACTCAATTGATGAATGATTTTCTATTCATTAGTAAGATAGAGTCAGGTAAAATTATTCCTCAATTAGAATTGATTGATATTAATCTTCTTTTGCGTGAAATTAATGAAGAATTGTATAGCCCTTGGTCTGATGGAAGATTACTTAAAATGATATTTAAGGGTAATCCTAGTTTGGTAAAATTTGATAAAACCATGATAAGGCATATCATAATTAATTTATTGAACAATGCCTTTAAGTATTCACCCGATTCTAAAGATGCACCAGTTGTAAGGGTTAGTTATACCAAAATGTGGTGGTTTTTTACAGTGGTTGATAAAGGAATTGGAATTGAGGAAGAAGATATTATAAAATTAGGAGAGCCGTTCATACGTGGTTCAAATGTTGGAGATATTGAAGGAACTGGCTTGGGTTTAATGACCATTAAATATTTCACCGATCATCATCGTGGTTCTTTTAGAGTGCGGAGCAAAAAAAATAGGGGTACTATAGTAACTATTCGCTTTCCCTATGACATGAATAAAACTGGTAAACTATGAGTAAAAAAATTTTAGTAGTAGAAGACGAAAAAGATATACGCGATTCTTTAAAAACCATTTTAGAGTTGAACGATTATGAAGTGGAAACTGCAGAGAATGGTCAAGTTGGGCTTGATAAAGCTATTGAAAGAAAGCCCGATTTAATTCTTTGTGATGTAATGATGCCGGTTTTAGATGGGTTTGGGTTATTGGAGCAATTACGTAAAAAGTCAATAGAAACCCCATTGATATTTCTTACTGCAAAAGCGCAATACAACGATTTAAGAACTGGAATGAATTTAGGGGCTGATGACTATATTTTTAAACCCTTTAAAAGTGCAGAACTACTACAATCTATTGAAAGAAGATTAGAGAGAAAAGATCAACTTGAACACCACTTAAAAAATTTGATAAATAGTCTTGAGCAAACAATCATACTTATGGTTGGTCATGAGTTTAAGACTCCAATGCATGGTATTTTGTCTTTTACCAATTTAATTAAGCAAAAGGCCAATGATTTAGCAAATGATGAGATAGAAGATTTTTGCAATTATCTGGAACGTTCAAGCAATCGATTAAAACAAACTTTTAGCAAAATCAAAGTTTACTACGATTTAAAATTATCTGGTATTGCTCCCATGAGTGATCGAAGTAAGGTTAGATTAGATTTGCTTGTACAGCATATTGCCAGTCAAGTTGCAGCTGAACACAATAGACTTCAACAATTGAATATAACACAAATGGAGCCTATAGAGGTTAATATTAGTGTTGAGTTATTCTCTATTGCTCTATATGAGTTAATTGATAATGCGTTTAAATTTTCTGACAAAGAAGATACTGTAACCGTTAACCTTATTGCAGGATACAATGGGGTTAGTGTAGAAATATTAGACCAAGGTAAATTTTGTAACGCATCTGAACTTAATGTTCAGTCAGGTGCTATAGGTCAAATAAAACGTTCCAAGTTTGAGCAACAAGGATTAGGAATAGGACTTGCATTAGCTATGTTAATTGTGAATAGCCAAAATGGGCAAATATTTTTTGACGATATTAAACCACAAGGCATAAGAACTGAAATTTCATTGAACCAATAATTTATTTTCATGAACGAAAGAAAAAAGGTATTAATTGTAGAAGATACCAAAATGCTTAGAATGTCGCTTGAAGTAATACTTCAAGAAACCTATGAAGTAGCAGGTGCTGCCGATGGCAATGAAGCCCTTGAAATACTCCGCAGTTTTACTCCAGATATTATACTACTCGATCTAATGTTACCGTATCCATTAGATGGATTCTCCTTGTTACGCCTATTTAAAAGTAGCCCTACTACCAATAGGGTTCCAGTGATTATTATTTCTGGAATGTCGGGCGACGATAAGATTATTCAAGGACTAGAGTTGGGGGCCAACGATTTTATGGTGAAACCAATAAAGTCTAAAGAGTTATTACTAAAAATCAGAAATCTTACTGGCATCGTTCAAATTAACGAAGAGAACGCGAAGCAAAAAAGACTGCTTTCTACTCGTGGGTCTTCGAATGGCAACTCTAAAGATTTTTTTGAAGATTCTTTTGAAGCAATTGTAGAGAAGCTCAATGAAGATGAATTAAATACGATTCCTGCTATTGCCAAAAAAATGTCTGTTAGTGTTTCTACTCTAGAAAGAATGATTAAGGCCAAGTATAAAATGACGCCAAAGCAGTACATCACTGAGATTAAATTAATGAAAGCAGAGGTTTTATTACGTCAAGGAAATACCAGCGTTAAGCAAGTCTCTTTTCAATCTGGCTTTAACTCTGTGGCCTATTTTTGTCATTGCTTCAAGAAAAAATATGGTAAGCCTCCTAAAGCATATGCTGCTAATTTTGTTGGCAAATAGCTTTAGACTAAGCTAAAATGGGTAAAGAGAGCGTTACTTGTGTTCCTTTGTTAAGGACACTTTCTAAACTTATCTTTCCTCCATGTATTTCCATAAACTGTTTTGCAACGGATAAACCTAAACCAGAACCTTGATAGGTTTGGGTATTTGATGCTCTATAGAATGAATGAAATACTTTTTCAATTTCATCTTCTGGAATACCTATGCCAAAATCAATTATTTCAATAAAGGCGTTGTTGTCTTTGTAATAAATGGATACTTCTGGATTTGTACTTCCCTTAGAGTATTTTAAAGCATTAGATATTATATTGGTTAGCACATGCATAAACAATAACTCATCTGCTGCAACCTTATTACTTGAAACTTCTTCTTTAAGTAAGACAGTTCTACCATCCATCTCATTTTGGAAATAAGTTTTGATAATAGATTTCACAAAAGTTGATAAGCAAATTGGATGCAAATTATAGGCTAATTGCTTTGCATCATATCTGCCTACTAACAGAATATTATCCATTAACTGCGTCATTCGATCAATTTGATCTTTAATCATTTCTGCAGAATCTCTAATTGTATTGGATAATGCAATATTTAATTTTTTTGCAGATAATTCAATTACTTCAATATTTGAAAATATTACTGTTAGCGGGGTTCTGAATTGGTGTGAAGTGAGTGATACAAAACCTGCTTTTAATTCTGATAATTCTTTTTCTTTTTCTAAAGCTATTTTTTTGTCATGAATATCAATGATGCTTCCAGCAATAAAATAATCTTTGACTGATGCTGCTTTATTTTCTCTAAGAGATAATTCTGCCCAACGCCAATTTTTGTTTTTTTGCTTTAGTTTAACTTCTATGGTTGTTCTTCCTGTTTCTGAATTTCTTAAAGCTTCAAGATGTTCAAATATCAATTGCTTGTTGGTGTCTTCAAAAAATTCTGTTATTGGCTCCATCATGCAATCTTGAATTTCAAATCCGGAAAGTTCATGCCAATAATGATTCATGAAAGTGATTTGGTTATAGCTGTTTAATCTAAAAACTGCTTCACCCAAGTTATTGATCAGTTTGTCAAATTCATTCTTCTGCTCTTCTAAAACTTCTTGTTGCTTTTTAAGAGGGCTTATATCTACATGTGTTCCTACCATATAAACAGGCCTACCTTGATCATCTCTTTTGGCAATACCAAATCCGTTAACCCATATATAATGACCAGCTTTATGTTTTAGCCTGAATTCGTTTTGATAAGTCTCAGTAATATTTGTAAAATATTCTGCTAAACTTTTTTCAGTTGCAACAATATCATCTGGATGTACCCGAATTTTCCAATTCTCATAGGTATGTTCAAACTCATTGGGTTCATAGCCTATCATTTTCATGAAAATGGGAGAATAATTTAATTTGTTATTGGCAATATCCCACTCCCACATGCCTTGCTGAGAAGCATTGATGGTCATTTGGAATCTTTCTAAAAGTCTATTTTGTTCTAATGTTGCTTTTTCTCTAGATAACCTGATTCCGATATTTCTAGCAACTGTATAAAGCGATTGTACTACTTCTTGCTCCCATTTATCTTTGGTTGTGCAATTGTCGTAACCAATCCATCCCCAATAATCTCCGTCACAAAAAATGGGAGTAAATAAATAGGTCAAAATACCCTGAGATTCCATTATTTCTTTAAAAGTGCTATTGTTAGACTCTTCCACCAATCCATACATATATTTGTCCTTAGACAATGTTTCAAACATGTCAGGAAAAAAATCATAAGAAATATCGCTTAAATCTGGATTACCCAATTGAACTTCTATCCCCTCCCTACACCATTCGTGTGTATAATATAATCTTAGTTCGTTGCCGATTTTCTTATTGGTAAAAACATAGACACGATCTACTTGTGTTGCATGGCCTAAAATGGCAATAACATCATTGATAGCTTTGTCTATATCTCCTTCAGAAAGTAAGGCGCTATTGGCCTGGGATATGCTATTTAGCAAATGTAACATCAGCGATAAATTGGGTTGGGCCAAAATTATCAATATTTCAGCAGGACCACTATCAATTAATCGCTAATCAAATATCAATTATTCGGATTAATGCCTTTTTAATAAACAGCATTCACCACGTTCCAAATTACTTTGGGTTTTCCAAGGGTGTAATAGTGTAAAACGGGTACCCCAAAGGCTTTGAGTTCCTTACTTTGTTGTATCAACCATTCTGTTCCTACCTGTTCGCAATCGGCATCTGTTTTGCATTTAGAAATGGCATTTGATAAGTCGGTGGGAATATCTACATGAATTGGGTGCTTCAAAATGTTTTTCGGGGTAACCAGCTGTACCAATACAGAAATTGGTTTTACCTCCATTCTGTATGTCTTCATCTAAATAGATGCCACTATTTAAATTCACGACCTGTTTTTGTAAATCAATCGCATATTTATGTCCATCGGCTTCTGGCTCAAAACTGGCTTCGTTTTTAGCAGCGTCTCCTCTTAAGACCAATACATTGTCAATCCCTAAAAAGTTTAGGTCTATTAATGCGTCTTCACTTTCTCTTTTGTTAAAGCCCCCACAAATAAAGTGGGGCACGGTGTCGATGCGGTAATGGTTCATAATAGCGGCACAAATCCCAACGGTACCAGGGCGCTTGCGCACTTCTACTTTTTCGAATGTGCCATCAACTTTCTTTTTAAAAGCGGTTTCACTTCTATGATAAGTTACGTTAATCCAAGAAGGCTTGAACTCCATTAAGGGGTTCAAATGATCAAAAACATGTTGGATGGTCTTTCCCTTCAATGGTGGTAAAACTTCAAATGAAATTAATGTGTTCTTGGCCTCTTGAATATGTTCAGTAACTTTCATGCTGCAATATACAAACGACATATTACATTTGTATAAAGCGTTACCATTGAACCTGACTATTCAAACCAATAACCTCTACAAAAGTTACAAGGGTAGAACCGTTGTAAACAATGTTTCCGTGAATGTTAAACAAGGAGAGATAGTGGGTTTGTTGGGCCCCAATGGAGCAGGTAAAACCACTAGTTTCTACATGGTGGTGGGTCTAATTAAACCCGATGAAGGAAGTGTTTTCTTAAACGACCAAGACATTACCAAATTACCTATGTACAAAAGAGCCCAAATGGGAATTGGGTATTTGCCTCAAGAAGCAAGCGTATTCAGAAAACTGACTGTTGAAGACAATATCATGGCTGTTTTAGAAATGACCAATCTTACTAAAGCAGAACGTCATCACAAAATGGAATCTTTGTTAGATGAATTTAATTTACATCATGTAAGAAAAAACAATGGCGATAGTTTAAGCGGTGGCGAAAGAAGAAGAACAGAAATTGCTAGGGCATTGGCAGTTGACCCTAAATTCATTTTGTTAGATGAACCGTTTGCAGGGGTAGACCCCATAGCAGTGGAAGATATACAGGGAGTTGTAGCCAAATTGAAATACAAGAATATTGGAATATTAATTACTGACCATAACGTAAACGAAACCCTCTCTATTTGCGACAGGGCCTATCTTTTAATTGAAGGCAAAATATTTAAACACGGAACTGCCGAAGAATTGGCAGAAGATGAACAAGTGAGAAGACTTTATCTTGGAACTAATTTTGAATTAAAACGCAAAGATTGGATTATTGATATGGCCAAGGAGAACAGTGAAAATCTATGAAACTATTAAGTCCTGCAATATCACGTTTGGCCCGAATAAGGCACTGGCGTATTGCGCAATGGGCGAATGATCCAATTGCTTCTCAACGCGAAGTACTCCAAGACCTTATTACCCACGGGCAATACACGGAGTTTGGAAGAAAGTACGGCTTTAATCAACTTTTTAATATTCGAAAATTTAAAGAAGCAGTTCCTATTCATGAATACGACGATTTAAAACCCTATATCGACCGTATTATGGCAGGTGAAGAAAATGTGCTCTGGAATACGCCTGTTAATTGGTTTGCAAAAAGTAGCGGTACAACCAACGATAAAAGTAAGTTCATTCCAATAACGCAAGAAAGTTTAGAAGATTGCCATTTTCAGAGTGCAAAAGATGTGCTTACCATGTATTATAACAACAGAAGCGAAAGCGATCTGTTAACTGGAAAGGGATTGGTTATTGGCGGCAGTCATCAAATAAGCCATTTAAATGAAGACATGCATTGTGGCGATTTAAGTGCCGTGCTTTTGCAGAACACACCTATTTGGGCAAATTGGATTAGAACGCCTGAACTTTCTATAGCATTAATGGATGAATGGGAAGAGAAGATTGAAAAAATGGCCTATCATACTATTCAAGAAGATGTTACTTCTATTTCTGGAGTGCCTACTTGGACCTTGATTTTGATCAAAAGAATATTGACCATAACAGGAAAAAAAACCCTTAAAGAAGTATGGCCTAATTTGGAATTGTATATTCATGGGGGTGTCTCTTTCACACCTTATCGTGCACAATTTCATCAGTTGATTGGTGCAGGTTGTAGTTATTTAGAAATGTATAATGCCAGTGAAGGATTTTTTGCTGCACAAGTTTCACCTGAAGAAGAAGGGATGTTGTTGTTTACTGAAAATGGCATTTTTTATGAGTTTATGCCAGTTAGTGAATATGGTAAGCCCAATCCAAAAACAATAGGTTTAAAAGATATTGTTGTTGGTGAAAACTATGCTATTGTAATAAGTACCAATGGTGGATTATGGCGTTATTTGGTAGGAGATACAGTGCAATTTATCACTAGGTATCCATTTAAATTAAAAGTTACTGGTAGGCTAAAACAATACATAAATGCGTTTGGTGAAGAACTGATTGCAGACAATGCAGACCAGGCTATAGCCATAGCATGTGCTAATACAGGGTTGATTGTAAGCGACTATACAGCGGCTCCCATTTATTTTAACGAGCAACATCAAGGTGCTCATGAGTGGTTAATAGAGTTTGAGCAACTACCCGATTCTATTCAGCATTTTACAAATGAATTAGACACTGCACTTAAAAGTTTAAATAGCGATTACGAAGCTAAAAGGCATAAAGACATGGCATTGTCAATGCCAGTAGTGCATGCTTTAAGTCCTGGTATATTTAATCAATGGCTAAAACAGAAAGGAAAATTGGGTGGGCAACATAAGGTTCCAAGGTTAAGTAATGAACGTTTGTATATAGATGAAATAAAAAGTTTTTATTTGTAGAACATTTTAATTGAATCAAATGAAATTATTAGAAGGGAAAGTTTCAATTGTTACTGGTGCGGCTCGTGGAATAGGAGCTGCCATTGCATTAAAACTAGCAGAACAAGGTAGTAATATCGTATTTACTTATGTAAGTGATAGTAGCGCTGAAAAAGCAGCTGCATTGGTTTCTCAAATAGAAGCATTAGGCGTTAAGGTTAAAGCAGTAAAGAGCAATGCAGGTATTTTTACCGATTGCGAAACTTTAGTGAATGATACCGTAAAGGAATTTGGTGCTATTGATGTATGTGTTAACAATGCAGGTATTTCAAAAGACAATTTATTGTTGCGAATGACCGAAGAGCAATGGGATGAAGTAATGGATATTAATTTAAAAAGCATTTTTAATATGACCAAGCAGGTAATTCGTCCAATGATGAAAGCCAAGCAGGGCAGTATTATTAATATGAGTTCTATTATAGGTATTAGGGGTAATGCTGGGCAAAGTAGTTATGCAGCTAGTAAGGCGGGTATCATTGGATTTACCAAGTCTATTGCTGCCGAACTTGGTTCTAGAAATATCCGCTGTAATGCAATTGCACCAGGATTTGTAGAAACAGATATGACTCATTACCTTAAAGATGGGGAAGGTGCTGCTCAGTTCTTACAAAAAATACCATTGGGTAGATTTGGTAAAGCAGAAGAAATAGCTAATACAACTTTATTCTTAGCAAGCAATATGAGTTCGTATATTACCGGTCAGGTTATTAGCGCCTGTGGCGGATTAAATATTTAAAATGAAAAAATTATTACAGCATACAGCATCAGATATTTCCGCTTCTATTGTTGTTTTGCTGATAGGGTTGCCCCTTTGCCTTGGCATTGCACTAGGTTCAGGGGCACCATTGTTTTCGGGCATCATTGCAGGTATTGTTGGTGGAATTGTGGTTGGTTTCTTTAGTAAGTCCTCATTAAGTGTTTCGGGTCCGGCTGCCGCATTAACTGCAGTAGTAGTAACGGGAATAACTAGTTTGGGCTCTTATGAAGCATTTTTATTGGCAGTGGTATTGGCTGGTTTTTTTCAAATTATTTTAGGATTTATTAAAGCAGGTGTGATTGCGCATTACGTTCCTAACTCGGTTATTAGAGGAATGTTAACAGCTATTGGTCTCATTTTAATACTAAAACAAATACCCCATATTCTTGGCTACGATGTAGATTTTGAAGGCGATGAACGTTTTTTTCAAAGTGATCAACAAAACACTTTCACAGAAATTCTACAAGCATTAAATGCCATTCAGTCAACTGCTTTAATGATTGGATTAATCAGCTTATTTATATTATTGATTTGGCAAACAAAATCAATAAAGAAAAAGCTGTGGCTTAATTTATTACCTGCCCCTTTGTTGGTAGTTTTACTATCAACTGTTGCAAATTACATTCTTGAGTTTACCGCTTCTAATGCTAAATTAGAAGCCAGTCATTTAGTGAGTCTTCCAATTCCTAAAGATCTAACTGATTTTATCTCTTTTTTTACTTTACCTAATTTTAGTACTATACTCAACCCTACTACTTGGGTTATTGCTTTTTCTTTAGCTATTATTGCAAGTTTAGAAACACTTTTAGCGGTAGAGGCAATAGATAAACTAGATCCCCTAAAGAGAATTACTCCAACCAACCGAGAATTAAAAGCACAAGGTATTGGCAATATTGTTTCGGGCTTAATTGGGGGCTTGCCAGTAGCTTCGGTTATTGTAAGAAGCTCGGTAAATGTAAATGCAGGGGCAACATCAAAAAAGTCTACAGTTATTAATGGTATTTTATTATTATTCTGTGCGGTCTTCATTCCAGGACTATTAAGTAAAATTCCATTGTCTGCACTTGCTGCAGTACTTATTTATACTGGCTTTAAGCTCGTGAGTTTAAAAGAAATCAAATCATTTTATGCTAAAGGCTGGGATCAGTTTATGCCCTTTGTTGCAACCGTACTAGCCATTTTATTAACTGATATGTTAACAGGGATTGTTGTTGGCATGTTGGTGAGTTTATTTTATTTGGTTAGAAGTAATTTTAGATCGGCTATATTAGTGGTGAATGACAATAATAATTATTTGATTAGGCTAAGAAAAGATGTTTCTTTTTTAAATAAACCAATAATTAAAAAGCATCTACAAACTTTCCCGGACAATTCTTTTGTTATAGTAGATGCTACTCGTGCAGACTTTATTGACAAGGATATTATTGAAGAAATCAACGATTTTATTAGTAACGCACCTTCAAGAGGCATTTCTGTTTCTGTTAAAAAAGGCAATTACCAACCAATGCATTTATTATTTAAACAGCCATAAACTTTATTTATGAATTCATACGAACGTTTACTTCTAGAGAATAAGGCTTGGGCAATAGAAAAATTAAATGACGATCCAGATTATTTTAAGCGATTGGTTGATGTTCAAACTCCCGATTTTTTGTGGATTGGATGCAGCGACAGCCGAGTTCCTGCAAATGAAATTACAGGAACCCAACCAGGAGAGATTTTTGTTCATCGGAATATTGCCAATATGGTGATTCATACAGACCTGAATTTATTGAGTGTATTGCAGTATGCAGTTGAGGTATTAAAAGTGAAACATATCATTGTTTGTGGACATTATGGATGTGGTGGTGTAAAAGCGGCAATGACCAACCATAATTTTGGAATTATTAACAAATGGATTAGAAATATTAAGGACGTACATCGTTTTCATAGAGAAGAAATTGACGCAATTATTGATCAGGATGCCCAATTAAATAGAATGATAGAGCTGAACGTACAGGAACAAGTATTAAATTTGGCTAAGACCTCTATTATTCAAAAATCATGGAAAGAACGTCTAGGTCCTGATCTCCATGGTTGGGTGTATGACCTACACGATGGGTTGGTTAAACCAATCTATGAAATGAGTTCGGGTACGCATATTGATGAAATTTATGAATTTGATGACCTTTAATTTATTTTGTTAATTATTCATTTTAGGAATATTCAAATGAACACTTTCACAAAAGCTTATTGGCAGTTAAATGACTTTAGGTATAATACTTGTAATATTTGCCCGCAATGGAAAAAAATAAGAATGTAGTATCACCAATGGGTGCAGCTCAAAAGATATTAGAGCTACTTAATTTAGACAAAAAAGATGTTTCTTCCATTTATGCATTTGCAATTCTAGCTGGTATACTGAGTTTGGCCATGCCACTAGGTATTCAGACCATTATTGGGTTTGTAATGGCGGGTTCTCTATCTACCTCTATCATTATTTTAATTGTTTTGGTAGTATTAGCAGTATTTATTTATGGATTACTTCAAGTACGGCAGTTGCAAGTAACCGAAAAAATTCAACAGAAATTATTTGTACGATATGCACTGGAGTTTGCAGATCGATTGCCTAAAATGAATATTGAGAAGTTAGATGCCTATTATTTGCCTGAATTAGTAAATCGATTTTTTGATACCGTATCTCTACAAAAAGCAGTTGAAAAATTATTATTAGATGTTCCTGCAGCCATCATTCAAATATTCTTTGGATTAATTCTACTTTCTATGTATCACCCTGTTTTTATTGGGTTTGGGGCGGTATTAACATTTATTGTATACTTAATTATGCGCTATACATTGCCAGCAGGTTTTCAAGCAAGTATTGAAGCAAGTAATCAAAAGTTTGCTACTGCAGCATGGCTAGAGGAAATGGCTAGGGTAATTAAATCATTCAAATATTCAAGAGGTACTCAATTGAATATTAGGAAAACCGATGGGATTGTCTCTCAATATTTGAACGCGAGAACCAGTTATTTTAAAGTACTCTTAACTCAGTATTGGAGCTTGATTGTTTTTAAAGTATTAATCACTGCAGCTATGTTGACTGTTGGAGCTGTTTTGTTGGTAGATCAGCAAATTAATATTGGTCAATTTATTGCAGCAGATTTTGTGATTTTGAGCATTATTGCCTCAGTTGAAAAGCTAATTTTGAACATGGATAAGGTATACGATTTACTTACTTCCGTAGAAAAATTAAGTAAAATTACCGAGAGTGAAATTGAAACACAAGGCACTGTAGAATTGGCAGATTCGTCAAATGGGGTGTCTATTTTGTTTGAGAATGTGGCATTTACATACGGCAATAATTCAAAAGCATTAGAAGGAATACAATTAAATATAGACGCAGGTGATAAAGTTTGTATTATGGGAGAATCTGGGTCAGGTAAGTCTACGATTCTGCGTTTATTAACCGGGGCGTTTAATAATTTTACAGGATCTATTCTTCTAGAGGGTATTCCCATGGGCAACTACAACCTGAATTCAGTTAGAGCTCAAACTGGCATTTTATTAAGCCAACAAGATATTTTTCATGGAACTATTTGGGAGAATATTACTATGGGCTGTGATACCATTCAATATGAAGAAGTGACTGATTTAGTGATGCGTAGTGGTTTAACCAGTTTCATTCAAGGATTGCCAAAAGGGTACGATACTTTACTAGATCCAACAGGTAAACGACTCAATAGTAAAATTAGACAAGACATTTTATTATTAAGGGCCCTACTTGGAAAGAAGCGTTTATTGCTTTTAGAAGAGCCACTTAATTTTTTAGAGAAAACTTATAAGCACAATATTCAAGACTATATATTTTCTGAAGAAAATGCAACTGTCATTATTGCTACCAATGACGTTGAAATAGCATCTCGATGCAATAAAGTGGTCTACTTGCAAGACGGAAGTGTAAAAGCGACCGGTGATTGGGCAACTATTGCTTCACTTTTAAATGAAAATTATGGCCAGCAATAAATTTATAAGTACAATAATAGAAGAGGAAGTAACTGGTAGTTCACTTCAGTCATACCACGGTATTTATCGCATTTCTCATAGTAATAATGTAAACAAATGGTTATGGGCATCATTGATTACATTAATTGTGATTTTGTTTTTACCATGGACCCAGAACATTAGAGCTAAAGGAGCGGTGACTGCGTTAAGACAAGAAGATCGTCCTCAAGAATTGAATACCGTGCTTGCTGGTAGTGTGGTAAAATGGTATGTGAAAGAGGGTGATTTTGTAAAAAAGGGCGATACCATCATGCAAATTGGGGAGGTTAAAACTGACTACTTTGATCCTCAGTTGCTCAACAGAACCAAAAAACAAATTGATGCAAAACAAATTGCAGTTGAAGGATATGGTAATAAAGCAGCTACTGCAGTTTCTCAAATTAATGCACTAGAAGAAGCGAGGGACTTGAAGTTAGATCAGTTAGATGTTAAACTTCGTCAGCAGAATTTAAAAGTAATCAGTGATAGTATAGATTTGGGAGCTGTCATGAATGAACTATCAGTGGCTAAAAGACAAATTGATGCTGCCAAAAATATGTTGGATAGCGGAGTCATTTCTTTGGTAGACTTCGAGAGAAGAAAAGTTACTTTTCAAAATGCTACCGCTAAAAAGATAAGTGCAGAGAATAAGTTTTTGCAATCCAAACAAGAATTAACCGCCATTCGAATAGAAAAGAATGGGACCATTCAAGAGTATACAGATAAAATAGCGAAGGCTCAAGGAGAACAGTTTGGTTCCTTGTCTAATATGGCAACAGGAGAAGCAGATGTGGCCAAATTGCAAAATGCGTATAGCAACTATGATATTCGTAATAAGCTCTATTATATCACAGCACCTCAAGATGGACAAATCACTAAAGCCCGCAAAGCAGGTATTGGTGAAATGGTGAAAGAGGGAGACATGATAGTAGAGATTGTACCAGATAAAATTAAATACGCCGTTGAATTATTTGCCGAACCAATGGACTTACCATTATTGGCTATTGGTCAAAAAATCAGATTCATTTTTGATGGATTCCCCGCAATTGTATTCTCTGGTTGGCCAGCTGCTTCTTATGGAACATTTGGAGGAAGAGTAGCTGCAGTGGAAACTTCTGTGAGTAGTAATGGAAAATTCAGGTTATTGGTGGTTGAAGATCCTATAGAAAAACCATGGCCAAGACAATTACGAATGGGTGGTGGGGCAAATGGAATAGCACTATTAAAAGATGTGCCTATTGGCTACGAATTATGGCGAAATATCAATGGATTCCCTCCTGAATATTACAAACCAATGCAGGGTAATGAACTAAAAGTCCAAAAAGGGAAATAGCCATGAGAAAGTATTTATTCTTTATTGGCTTTGTATGGGCGTTCAATATAAATGCGCAGGTATTAAGTCCTGAAAAATTTATTGAACAAGTAAGGTCTTTTCATCCAATTGCTAAACAGGCAAATATTAAAGTGGAAAAAGCCAATGCTGCATTATTAAGTGCTAGGGGACAATTTGATCCAACAATTGAAATGGATGCGAGTAGGAAAACATTTGATGGAAAAAATTATTATTTCTATACCAATCCAGAGTTTAAAATACCAACACGCATTGGTGGTATGGATATTAAAGCTGGGGTAGAAGACAATGGGGGTTTGTTTTTAAATAATCAAATAACCCGTGGACAGAGTAGCTATTTGGGTTTAGAAATGCCTCTCTTAAAGGGGTTATTAATAGACCAACGTAGGGCTAGTTTACAACAGGCTTCTTTGTTTACTCAACAAAGTGAACAAGATAGATTGAAAATGCAGAACGATTTGCTTTTTGATGCTTATAATGCTTATTGGCAATGGGCTGGGTCGTATCAGTTGTTCAGTATTTATCGTCAGTTTTTGCAAGTGAGCCTAGATCGTTTCAGGTTGGTTAAATTGGCTTATGCAAATGGAGATAGAGCATTAATTGATACCATTGAAGCCCTCACTCAAGTGCAACAATTTCAATTATTACAAACAGATGCTAAAGTAAAATTGGTGAATGCTCAGCTTGAGATGGCCAATTTTTTATGGAACGAAAATGATGCAGCTTATTTGCTAAGCGAAAAATTTGTACCCGATACAGTTCAGTTCCAAATGTATATGACGGTAGAAGATCCAGAACAGTTGATAAATAGGGCGAACGAGGAAAATCCTTCTTTAAGAAGTTTGAATTTTGAACTAGCAGCTTTAGAAGTAGAAAGAAAATTGAAATTTCAATCTTTGCTTCCATCATTAAATATAAAAGCCAATTTATTGAATCAAGGATACAACGTAATGAAAGATTTTGGTGGAGCACTCTTGCAAAATAATTATGTATGGGGCGTGCAATTTAAAATTCCCATTTTCTTGCGCGAAGGTCAAGGTTCGTATAGACAAGCTAAATTAAAAATTGCTGAGACCAATTATGAGTTGAATGCCAAACAATGGAGTACTGCTAATAAAATTAGGTCGTACTATGCCGAATCTATTTTGTTGAAAGAACAGATTGCTGCTGCTCAGCAAGCATTCAATGGATATACTGCATTATTAAAAGCCGAATCACTTCGGTTTCAGAATGGGGAAAGCAGTTTGTTCTTACTCAATACCCGAGAAAACAAAGTCATTGAAACCGCAGAGAAACTAATTCAATTAAGAGCCAAATACCTTAAAGCCAGTTATGGAATTAGCTGGGCTGCGGGCGTTATACGCTGATTTTTAGCTAAAAATTATATTTATTGTAGGCAACTGTAATGCTAACTTTGCTGTATTATTAATGGAGTAGATTAATTGTAGGCAAGGCTTGAGTTTATCTGATGAGCAAATTAAACACATTATTGATGGCTGTCGAAAGAACAATCGACAAAGCCAAAGGGGTCTTTATGAGTGGTTGCAAGGTTATGCTTATACTGTTTGTAAGCGGTATGCAAATGAGGTAAACTTAGTAGAAGATTTAGTGATGGATGGGTTCATGAAAATATTTAAAAATATAGCACAATACGATATGAGTAATTATGCTGTTTCAGAAGCAGCATTCAAAGGCTGGGCTAAACGGGTATTTATTAATAATTGTATTAACTATTCTAGAAAATTTCTTTCAAAAAATGTTTCCTTAGAAGAAATAACCATACAGCATCAAATTGAACCAGCCATTAATGAAGAAATTATTCAAAAATTAGGATACCAAGAAATCATACAAATGGTAATGAGTTTACCCATAAGTTATAAAACTGTTTTCTGTTTACATTTTATTGATGGATATACGCATCAAGAAATAGCCGCTTTATTAGGTATTAACGAAGGAACTTCTAAATCTAATTTATTTAAAGCCAAGCGTCATTTACAATTATTTTTGTCATCCAAAAGCAAACTGAATGGATAAATTCTACTCAAAATCAATAGAAGATCTTGCCAAGAATGCTTTTGAAAAAGAAGCAGATGATGCCATTAGTAGTTCTACTAACTGGGACAAGATGCAGCAATTATTAGATGTAGAAATGCCTCAAAAAAGGAAAAAAAGACCCGTCGTTTTTTGGTTCTTTGTTTTTTTAATGGCTGGATTATTGATAGCAGGTGCTGCTAAATACTTTACCGGTAAACAATCAGCTGAAACAGTTAAGCCTGTTGTAAATAAAAATGACCATTCTGGTATTAAATCACCAATTATAGTAAATAGAAAATCTAATGATTCAAAAGCTGCAGCTGAGCAAAAGTCTAGATCAATTGCAACGTTTAAGCCCAAATCTAAATCAGCACTTAAGCCATCATCTAAATCAGCAATAAAATTTGAATTGTCGGAAAACCCATTGCAAAATAGTGTTCCGAATAAGCAACTGCAGGCGATTGTTCTTGAGCAAAATCATCAAAAACTGTTAGATACAGTAGAAGCTACAAAGCAAGAATTTGTAAATATGCAAATTGATTCAACCGCTTCAATGTCTGAAAGCCAAAACCCATTAGCAGAGGATACTACCATTTTAGAAACCAGTAAAAAATTTGCTAAAAAGAAACCGTCGAAGTGGGAATGGAATTTAACGTTTGCGCCTGATTTTTTATTGGCCAATATGCAGCCTTTACATCAACCTGGTTTTACGATAGGAGTAGGAATCAATTACCTCTTATCTCCTAAATGGCGAATTAGATCGGGGTTATTGTATAATTATACTCCTATTAAGGCTTCTGGTGATGGATATTTGTATAAGCCATCTCCAAATTTACCCAGTTATACCAGTTTAGAATTGAGAAATGTGAAGGGCAATTTGCATGTATTTGAAGTACCTCTTTCGCTTAGGTATACAGCTCGGCCAAATAAAAAATGGTCTTTTATTTCTTCTGTGGGATTGTCTTCTTTGTTTTTTATAAAACAACAATATACATATGATTTATTGTTAAATGGGAGTACGCCGTTACTTTGGAATAGTGCCAACGACACCGATGATGATGGCGAGTCGCATATTTTAAATAATCTTACAATGGGTGCGGGTCTATCTGTTAAAACAAAGCGAAATCTGGTTCTAGAAATTGAACCAATGTTTAAGCTTCCCCTAGAAGAGCTGGGCGAAGGACATAGTAAACTAGGGACTATTTCCTTGTACCTTAATTTGCGTATGCCTATTTCTAGCCAAAAAAATTAATTTCCTTAGGCAACCTCTTTTTCAATAATAGTGTATTGACTATTATGAAAAAGCTTTTGATTTCAATTTTAATGGCTACACTGTTCTTGTTGGCTTGTAAGCATGAATTTTTGAATTCTGCAATTAATCCTACACCTGTTATTGTGCAAGGTGGTGTAACGGGCGGAGGTACTTCAGTTTCAGATACGGTATGTTTTCAAAATGATGTGCTTCCTCTTTACGTTAGTTATTGCGCTAGTGCTGGTTGTCATAATGCTAATACAAGAGCAGACGGGGTTCAAACCACCGATTATACTACAATCATGAAAGGTATCAAACCTAGGGACGCTGCCAATAGCAAATACTATAAGGAAATTACAAAGGGAGAGATGCCTCCAAGAGGTTATCCTGCTTTAAGTACTGCGCAAATAAGTTTAATAAAGAAATGGATTGATCAGGGTGCTTTGAATACCAATTGTGTTAATAGCTGTGATACCACTAAGTTTACTTATTCTACCTCTGTTCAAACCATTTTATCTAACAACTGTAATGGTTGTCATGGTGTTGCACCCGGGTCGGGCAATGTTTATTTAGGAACACTCGCTGCTACCCAATCTTATATAAATGCCAATAAGCAATTGTTCTTAGATGCCATAAATCATTCACCAAGTTTACCTGCTGCACAGAGAATGCCAATTGGAAATCCAATGGACGCTTGTAAGATTACACAAATGACAAAATGGATTAATGCAGGAATGCCTCAATAAAAATGTAATTATGCGGAATTTATTTTTTTTGTTCTTAGCCCTATTTTTCTTTAGTGCTTGTTATTATGATAAAAGTGAACTGGTATATCCTGCTGCCTCAGCAGTTACTTGTGATACAACAAATATAAAATTTAGTACCAGCTTAATGCCAATACTAAATGCATCATGTAATAGTTGTCATGGTGGAACAGCATCAGCTGGCGCTGGAATTGTTCTGGATAATTATGCTGGGGTTAGGGCCTCGGTATTAGGTGGTAAGTTCATGAACTCTATAATTCAAAATGGGCAAGCTTCTGCCATGCCAAAGGGAGGAGGAAAATTATTGGCTTGTGATATTTCAAAATTTCAAGTTTGGATTAATGCAGGCATGTTAAATAACTAAATATCTTCTATGAAAAAATGGATAATAATAATTGGTTCTATTGTTTTAATTGTTGCTGCTATATTTTATTATGTTTTTATTTATGCTGCGCAGTATAAAAGAAATGTAAACGACGAGAAGGCTATTGCCATTACAGCAGTAGAGCTGGTTAGTGACTACAACAACAATGAGTCTGAAGCAAATACCAAATATTTAAACAAAGCATTACTTGTGGAGGGTTTTGTAAAAGAAGTTGGCCAGAATCAAGAAGGAAGTACAATTATTACCATTGATGGTGCCAATGATTTTTCTTCGGTTTTTTGTACACTTAAAGATGTAAATAAAAATGTTGAAGTAAATAAAAAAATCAACATTAAAGGGGTTTGTATTGGGTTTACCAGCGATGTAGTTATTACCGACGCTTTTATTCAATCTAAAAATTAGTTTATGAAAAAATATCTTTTTTTAATGTTGTTGTTGAGTTCATCTTATTTTTTGCATGCTCAATCATTGTTGTCTACTAAATCAGGCGTAGCAAAGTTTAATGCTACTGGTGGGTTAGTAAAAATTGAAGCAGTAAACAATCAAGTTGATTGCAAGATGCTTCCATCTAATGGCCAAATTGTATTTGCCTTATTAGTAAAAGGTTTTCGATTTGAGAACCAATTAATGGAAGATCATTTTAACGAGAACTATTTAGAGAGTACTAAATTTCCTAAAGCTAGTTTTAAAGGTTATATCACCAATATTGCTGCCGTCAATTTTACTGCGGATGCGGTTTATAAAGTAACAGCCGACGGAGTACTCACTATTCATGGTGTTGATCAAAAGATTCAAACATCTGGTACAATTACTATTAAATCTGGTAAAGCGTCATTAAAAAGCGACTTCAATGTAAAATTGGCTGACTATAAAATTGCTGGTTCGTATATCGGTGAAAAAATTGCTGCTGAAGCCAAAATTCAAATCAATTGTAATTTTTAAAATAGGGCTATGAAATTGAATCTTAGACAATTTGTTTTTTTGGTTGTTTGCATTGTAAGTACTTTAACGCTTAAGGCTCAGGAGATTGATTTATTTAAATTGCAGGAAAAAGAAGAAAAGGAAAATGAAAAAAACACCACTGATATTACCACTGCAATTTTTAAAACTACACGTATTGTAAATGGACATTCGATTGAAAATATTGGGGCGGGCTTACTTGATGTAAAAATCAATCACCGTTTTGGAAGAGTAAACACTGGAGGATATAATTTATTTGGATTGGATCAGGCTTCTATGCGTATGGGGCTAGACTATGGTATCAATAGCAGGTTAATGGTTGGAATAGGAAGAAGTACTTATTTAAAACAATACGATGGTTTTGTTAAGTATAGAATTCTTAGACAAAGTACTGGCAAAATCAATATGCCCTTGTCTGTTAGCTATGCTGGAGGGGTAATTTGGAAAACAATTGATAATCCTGCTGGATCTGGATTTTATTATACAGACCGATTCAGTTATTTTAATCAAATTTTGATAGCCAAAAAATTCAATGACTATTTTTCATTGCAACTAACTCCTACAATGGTGCATTATAATAATGTCCCTTTAGCAACAGATCCCAATGATCTTTTTTCATTAGGTATTGCTACAAGAATAAGAATCAGTAAAAGAGTCAATATTACTGGGGAATATTATTATCAGTTTCAACATTTTAACGGATTTTACAATAGCCTTTCTGTTGGGGTAGATATTGAAACCGGTGGACATGTATTCCAAATGCATTTCTCCAATTCAACTGGCATGACTGAAAGAACTTTTATTCATGAAACAGATGGTCAATGGGGAAAGGGCGATATCCACTTTGGATTTAATATCGCGCGTATTTTTACCATTAAAAAACCGAAAGGAATTTAAACAGTAGCTTATGACAGTTTCTGTTTGAATCTTTGAATAAAAGCTTTGCTGTGCTCACTTAAAATAAGTTTTCCGCTAATGGCTGCTCTTTCTTTCAACAGTTCATCCCAATGTTCTGTGCCTTTCCAAAAAATGGTTTTCAATTCATGTAATGCATCAGGATTGGAGTGAGATAGCGTGGTAGATAATCTAATAATGGATTCATCCATACCCGCTACATCCGGATGTAATTCTGCAAATAACCCTTTTCTTCTTGCCCAGTCTGCAGGTCTAAACGTAACAGCGTCTATGGTTAGTTGAGAGAAGGCTGATAAGCCAATTTTTCTTTCTACCGCTGGTCCTACAACAAATGGACCTATACCTACCGCCAATTCACTTAGTTTAACATCGGCGCCTTCGCATGCAATAGCATAGTCTGCAGCTGCAGCCAATCCAACTCCACCCCCAATGCATTTTCCCTGAATTCTTGCAATGATGATTTTTCCGCAAGTACGCATGGCGTTAATTACATTAGCAAAACCACTGAAAAATTTCAGACCCGCTTCTTCAGAATTAATAACAGAGAGCTCATCAAAAGATGCACCTGAACAAAATACTTTTTCTCCAGAAGATCGCAACACAATTACTCTGGTATTGGGGTTTAATCCTTCACTGTATATTTCTTTAGCAAGCGCATCTAATATTTTTCCTGGCAATGAATTACTCTGTGGATGAAAAAATTCGATGGTTGCAATACCATGCTCTCGGTCAACTTTTACAAATCCTTCTTTAATATGTTCAATCATAAAATGGTTTTATTAAATGGGTTTTTTGGCCACCATGGTTAAGATAGTAGCTATTCCGGTTAATTCATTGGTTTCATCAATCATTTCTACCAACCATTTAACAATACCCTTGTCTATATCGGTTGGTTCTTTTTTCTCTTGCCTAATTTTTTCTTTGCAAGTAAATCGAATATGCATTTCGCTTCCTGGATAAACAGGTTTAGTAAAACGCAATTCATCAATACCATAATTTAATAGTACTGGATTTTTTTCATAACTGTCTACAAATAATCCCGCAGCTATACTCATAATTAAATAACCATGCGCTACTTGTTTATCAAACATAGTGCCATTAAAATCGGTATTTTCTAAATGCGCGTAAAAATGGTCCCCACTTAAATTGGCAAAAGCATTGATGTCTTCCGCAGTAACTACTCTTTTCTCGGTAATTAATTGATCGCCAATTGCTAAGTCTTCAAAATATTTTTTAAATGGATGGATGGTATTGGTATTTCCTGTTGCACCTGGCTGATAAACCTTGCTGATTGCAGTTATCATATCTGGTGAACCCTGTACTGCCACTCGCTGCATATAATGTTTAACGCCCCTTAATCCGCCCATTTCTTCTCCACCTCCTGCTCTTCCAGGACCTCCATGCACCAATAAGGGCAATGGCGAACCATGGCCTGTACTTTCTTTAGCACATTGCTCATTCAATACCAATATTCTTCCATGATAATTGCCAGCGCCTATTACATAATCTGTAGCAATTTTTGCATCAGCTGTTACAATGCTGCTCACCAATGAGCCCTTTCCTAATTTAGCCAATGAAATGGCTTCTTCTGTATGCTTGTAAGGCATTAAAGTAGCAACTGGTCCAAATGCTTCCACTTCGTGAACGCTTGAATTGCCGAATGGATTTTCATTCAATAATAAAAGCGGACTTACAAATGCTCCTTTAATGGGATCTGCGTCTAACACTTCCACTGAGTCTAAGGAACCATATAAAATGCTTGAAGTCTCTAATAATTTTTTTACCTGTGCTTTCACTTCGTTTCGCTGCGATTCTCCAGCTAATGAACCCATTCTTACTTTTGGATTCAAGGGATTGCCTATTACATTTTGAGAAAGTGCAGCGCTCAATGCTTTTTGAACCGCTTCTATTTTATTTTCAGGAACGAATATTCTTCTAACTGCCGTGCAACGTTGTCCTGATTTGGTAGTGATTTCTCTTCTAACTTCTTTAATGAAAATGTCCCACTCGGGCATTGTTGGTGTAACGTCTTCGCCTAGAACAATGCAGTTGAGTGAATCTGCCTCCATAGTAAAAGGCACATTTTCTGCTAATATTTTCTTGCCCGATTTTAATAGCAAACCAGTTGTTGCTGAACCAGTAAAAGTGACCACATCTTGCGACTGAACATGATCTAATAAATCACCTGCACTGCCACAAATCAATTGCAATGCGCCATCTGGCAAAATGCCAGAAGCAATGATTCGTTTTACTACTGCTTCTGTTAAGTAAGAAGTAACTGTTGCAGGTTTTACAATTGCAGGCACACCTGCTAATAAATTCACTGCTATTTTTTCTAACATGCCCCATACAGGGAAGTTGAATGCATTAATATGTACAGCCGCCCCTTCTTTGGGAATCAGCAAGTGATGTCCCATAAATGTATTGGCTTTGCCTAATGGGTGGTGTTCTCCATCTAGGCAATAAGGCGTGTCTGGTAATTTTCTTCTGAGTGAGGCATAGGAAAATAAATTGCCTATTCCTCCTTCTATGTCTACCCAACTATCTGCTTTGGTGGCACCTGTTTGATAGCTGATTGTATACAGTTCGGCTAAATGTTCCCTTAAGTAAATGGCCAATGCCCTCAACATTAACCCCCTTTCGTGAAAACTCATTTTTCTTAAGGCAGGATTACCCTTGCTACGCGCATAATGTAAGGCTGCTGCAAAATCCAATCCCTTTGATGTAGCAGTTGCTATTGGTTCGCCTGATACGGCATTATACAATAATTGGCCATCTCCTTCTCCTTTAACCCATTGGCCCATTAAAAAATTTTCTACTGTGTACATATGGTTTGGTTCGTTTCATCACAAAGCTAACGATTGATAGCTTTACTTAAAAGGCATAAAAAAACCCGTCCCGATTAAATCGGGACGGGTATAGCAGTTGGTTATTGGTCAAAAAACTTTAACAGTTCTATTAGTTAAGACATCCTTTTGTCGATTTCGCTGCAAAGAGCAGAAAAAATTTCTTCAACGGTACCCTCGCCCTTAATATTAACTACTTTATCAAACTGGCTATAGTAATTTGCAACCACCGTTGTTTTGTCCTTGTATTCTACAATTCGGGCTCTAATAACAGTTTCATTGGTATCATCGCTTCTACCACTGGTTAATCCCCTGTTTAATAAACGTTTAACCAATTCTTCCTCGCTTACTTCCATGGCCAACAAAACACCTATTTCAGTTTGTTTTAGCTTTAATAATTTATCTAAAGCCTCACTTTGAGCTGTTGTTCTAGGAAATCCATCAAATAAAAAGCCTTTTGCGTCTGGATTCGCTTCTAAAGCAGATGAAATCATACCAATTACTACCTCATCGGGTACCAACTGGCCTTTGTCCATCAAGTTCTTTGCTTCTAATCCTAATGGTGTTTGACGCGCAATTTCACTACGAAGTAAATCTCCGGTAGATAAATGCTTTAAGCCATATTTTTCAATTAGTTTCTCACTTTGCGTTCCTTTACCACTACCGGGAGGACCGAATAAAATAATATTAAACATGTACGTTCGATGCTTGCTTGAGGTACAAATATACAAAGGGCTTGTTAAAAATCCTTTAACAAAAGACCTTAATCCATCAAAAACAAGGGTTTTGGTTAAATTTTTGACCTTCCCACTAAACAAGTACAAACCTTAACTGTCTTAACAACGTACATTCAATTAATTAAATTTTCCTACATATGAAATGGACAACCATATTGCTTTTAGCGGTTTTCGGCTTTACTGGATGCCAAGCACAGAACAATTCAAGTAACAATCTTGTTAAAGATACTATGAGCAAAAAAGACAACCCCTATTTTGCAAAGGGAGAAAAAGGAAAATTGACTGTTAAAGACAGTGAATGGAAAAAAGTACTTTCTCCCGAAGTGTACTATATCGCTAGAGAAAAAGGAACCGAGCGCCCTTGGACCAGTAAGTTTGAAAACTTTAAAGAAGTAGGAACTTATTATTGTGCTGTTTGCGGAAATGGGCTTTTTAAAAGCGATACCAAATTTGATAGTGGGTGTGGATGGCCTAGCTTTTATGAGCCGCTAACTAAAGGAGCCATCATTTATTTGCCAGATAATACACATGGCATGCAGCGAACTGAAGTTCAATGTGGTCGTTGTAAATCTCACCTTGGTCATGTTTTTGAAGATGGCCCACCTCCAACTGGTTTGCGATTTTGCATTAATGGGGTGGTATTAGATTTTGAAAAAGCTGCAGAAGCAGAAAAAAAATACAACGAGAAGAAAGGATAGTGAGACTGAGAATGAAGGGGCCGGATTTATCCGGCCCTATTTTTTTGTTTACCTATACTAGGCTAAAATATCTTGCACATTCTTATTAATATTTGCTGCAATTCTTTCCATTGGCAAATCATTGTCGTCGTTGCCAAATGGGTCTTCAATTTCTTCAGCAATTAATTCTAAACTTGCCAATACATATGAAATAAATAAGGTTGCTGGTATTGTAAAATAACCCAAGGTTAAAGCAAAACCAAGTGGTAGGGTAATAATGTATAAGAAGATAAACTTTTTGATGAATGCACTATACGAATAAGGGATGGGCGTATTCTTTATTCTTTCACAAGCGCCGCAGATATCCATAAACGATTGCAATTCATTATTGATAAATAATAATTCAAACTCGGTAATTACCTGGTCTCTTTTTAATAAATGAACTTTATTCAAAAGAACAGCCACTACCTGATTAGGAATATGTTTACTTGTATCAAATCCGGTGATTTCAGGATGCGGTTGTGCATCTAAAGCCAGTCTTGTTTTTTCGTTTAATAAATGATTGGTTAGTTCAACCGCAAATAGTGGAATAATTTTTTTGAAGAAGCTTCTATTTTTTTCGTCATCGTGCGGTAACAAGCTGTTCATTTTTAGGGCGAGATTGCGGCTGTTATTTACCAATGCTCCCCAAAGCTTTCTGCCTTCCCACCAACGATCGTAAGCAGTATTGGTTCTAAATACCAATAACATTGAAATGGCAAAACCCAATAAGCTATGCATGACCGTTATATTTTTTGCGTAGCTGGTACTAGACAATCGTAAATAATTGATTTCGATGTAAACAACTGCCCAAGAGAAAACGCCCATACCCAATATCAATGGCAATAACTGCAGTACCGTATCGGTTTTATGAAATCGAAAAATAAAACGCAACCAATCTTTGGGATTATAACTAATCATGAACCGCTTTTTGTTTTTGGTAAAAATAATACATGGAGTAGCTGGTAATGATTACACCGGCAATAGATAATACCATCACACTATTAGAGAAAAAGTGTACCCAGTTCAATTGTATTTTAAAAATTTCTTTGCTCAACAAAACACTTACGCTTCCCAAATAACCAAATGAGTCTGCCACATAAATTAAAAAACCTGCATTGCCCGTGAATCGGAATGCAGCAATCATGCGCTCAAAAAAAACAGAGTTGAAAGGAATGTATACCATGTATAAACCCAGTCCTACCAAAGTCATCCACCAAATGGGTGCAATAGACCCCTTACTAAATAACCAAGTGCTCAATCCCGCGACCACAAAGCCTAATCCTATAAATACATGCGCTAACATAAATGCTTTGAAACTATTTTTAATCAACACCATACTTCCAATCAACACCAAAATAATTAAGGTAATTGGCGTTTCAGTTTTAGAAAATATCGCAGGTTGATTCAAGTAACCCATTTCCTTCCACATATCTGCACTAAAATTATCTCTAATATCTCTGAAGATGGTGGCGAATGCATAAATGAAAACTGCTGCAATAATGCCTGGCAAAAAATGCTGAATGAATTTTTTTCTATCATCGGCATTCATGGCCGTTCGGTTCATGCGTAATTCAATGTCTTCTTGCGTTGGCGGCGGAATCCGCTCCATCAGATAAATGAATAACAACAATGGTAGGGCAAATACCAACCCTGTAGCAAAAGGCACCCAGAACTCACTCATATTAAATTGCATGATGAGCCAACCGCCTACCGACTTTACAAAACCCGATGAAAAGATAAAGCTCACCGCAAGTGCTGCACCAATAAAATCAGTGGTTTTCCTCCCCTCTATATAAGAGAAAATAACGCCCCATAACATGCCCAATGGAAAACCATTTATGAAAAGAAATACAATATTAAAAGGAGCCGGCACAAGGGCAAATAACAACCAAGCCAACCAAGCAATGCCCACTAAAACCAACACAATTTTATCTCTGCCCAATCTTTTTAATTCGGAAATAAATTTGATGCCATAAAATTTTGCCATTAAATAACCCATCATTTGGCTTAACACCAATAAGGTTTTATATCCCAAGCCCCAATAAACCATTCCGTCGAAAGTGCATACGGTAAAGGATTTGCGAAAACCAAAAATCATGGTATAAGTAAGGAACGCTACAATTGCAGCGTATAAGCCTATTTTAAAGCTGCTTTGTGGTACTAATAAATTGTTTTTCAATGGCTTTGTTTCTACCGATAAATATAAGCCACTCATCCTTAGTTTTTGGCAAATGAAGCTTTATTTCAGAAATTACCCGTTCTTAAAACTAAACTTGAATATGAGAAAATTACTCTTGGCCTTTGTAGGTATTACCGCTGTATGCAGTGTGTATGCGCAACAGGTAGATTTATCCAAGCATTTTAAAAGCATGAAGCCCCGTAATATTGGGCCTGCCGGAATGAGTGGTCGTGTTACTGCTATTGATGCAGTTTGGACCAATCCCAATATTATCTTTTTAGGCACAGCCAGTGGTGGTGTTTGGAAAACCAATAATGGGGGTGCTTCTTGGACACCCATTTTTGATGATCAACCCATACAAAATATTGGAGCCATTGCATTGGTACAATCCAATCCCAGCGTGGTTTGGGCCGGAACAGGAGAAGGAAATCCACGTAACTCTATCAGTTTAGGAGAAGGCATTTATAAAAGTTTAGATGGTGGAAAAACATGGAAGCGCATGGGTTTAGAAAAGACACGGAATATTCACCGTATTATTATAGACCCAACCAATCCAGAAGTAGTATATGTAGGTGCAATGGGTAATCCATTTGCAGATCATCCTGAAAGAGGGGTATATAAAACCACTGATGGAGGTGATACTTGGAAACAAATATTGTATACCAATCAAAACAGTGGAGTGGGTGATATGGTGATGGATCCAGCCAATCCCAATAAGTTGTTTGTGAATATGTACGAACACAAAAGAACACCTTGGAGTTTAAAAGGTGGTGGAAGTGGAAGTGGTTTTTATGTAACCATGGATGGAGGTAAATCTTTTACCAAATTGGGTAAAGCAAATGGTTTGCCCGATGGGGATTATGGCCGCATTGGAATCAGCATAGCTCGTACCGATCCCAACCGCGTATACGCATTGGTGGAAGCCACTAAGAACGGTTTATATAAATCTGATGATGGTGGTTTTAAATGGGAGTTGGTAAATAGTGATCCGTCTGTAGTAACGAATCGTGCATTTTATTTTCAGGACATAGCTGTAGATACCAAAAATGAAAATAGAATTTACAATATCAATCAAGTCATTAATGTAAGTGATGATGCAGGAAAAACATGGAAGCCGGTAATTCCTTATAGTGGTATACACCCGGATCACCATGCATGGTGGATTCACCCTTATGATGCCAATTTTATTATTGATGGAAACGATGGTGGTATTGGTATAACACGTGATCGTGGTAAGACTTGGCAGTTTGATGAAAAATTACCTTTAGGTCAGTATTATCATATTAATGTAGACAATCAAATTCCATACAATGTAATGGGTGGTTTACAAGACAATGGAAGTTGGCATGGTCCAGCTTATGTATGGAGAAGATCAGGAATTAGAAATGCATTTTGGCAAGGAGTGAGTGGTGGAGATGGATTTGATGTGATGCCCGATGCAGAAGATCCTAATTGGGTGTACACCATGAGCCAAGGAGGAAATGTATCTCGTTATAATATAGCTACCGGCGATAGATGGGGTATTAAACCACCTAGACCAAGTAAAACAGTAAAGCAACGTTTTAACTGGAATGCAGCTATTGCACAAGATCCATTTGATAAAGCCACTATTTATTACGGAAGTCAATTTGTAAATAAGAGCACCAATAAAGGTGCAGCTTGGGAACAAATTTCAGGAGACCTTACTACTAATGATTCAGCTAAGATTGACCAAAGTAGCAACGGTGGTATTTCTGTAGATATCACTGGTGCAGAAAACCATTGTACTATTTTAACCATTGAACCTTCTCCAAAAGAGCAAGGCGTTATTTGGGTTGGAACCGACGATGGTAATGTACAGTTAACCAGAGATGGCGGAAAAACTTGGACCAACTTTAGAGGCAAATTACCAGGAATGCCGTTGGGTGCTTGGGTTCCACAAATCAAAGCATCTAAGCATAATGGCGGAGAAGCTTTTGTAATAGTGAACGATTATAGAAGAGGTGAAATGCGTCCATTCGTTTATAGAACTTCTGATTACGGTAAAACTTGGACACGCATGGTAGATGAGAAGAAAGTAGTGGGCTATGCATTATGTGTAATTCAAGATCCTGTTGAACCGAATTTAATTTTTGTTGGAACAGAGCAAGGGTTATTTATCAGCTTAGACAATGGGGTGAATTTCCAACAATTTAAAAATGGTTACCCATCTGTATCTACTTATGATATGGCTATTCAAGAAAGGGAAGCCGATTTAGTTATTGCAACATTTGGTCGTGCATTATGGATCCTAGATGATATTCGTCCATTGCGAAAATTAGCTGCTAACAAAGGGCAAGTTTTTGTAAAAAAATTAGTTGCATTTGATGCGCCTCAGGCTTATCAAGCAAAAATGAAAAACGCTTCTGGCATAGAATACAGTACTTATGGAACCTATGAAGGGGAGAATAAAAGAACAGGTGCGCCTTTAACATTCTTCGTAAATAAAACAGCAACAGATACCGGCAAGAATAGAATTTCAGACACGCTGCAAATTGCCATTTATGATGCCAATGGGGTGAATGTAAGAAACCTAAAAACCAAAGCAGATACTGGCTTCAATAAATATTACTGGGGAATGGAAGGTCGTGGTATTCGCCAAGCAGGTGGCGGTGGAAGAGGCGGCGGCGGTGGTCGCTTTGGTGGTGGAGGCGGTGCTTTAGAACCAGGCGGTTTACCTGTTGATCCAGGAACCTATAAAGTGGTCATGCGTTTAGGAAAAGATTTAAAAGACAGCACCATGGTGGTAGTGAATGATGATCCAAATGCACCAACACCATTGGCAGTTAGAAATGCCATACGTGCAGCCAATGCAAGAATGGAAAAATCTATTGTAAAATTAACTGCCTTAAATGATCGCTTAACAGAAGTAGATGCAATCATGAAAAAAGTAGAAGCAGGCTATGCCAATATGGATCGCAAAGCTGCAGATACCATTCGTAAAGCAGCTAAGCCTGTTGCAGATGCACTAAAAGAAATTAGAGAAATGTTGAATGGTAAGCCACAATTAAAGCAAGGCTATGGCAATATTCCTCAAGAAACCGTGAATGGTATTTTAGGAGAAGCTCGTCAGGTAGTGATGGGCAAAACCACCATGCCAGGCGAACAAGAAAATCGCATCATGGGCTATGCGGAAGAAGCAGTAAATGGCGTAATAGTAAAAGCCAATGCTTTGTTTGAAGGCAGCTGGAAACAATACCGCGCATTAGCGGAAGCAGCACCACTGAAATTCTTTAAAGATTATAAGACTTTGGAATAATCAATTGATTTTCGGACTCAGTTTCAATTAATTATAAACCCCCACTGCTTTAATTAGGAGTGGGGGTTTTGTTTGCGGCTAAAGCCAATTAAAAAATGTTAACATATCAGGCAACGCCATGGATAGTGTTAGACTCTGTGTTTAAACAGCAAACATTTTTCAATCAAAACTACTTCACATGAAAAAGTTATTGACGCTTTCTATAATGGTGGCTTTTGTGGCCATCGCTTGTTCTAAATCAGAATCAGGCACTACAACTCCAACCCCTGGCACAGGAGGAACTACATTAAATTGTACTACCATTGATAGCAGGTTTACTGCAGTGGTTTTCCCTATTATTCAAAACAGCTGTGGCGCAGTGGGTTGCCATAATACAGGAAGTGTGAATGGTCCTGGGGCTTTAACCAATTACACTCAAATTAAAGCTGCTGCTGCTCAAATTAAAAGTTCAGTTGAGTCTGGTACCATGCCTAAAAATGGCTCTTTAACTACTGTGCAAAAGAATGCCATTTCATGTTGGGTATCTTCAGGAGCCCTAAATAACTAAGGAATATGAAACGCCTACTATTCGTTTTAGTAATGGTTGCGGTGGCTCAATTGCATGCGCAAAAACGACTGCTTTGTAGAAATGCTTCTGTGAAATTTTTTTCTAAAATGCCTTTAGAAAATATTGAAGCGGTGAATAATCAAGGCCTTTCGGTAATTGATTTAGCATCGGGCAATATTGAGTTTAGTGTTTTATTAAAAGGATTCATTTTCCCCAATGCATTAATGCAAGAGCATTTTAATGAAAATTATGTAGAGAGTAGCAAATATCCTCGTGCTCAATTTAAAGGGGTAATTCAATCTATTCCTGTAATTGATTTAACTAAAAATGCAGACTATAACTTCACTGTAAAAGGGACGATGAAGCTTCACGGGCAATCAAAGGAAATCAGTACTATGGCGCAGCTTCATGTAAAAGAGGGTAAAGTAACGGGTGAGTCTATATTTGAATTTGTGTTAGAAGATTATGCTATACAAATACCCAAGTTGGTCAAAGATAAAATTGCCCCAAAAATCAGCATTAACGTTAAAGCAATTTATCAAATTCAAAAACCTAATTTATGATTCGGAAACCATTCACCATACTTTGTTTACTTAGCCTATTCAGTTTCACTGTTTCTGCGCAGGATAATTTATTGAAGGAGCTAGAAAATGAACAAAAAGGGAGCAACAAAATAACCGGTGCATTTAAATCTTCTAGAGTAATCAATGGCCACTCTATGGAAATGTTGGGCGCAGGCATGTTGGATTTTAGAATTCTACATCGTTTTGGTCCTGTGAAACAAGGGATTGGCGATTTGTTTGGTTTAGACCAAGCCAGTATGCGCATGGGTTTTGATTTTGGATTGAGCAATGATTTAACTATTGGCTTTGGTAGAACCACTTTCAAAAAAGAATACGATGCTTTTATTAAATACCGTTTGATTCAGCAAGAACAATCCGGTACGCCAATATCATTGGTAGCAGTAGCGGGCACTTCCATTTTTACATATAAAAGTCCAGACCCGTTGAAGCCCTTGACTTTTAATGATCGAACAGGTTATTATGCACAATTGATTATTGGTAGAAAATTCAATGAATCATTTTCTTTGCAATTAAGTCCCACTTTAGTGTACAGGAATATGATTGATCCTGCCGATAAAAAAACCATTTACGCATTGGGTATTGGTGCAAGGCATAAGATTTCGAAGCGGGTAGCTTTTGTGGTAGACTATTCTTTGGTTGCCAATGGATTGCCCATGTCTGTAGGCACTAACCCACTCTCTATTGGTGTAGATATTGAAACAGGTGGGCACGTATTCCAATTGCATTTTTCTAATTCAACAGGAATGAATGAACGATCATTTATTACAGAAACCACCAATAGTTGGTCTAAAGGTGAATTTCAATTTGGCTTTAATTTGTCAAGAATTTTTTCACTGAAAAAGTAATTCGTAATAGGAAGTTAATTCTATTTCCAAACACTATCGAATGCAGTGTAGCCTTTTAGAATGAATGAAAACTTTGCGCCATTGTTGTCTACAAACTTTCCTTTCTTCGTGTAGATGGCAATGGCACCCCCAAACCCTGTGGTAGAGCTGTATTGAAATGGAGGTCTGAATACTTTAATCATAGCAATATCTCTAGGGAACACCATGGTTTGTTCTCCGGGCATTACTTCAAATTCATCAATAAAAATAGTGCAGAGTTCTTCTCTCCATTTAAATACTTCATTGTTGGCCGAGTCAATGGCCACATTTAATCCGGGCACTTTTTGTTGTAAATACCAAGCCAATGATTGCGATTGGGCCAATTCATCATTTCCTAATCCATCAAAAATATATGCGTTATCATTTTTAAATAATCCACTGGTATAAGACTCTGCGTACTCTTGCACTTTTGTTTTTGCTTTAGCGTATACCGTTACATTGGGAAGGTCGCCACCCAATTCTGGATCATCTAAAGAAAGACTATAATCAATTTTTTTATCAATGAACTCGCCTGGTTTTCCTACACTAAAAAAAGCCGTTTGAATGGCAGCAGGCTCAAATGCAGAATCAACAGGTGTTTTAAGTAGAATAGCTAAATAATTTTTCTTGGGCTTTTGTATGGGAGAAAAATAAAAGGAAGCAGTGTCTTGGAACAACATGGGCTTCATGGTGAAAAATCCTTTTGGATCAACTTTTACTCGGTCAACCATCATTTGCTTTGTACTGGTTCGCATCATATAATTGATGACTGTGTCTTTTTTATCACGCTCAAGTACTTGGCCTTGCATTCTATAAAAGCCTGATTGAATTAAACAACTAATTGCATAATTACCACTGGGAATCTGCTCACTAATTTTTAATGCCGCATTCACTTCTCCTTCAATCATGGGATAGCGAAACTTCCATCTTTGTTTGGTACCCAAGTGGTCTATCCAAATATGCGCCGTTGCAGATTTTAATTTCTTATTTATATAATTGGGATAATACACGCGAAGCTCTAATGAATCACCTTGTAAATACAACTGCTTTGATAAACGAATAGCAATAGAATCGTTTTCATTTTGTGCATAAGCCGTAGATAGCCCCAATGCCAATATTCCTGCAATACCCGCGGAAATTAATTTATTCAACATACCACTATAATAAAGCGTCTAAAACTTATGATGCTTTTCTAGGTGTTACAGAAAAACCACCACCTTTTTTAGACGAAGAGAAGTTTTTGTTGTTCATTGCACCTGGCGCTTTATTCATCATACTTGAAGGCCCTGCAGACTTAGATACCATGCCCGATGCAGGAGTTGCTTTCTTTGTATTCTTTCTGGTTGATTTAGCTTTTCCCATATATTTTATATTTTAATAAAGTTAACTTGTTTTAATGTAAAGCAATTTGTTAAAATAGTACAATCGGTCCTAAATAAATGCAATTGCTTACCTTGCACTAAATTTTTTTATGAGCCAGTTGAGTCATTTAGCAGAAACCTTAATAGGAAGTGAAATTGTAAAGTTGGGAAATGCCATCAACGAGAGAATTAGAAATGGAGAGACCATTTATAATTATACCATTGGCGATTTTAATCCTAGTGAATTTCCTATTCCTGCAGAATTAGAGCAACTGATTATAGAAGCCTATCAACAAAAAAAGACCAGCTACCCAGCAGCAGAAGGTATTTTAGATTTGCGTAAAGCCATCAGTGGATTTATACAAGATTGGGAAGGCCTTAGCTTTACACCAGCTGAAATTCAAGTGGCTTCAGGTGGTAGACCACTCATTTATGCTTTGTTTAAAGTAATTGTAGACAAAGGAGATAAAGTTATTTACGGGGTACCCTCTTGGAATAACAATCACTATGTTCATTTAACCGATGGAGAACATTGTGAAGTGAGTTGTTTGCCTGAATATGATTTCATGCCAACAGTTGAAGATATCAAGCCACATATTAAAGGTGCTACCTTAATTTGTTTGTGTACACCGCAGAATCCTACCGGCACCACTTTAAGCAAAAATGCATTAGCAGAAATTTGCGAATTAATTCTTGCAGAAAATGCAACCAGAACGCCCGATCAAAAGAAATTGTATTTAATGTTCGATCAAATGTATTGGACGCTTACATATGGTGATACCGTTCATTACAATCCATTAACATTGAATCCTGCTATGAAACCTTATACCATTTTTATAGATGGTATTTCAAAGGTTTTTTCTGCAACAGGTGTTAGAGTTGGATGGGCATTGGGTCCAGAGAATGTGATTGCAAAAATGAAAGCAATTTTAAGTCATTTAGGGGCATGGGCACCCATGGCTGAGCAACACGCGGTGGCCCATTATTTACCTATGAAAGAAGCCATTGGTAATTACCTAACTCATTTTAAATCGGAGGTTGAGTTTCGTTTACAAAGTATTTACAATGGCATCATTGCATTAAAGCAGAAAGGATATCAAGTAGATGCAATTGCACCACAAGCTGCCATTTATTTAACCATACAAATTAATTTAAGGGGAAGCAGAACTGCTGAAGGGCAGGTGTTGGCAACCCAGTCAGACGTTACTAATTACATATTAAGCGAAGCCAAAATAGCCATTGTGCCATTCTCAGCATTTGGTGCGGGGGCAGATAGTAGTTGGTACAGATTGAGTGTAGGAACTTGTAAAAAAGCAGACATTCCAACTATGTTGCAACAATTGGAAACTGCATTGAGCAAACTTGCTTAAAACTGATTACTAGCGATTAACAATCAATATTGAGGAAACCCTCCATCTAGTTTTTATTGCAAATAAAGATAAAAGCCTTGTTTGGTTTGTCTTGCAATATTTGTTTTACCAAATGCGTTTTGGTAACAATCTTATGTTTATTAATGTCTATGATTTCATTTGCAACACAAAATGCTGCCCAGTTTTCAACAGGGCCTAGCACTTTATTTAATTCAGCAACAACTGCAGCAGCCTGTGCTTCTGTCAAGAATTCTTGTTTAGTTAAAACCAATAGATCTCTGTTCATGGTAAACAAATTCAGTGTTTAGGGCAGCCACAAAATTTGGTTTTATTCGATTTTTGAAAAACACCACATGATGTAGATGCCAGCATGATAACTAACACTAAAAGAATAATTTGGTTTATTTTCATTTTCATATACTCAACTAAAGTAATAAAATAGCTTCATTAATTCAACAAAAGCAACTTTGGAAAATCAATTTAACATTTCTACGGTTTTAATTGCACCACTAGACTGGGGGCTGGGTCATGCTACCCGCTGTATCCCTATTGTCAAGGCTTTCAGGCAGTTGAACATCAAAGTAATATTGGCTGCTGAAGGGCATCAAGCTGCACTATTGTTGAAAGAGTTTCCCGATTTAACCATTTTACCTTTAACAGGTTATCGGGTTCACTATGCAAAGTCGCGTCTATTACTTTTGTTTAGTTTGATACTTCAAATACCCAAGTTGTATAAAACAATCAAAGCCGAAGAGGTTTGGTTAAAAAAAGTGGTAGAAGAAAATCAAATTGATTTGATTGTTTCCGATAATCGATTTGGATTGCATCATCCTTCTGTTCCTTGTGTATTTATAACGCACCAGTTAATTATTAAAGCACCTTATCAATGGGTAGAATACATTTTCAGACGTATTAATTATTATTTTATCAATCAATTTACTGCCTGTTGGGTACCCGATATGATGGCCAATCCTGGTTTGGCAGGAAAGCTTTCCCACCCAGCTACAATGCCCAAAGTGCCCGTATTGTATATGAAATTGTTGTCGAGGTTTACCAGCGTATCTTGTGCAACCAAATATACATTTGCTGTAGTATTGTCTGGGCCAGAGCCACAAAGAACCATACTCGAAAATAAAATACTGATTAACCTTGAAGCATTCACTAAGCCAGTGGTTTTTATTAGGGGGTTACCTTTAGAATCAACGCCATTAGAAGTGCCTTCACATATAACCGTGTTCAATCATTTAGAAACCAATGAATTGGCGCTTGAATTACAACAAGCGGATTATATTATTTGCAGAGGTGGGTATACATCATTAATGGAGTTACTTTCTATTGATAAAAAATTAATTGTAGTACCTACACCTGGTCAAACTGAGCAAGAGTATTTAAGTGAATTGTTGATGCAAACAAAACGACTTATGCGCGTTACGCAGTCTGAATTTAGTTTGGATGATACTTATGCAAAAGCACAAAGTTTCACGTATAGTAAAATGAATATTGATCAGTTTGATGTAGAGCAACTTAAAGCATTATTGCTAAATTTGCCTAAATGAGCCAGTCTTACAAAGCATATACTGCCGCCCTTGTTGCAAACTTAATTTTTGGCAGTAGTTATGCGGCGGTCAAATTCATTACTCCGGGTTTTATTCATCCCTTTGCTTTAAACTTTGTTAGAGTTGCAGTAACGCTTTCATTATTCTGGATCCTATTTTTATTTAAGCCTGGTAAAGTAAAATTTGACCGAAAAGATTTGCCCCGATTTTTGATTTGTGGGCTTACAGGTATTGTGATTAATCAGTTGTTTTTTATTAAAGGCGTATCATTAACCACCGTAATACATAGTTCTTTGTTATCATTGGGTTCGCCTATTTTCATTACCATCATTGCAGCATGGTTATTAAAGGAAGGTTTTACTATATTAAAAGCCATTGGCCTGGCTTGTGGAGTAGGAGGAGCAAGTATTTTAATTTTAATGAAAGACCAATCAGGAGCAGCAAGCAATATGGTTCTGGGTGACATATTAGTATTAACCAATGCCATTTCTTATGCTTTTTATTTGGTACTAGTAAGACCCTTGATGGCAAAGTATTCAGGCATACAAGTATTGCGTTGGATTTTTACATTAGGCGCTGTTGGCATATTGCCTATCGGACTTCCTTATATGCTGAGTACCAATTGGAATAGTTTTGATATTGCTCATTGGACAGTACTGGCTTATGTAGCCGTCTTTTCAACATTTGTAGCGTATTTGCTAACTGTTCAAAGTATTCAATTAATTGGCTCTTCTGCAACTGGTGCATTTATTTACACGCAGCCTGTTTTTGCGGCAATCTTTGCGATGATTTTTACAGGCGAATATTTTACTTTTTACAAATTAGTGGCCGCAATTTTAATTTTTACGGGCGTATACTTAGTGAATGCCAAAAAGTTGACTAAACCTGCTTAGGCCATTCTACCAATAAGATTTCTTTTTTGGCAGTAGCCCAGTTTTTCCAACTAGTTGTGTGGATGGAAATAGCAAAAACAGCACAGGTGGGCATATCGTCAATTTGGGTAGCCGTTAGTTGGTTTACAAAATCAGTAATACCTGGGTTATGAGCAAAAATAGCAGCCGTATTTATTTCATCCCGAATTTGTACAATCGCTTTTGCAAATCTTTCTGGTGGTGCATGGTATAAAAAATCGTGTTGTACAATATCAGTAGTTGCAATTCCATTTTCAGTAGCAAAATAAGTGGCCGTAGTTAACGCTCTTACTGCATTACTACTAATAATTAAATCAATAGTAATGCCTCGCTCTAATACTCTTTTGGCCATGATGGGCGCATCTTTATGACCGCGTTCATTTAATGGTCTATCAAAATCGGCTTGACCAGGATTTGCCCAGCTACTCTTGGCATGTCTTACGAGTAATAATTGCTTCATGATGAAAAGTTAGCTCATTTGAATTGTACATTTGTGCTGTGGCAGTATCCAAATTATTAATTGACGAATTTATACAATTAAGTAAGCAATACCCTGTTTTTGATGTCAGAAGCGAGGGAGAATACTTACATGCACACATACCCGGGGCCCACAGCTTACCCTTATTTAATAATGAAGAGAGAAAAGTAGTAGGAACTGCTTACAAACAAGAGAGCAAGCAAAAAGCCATCAAAATTGGACTTAAGTATTTTGGCGTGAAGATGGTTAAAATGGTGGATGCTGTTGAAAAACTAACGGAACATACAACAACCAAAACCGTACTGGTACATTGTTGGCGAGGGGGTATGAGAAGTGCAGGTGTTGCATGGTTATTAGATCTCTATGGCTTTAAGGTTTATACACTAGTAGGTGGATACAAAACATACCGTAATTGGGTACTCAAACAATTTGACTTGACTTATCCCATTCAAATTATTGGAGGCTATACGGGCAGTGGTAAAACGGAAGTACTGCAAGAGCTTGGAACAAGAGGGGAACAAATTATTGATTTGGAGGGATTGGCACACCATAAGGGGTCTGCATTTGGCGCTTTAGGGCAACCCCCACAACCCAGTCAAGAAATGTTCGAAAATATATTGGCTGCTGAATTAAGTACTAAAGCTCCTTTGCTAGAAACTGGAAAAGTGATTTGGCTTGAAGACGAAAGCCAGCGCATTGGAGATGTCAATATTCCCACAATATTTTTTAAGCAAATGCGGGCAAATAACGTGTTGTTCTTAGATATCCCATTTGATGAACGACTCCAATATATTTTACAAGGCTATGGAAAGTTTGGTAAAGAACATTTAGTGAATGCAGTTATAAGAATTAAAAAGCGTTTAGGTGGATTAGAAACCAAAACAGCCATTAACTGTTTAATTGAAGACGATATAATGGGATGCTTTGCCATTTTATTAAAATACTATGACAAGGGATACTATGCTGGATCTCAAAAGCGTGAAAACCCAGAACAACTCATTCAAAAAATTCCTTGCGATAGGGTAGATGCTAAAACCAACGCAATCAAACTTCTGCAGTAGTTATTCAACACTGTGGTAAGGTTTAAAAATTAATCATCCATTTATACAAAGTAAGACCACTCATCCAACTCATTACAATCACTACCATCCAGCCTGCAATACTCAACCATAAAGGATGTTGATAGGTTTTCACTAAATGTTTCTTGGTTGCTGCCAATAAAATAATTGCCAAAGTAATTGGAAGTATTAACCCATTAAGTGCGCCTACTGTAACCAATATTTTTACAGGGTTTCCAATGAATTGATAAGCAAGTGTACTAGCTATAATAAAAAAACTAATGATCCATTTTTCATTTTTTTCTAACCAAGGATGAAATGTTTTGATAAACGACACAGAGGTATAAGCTGCTCCTACTACAGAAGTAATAGCAGCAGCCCACATGACCACACCAAAAAAACGAAAACCCAAATTGCCAGCTGCTAATTGAAACACAGAAGCGGGTGGATTTGTAGCATCAATTACCAATCCCTGATTAATTACACCCAATACACACAGAAATAACAAGAAGCGCATGATAGAGGTAATCACAATTCCGGATATGGCGCTTTTATTCACTTGCGGTAAAGCGGCTTCACCCTTTATTCCTGCATCTAATAAGCGATGTCCTCCAGCAAAACTGATATAACCACCAACGGTTCCACCAACCAATGTTACAATGGCCAATGCTGAAAATTGTTCAGGAACAAAACTGCGATACACGGCTAAACCAATAGGAGGTGCTGCTTTAAAAACAATATACAAAGTGAGTACAATCATTAGTAATCCTAAAATCTTTGTAAATCCATCAATGGCTTTGCCTACTTCTTTATACCAAAAAATAAATAAAGCAACCATGCAACTAATGATGCTACCATAAGTTGGATCTAGGCCTGTCATAACTTGCAACCCCAATCCACTCCCACCAATATTGCCAATATTAAATGCGAAACCCCCTAACACAATAAGCGCTGCTAAAAAATATCCCATGCCGGGCAAGAGTTCATTGGCAATTAATTGTGCCCTTTTTTCGGTAACAGCAATCACTCGCCAGATATTCATTTGTGCCCCAATATCTAACAAAACCGAAATCAAAATGACAAAGCCAAAGCTGGCTGTTAGCTGTTGGGTAAATACCGTTGTTTGGGTAAGAAAACCTGGGCCAATGGCCGAAGTAGCCATTAAAAAAGCTGCACCTAATATGGCAGATTTTGTCAAAGTTTGTTGGGGGCTTTGCTTGTGCATTTGATTATTGAACAGGTTTAATCAAAATATTGTTTTCACGCAAAGCTGTATAAATACTCGTTGCAAAAGAAATAGCATGGTCTCCATCTCCGTGTATGCAAATGGTTTCAGCTAAAATTGGCACCACTGTTTGGTCTGTTGCAATTACTCTTTTATTTTGAATCATATTTAATACTTGTGCTAAAGATTCTTCACTTGTATGAATCATTGCATTGGGTTGAGACCTTGGCGTTAAATGACCTTCTGGGTTATAGGTTCTATCTGCAAAAACCTCAGACGCTGTTTTAATGTTCAATGCCCATGCTTCAGCAATCATATAACTATTGCTTAATCCATACAAGATTAATTGCGGATCCAATTCTTTTATTACGCCAGCAATGATATAACTTATGGTTGCGTTTTTGGCTGCCATATTGTATAAAGCACCATGTGGTTTAACATGATGCAGTGTGGCGCCCATTGCTTTACAAGTATCTTGCATCAAGGCAATTTGTTCTGCCACTAAATCATATAATTCACAATCGGATAGTTGCATTGCTGTTCTACCAAAATTGGCTTTATCATTAAAGCCTGGATGCGCCCCAATGGCAACTCCATTTTCTAAACAAAGTTCAATTGTATTTTTAATAGTGTCTTTATCCCCTGCATGATATCCACATGCAATATTGGCACTGCTAATGAATTTCATGAGCGCAGCATCATTGGCAAAGCCTTCTCCTAAATCACAATTAATGTCGATGGTATGCATTGAGTTGTAAGGTACAGGCATTCTTTAATTGTTGCAAATATTGCGCTTGTCTGTTGTTTATTTTTTCTGCAGTTTCCATATTCACTGGAATTAGCCGGATGATTGAGCCTGGTGATTGTTGAACCAATGTAGGAATATCCGATTGAATAATATGGCCAATTCTAGGATAGCCCCCAGAAGTTTGGTGATCGGCTAATAAAACAATGCATTGACCATTGGGTAGTAATTGGATGGTTCCATTGGTTACCCCACTTGAAATTAACTCCATTTGTTTTTTGCATTTTAATACAGGTCCTTTTAAACGATAACCCATTCGGTCACTATCTGCAAGAATGGTAAACTGCGCATTGGTCATGAATTGTTGTGAAAATGTATTCAATTGTGAAAATTCATTTCCAGGCAAATACCTTAATGATTGTGATTGATACAATCCCTTGGTATCGGCCATCCAGGGGAGAACCTGCAATTGACTCTGTTTGTTTTCTTGCAGTGCTGTTGCTTTAAAATGTATTTCGTCGTCATTAATTAATACACGTCCCTCAACGCCTCCCGCACCTGCGCGAGTATTGGTGCTATAGCTATTCATCCATTCATTCAGCTCTAATCCACCCTGAATAGCCAAATAAGCAATATGTCCGGATATTTTTTTAGTAAAACTCAACACCGCATTTTCCGGAACAAAAATGGGGTGATTTATGGGGATTGGAATCTCATTGATGGTGGCACCAAAATCGGCACCACTCAATGCTATAAAACCAGATGCGTTAAATCGGATTACCGGTGCAGGATAAAAAAATTCTATCACCGCTTCGTCAGATTTATTTTGAATTAGCACATTTGCTATTTGCATAGCCAATGCATCCATTGCACCATTCGGATTTATTCCAAGGTGTTGAAATCCTTTACGGCCGACGTCTTGCACCGTAGTAAATAATCCCGCTTTAATAATGGTAATACTCATAAGCTTAAGCGGCATTGAATTGATGAAATTGTTCAAGCGATATGGCTTCAAATTTTACCTTATTCCCTGGTTTAAATAAGCAAGGTTCTTCTTTAGAAATATCAAATATTTTCAAAGGGGTCTGGCCAATTAATTGCCATCCTCCTGGTGCTTCTAATGGATAAATGCCTGTTTGTTCTCCCGCAATACCTATACTTCCAGCCGCGACTAATTTTCTGGGGTTGGCTTTTCTTGGCATTTGTATTTTTTTATTTACTGAAGCCATATAAGCAAAGCCAGGTAAGAATCCCAGCATATATACAGTATAAATTTCGCTGGTATGTAATGCAATGAGTTCTTCAATGGAGCATCCTGTTAATTGTGTTGCTTCTACTAAATCAGGTGCCAAGGACAAATCATAGCATACTGGAATAATTAATGGTACTGTATTTTGGATGGTTTCTCTTGGGGCCACAGCCAAGCTTGCTAATTTTTTCTTCAACCATTCAAAAGGCGAGCCACCCATTGCTTGTTTTCGAATTATTGTTGAATTATATATTAACGTTAAACTGCTATAAGCAGGAATTATATCGGTTACGCCTTCTATGGGATGCAATTGTAAAAAATGAAAAGAATGCATTACCTGATTGTTTGCTTCCTCCGAAATGGATGCAGACCATTCAATGGTGATGGCTTGGTCTCCCAATGCATAGATATGTGCAATCGTTTTTTTCACTAGATAAAGTTACTCAATTAATGCCCCGCGTTCATACAATTGATTTTATATTCAAGCTGTTCTTCTTTATCTTTCCAATCAACAATCAACTGTATGAAAAAAATAATTTCACTTTTTACACTTGCTGCCTTAATGGTGGGGCAAGTGAATGCCCAATTGAACCCAAAATGGTTGCGGTATTCGAATATTTCACCAGATGGTAAAACAGTCGTGTTTACTTACAAAGGAGATTTGTACACAGTATCATCTGCCGGAGGAAATGCAACTGCATTAACCATGCATGAAGCACACGATTTTATGCCTGTTTGGAGCAAAGACGGTAAAACCATTGCATTTGCCAGTGATAGATACGGCAATTTTGATGTATTCACTATTCCTGTATCGGGAGGCGAAGCCAAAAGAGTCACTTTTCATTCGGCAGCAGAGTATCCCTATGATTTTTCAGCAGATAACCAGAAAATTATTTTTGGATCTGCCAGAATGGACTTGGCCAGCAATAGACAGTTTCCTACGGGATCTATGCCTGAGCTCTATAGTGTGAGTGTAAACGGAGGTAGGCCCACTCAATTATTAACTACTCCTGCAGAAGATGTAAAATTCAGCAAGGATGGATCTAAAATGATTTATCAGGATAAAAAAGGAGGAGAAAATACTTGGAGGAAACACCATACTTCTTCCATTGCTAGAGATATTTGGGTTTATGATGTTAAAGCAGACAAGCATACTAAGCTGACTAACTTTAATGGAGAAGATCGTAATCCAGTTTTTGCCAATGCAGAAAAAGAGTTGATCTATTTAAGTGAAGAAAGCGGCAGTTTTAATATTTACAAAATGCCAGTTACAGGAGGCAAGAGTGAAAAATTAACTTCCTTTAAGAAGCATCCGGTACGATTTTTAAGTTCAGCTGCTGATGGTACGCTTTGCTTTAGTTATGATGGTGAATTGTATACCATGAAAGCAGGCGGTAACCCACAAAAATTAACTGTGAATATTTTAGCAGATGCACGCAAGAACGATGAGCAAGTAATGCGCGTGAGCAGCGGAAGTAATATTGCTGTTTCGCCTAATGGTAAAGAAGTGGCATTCTTATATAGAGGAGATGTTTTTGTAAGTAGTGTAGATGGTGGGGTAACCAAAAGAATTACTGCCACACCAACACAAGAATTGGGTATTGGATTTTCACCTGATGGAAAATCAATTATATATACAGCAGAGCGTAATAACAAATGGAGCATTTTTGAAAGCACCAAACTCCGCGCAGACGAGCCTTATTTTTATGCATCAACCTTAATTAAAGAAACACCCCTTTTAGATAATGGAAACGATAATACCCAACCATTGTATTCTCCAGATGGAAAGGAAATTGCATTTGTAGAGAACAGAAACAATGTACGTATTTACAATATTGCGACCAAGCAAAGCAGAACAATATTGGGTTCTGAACAAATCTTCGCTTGGACAGAGAACGACCAATATTTTCAATGGAGCCCAGACAGTAAGTGGTTGTTATTTGATTATGCGGTGGTAGGAAGTGCGGTTGGAGAAGTAGGATTAGCAAGTGTAGATGGAAAGAAAATCATGAATATTACAGAGAGCGGGTTTAATGATTATCGCCCTAAATGGGTAATGGGTGGTAAAGCCATGTTATGGCAAAGTAATAGAGATGGATTAAGAGGGGCTGCTATGAGCGGAGGTGCACAAAGCGATGCTTACTTAATGTTCTTTACTCAGGCTGCAATGGATCGATTTAAATTGACCAAAGAAGAATTGGCATTGGTAAAAGAAATGGAAGAACAAAAAGCCAAAGCAGATACCAGTAAAAAGAAAACTACTACTGTAGAACCAGTAGAGATAGAATGGGAAGGATTAACACAGCGAAGAGCAAGAGCAACCATTCATTCTTCTGGCATGGGTGATGCATTGGTAAGTAAAGATGGAGAAACCCTCTATTATCTTGCTCGTTTTGAGAGAGGCATGAATTTGTGGACCACTAATTTAAGAACCAAGGAAACTAAAATGCTAGTTCCATTAAATGCCAATGGAGCCAGTATGGTTTGGGACAAGGACCAGAAAAATATTTTCATCAGCAGCGATGGCAGCATTACCAAATTAGATGTAGCCAGCAGTAAGCAAGATCGTATTGCCATTAATGGTGAAATGGCGGTAAATATGCGCGAAGAAAGAGCAGCCATGTTTGAGCATGTATGGAGAAGAACCAAGAAAACTTTTTACAATAAAACTTTTCACGGTATTAATTGGGATAGTTATAAAACCGATTACGAAAAATACTTGCCTTCTATTGGCAACAATTATGAGTTCAGTGAAATGCTGAGTGAGCTGTTGGGAGAATTGAATGTGAGCCATAGTGGAGCTGCATTTGGTAGCTTCAATGCCAATGGAGATGCAACGGCATCGTTGGGTGCATTTTATGATGCTTTATACACTGGTGCCGGTGTTAAAATTGAAGAAGTAGTGTTAGGTGGTCCTTTAGATAAAGCAGGACTTAATGTAAAAGCAGGAGCCATCATTGAAATGATTGATGGGGCAATGATTACAGCGGATAAAGACTTAGCACAATACCTTAATAGAAAAGCAGGAAAAACAGTATTGCTTTCTTTAAATGAAAATGGCGTTAAAAGAGAAATCACGGTTAAAGCCATTAGCACAGGAGAAGAAAATGGATTGTTGTACAAGCGTTGGGTAAAAAGAAACGCTGATGAAGTAGAACGATTGAGTGGTGGTGCTTTGGGTTATGTACATATCCCTGGCATGAGTGATGGTACATTTAGATCTACTTATGAAGACATCATGGGTAAACATTTCTTAAAGAAAGGCGTAGTGGTAGATACCAGAAACAATGGAGGTGGAGACTTAGTAGCAGACCTAGCTGTTTTCTTGAGTGGTAAACAATTTATGAACTATACCAATGATGTAAGAAGCAATGGATTTGAACCCAATTTCCGTTGGACCAAGCCAAGTATTTCATTGGCCAATGAAGCCAACTACAGCGATGGACATTGTTATGCATTCATGGTACAAGAATTAAATGTAAACAAGTTGGTGGGAACACAGGTTCCAGGTACTTGTTCCTTTGCAGCATGGGAAAGCTTAATGGATTCAGGCATCCGTTGGGGTGCACCAACTGTAGGAGTAAAAACCAATGCAGGTAAGTATTTAGAAAATGCAGCTACTGATCCAGACTTCTTAGTATTCAATGAATATGAAGTAGTGAAAAAAGGAGTAGACCAGCAATTGGAAGTAGCAGTGAAAGAATTGATGAAGACGATTAAGTAATATTATTTCATTAAGAAAATGGTATACATATAAATGATGTATAGCAAAAGGCCTCGAAATTTTCGGGGCCTTTTAGTTTTTTATAATCCAATGTGATGGTGTATTTTGAATTCATGCTTTTCTAATTATCTCCGCCCCCAAACTTTGCAAGCGCTGGTCTATAAATTGATAACCGCGATCTATTTGCTCAATATTTTGAATGGTGCTTTTACCTTCAGCACTAAGTGCGGCAATTAAGAGTGCTTGTCCTGCCCTGATATCGGGGCTGCTCATAGTGATTCCGCGAAGTGTATTTTTTCTGCCTAGTCCAATCACAGTTGCCCTGTGTGGATCGCACAAAATAATTTGCGCGCCCATGTCTATGAGTTTGTCTGTAAAGAATAAGCGGCTTTCAAACATTTTCTGGTGGATCAAAACTGATCCAATGGCTTGTGTAGCCACTACCAACACAATACTCAATAAGTCGGGTGTAAAACCTGGCCAGGGATGATCGGAAATGGTTAGTATTCCTCCATCCATAAATGTTTGTATGGTGTAAGATTCCTGTGAAGGAATATAAATATCATCGCCTTGAATATCAAATTGAATACCGAGTTGTTGAAATTTTTCAGGAATGATTCCTAAATGTTGAACTCCTGCATTTTTAATGGTGATTTCGCTTTTGGTCATCGCGGCCAATCCAATAAAGCTGCCAATTTCAATCATGTCTGGCAATAATCGGTGGTCTGTTCCACCCAGCGTTTCTACTCCCTCAATAACCAATAAATTACTACCGATGCCACTGATTTTTGCGCCCATTCTGTTGAGCATACTGCACAACTGTTGTAAATAGGGTTCGCAGGCTGCATTGTAAATAGTGGTAGTGCCTTCTGCTAAAACAGCTGCCATTACAATGTTTGCGGTACCTGTTACAGATGGCTCATCCAATAACATATAACAACCTTTCAAAGCATTGGTGGTTAACGTAAAGCAACCAATGCTTTCATCGTATGCATAGTGTGCTCCTAATTTTTGAAACCCAATAATATGGGTATCTAATCTTCTTCTCCCAATTTTATCTCCACCCGGTTTGGGTATAAATGCTTTTTTAAATCGAGCCAATAAAGGACCCGCCAGCATTACACTGCCCCTTAGTCTTCCACTTTTTTGTCTAAATTTTTCAGAAGCCAAATAATCAACATCTATATCGTTGGCTTGAAACTGATAAGTATCTTGGTTAATGCGATTCACTTGCACACCCATTTCTTTCAGTAACTCTATTAGTAAATTAACGTCGAGTATATCTGGAATATTTGAAATGGTAACTGACTGCTTCGTTAATACTACTGCAGAGAGTATTTGCAAAGCTTCGTTCTTTGCACCTTGCGGGGTAATCAATCCCTTTAATTGCTTGCCTCCTATAACTTCAAAACTGCTCATGAAAATTAATAGCGCTTCTTAAATCCACCTGGGTTTCTGTCGTTGCGATTACTGCCGCCGCCATTTCTTGGATCGTTGCGCTGACCACCACCTTGGTTTCTATCATTGCGTTGTCCGCCGCCATTTCTTGGATCGTTTCGTTGTTGGCCACCTCCTTGGTTTCTATTATTTCTTCCACCAAAGTTTTGCTTCCATCTGCCTCCGCTTCGTGCTGGATAATCATCTCGCTCAAATGGTTGATTGCGGTGCTTGATATAAGGGGTGTTGCTGAATTCTAGTTGACCACCAGTAATTTGATCTAACTCAGAACGTATGGCATCATCGTGAACCAATTCTTTGTGCCAGTTGCTATATGATAATTTCATATAGTATGCAATGGCGTTGGCAAATCCTACTTTCTTTTCTGGATCTTCTTCTTTCAATGCCTTATCTATCACTACTTCTAGGTTCTTTCCTAAGTGTGCATATTTTGGATTGCGCTTGGGATAAGGAAGCGGTTCTGGCTTAAGTTTATAGGTTTCTTTTTGTGGGATGGGATAAGGGCTGTCTACATCCAGCGTGAAATTGCTGATGAAAAAAAGATGGTCCCATAATTTATGCCTGAAGTCTTCCACATTTTTCAGGTGTGGGTTCAAAAAGCCCATTAGCTCAATCACAGATTGTGTCTGTTGTTGTCTTTTCGCTCTGTCTTCAATTGTGAGGAGGTAATCTACCATCTTCTGTACGTGTCTTCCGTACTCCTTCATTCCCAGGAGTTTCCTGGAGGTATTATATTCCATGTAAAATTGCTTGGTGCAGCAACAAATATAAGTTTTTATATTTGCAACATGGAATCGCTTTTGCAACAAATTAATGATCATAAGTTAGCTATCGCTGCTTTTACAGCTAATAACACAGACGAAGTAGAACAATTCAGGATAAAATGGCTGGGAACTAAGGGCTTGGTAAAAACCATTATGGGCGAAATGCGCAATGTGCCCAATGACCAAAAAAAGGAGTTTGGACAAATTCTCAATGAATTCAAACTCTTTGCAGAAGCGCGTTTTCAAGCATTACAAGATCAGTTTGCAGGGGCTTCAACTACTTCCACTGGTAAATCTGCACAAGATTTATCCCTCCCTGGTGATGTCGTATCTGTTGGTAGTAGGCATCCACTTACATTGGTTAGAAATGAAATGGTTGCCATTTTTAAACGCCTCGGTTTTTCGGTTGCTGAAGGTCCTGAAATTGAAGACGACTGGCATAATTTTGGCGCGATGAATCTTCCAGAAGACCATCCTGCGCGTGATATGCAGGATACTTTCTATATTAAAAAACCCGAAGATGGCAACGGTCCTACCTGGTTATTAAGAACCCATACCAGCAGTGTTCAAGCAAGGGTAATGGAGAACCAAAAGCCGCCCATCCGTGTGATTTGTCCGGGACGCGTGTACCGTAATGAAACCATTAGTGCCCGTGCACATTGCTTTTTTCATCAAGTGGAAGGACTTTATATAGATGAAAATGTAAGCTTTGCCGACCTTAAGCAAACCTTGTACTTCTTTGTTCAGGAAATGTTTGGTAAAGACGTTAAAGTGCGTTTTAGACCCAGTTATTTCCCTTTTACAGAGCCCAGTGCAGAAATGGATATCAGCTGTTTAATTTGTGAAGGAAAGGGTTGTAATATTTGCAAACATACTGGTTGGGTAGAAATTTTAGGAAGCGGTATGGTACATCCTAAAGTGTTAGAAAACTTTGGAATTGATTCTAATAAGTACACTGGCTTTGCATTTGGTATGGGGGTTGAAAGAATTACCCAATTGAAGTACCAAGTGAACGATTTGCGTTTGTATTCTCAAAATGACGTTCGCTTCTTGAAACAGTTTACAGGCGTTGTTTAATCTTTTGAAGCCTTTTTGCTGAATACTTGAATATTGGGACATGCTTGGTTGAATTGTTTTATATTCATTCTACTTATTAACCTGTTATGCTTGCTATTCTTGTATTCTTTTTTGCCCATTGGTTTGGGTCCTTGTTTTTTCATTCTTTTTTTCTACATCGTTTTGCTTCTCATAAAATGTATGAGTTAAGCAAAAATTGGGAACGATTTTTTTACTTAAGTACCTGGTTTGTTCAAGGCTCTTCTTATTTAGTGCCAAGGGCATATGGCGTAATGCATCGCATGCACCACGAATTCAGTGATACAGAGGAAGATCCACATTCACCGCATTTCTTTAAAGATGTGTACCAGATGATGCGCAGCACCATTTTAATATTTCGGAGCTTTTTAACCGGAAAGCGCATGCCAGATGCCAAATTCACAAAAGATTATTTACCTGTTTGGGACAAATTAGACAAGTTTGGCCACCACCCATTAACCAGATTGGTATTCATGGCGGCTTATACCAGTTTTTATATTGCCTTTGCACCCAATGCTTGGTGGTTTTTATTATTGCCCATTCACTTTTTGATGGGTCCTATTCAAGGTGCCGTAGTGAATTGGTGCGGTCATAAATATGGCTACAGTAATTTTGATAATGGAGATCATTCTAAAAATAGTTCACCATGGGGTATTTTATTAATGGGAGAACTGTTCCAAAACAATCATCATTATGCAAAAGACGATGCAAATTTTGCTAAGAAATGGTTTGAGTTCGATTTAACTTTCTTAATTATGCGAGGCTTTCACGCTGTGGGCATTATCAAATTAAACCCCGTTCATTTACCTACAGTAAAGCTTACACAACCATCAACTGAATCTGGTTTGACTGCAACTCACTAAATTGCAGCAATGAGTACGGTGCATTCAACAAAAGGTGTGGTATTGCGTACCATCAAGTATGGCGACACCAGTATCATTACTTCTGTGTACACCGAATTGTTTGGTATTCAACAATACATTGTAAAAGGCGTAAGGCAAACTAGTAAAACCTCTGCAGGCAAAGCCAGTTATTTTAGCCCTGCCGCTATTTTAGAATTAGAAGTGTACCACAATGAAATGAAGCAATTGCAATTCATTAAAGAGTACCGCTGGGGTTATATGTACGAGTCGGTATTATTTAATGTGGTAAAAAATACGGTTGCCATCTTTGTAATGGAACTATTGCAACATAGCTTAAAAGAGCCTGAAGCCAATCCAGAATTATTCTATTTAATTGAAGACACACTCAAACAATTAGACAAGGGCAACGCTACTTTAACGGGCAATCTTCCTTTGTATTTTACTTTACACTTAGCATCGGAACTGGGCTTTCAATTACAAGGAACTTATAGTGCAAAAACACCGGTAATTGATTTACAAGAAGGGAATTTTGTGGAGCGAATTCCTTTGCATCCCTATTATTTAGAAGGTCATTTGGCCGAAACAACTTCCAGCATCTCTAATTTGTCTTTTTATAATGAATTGGAAAATATTCAATTGAATAAAACCATTCGTAGGCAATTATTAGAAGCCTATCAACTCTACCTATCCTTACATATTCCTGGCTTTGGGCAAATGAAAAGCTATGCCATTTTGCAAGAAGTGTTGGCTTAAATGGTTTTTCTGAAGTTTTTTTTACATTTTTCAAAATTTTTTTTTTAAAACAATTTACGTCTGTTTGTTTAAGAAATTGTGCTTAAAAAAGTAATAAGGCGGTTTAATAGTATAAAATTTTTAAATATGATGTAATCCCTATTGTTAGTGGGTTTCAACCATTTTTCAATATTTGCGTTTAACTTGTAGTCATTCATTCTTAAACATTCATTTCTTTAACCTTAAAATTTCTAACATGCTACAAGTCCTCCTGAATGCAACTCCAATTGCCAGTGACAATTATGTTGCGTTTACTTTCTTCATTGGTACAATGGCCATGATGGCTGCCTCGGTATTTTTCTTCTTTGAATTAAATAATACCGACAAAAAATGGCGTACCTCTTTATTGGTTTCTGGTTTAATCACTTTCATTGCTGCGGTTCACTACTACTACATGAGAAGCTACAACTTAGAAACAGGCGAATCTCCAACTTTCTTCCGTTATGTAGATTGGATTTTGACTGTTCCTTTAATGTGTGTTGAGTTCTACTTAATTACTAAAAAAGCAGGAGCTAAAGTTGCCCTATTATGGAAACTAATTTTTGCTTCATTAGTAATGTTGTTAACTGGATACATTGGTGAAGTTCTTGATCGCGATGGTAGCGTAATTTGGGGAGTAATCTCTGGACTTGCATACTTCTACATTGTATACTTAATATGGTTTGGAGAAGTTGCCAAGCTTGCTCAAGATGCTGGTGCACAAGTTGCAAAAGCTACTAAAGTTTTATCTTGGTTTGTATTGGTTGGTTGGGCTATTTACCCATTAGGTTATATCCTAGGTACTCCAGGTGGTTTATTTGGATGGCAACCAGTTGCTGATACAGCAGCTGCATTAAAAGCAATGGATATTGTTTACAACATTGCCGATGCTATCAACAAAATTGGATTTGGTTTAGTGATCTACGCTTTAAGCCGTAGTGAAGAAAAAGCATAATTCCATTCAAGCTTAAGTAATATTAGGGTTGCAATAGTTTGATTATTGCAACCCTTTTTTTATGAATACAACCAATTACGATATTGTCATTTTAGGTGGAGGATGCGCTGGCATGCAACTAATGCATCAGCTTATTCATCATGCGAAGTATAAGGGAGAATCTATTTTAATACTAGATGCAGATAAAACTTATTTGCAAAGCAAATCTTGGTGCTTTTGGCATTCTTCTAATGTACATCCCTATCAATCCATTTTTAATACTACTTGGAATAGCATAAGTATTGGGTTTCCTGAAGGAAACCAAGAAAAAATAATTGAACCTTATCGCTATAGTTTTATTAAGAGTGAAACTTTTTTTGATTTTCATTTTGATGAAATAAAGCAGCATCCGAATATTGACTATACCAATGATGTTGTAACCCATGTGGAGAAAAATGGTAGCCAGTTTGTAATTCATACCAATTCTGGTATTGTTTCCACAACAGCTTTATATTCTAGTTTCTGGAATCAACAGTCTGTTGCCAGCGAAACCAATTTATTTTTAAAACAGCAATTCTTTGGTTGGGAAATTTATACCGAACAACCGGTGTTCAAAGCAACAGCTGCAACATTAATGGACTTCAGTATTGAACAAGCCGAAGGGGTAACTTTTGCCTATGTTTTGCCTTATAGTGAGAATCATGCGCTAATAGAAATCACAGGATTTTGTGCTGAAGCTTATAGTATTGATTTTTTTGAAGATGCATTAAAAAAGTATATTCAGAAAAATTGGAACTGCCCTTACACTATCTTGAAAACAGAGCATGCTAGTATACCAATGACCAACTTTGTTTTTAAAAGGTTTACTAGAGAAGGAGCCATTGCTATAGGTACTGCAGCTGGAATGGTTAAGCCTACTACTGGATATGCTTTTAATAGGATTTACAGAGATAGTGTTTTATTGGCGAATCATTTTTTTAATAAAGAAGTACCAGCCGAGTTTACGCATACTCGTTTCAAATTTTATGATCGTCTTTTATTGCAGTTGCTTAAATACCATCCCAACAAAGCATTGTTTATTTTGATGCAACTGTTTCGCAAAGTTTCGTATCAACATGTTCTTCGTTTCTTAGACGAAGACAGTACTTTATTTCAGGAAGCATTATTGTTTGCTAAATTGCCTAAGAAAGATTTTATCAAACAACTATTTTAATGGAAAACATCAAAGTACAAGAAGCATATTTTAGGCATTATCTTTTGATTACAAAAGTAGTCTTGATTGCTTTGTTTATTTTGATGCATCATTTCATTATAGCCATTCCTTTTATGTCTCAGTGGATTTTTTTTGGTGTATTGGTTGTTTTAACTGGAATTCCTCATGGAGCATTAGATCATGAAGTTGCAAAGCAAAGCAGCAAAATTAATCAGCTACATTTTTCTGAATTGAACTTCTACATTCGTTACTTGACTCCAATGCTTGTTTATGGTATTTGCTGGTTTTTATTTCCTACCATTTCTCTGTATCTATTTTTATTGTTATCTGCATTTCATTTTGGTGAAACTGATTTACCCATACCTGCAACTCAATCTTCGTTAACAACCATATTATTACAAACCAGCTATGGTTTGTTAGTATTGTTTTTGATTTTGTTTTTGAATTTAAATGAAGTTCTGCCCATATTAGACCAAATTAATATCTTCAGTCCTTCTTTAATTGGTTTTTTAAAATCACCAACAGCAGCTAGTTATAGTTTGATTGGAGCGTCCCTATTTTTTTTAATTACAGTAATAGGCTCTTGGATTACTCAACCATACGAGATTGCCATTTTTAAAAGAGTCTTTGTACTATTATTTATTGTAGCAATTAGTTCACTTACCCTTTCTTTACCCCTAAGTTTTGCTATTTATTTTGGTTTATGGCACTCGATTATTTCTTTAGAAAATATTCGCTTACATCTATCTATTAAAGAAGAATTATCTTGGTTAAAGCTTTTAGTTAAATGTATTCCGTTTACACTTTTCTCTTTTATCGGAATTTTTGCTTTGATTTATTTTTTTGACTTGAATAAAAATATAGACCTTTTCTTAATGGGTTTGTTTATTGGAATTTCTATTTTGACTTTGCCCCACCAAGAAGTAATGAGTAAAATGTATTTTCAAATTAGAAAGAAACCAACCAATTAATTAGCTGAGTTAAACCAATCTATTAACTGTAGATTGATCGCTAATTTGATTGTTCTTTAGTTGGCTAATTAAAATTACCCCTGGCTTTTTTCCTTTTTCAAAACTTCCAAATTGTGACTCCATTTGTAATGCTTTTGCGCCATTAAGTGTGGCCCACTTAAGCATTTCTGCTAGTGGAATAGCTGGGAAATTTTTTGTTAATGTTTTTAACTCAGCTAAAATACTCAGCTGGTGGTTGCTCGACAAACTATCGGTTCCTAAAACAATTGCTGCGTTCTTACTTCTAAGTGACTCAATGGGAGGTAATTGGTTTTCTATATACAAATTGGCATTCACGCAAAGGGTATAATACAGTTCTTGCGAATGCTGCATTGCCAATTGGTTTGCATAATCCATGTCGGCTTCGCTGGTGGTTGTATTGTGCACCAGTAGAATTTTTTTGGCATTTTTTAGTTGGGGGAAATAAGATGGCAAACTGTTTTGTCCTGTTGGACTAAAATGGGTCTGGTCTATATTCATGGCTTGGTACATTCGTACAAAGTCTCCTGTACCTTTTATAAATAATTCATTTTCGGCTGGGGATTCTTGGTTGTGTATGGTTACTGTATGGCCTTCGAAGTAAGGTATCATCATCTGCCATAGTTCGCCTGAAACCGAATAAGGTGCATGTGGACTAAATGAACTTTTTAGCGGGTTGCTCAAATTCTTCAGAGGGTTCAATGATGCGGCGGCTTCAATCAACCTAAACTTCGATAATACTTCTAAGGCATTTGCAAAACGTGGTTCAGCGATTGCAGGTTTCCATCCACTTATTTCAACAAATGTGTGATAAGCTAAATTTCCTTGCTGTTTTTGTGGTGCAGTAAGTGCATTATTACTAATATCTCCCACCGCTACAATGCCTTCTTGCAACATGGCTGCTTCCGCTTGCGCAATGGCCTCGAGCATATTTTCTTCGGGGAAATGCCTTTCGTTTACAATTTTTAAAATAAAATCGGGCAATCCAGTATGTTCAGGAATGATGCCCTTCATATGACTCAATTCTAAGTGACAATGGGCATTAATAAAGCCTGGTGTAATAATTCCGTTGAGCTTTTGAACGTTTTCACCTGCATCTTTAAGGGGTATAATGGCTTTAATAATTCCTTCGGCTGTGGTAATCAGCACCTGGTCTGGTCCTAAAAATTGGGTTCCATCAAATAAATTTTGCCCCGAAAATTGTAAATATGCCATGATTGCAAAGGTAGATTAAAAAAAGATGTGCAAAATTTTATTGATAATCAATTAGTTACAAATGTGCTTGTGAAAATAGTTCCTGAATTTCTTGGTTTATCCATTGCAGTATCAGACCTTTGCCCTCCCAAAAAATGGGAATATTCTAATCGGTGGGATAGCGCCGATTTCACTTAAAACAAAGAATCATGAGTAAACTTCATTTCACCACCAAGCATGCGAATGCGGCTACCGTTCAACACAACTGGTATGTAGTTGATGGTACTAATCAAACCGTGGGACGTATTGCATCTAAGATTGCTGCTGTATTACGCGGTAAAAACAAAGCTTATTACACTCCACACGTTGATTGTGGCGATTATGTAATTGTACTAAACGCAGAGAAAGTTGCTTTCACTGGTAATAAGTTAGAAGACAAAGTATACCTAAACTATTCTGGTTACCCTGGTGGTAAAAAAGAAGAAGTTGCTGGAAGCTTATTAAAGCGTCGTCCTGAAGTAATTATGGAAAGAGCTGTAAAAGGAATGCTACCAAAAAATAAATTAGGTCGTAAAATGATCAAAAAATTATTTGTGTACGCAGGAACTGCACATCCTCATACCGCTCAGCAACCTAAGGAACTTAAATTCTAAAACATTGTCTGGTAGTAATGCCAGACGCCAAGCATAATTAAAATGGAAAAACAAAAAAATGCAGTTGGTCGCCGTAAAGAAGCCGTAACACGTGTCTTCATTAGCAAGGGCGAAGGTAAAATAACTGTAAACGACAAAGATTACAAAGCTTATTTCCCATTGGTTTATTTACAAAACCAAGTAGAAGCTCCTCTTAAAACAACTGAACTAGAAGGCAAGTTTGATATCGTTATCAATGCTGCTGGTGGTGGTTTAAAGGGTCAAGCTGAAGCAGCTAAATTGGGTATTGCCCGTGCGTTGCTAGAAGTAAATCCTGAACTACGTCCTGCATTAAAAGCTGCTGGTCAACTTAAGCGTGATCCTCGTAGTGTTGAACGTAAGAAATTTGGTCATAAGAAAGCACGTAGAAGCTACCAGTTCAGTAAGCGTTAATCGTTGTATTGAATATCTACTGAAAATAAATTTTAAAAAATTATATAATTCACCACAATGGAAAATAACACTTCACTACAACAGCAACTATTGGAGGCCGGCGTTCACTTTGGTCACCTTAAAAAGAAGTGGAATCCTAAGATGTTACCTTACATCTTCGCTGAGAAAAAAGGTATTCACATTATTGACCTTAACAAAACAGTAGATTACTTACAAGAGTCTGCTGCTGCCATTAAGCAAATTGCTAAGAGCGGTAAGAAAATTATGTTTGTTGCTACCAAGAAGCAAGCAAAAGAAATCGTTACTGAGTGTGCTAAGCGTGTTAATATGCCTTACGCTACGTAAGAGTGTTAAGAAAATGCAGAGCATTGAAAAAATGTTGGCAGACGGTAGTGCTGAGAGCTTAACTAAGAAAGAAAGATTAACCCTTACTCGTGATAAGGATAAAATGGAAAAAGTATTAGGTGGTATTGCTCAATTGGGCCGTCTTCCTGCAGCTTTATTCTTAGTAGACATTGGTCATGAGCATATTGCTTTAGCTGAAGCTAAGCGTTTAGGCATTACTACTTTTGGAATGGTTGATACCAATTCTGATCCTAATAAAGTAGACTTTGCTATCCCTGCAAATGATGATGCTACCAAATCTATTGCAATCATTACCAATTATATTGTTGCTGCTATTGCTGAAGGTTTAGCAGAGCGTCAAGCATCTAAAGATGAAGACGAAACAGATGATAGCAACAACGAAAATGAAGCAAGAGCTCGTCGTTTAGAAGCAGAAGCACAATCTGAAGCTGGTCGTGGCGGAAGAGGTCGTGGTGCAGGTGCTCCAGCAGGTGGACCAGGTGGTGCACCAAAGCGTCGTACTCCAGCGGGTGGCGGTAATCGCAGACCTGCAGGTGGTGGCGGTAGATAAGCCTTATTTGAGAATTTTTAAATTGAAATAATTATGTCAACTGCAACTATTACAGCTGCCGATATAAATAAATTACGTCAGGCAACAGGTGCCGGAATGTTGGATTGTAGAAAAGCTTTAACTGAAACCAACGGTGATTTTGAAGCTGCTATTGATTGGTTACGTAAGCAAGGCCAGAAAGTGGCTGCAAAGCGTAGCGATAGAGAAGCAAAAGAAGGAGTGATTATAGCGCGTACTTCTGCAGACCACAAAGTTGGATTTGTAGTATGTATTAGCTGTGAAACCGATTTCGTTTCTAAGAATACTGATTTCGTTGCCTTTGCTACATCTATTGCTGATGCAGCTGTTGCAAACAATGTTAAGAGTGCTGAAGAATTAAACGAGGTATCTATCAATGGTGCCAAAGTAGCCGATTTAATCAATGATAAATTAGCTTCAATTGGTGAAAAAATTGGTGTTGCTAAGTTTGAAAGAATTGAAGCTCCTTATGTAGCATCTTATATTCACGGTGCAAACCGTATGGGAGTACTAGTAGGCTTAAATGCTGAAGCTGCTGAAGCTGGTAAAGACGTAGCAATGCAAATTGCTGCTATGAATCCTTTAGCGGTTGATGCAAACAGCATTCCTGCTGAAACCATTGAAAGAGAAAGAGCCATTGTTATCGAAACAATGAAAGCTGATCCTAAGATGGCTGGTAAACCAGAAGAAATGGTTGCTAAAATTGCAGAAGGCAAGTTGAATGCATTCTTTAAAGAGAATACATTGTTGGCTCAGGCTTTTGTAAAAGATGGCGCTATTACTGTTGAAGCTTACTTAAAGAGTGCTGGTAATGTAACTGTTACCGAATTCAAGCGTGTTGCGCTAGGATAATTTGTACTCTATCAATATTTTTTCAAAAGCCTCTCCCATTTATCGGAGGGGCTTTTGTACTTTTGTAACCTACTCAATATTAAACCAAACTCATGCTACCAAAATTCAAACGTATCCTGCTTAAATTATCCGGTGAAGCTTTATTAGGTGACCAAAGAAATGGAGATCCTTTTAATCCGAAAATCATAGAGCAATATGCGCATGATATTAAGCGTGTAACCGATTTAGGGGTTCAAGTAGCAATTGTAATTGGGGGTGGTAATATTTACCGTGGTATGAATGAAGCCGATAGTGGTATTGAAAGAGCTCACGGTGATTATATGGGCATGTTGGCAACAGTTATTAATGCAATGGCTATGCAGGCAATGTTAGAGAAAATTGGCGTATACACTCGTTTACAGAGTGCTATTAATATGGAACAAGTTGCTGAACCTTATATTCGCAGAAAAGCTTTGCGTCATTTAGAAAAAGGACGTGTAGTGATTTTTGGTGCTGGAACTGGTAACCCTTATTTTACTACCGACACCGCGGGTTCATTAAGAGCCATTGAAATGAAGGCCGATGTTATTTTAAAAGGAACAAGGGTAGATGGTATTTACAGTGCTGATCCAGAAAAAGATCCAACTGCAACTAAATTTGAAAAATTGAGCTTCCAGGAATGTATTTCTCAAAACCTGAAAGTGATGGATATGACTGCATTTACGTTATGTATGGAGAATAAATTACCCATCATTGTTTTTGATATGAATACTCAAGGAAATTTACTTCAAGTAGTAGAAGGCGCCAATGTAGGTACTTTGGTAAGCTAGTGGTCCGTTCGTGTAAAAATATATGTTATTCAATGATCCTATGGTAATTTCATACTGATGCGTAAGTTAATTCTATTGTTATTTATTGGAGTGGTTTCTGCTGCAGCTTGTTTTGGCCAGAAGCGGCTTAGTTTATCAGATGCAGTGGCTATTGCATTAAAGAATAGCTATGATATTCAACTAGCCAAAAACAATTTGGAAATTGCTGGTATTAATAATTATGTAGGCGTTGCTGGAGGTTTACCAACCGTTACAGCAACCATGAATGATGTAGAAAATATCACCAGCATTAATCAACAATTTCCGGACCCATCTAGAAATATTACGAGAACCGGGGTTGCTTCTAATAATTTAAATGCGAATATTACTGCTGGAATAGTTTTGTTTAATGGATTTAGGGTTAAAGCGGCTCAGCAACGTTTGCAAGAATTGCAAAAAATGAACCAAGACATGTTGAATGCACAAATTCAAACTACCATGGCTTCGGTGATTACGAATTACTATGATGTAGTTCGTCAGCAGAATTTACTCAGTACCATTAATAAATCCATTGAAGTTTCACAACAGAGAATTGATATTATTAAAAGCCGTAAAGAGGTAGGTCTTGCCAATAATGCAGACTTATACCAAGCACAAATTGATTTAAATGCATTGGTACAATCTAAACAAGCGCAACAATTAATTATTGATCAGGGTAAAACTAATTTACTAAGCTTGCTCTTTGTTAGTCCTGACTCTGCCGTTATTATTAGAGATACCATTATTGTGGATGAAAAAATTAATTTCAGCCAACTTAAAAACTTGGCTTTAAGAAATCCACAAATTTTGGCAGCAGAACAACAAATTAAAATCAATGAATTAATTGAGAGAGAAACTGCAGCTTTAAGGGTTCCTACATTAAGAGCAACTACAGGATTCAATCTAACCAATACTAAAAGCGCCGCAGGCTTTATCTTAGAAAATAGAACTTATGGCCCTTTTTTAGGCATCAATTTGGCTATTCCTATTTACAATGGATTAATAAATAAAAAGCAATTACAAGTAGCTGAAATAAATACTCGTAATGCAAAAGTTCAGCGTGATCAATTTTTATTGAACATAGAAACTGGTGCTGTAAGAACTTATCAAGCATATACCAATACCTTGGCCCAATTACAAACAGCCAAAGAAAATCAATTACTCAGCAAGCAATTATTGGATTTGGTAATGCAACGTTTTCAACTTGGTCAAGCTACAATAGTAGATGTTAAATTGGCGCAACAAAGTTTTGAAAACGAATCATATAGATTGGTTAACTTGTCTTTTACAGCCAAGGTTGCCGAAGTAGAACTAAAGCGCTTGGCCAATATTATTGAGCCTTAATTATTTTAAAGTGTCTATTGCAATACAGTCCAAATTACCACATGTAGGTACCACTATTTTTACCATAATGAGCCAGTTGGCCAATGAATACGGCGCTGTTAATTTAGGACAGGGTTTCCCCGATTTTATGATGAGTGCTGAGCTAACTGGTTTGGTTGATAAAGCCATGCGTGATGGATTCAATCAATACACCCATATGAATGGGTATCCGCCATTGTTAACTGCACTCGCTGCAAAAGCAGTTAACCTCTATGGAGCCGCAGTTGATGCAACCAATGAAATTACCGTAACACCTGGTGGCACCTATGCTATATACACTGCACTTACTACTGTATTGCAACCTGGTGATGAAGTCATTTTATTTGAACCTGCATACGATTGCTATATTCCAACTATAGAATTAAATAAAGCCATTGCAGTTCCTATACAATTAGAATATCCCAACTATGCAATTCCATGGGATGAAGTAAAAGAAAAAATTACGCCTCGCACTAGAATGATCATGATTAACTCGCCCCATAATCCAACGGGCGCGGTATTGTCTGCAACTGATATGCAAACCTTGGCGAGTATTGTTGCGGGTACTAATATTTTGATATTAAGTGATGAAGTGTATGAGCATTTAATTTTTGATGGGATTGAACACCAAAGTATATTGAAATACCCTGCATTATTCGAGCGCAGTTTTGTTTGTTTCTCTTTTGGTAAAACTTATCATTGTACAGGCTGGAAGTTGGGTTATTGCATAGCACCAACTAGCTTAATGAAAGAGTTTAGAAAAGTTCATCAGTTCAATTGTTTTAGCTGTAATACCCCTCAGCAAGTTGCCTTAACGGAGTATATTCAAAATGCAGAAGCTTACTTACAATTGGGTACACAAATACAAGCCAAGCGCGATTACTTCAGAACATTAATGCGCGATACTCCATTTACCTCTATACCTTCTCATGGAAGTTATTTTGAATGTTATAGCTATGCGCATTTTAGTCAAGTTTCCGATAAAGAGTTAGCCATCGCCCTCACCAAGGAATTTGGCGTTGCAACCATTCCGGTTTCTGCTTTCTATCAGAATGGTCAAGACCATAAAGTATTGCGTTTTTGTTTTGCTAAGCAAGAAAGCACATTAGAAAAAGCAGTGGAGGGGTTGAGGCGCCTTTAGGACTTGAAAAAACCGGCTCGAAAAATTCGGCCGGTTTAATCCTTTATGCTATTCGTAATGGTATTGTTGCTTTAAAAGCTTCTTAATTACCATTTGCCATCTCCATCTAATATATTACCTAATCCACCCAATATACTTCCTTCCTCTTTGCGGGCACCTACACCATATTGTAGAATTCTACCAGCTAAGCGACTAATGGGTAATGTTTGAATCCAAACTGAACCTGGTCCTGTAAGAGTGGCAAAAAATAATCCCTCCCCTCCAAACAAAGTGTTCTTAATTCCCCCAACAAATTGGATATCATAGTTTACGCTAGAAGTAAATCCTACTATACATCCAGTATCAATTTTCAAAGTTTCCCCGGGGTGTAAATCTCTCTTGAATACATGGCCACCTGCGTGTAAAAAACTCATGCCATCCCCTTCCAATTTTTGCATGATGAATCCTTCGCCTCCAAATAATCCTGTTCCCAGTTTTCGCTGAAATTCAATTCCTACATTCACTCCTTTTGCTGCACATAAAAAACTATCTTTTTGACAAATAATTCTATTATTGTATGCAGATAAATCTAATGGGATGATTTTTCCAGGATAGGGGGATGCAAAGCTCACCCTGCGCTTACCATGGTTTACATTGGTAAATGCGGTCATGAATAAGCTTTCGCCTGTCAACATTCTTTTTCCTGCATTCAAGAGTTTTCCAAAAATGCTATCATTTTGTCTAGATCCATCGCCGAACATGGTTTCCATCATCACTCCATCATCCATCATCATGAACGCTCCTGGCTCGGCAATGGCAGTTTCATTGTAGTCTAATTCTACTTCTACATATTGCATTTCTTCACCAAAAATGCGGTAGTCTATTTCGTGGTTTCGCATATATTAATTTTTTACTAAAATAGATTTTTGTTCTCCCATCCACACTTTCTTACCCTGAATTGTTCTTACTCCAAACATGATTCCTACAAAAATAAAGAAGAGTGGTCCGGTAAATCCAAACAATGCTACATATTTAGTACCATAAAACCTTTCCATTGGTCTTCTTAATCTTTCTGAAATTAAGTACATACTTGGTACCATAATTAGGGTTAAGAAGAAAGAGAATATTAAACCATAAATAATAGTCCATGCCAAAGGCCCCCAGAATACTACAGAGTCACCTCCAATAAAAATCTTAGGATCTAAATGAGTAAACATTGAAACGAAATCTATATTGAATCCTACTGCCAATGGTAACATACCCATAATAGTAGCTAAGGCAGTTAATAATACAGGAATGATTCTGATTTTTCCTGCCTCAATGGCTGCTTCCCTGGTTTTGTATCCACGACCTCTTAACTCATCGGTAAATTCAATCAATAGAATACCATTCTTAATTACAATACCTGCTAATCCAATAATTCCAACCCCTACCATGATGGTAGCCATGCTCTTTCCTGTTAATGCATATCCTAAGAATACGCCTATGATAGAGAAGAATATTTCGGTAAGTACAATGAAGGGTTTACTCAAGCTATTGAACTGTAATACTAGTATTAAAAAGATAATCAATAAGGCACTCAACAATGCAGTTCCTAAGAATGAACTTGTTTCTGCTTGTTGCTCTCCTTCTCCTGTTTGCTTAATAGTAATATCAGCAGGAATAGGTGTTTTGGCTTTAAACTCTTCAATCTTTTTAGCCAAAGCCTTATTAATTTCTGGTGTTAATGAAGGATCTGTTACAGCCGATTGAATTTGAATGGTTCTTTTTAGATTTTTTCTTTTAACTCCCCCTGCTGTATTCGTATATTCTAAAGTGGCCACACTATTTATTGGAATTTGCTTAATTGCTCCTGAAGTAAAATCTCTGAAAACAATCCGCATATTCATCAATTCATTAATGTCGTTTCTAGACTTCGTATTTAAACGCAATTGAATTTTGTATTCGTCTTCGTCGTCTTTTAATTTGCTCACTTCTTTACCAAACACGGCAGTTCTTAATTCCATTCCAATTTGTGCAGTACTTACTCCCTCTGCTAATGCACGTTGTCTATCTATATTAACCGTAATTTCAGGGTTGTTTAAGTCAACATCCATTTCTAAGTTTTGCATTCCTGCAATTCTATTGGTATCTAAGTGATTTTGTAACTGAATAGCTGTTTTAGCCAACGCATCAAAATTGTCACCTGCTACTTCAATATTTACAGGTGGTTCTGTTGGCGGTCCAGCATCTTCTTGTCTTACTTCTATGGATCCACCTGGAATACCTTTCATTTGTTTTCTAATTTCCTCTTGAATTGGGGCAGAGCTTTTACCATGCCTTTGTTCAAATTCAACAAAGGAAATTTGTATTCTTCCTAAGTGAGACTGAGTACTTCTATTGTTGTCTCTAGGATTATTTGCTCCAACTGCAACGTTTGAAATAACACTTTCCACAATACTACCTTCTTTGCCAGGTTGTTCGGTACCCAGAACTTTATAAACCCTTCCTTCCAATATTCTCAATACAGAATCAGTGGTTTGTGATTTAGTACCTATAGGCATTTTTAAATACACATATACAAATTTTGGATCACCGCTAGGAAAGAATGGCTTAGGATTATCTCTAAGAATTAATAAGAGTAAAGAGATGGGAAATAAAATGAATAAGCCAATTAATAAATACACTGGTCTTTTTCTTACCAAAATGTATTTGAGTAATGCTTCATAACGGTTCATTAAACCTGGTAAAGCTCTTTCTTGGAAAAAGTGAATAATATTTCTAAGTACATATCTTTCCAATACAATTAAGCCCATCATAAAGATTAAGAAATTACCAAATCCATGCCATCCAGCTATATTGAATAGAACGCCCAATATGGCTGAACCCCAGAACCACCATTTTTTGAAAATGGCATTTTTAGGAGACTCAAATTCACGTCCTTCTGGCTTCATGAAGCTTACCGCAAATACGGGGTTGATAAAAAATGCAACCACCAATGATGCTGCCAATGTTAAGATGAGCATGATGGGTAAGTATATCATGAACTTCCCAATAATGCCTTTCCATAGCAATAGCGGGAAGAAAGGTGCCAATGTTGTAGCTGTTCCTGCTAACACCGGAATAAATACTTCTCCTGCTGCTTCTTTGGCTGATCGTACAATTTTTACTTTGCCATTATTATATATTCTGTGGGTGTTTTCAATTACAACAATGGCATCGTCTACTATAATACCCAATCCAAATAGTAATGCAAACAATACAATAAAGTTGAGTGTGATGGCACCGCCTGCAATTAATTCGCCTAACGGTAAAAACATAAATGATACAAAAACAGAAAGTGGTACACTTAATGCCACAAAAAAGGCATTGGTTACACCCATAAAGAACATTAAAATTAAGAGCACCAAGATGAATCCAATAATGATGGTATTAACCAATTCATTAAATGAGGTTTTCGTTCCTTTACTTTGGTCACCAGTAATAACTACTTTAAGATTTTTTGGTAGCTCTTCACTTTGTTGCATTTCTGCAACAATTTTATTAATACCGTCTGCAGTATTAATTAAATTTTCTCCAGCTCTTTTTACAATGTTTACGGTAATAACATTAGCACCATCTAAACGGGCATAGCTTTCAGTTTCTTTTACTGTATCTATTATTTGTGCTACATCTTGTAAATAAATGGGTGCTCCATTTACGTTCTTGATTTGAATATGTTGCATATCATAAGCACTAGTAAATTGCCCTTTTATTTTGATATTGCGCTTCATGGTTCCAACTTCTACCAAGCCACCACTGATGTCTTTGTTTTCTAAATTAACTGCACTCTCAATATCTCTAAAAGTAAGTTTAGCCGCAGCTAATTTTGCTGGATCAATATTGATTTGAATTTCACGCTCAGGTGCTCCAATTATTTCGGCTCGATTCACTTCTTTTAATTCCTCAAATCGATCTTGTAGTTTATCGGCATACTGTTTTAGTTTAACACCATCAAAATCACCACTAATATTAACGAACATGATTGGTTGGTCGCTAATAGAGAATTCCTGCACATTAGGGAGAGATGTTAAATCGTTAGGTAAATCTGTTTGTGCTTTATCTACTGCATCTTTTACTTTTATTTTAGCAACCTCAGGTTTTATATCTGTATCAAATTCTACCACAATCAAGCTATAATCTTGTTGTGATGTAGATTGAATCTTATTCACTTTAGCACCACTGATACCCTTCAATTGTTTTTCAATTGGTCTGGTTACCAAGTTTTCAATGTCTTTGGGTGAATTACCAAAATATACTGTGGTAATAGATATGGTAGGTACTACGATGTCTGGAAATTGTTCTTTTGGCAGGGTAGTGAACTTGTTTAATCCATATAATGAAATTAATATAGTAATCACATATACTGCCGTTCTGTTGTCTATGGCCCAACTGGTGGGTTTAAACTCTTTGAATTTTTTGGCTATGCCTTCAATGAAATTCATGCTTAATTATTTTATTGTGCTAAAACCTTTACAGTTTGTCCATCATAAATATTCTGATAACCTTCAGTAATTAGTAAGTCTTTCTCGTTTAAACCTGTTTTTACTTCTATTAGCCTACCATATAGTTCACCAACGGTTATCATTTTCTTGCGAGCAACTATTTTTTTACCTTCTTGCACAGCTATATAAACATATTTGCCTTTTTCTTCTGTTTGAACAGTATTTACATTAATGGAAATGGCATTGGGTACTTCATAATCTTGAAACTTCACTTGAGCCAATTGATTAGGTCTTATATTGGCATCGTAAGGAATCTTAATTTCAACATCAAAACTTCTGGTATTGGCATCTATTGATCTACTTGCGGTAGTTACCTTGGCTTTAAATTCTTTATTTAAGTCGGGTAAGCTAATTATTGCATTAGCTCCTGCTTTAATTCGGTTACTATAATTTTCAGGAACACGTGTTACCACTTTCATGTTTTGCGTATTCACAATTTTTATTTGAGGGGTAATTCCTGCAAGACCCACAAATATTTCTCCTACTCTTACATTTAGCTCATCTACAATACCGCTTACATCTGCAACTATATTGGTAGCCCGTAATTGCTCTTCGGTAACTTTTATTTGTTCCTCAGCAGCAGCCAACTGACGCTCTAATGATTGTACATTGTTTTTTGCTGAAATCAATTGAACTTCAGTTCCAATTCCTTCTTTCCAAAGATTGTTCTGTCTATTGTAAAGGTCTTTAGCAAAGTTTAATTGACTTTTTACTGTTTCAATAGATTTTTGAGCAGCAATAACCGATTGTCTAATTACCGCATCGTCTAATTTAATTAATTGCTGTCCTTTAGAAACAATGTCTCCACGTTTAACATAAATGGCTCTTACTTGTCCTCCACCCATTCTTGGTGATACGTAAGAAATATTATCTGAAGTAATATTACCCTGTAAGTCTATATAATGAACAAAATTTTCTCTAGCTACAGGAGTGATATTAATTAGTTTGGCATTGGCACTAGTATTGGCTGTATCTAATATGTTGATTTCATTTTGAAGTACAGTAATTTTTTCTGCTAGTGTGTTTTGTTCTGTTTTTAATTTTTCTAAAGCAGCTTTTTTTGAAGCAAGATCGTTCCCTTGTTTGCTATCGCTGCCACAACTGCTTAGAATAGCAATTGTTGATAGTATATGTAATAAATAGATTGTTTTTCTCATTGTTTATTGTTTAGTATTTTTTATAATTTTCCAATTGCAGTTAAGTAATCAACTCTTGCTATAATAGCATCATAAAGGGCGCTGATATAATTTGTTTGTGCAGCTTTTAGGTCTACGTCGGAAGCGTTTATCTCCGTATTTGATCCTGTGCCAGCTTCGTATTTCTTCTTAGTTTGTTGGTATACTTTTTCTGCTAAAGCCATATTGTTCTTTTGAAAATCTAAAGTGGCTACAGCAGTTTTATATTTCAATCTAGCTTGCTCAACGGATTGATCAATATTCAGTTTTAAATTTTCTAATTGGTTATTCGTTTGCTCTAATTCTATTTTTGCTTTTTTAATTCTTGCGTCTTTAGCGAATCCGCTAAAAATAGGAACAGCAATATTTACTCCTATTGAAGAAGAAGTAAACCAGTCTCCTTTACCAAAAAAGTTGAATTGATTTCTTTGCGCTAGCTTACTATAGTTTGCTCCCAATGCTACGGTTGGTAATTTGCTTAGTTCGTAGCGTTTTACATTAAATGCATTCAATTGTTTGGCCGAACTTAAGTATTGAAAATCACGACGATCTTCGTAATTGTATTCTCCTTTAGTTATATCTTCTTTTATTTGAGTATAATCTAAAGTGTCTGTTAGTATCAGAGTATCTGAAACAGGCATTCCCATTAAGGTTTTTAAGCCGATGTATCCCATTGAAATGCTGTTAAGGGCTTTTATTTTTTCTGTACTTAGGTTGTTCAACTGAACCGCTATTTTATCAATATCAATTCTTTCTGCAAAACCATTTTTGTATAATGCCTTAACATCATAGTCTAGTTTTTCTAGTCTTTTTATATTGGCATCTAATAATTCAATTTGGGTTTTGCTTACTACCAATTGATAATAAACTTTGTATAAATTGGTTTTAATATTTTCTTCAGTAACCCTTGCTGCAGCTTCCTGGAAATCGATGGATGCTTTTCTGGCTTGTAGTCCAATAAATACCTGTCCATCAAACAATAATTGTTGTAATGAAACACCAGCACTTGCATTCCATTTGGTTCCAAACTGTGCAGCAATAAATCCAAAATCTCCTGGCATTTTAATGGGGTTCCCATTTCCGTCTTTAACACCCTGATCAATTAATACCTGGTATGTTGCAGGTGAAATGAAGTTGGGTAATGTTTGAACGGCTACATTGGGCAAATGCTGTGCACCAATGCTGCCTGAAATAGTGGGTAATGCAGATGCAGTAATTTCTTTATTGGTTTGCATTTGTGCTTGAATGGCTAATAATGCGTTTTTTACTTGCACATTGTTCTTTTTTGCATAAGCAACTGCTTGCTCTATATTGAATTCGAACCGATTGGCTTTTTGAGCCATTGCGGTTTGCATCATTGCCATTGTGCAGAGCAGTGCAATTAATTTAATTTTGGTGTGCATATTGTTTATTTTTCTCTTTGCTGTTTATACTTGTTTATCAATTTTTGTCCTTTTGGTGTGCATATTCCGTATAGAAAATGTTCCATTAACTCCATTTCTACTTGTAATAGGGTAAACTTGCCTTGCGTAAAAACATCCGGATTTAAACCCAAGAAAATGCTTTCAACTCTGAAGCGGGCTATTACCTCTACATTAATGTCTTCTCTATAGTAGCCTTCTTTAATTCCTTTTATTAGGTTTTCTTTCATGATGTTCACGAAAAACTTATTCTTGTGCGCATTCATTTTTTTATAAGCTTCCGGATGGTATTTCTGCATTTCAAAAATGATTGCTGGGTTCATGGTAGTCAACATTTCCTGTAACATTTCGAACCCTCTAAAAACTTCTTGAACTGCATTGTCACAACTGCAGGCAATACTGGTGCATTCGTGCATGTCTTGCTCAATTTCTCTTTGAACAACCGCATCTACTAAATGATCCTTGTCTTTAAAGTATTGATAGATGGTTTTTTTGCTGGCGCCCAAGTTGGATGCGATATCGTCCATAGTAACACTCTTTAGACCGTATCTGAAAAAGAGTTCCTGGGCTTTTTCTACAATTCTTTGCTCCATATTTATAATTTCGGAGGGCAAAACTATGGAAACTATTTTCGTAACCAAAGTTTCCATCGTTTAATTTTCATTAAATTATTGTTAAACGCTCCAATTCTTGGATAAGTGGTAAAACAGCTCAACTGCTAGAGTTGCTGTATCTTGCAGCCATTATGACCTTCAAGTCTTTGTTAAAACGCTTATTGCAATATTTCTTTCAGGGGTTGATTGTATTGGCGCCAATTGGTATAACTATTTGGGTAGTAATCAGTTTGTTTAATGTTGTTGACGATATTTTACCCAGCATTATTAGAAATGTCGCACCTGATTTAGTGCAAAGAGATTCAAATGGAAATATTATTAGAATGCCTGGTCTGGGGTTTTTAGTAGTAATTGCCCTGGTTTTAACAGTAGGATGGCTCTCTTCTTTATTTGCAATCAATCGATTGGTTGCCTTATTAGACACTGTTTTAGAAAAAACACCAGGTATTAAATTCATTTATTCTTCGGTAAAAGATTTTTTAGAAGCTTTTGCTGGCAACAAAAAGAAGTTCAATCAACCTGTTTTAGTAAATGTAGATGGAGCAGATATTTGGAGAATTGGGTTCATTACCCAACAAACAAGTAAAGACTTTGGGCTTGAAGACCATGTTACAGTGTATGTTCCGCATTCTTATGCTATTTCAGGAATCACTTATTTTGTTCCTACTAATAAAGTTAAACCACTTCCAAATATTGGCGCAGCTGATGCCATGAAGTTTACTGTTTCAGGTGGTGTAACCGATGTGAATGATTAGCCTTAATCTGCTGTTAACTTTGTACTATGATTATTGCGGTGAATGCTATTTTTTTTAATTCAGCCAATTTAGAAGGGTATGGTCATTATACGGTATCCATTTTTAAACTATTGGTTCAACAACACCCAAACCATCAATTTATTTTTGTTTACGATAGGCCTTATTCTACTGAGTTAATTACAGGAGCCAATGTGCAATCTATTACTGTGGCACCAGCTGCAAGACATATTCCTGCTTTTTTTTATTGGTACAATATAAGTGCAGCTTTGGCTGTAAAAAAATTGAAGGCCGACGTATGGGTTCAGCCCTATGGCTTTTGTAGCTTGAGTTCTAGCATTCCACAAGTTTTGGTTGTTCACGACTTAGCTTTTAAACATTTTCCTAAACATATCAGTTGGATGCAGCGTTGGCATTATTCAGCAATGACACCTAGGTTTTTAAAAAAAGCCAAACGGGTAGTTACTGTTTCTGAATTTTCTAAACAAGATATTATTCAATCTTATCCTCAATTGGAGTTAGCTCCAACGGTAATTAGCGGGGCTGCAAGAAATGGATTTGTGCCACTTACTTGGGACGAAAAAGAACAAGTAAAAGAAGCGTATACCGAAGGGTATGAATATTTTCTGTGTGTAGGAGGCATTAATCCTCGAAAGAATATGATGCATGTGCTGAAAGCGTTTTCCCTTTTTAAGAAATGGCATAAGAGCAATATGAAATTGGTTTTTGTGGGTAGACTGGCATGGCAATACCAAGATTTTTTAGAGAAATTAAAATCATTTAAATATCGCAATGATGTGGTGTTAACGGGGTATGTAGAAGAAAACATTTTACAAAAACTAACTGGGGCAGCTTATGCAGCATTGTATGTTACCCATTTTGAGGGATTTGGGCTGCCGATTGTGGAAGCCATGCAATCGGGCGTGCCGGTTGTAGTTGGGAACAATTCGAGCATGCCAGAAGTAGGCGGAGATGCTGTTATGTATGCAGATGCTACCAATCCCGAAAATATAGCTGCGCAAATGCAGGCATTGTATAGGAATGAAAAAATGAGAGAAAACTTGATTCAAAAAGGGATTAAAAGAGCAGCCCAATACAGCTGGGATAAAGCCGCCCATTTATTTTGGGAGGAAATACTCGCTTCAAAAGCCGTTTCGTCTTAGTTTTGCCCTCTTTAAATGATGAATATGAAGCAATCTACAATTAGTGTAAATGTTACTTTAGACGAAAACAAAGTGCCTCAACATATTGACTGGTCTGCATCAGACAGTACAGCTGATGTAAAACAAGATGCCAAAGCAATGATGTTGGCTTTTTGGGATGGTGCCGATAAATCTGCTATGCGAATTGATCTTTGGACAAAAGACATGATGGTAGATGAAATGGCCGATTTTTATTACCAAACAATGATGGGTATGGCCGATACTTATTTAAGAGCCACACAACAGCAAGAGTTGGTAGAAGGCATGAAAAACCACGCAAAAGAATTTTATAAGAAATTTCGCGAATCTCAATTAAATCAAAATAAATAAAACACCATGAGCTTAGAAGAAAAGGTAATGGGTGGCATGAAAGATGCCATGAAAGCCAAAGATGAAGCCTTGTTAAGGGGTTTAAGAGCTATAAAGGCCGAAATAATTAAGGCTAAAACAGAGCCAGGAGCAAATGGTGTAATTAGTGAAGAACAAGAGCAGAAGTTGTTGCAAAAATTGGTGAAACAACGAAAAGATTCTTTAGATATATACCAACAACAAAACAGAGCCGATTTAGCCCAAAAAGAAATAGAGGAGATTGGCGTAATTGAAAAGTTCTTACCTAAGCAATTAACCCAAGAGGAGTTAGACGCAGCAATTACAGCTATTTTAGCTGAAACGGGTGCGTCATCAGCTGCAGACATGGGAAAAGTAATGGGAGTAGCTTCTAAGCAATTAGCGGGGAAAGCAGACGGTAAGGCAATTGCAGCTACGGTTAAAGCGTTATTAAGCAAATAGCGTTTATGTTTTTAGATATTATGGTGCTGGCATTGCTGGTTCTTGCATTAATAAAAGGTTTAAAACAAGGATTGGTTGTGGCAGCACTTTCTTTTGCAGCAGTTTTTATAGGATTAGCGGCTGCATTAAAATTAAGCACATGGGTAGCTGAATGGTTGGGTAATTCAGTTAATATAGCTGCTACCTGGCTTCCATTTCTGGCTTTTATTGTTATTATGGTTGCTGTTTTTATAGGAGTAAGAATTTTAGGTGCGGTATTAGAACAAGCTTTGGAGTTGTCTATGTTGGGCTGGGCAAATAAATTGGGTGGATTTATTTTATATGCACTTTTATATATCACTGTTTTTAGTGTAATTATTTTTTATGCAGAAGAAATGCAGTTTCTTAAACCCGAAGCTGCTGCTGCATCTAACACTTATCCCTATATTCATTTTTGGGGGCCCTATTCAATAGAAGCATTCGGTAAAATCATTCCATTTTTTAAAGATATGTTCGCCGATTTAACCAATTTTTTTGGTGGGATTAATAAAAATATCACCTGAAAATCTCTAGTATTTTAACTACTTTAGCAAGAATTGCTAGCCTAAAGAAAAACAACCTAATGAACTACGAGTTAAAAGAAGTTGACAAGTTTAAATTTATTGAAGAAGGAGAGGGAGAAACCTTGTTGCTTCTTCACGGTTTATTTGGTGCCATGAGCAATTTTGCCGACCTGATAGAGCATTTTAGAAAAAGCTATAAAGTGGTGGTACCCATTTTACCTTTATTTGATTTAGATATATTCCATACCAGTGTAGGTGGTTTGCAAAAATTTGTAAACAAATTCATTGAAACCAGAGGTTATTCCAATATTCATTTATTAGGGAATTCATTAGGCGGTCATGTTGCATTAGTGCATGTTTTAAAGCACCCTGAACAAATTAAGACCCTTACTTTAACGGGCAGCAGTGGGTTATTCGAAAATGGAATGGGAGATAGTTATCCTAAAAGAGGCGATTACGAGTATATTAAAAAGAAAACCCAGCTTACTTTTTATGATCCAGAAATGGCCACTAAAGAGTTGGTTGACGAAGTATTTGAAATAACCAATAGCAGGGTTAAAGTAATTAAAATCATTGCTTTAGCAAAAAGCGCTATTCGGAATAATTTGGGTGAAGAATTGAATCAAATTAAGCAGCCCACCTGTTTAATTTGGGGAAATAATGATACCATCACCCCGCCGTTTGTTGGAAAAGAGTTCAATAAATTGATTCCAAATAGCGAATTGCATTTTGTAGACAAGTGCGGACATGCTCCTATGATGGAAGTTCCAGTTGAGTTTAACACTATATTAAGTGCCTTTTTAGCTAAACACAAGGGTTAAACTACCGCTGTTGCGTAATTCATTTTGTACATTTGTAATTGAATGATCGTATCTCAATTATTAAATACCAGTTTCCCCTCACTGAATATTTCGGATAAGCCATCATTTGCTTTGCAGTTAATGGACGATTATGATGTATTGCATTTACCAGTTCTAAGTGAAGAAAAATATGTTGGCTTAGTATCTAAAGAAGATTTATTAGATGCAATAGATGCAGACATGCATTTATCGGACCCTGAAATATTGAAGCGTTACTCCATTCATCAAGAAGAACATTTTTTAGGTGCATTAAAACTCATTGCTTCTTATGAGCTTTCGCTGTTGCCAGTGATTAGTGCGCAAATGGAATTATTGGGTGTTATACTTACCAAGGAATTCTTAAAAGGGATGTCTACTTTTTTAGGCAATGAAGACAAAGGCGCCATCATTGTTTTAGAAACAGACAAGCGTAATTTTTCTTTTGGTGAATTAAGTAGATTGGTTGAAACCAATGATGCATACATAACCCAGCTGAATACTTATACCGAAGCCAGTACTGGCTTGGTTGTAATAACAATTAAGATTAATAGAATAGAAGTGTCTGATATTGTTGCCACATTCCAACGATACGATTATGCGGTAAGACATTTTTATGGAGAAGAAGAATATGCCAATGAGCTGAAAGAAAATTATCAGCATTTGCTTTCTTATCTCAATATGTAGTCAATTAAAAATTCTCCCATGAAAGTTGCCATTTATAGTCGTGGTTTAGATATAGAGCAAGAAAATCCTTTACTGATTTTATTAGAGGAATTAAATAAGCACGATACCGAAATATTATTGTTCAATACTTTGTTTGAGCAATTTAATATTCCACAACAGTTGTGCAATAAAATTCAGCAATTTTCAGGTTACGAAGATTTGGGCGAATCGGTTGATTGTGTAATTAGTTTGGGTGGAGATGGAACAATGCTAGACACCATTACACTAATTCGAGAAAAAAATATTCCTGTATTAGGAATCAATTTTGGAAGATTGGGTTTCTTAGCAAGCATCAGTAGAGAAGAACTAGCTACTGCGGTAGATGCTTTAGTGAATCATACATTTATTATAGACAAGAGAACCTTGATTCACCTAGATTCTAATACGCCATTGTTTGAAGATGCTCCTTTTGCCTTGAATGAATTTACCATTCACAAAAAAGACACTTCCCCCATGATTAAAATTCATACTTATATGAATGGGGAGTTTTTGAATACATATTGGGCTGATGGATTAATTGTTTCAACCCCTACCGGCTCTACTGGGTATAATTTAAGCTGTAACGGACCCATCTTATTTCCAGATTCTTCTAGCTTGGTTATAACACCAATTTGTCCGCATAATTTGAATGTTCGTTCTATTGTAATTCCAGATAATAATATTATTTCTTTTGAAGTAGAAGGAAGAGCCGATGAGTTTATTGTTGCTTTGGATGCTAGAAGAGAATTGGTTACCAAATCGGTTCAACTAGCAGTAAGAAAAGAAGCATTTAACATTAGTTTAATAAGATTAAACGAAAATACTTTTCTTTCTACGCTGCGAACCAAGCTTACTTGGGGTCTTGATAAAAGAAATTAACAATTTAGATAATGATTTTTGTTGCTATTTTACAATAGCATCCATTGAACCCAGTATTTATGTTGAAAAAGTTTTTAGTTGCAATAGCCTTATTTGTAGCCAATACTTCGGCTAAAGCCCAGTTAATGGAAAGCTTTCAGCATTCTGGAGAAATTGGGATTGGGATTGGTATGGGTCATTATTTTGGCGATTTAAACCCTGAAATAAGGTTCAACAGACCCAAAACGGCCTTTGGTGTTTTTTATAGAAAACAAATCAACAACTATATAAGTGTGCGTTTATCGGGAGAATATGCCTTATTGGGATATTCTGATAGGTATAGCAATAATGATATTCAAAGGGCTAGAAATTTAAGTTTCAATAGCAATGTTTGGGAAGCAGGTATTTCGGGGGATTTTAATTTTTTCCGATTTCAGCCAGGTTTTGAAGCTTTTAGTTTTACTCCTTATATAGGACTTGGAATTGGTGCATTTTCCTACGATCCCTATGCCTATTTGGGTGGGCAGAAATATTTTTTAAGATTATTGGGAACAGAAGGGCAAGGATCTTCCCTTTATTTAGATCGTCCAGTTTATAATCCTATAGCCATCAGTATTCCATTCACTTTTGGCGCTAAATATGCCCTAAATGCAAGAACAAATGTTTTTGCTGAGGTTATCTATCGATTTACCAATACTGATTTTTTAGACGATGTAAGCGGTCAAACCTATGCTCCTGACGCATTTTCGCCATTACCCGATGGTTCTCCTAGTCCCGCTTTTTTGTTACAAGATAGAAGTTATGAAACCGGCGCTTCAATTGGCGTAAAGGGTCGTCAAAGGGGAAATAGCCTTAAAGCGGATGCTTTTGCAACCATCAAAGTGGGCATTTCTTTCAATTTACAGAGCTACCGTTGTCCTACTTATTAATGAATAAGGTAGTTTTAAGGTATTTAAATCCTCAAAAACCATTGATTTTGTTAATTTTGCACACTAAATTAAACCCATGGTTAAAAAGGAAGACCTTTTGCCACTAATTAACAAGGATCGTTTACCCAAGCATATAGCCATAATTATGGATGGGAATGGTCGTTGGGCAGAGGAAAAGGGACAGGATAGACTGTACGGTCATTTTCATGGGGTAGAAAGCGTTAGAGACATTGTAGAAGGTGCGGCAGAGTTGGGTATTGGCTATCTTACCCTATACGCGTTTAGTACAGAGAACTGGGACAGGCCACAACCAGAAGTGGATGGCTTAATGGCTTTATTGGTAGATACGATTCGCAAGGAAGTACCTATTCTAAACAAGAATAATATTCGGTTGCACGTTATTGGTAATACCGAGTTGCTGCCTGAATTTGCGAGGAATGAATTGCAAGAAGCACTGCAAATGACCGAGCAGAATACAGGTCTCAATCTAGTAATGGCATTGAGTTACAGCAGCAGGTGGGAATTGGTTAATGCAGTAAAAAATATTGGTTTAGATGTAGAAAAGGGCTTAATTCGTGCAGAAGATATTAATGCAGATACCCTTCAGCATTATTTGGCAACCAGTAATTTACCTGATCCAGAATTAATGATTAGAACCAGTGGGGAGTATAGAATTAGTAACTTTCTTTTGTATCAGTTGGCATATGCGGAATTGTACTTTACCAATACCCGTTGGCCAGATTTTAGAAAAGAGAATTTATATGAGGCAATCATCGACTTTCAATCTAGGGAACGACGTTTTGGCAAAACCGGTCACCAGATTCAGTCAGAGACTCAAATAGCTTAGTTTATTTAACAAACAGTTTTCATTATTCGGGGTAATTTGCCCAGCTTAAAGAACCAAATTAATTGCTGTCTGCGAGTTTTAATAAACCGCCAACAGAACAAACAGAAACGGGATGCAGAAAGTGTTTAAATTATCATTGTTCGCTTTAGTTGTTTTATTATTTACTAAACCTGCTTTTGCACAAGAAACCTCCGATACAACCATCCGCTCTATTGACGCAGATTTAATTAACTTATTTAATCAAAAGACGCCCAAAAAATACAAGATTGCATCGGTAAAAGTAACTGGCAATCGTTTTTTTGACGAGAACTTATTGATCTCAATAGCTAACTTGAATATTGGTGACGAAGTAACCATACCGGGCGGGGACAATTTTTCAAAAGCCATTACCAAATTATGGAGCCAGAATTATTTTAGTGATGTAGAAATTTATATTACCAGGGTAGAAGGGAAAGAGATTGATATTGAAATAGCTGTTACCGAACGTCCTCGTTTATCTAATTTTTACTTTAAAGGAATCCCTAAAGGACAATCAGACGAAATCAGAGGCAAAACGGGGTTGGTTCCCAACCGTGTAGTAACTGAAAACATGAAGATTACTGCAACAGAAGTAATTAAAAAATTCTTTGCCGAGAAAGGATATAGAGATACCAAAGTAAAAATTGCCGAGAGAAAAGACACCACTTTTGAAAATACTTTAGCCCTCGACTTTTTTATTGATAAAGGGCCTAAAGTAAAAATCAACAATATTAACTTGGGTAACATTACTGTTGATGAAGCCAAACTAAAAAAGCAATTCAAAGGCTCAAAAGAAAGATCTAGATTAACTTTATTCCCGGTTATGGATAGTGGTAGAATAGTGATTCCTAAGCATTACACTTTTGAAGAGTATATGAAAGAAAAAGGCTTCCTCACTTTTAGTAAAACTAAAAGGGTGATGGATCCTTATGTAAGAATCAAATTCAGTTCTGCAAAGTTTGACGAGAAAAAATACACTGAAGACAAAGAATCAATTCTTGAGTATTACAATACATTGGGATATAGAGATGCCATTATTGAGAAAGACACTGTATATAGTGTAGGAAATGGTAATTTAAATATTGACCTCAAAATGAACGAGGGTCGTAAATATTATTTTGGAAATATTTCTTGGAGAGGAAACACCAAATACTCCGATTCTATTTTGACTACCATTTTAGGAATTCGTAAAGGAGATATTTATAACCTAGATGTGTTGAATAAAAAGCTAGGCAAATCTTCTTCGCCTGATGGGGCTGATATCAGTGGTTTATACCAAGACGATGGTTATTTGTTTTTTAGAACAGATCCCATTGAAACTGCGGTATACAATGATACCATCGATTTCGAAATTAGAATCATAGAAGGACCACAAGCTACTATTAAGAACGTGCGTATTTCAGGCAATGATCGTACTAAGGAATATGTAATTAGAAGAGAAATTAGAACCATTCCAGGAGAAAAATTCAGCCGTCAATTGTTGATTCGTTCAGTTCGTGAGTTGGCACAGTTGAATTATTTTAACCAAGAAAAAATTACCCCAAATCCTGTTCCTAATCAGGAAGATGGAACAGTAGACATTAACTATAGTGTAGAAGAAAAATCAAGTGATCAATTAGAATTGAGTGCAGGATGGGGGGGATTAATTGGATTGACTGGTACCCTTGGGGTTTCTTTCAATAATTTCTCTGCAAAAAACTTATTCAAGAAAACCGCATGGGATCCATTGCCAATGGGCGATGGCCAAAAATTGAGTTTACGTGTACAAAGTAATGGTAGAGCTTTCCGCTCATATAACTTCTCTTTTACTGAACCTTGGTTGGGTGGTAAAAAAAGAAATGCACTAACTGTAAGTATTTTCAATACCAAATTTGGTCAAACTTTTGATCCATTAACTGGTCGTTATGATCCTAATATTGCCAACGACCGCTACATTTCAACTACAGGTGCTACTGCAAGTATTGCCAAACAATTAAAATGGCCCGACGACTATTTCTCTTTGTCTATGGGATTAAACTATACTCGTTATAAGTTAAGTAACTATGCCATTGACCCAACCAACTTACCTGGCTTTGAAAATGGTATTGTAAACAACTTGAACTTTAGAATTGCATTACAGCGTTCCTCTATAGATCAACCCATGTTCCCTAAAACGGGTTCCAATTTCATGGCCAGCTTACAAATTACCCCACCTTATTCATTAATCAACAGCAGCATCAATCCTGCTGGCAATCCATACAAATGGATTGAATACCATAAATGGCGTTTTAATGGAGAGTGGTTTGTGCCATTGGGTAAGCCGCATGGCGAAGACCGCAATAAGCAGTTTGTAATGCGTTTTGCTGCTAAGTTTGGCTTTGTAGGTAAGTTTAATGAAAACCTACAGGTATCTCCTTTCGAGCGTTTCCAAGTGGGGGATGCCGGTTTAACCAACCAGTTCGCCTTATTAGGGTTCGATATTGTGGCCCATAGAGGTTACCCCGTTTACGACAACTCTAATCCACGTGTAAACCCAGATCAGCAAAGAGCTAGTCAGTACTTTACCATATTTAATAAGTATACCATGGAAATGAGGTATCCGCTGAGCTTAAACCCCAGCAGTACCATTTTTGGATTGGCCTTTTTTGAAGCTGCCAATGGTTGGTATTCATTTAAAGACTACAATCCATTTCAGCTAAGACGTTCAGTGGGCGTGGGTATGCGCTTCTTCTTACCTATGTTTGGATTGCTTGGATTTGATTATGGCATAGGATTGGATAGGTTTAATGGAACCAATCAATTAAGGGATGCGGCCCGCTTTACCTTTATGCTTGGATTTGAACCTGAATAACCATTAAAAATTAGGTATGAAAAAAATTCTAGTAGCATTCACCACATTATTATTGTTTTCTACAGTTGCTGTAGCACAACAACGTTATGCCATTATTGATACCAAGTATATCCTGAGCAAGATTCCGGAATACAGAGATGCCGATAAAAAATTACAATTGGTGGGAGAACAGTGGCAAAAAGAGATTGATGATAAGCAGGCCGTTCTAGATAAAATGTACAAGAATTATGAGGCAGAGCAAATCATGCTTACCGATGAATTAAAGAAAAAGCGCGAAGATGAACTATTTGTAAAAGAAAAAGAAATTCGCGATTTGCAAAAAAAGCGCTTTGGTTACGAGGGAGATTTGTTTAAAGAGCGCCAAAAATTAGTTAAACCTATTCAAGATAAAGTATACAATGCTATTCAAAAAATAGCCGTAGCAAGGGTTTATGATTTTATCTTAGATAAAAGTGAAGGAATTACCGTTATATTTGCCGACCCAAAACTGGATAAATCAGATGAGGTTTTAAGAGAGCTGGGCATTAAAAATTAGTCAATCAAAAACAAACAATAAATTTCATTACAATGAAAAAATTTCTTTTTGTGTGTGTGGCTTTTGCAGCGGTTACACTTTTTTCTAACAGCGCAAGTGCACAGGTTAAAATAGGATACTTTGATGAGCAAGCGGCTCTTTCATTATTTCCTGGTATTGCTAAAATTGATACCTTATTAAATAGTTACAGACTAGATTCTTTGCAAGAAGAATACAAGTACAATGTGTCAGATTTTCAGCGTAGAGACAGCATCTTCAAAAAAGATTCTGCAACTATGCCTGCTAAAGCAAGAGAATTAGCAACTAGAGAAATATTACAGTTGCGTTATAAATTAGTAAACTGGCAAGAGTATTCTCAGCAAATGGAGCAAGCCAAATACGAAGAATTGGTGAATCCTTATAGAGAAAAATTGTACGCAGCTGTACAGGATGTAGTTTCAGAGCAAAAGTATACATTGGTATTAAAGGCTGAGACGATATCTCCATATGCAAGGCCCAATTTGCTAGATAATATTACTATTCGAGTTGCGCAAAAACTTAAACTGCCTTTGCCAAAGGATATTGAAGATGCATGGAAAGCTGCATCTGGAAGTGGTTCTGCGCCAGCTAAGCCTAAACCAGCAGGAAAAGGATAATCTACATTATCGGTTTTCGAAATACATTATTAGCCCCTCTATTTAATTATTGAGGGGCTTTTTTAATACTATCATAGTGTAATAATATTGCACTTCACTTTTATAATTTAGTACCCTTAAATAAAGGGAAAGCTGAAAACCTATTTAGAGTAAGCAAAATTATTTTTTATGAAAAATTTAAATTTGGGTAAACAATTAACTAGAGAGGAACAAAAACAAATTCAAGGAGGAGGTTGGATATTAACTTGTCCAGGTAAGTTTATGGGTGTTACTACTATGGTAGAGTGTATGGCTTATGGTGCGTTATATTGCGGAGGTTTTTACAAATGTACTAACGCTGGAGATGTTGATGTTTAACCAGTTTTATTCTCTTTAGAAGTGTTGAGAATATTATTTAAATTCACTCAACACTTTTTTTATGTCAATTATTAAATATTTAAAACGAATTTGGTACATAGACTATTTAATTCGTCGAAAAGCAACAGGAAACATAACAAGTTTGGCAAAAAAATTAAGTCTATCTAAACGAGCAACATTTTTGTATTTAAGCGAAATGAAAGAGCTTGGTTTTCCAATTCAATATGGAAGTGATTGTGACTGTTACTATTATAACGAAAATGGAAAAATAGTGAATAGCTTATTCGTCAAAGATGGTAATCAACAAAATGATCATAAGTTAGGTAAAATTTTATCAAAGGACGAGTATAATAAAACTTTAGGCGGTAAATCTCCTTCTTATTTTCATAATATTATTGAGCCTCCAATTACACTTCACGTCTATTTTTCTTAACACAATTACGATAATATCTTACCCTGATTTGACTTCTTTCTCTTTTTTAGTCAGCTTATAGCATTACTTTTATTTTTATTAGTCAATATATAGTCTTACTTTTGAATCTATTTGTCAAATCATAATATTACTTTTATGAGTAAAAAGTTATTACAAATACAGCAACTTGATCATAAAATGCAAGCTTTGGACGGTATACAAAATGTAATACCACCATCATCTGGTTGGGTAAAGGCAATACGTAATGCTATAGGTATGAGCATGTTGCAATTGGGTAATCGAATGTCAATTACCAAGCAAAGCGTACAAGATATTGAAAGAAGAGAAAAAAAAGGATCTATTACAATCAACGCGCTAAAAGAAGTAGCGAATGCTATGGATATGCAGTTGATCTATGGTTTTGTTCCAAAAGATGGGTCCTTGGCTAAGTTAATTGATCATAAAGCGACAAAATTAGCTACTGAAATTGTTATGCGAACTAATAAAACAATGCAGTTAGAAGATCAAGCAATCTCTCAAAAGCGAATAGAAAAAGCAATTTTAGAAAGAGCAAATGAAATTAAAAATGAAATGCCCAAAGCGTTATGGGATTAGATCTAATGTATTTTGATGGACAAACACCTCTTAGTGAAGACGAAAAAGAGGGCCTACTAATTCCAAGTATATCTACACGTAGTGAATTAGATGAATTTGAGCAACAAAATATAGAAGAAGCCATCTTATGGTCATTAAAACGTAAATTCAGTTCAACTTTTCTTTTTACAGAAAACTTTATCTGTGAATTACACAAACGGATGTATGGTAATGTTTGGGATTGGGCAGGCGAGTTTCGTAAAACAAATAAAAATATTGGAGTGGATAAATGGCAAATAGCAACAGATCTAAAAATCTTGTTGGGAGATGTACTTTATTGGAATGAAAATAACATTTTTAGTGCTGATGAAACAGTCATTCGTTTTAAACATAGATTAGTCAGTATTCATTGTTTTCCAAATGGTAATGGGAGACATAGTAGATTATTGGCAGACATAATAATTGAACAATTCTTCAAGTTACCTCATTTTACATGGGGTTCATCACAATTATCAGCTTCTAATAATGTTAGAGAGAAATACTTACATGCATTAAAGACAGCTGACAAAGGAGATATAGTTCCATTGATTAGTTTTGCTAGGTCTACATAAATATTGGCTAAGCATATATCAATTTAAAAATATGCAGGTACAAAAAAATCCAATTGGCGTTTTTGATAGTGGATACGGAGGATTAACCATTTTGAAAGAATTGGTAAAGGAATTACCTCAATACGATTATTTGTATTTGGGGGATAATGCCCGCGCACCTTATGGAACTCGATCTTTTGATACAGTTTACCAATATACCTTAGAAGCTGTTCAATGGTTTTTTAACCAAGGTTGTGAGTTAGTAGTCTTGGCTTGTAATACCGCTTCTGCCAAAGCCCTTCGTACCATACAGCAAAAAAATTTAGCCCAATTTGGTCCGAGTAAAAGGGTATTAGGAGTGATTAGACCCACCGCCGAAGTGATTGGTCGTTTCTCCGAATCAGGACAGTTGGGTGTTTTAGCCACCAAGGGAACGGTGAACAGCGGGAGTTATTTATTAGAGATTGCGCATTTTTTTCCTGATATGACCGTGTTTCAACAAGCTTGCCCTATGTGGGTGCCATTGATCGAAAATGGAGAGCATGAAGGTGCTGGTGCAGACTATTTTGTAAAAGACAGTTTGAGACAGTTATTAGATCAGTCACCTGCCATTGACACTATCTTATTGGCTTGCACCCATTATCCATTGTTAATTCCTAAAATAGAAGCCAGTATACCCAAACATATTCAAGTGGTTTCACAAGGTGAAATTGTTGCCCAAAGTTTGGCGAACTACCTTGAACGTCATCCTGCCATGGCCGATAATTGTTCTAAAAATGGGCGTATAAGGTTCTGTACCACCGATTCAACTACTGATTTTGATGAAAAAGGAGCCATTTTCTTCGGAAAATCGCTGAATTCGGAGCATATACTGTTGGGTCATTAACCTTTTTTACTTAATTTTGCCGTCCTTTCACAAGCGGCGGTATGGTGACTGCAGCAATGAAATGAAACCATATTTTAGGGTTAGTAAAAAAAGACATCAATGAAACGTACATTCCAACCACACAAGCGTCGTCGTAAAACCGTACACGGTTTCCGTAAACGTATGGAGTCTGCTAATGGCCGTAAAGTACTGGCAAGCCGCAGAGCGAAAGGCCGCAAGAAACTTACTGTTTCTAGCGAAAAAGGATTAAAGTAATCCCCCACACCCCTTAGGGTACAGCATTCAGATGAATGTTGTAGGGCATGATCATATTAAGCTCCGTCTTTGTGACGGAGCTTTTTTAGTTTTGTAATTAATGACAACAAATAATACTTACTCAAAGCAAGAAAAACTCAAGAGCAGAAAAGCCCTGGAGGAATTATTTGCCAAGGGTAAATCATTTAGTGTCTTTCCAATTAAAGTGTTTTATACAGTAACTGATCAATCGAATGCTGATGGGTTGGTAGCAGATCCTGCGTTGGTTCAAGCCGGGGTTGGTGTTAGTTCGCGAATTTTTAAAAAAGCCCATGATAGAAACAAAGTAAAACGTTTGTTGAGAGAAGTATATCGAACACAAAAGCAATCACTTTATACAAGTGTTGCCAATCAACAGCTCAATGTTTTCTTTTTATACATCGGTAAAGAGCTCCCTGTATTTGCAGACCTGCAAATAGCTATGGAAAAGACCTTGGAAAAATTGATTCGGAAAATAAATGAACCAACTCCAAATGTGTAGCAGCTGTAATCAACCCGCCATAAAAAAAGATCAAACTCTAAAAGCGTTTTCTATCACGCGGATGCTTGGATATTTATTGATTCCATTTATTAAAATTTACCAATACATTATCTCTCCAATAATGGGGCCTAAGTGTAGATTTGTTCCCACCTGTTCTCAATATGGAGAACAAGCATTGAAAAAATACGGCTTGTTTAAAGGGGGCTGGCTATTAATTAAAAGACTCAGCAAATGCAGACCTGGTGGTGGTTCTGGCTGGGATCCAGTACCTTAAACCTATTCAGGTGCAACAGTCAATGCTTGCAGCTTTGCGATCATTTCTCTGATTTCTTTAATGCTGTAAAAGCGATAAATTTCTGGATCTTTTCCATTTACTCTTTCTGCTGAACGCATTTGATGGTAAGGTCCTACTACTTGTGCTTGTGGATTATTTGAAATGAGCGTGGCTTGGTTAGGTAGTATGAAGAAATTTCTATTTGCTGCAGAAACATTTTTCCCTTGACTCAATTGTTGTAAAGAATCAATTTTTTGCGCAAGACTTTCTTGGCTCATTACTTTTTGCGCTTGATTAGCGCTGGTATACTGCTGATAGCTTCCAATGATGGTATCATTTTTTACATTAATGATGTACAATCCATTTTCTTTTAATTGAACAGTAGCTTCACCAGTAGGAGTATTTAATTTAAAACTGATATCGGCTTTATTTACGGCTACTAATTTTTCTTCATGACCTGCACCGTCTTTTGCTTTTATGGTACCTGCGTTTAAGTCAACGGTTGCTTCCCCTTTGCTCATAATCACAATGGTTTTATCATTTCCTGCACAGGCAATTAATAAACTGCTGACTAAAAAAAAGGCGAGTAGGTTTTTCATAAAAGTTTATTTAAAAAAAATCACGCTGCAGTTATCTACAGCGTGATGTGAAAATAACATTTTTAATTTACTTAGCTGCTGCAAAACGCTCAGCAACTTTGTTCCAATTTACAACGTTCCAGAAAGCGGCTAAATAATCGGCTCTGCGATTTTGGTATTTTAAGTAATAAGCGTGTTCCCAAACATCTGCTCCTAAAATAGGCGTTCCTTTTATTTCAGCAACATCCATCAAAGGATTGTCTTGGTTTGGCGTAGAACTTACTTCTAACTTACCCTCTTTTACTATTAACCAAGCCCAACCACTTCCAAAACGAGTCATACCGGCAGCTGCAAATTTTTCTTTGAATGCATCAAAAGAGCCAAAAGCAGCATCAATTGCTTCCGCCAAAGCGCCTGTAGGTGTACCACCTGCATTGGCTGCTAAGCTCTCCCAGAAAAAAGTATGGTTCCAATGACCACCGCCATTGTTACGCACTGCAGGGCTAATACTGCCTGCTGCTTTCACCAATTCTTCAATAGACTTTCCTTCGTTGGGTGTACCAGCAACGGCTTTATTTAAATTGTCTACATAAGCTTGGTGGTGCTTACCATGGTGAATTTGCATGGTTGTTGTATCAATATGCGGTTCTAGTGCATCGTGTGCGTAGGGTAAAGGTGCTAGTGTAAATGACATGATTAATCTGTTTAAAATGTATAATAATCTATTACAAATTTACGTGGCATTGGTTTAAATGCGTGTTAAATGGAGGATTTGTTTCGGAATTCGACATTGATAGTGCATGAGGTGAGTAAAATGCCACGTTCGCGGCCGATTTTTGCATGGATGTGCTCAAACAATCACTTCATTCGCTGCCGATTATTGCATGTACTTATTATTTGGCTCACTTTTGAATGCAATAATCGAATGCTCATTCACGTGATTGTTTGAGCACATCCATCCTAAATATTTGTGTGAAATGGTATTCCTCGAATGCTTATTCACGTGATTACTTGCGTATATGAAATGTGTTTGCGTTAGTTAGCTTTTTCAATATTGTCATAATAATTAAAAATGTCTATGCACCGTTTTACAATAAGGTCTGCATAAGCGCTTGCTACAATGTTTGACTGAATAGTACCTCCTCCGGAGTATGCATCTTTCGAGAGGGTTCTAATCAATTTAGATTCTGTATCTCTGAATTGCAACCAAGCTTTTTGTGCGGTCACAAGTGCTGTTTTATCTTGAGGCTGTAAAACTTTTAAAAGCTTGGTATAATATTTATTTAGCAATCGGTCATAATTGGACGACATCTCATTTATTGATATGTTCATGCCAGCTGTGGTATAATCTAAGTCTATCCTTTTTGATAAAACCTGTCCAATGTAAAAAGTATCCATTGAAAACTCAATTGCGTCTGAACTCAATTCTTTTAATGCAAGAGTTTTCTTATAAGCTGGGATTAATTCATTTACGGCTGTTTTTATTTGTTGTAAAACGGGAGGAGTTATTTCTTTGGGTCTATCACTTTGTCCAAGTGAGACACTACTAATCAAAGTAAATAATGCTATAATTAATGTTCTTCTCATAAAATAAAATTTAGTGGATTGTTAGATAACTATGCTTTATAAAGTGATACTTTAAAATAAATAT
>NCGN01000006.1 GCA_002281575.1 Sphingobacteriia bacterium 28-36-52
TAATTGTCACAATTTTAAAAGATTTCTTTTTCTTTCAGTAACAAACGGTTGTTAAATTTTAAAAAATGTGATAGTGATTTCAAAACACTACTAAATTGAACGCCGAATAATAACTCAAGGCGATAGACAGAGTTTTTTAAAGTATTAAAAATGAAAAAAATTGTCTTCAGCGCAATTCTTGTAATTAGCGCTGTCTCAACAAGTTTTGCCTCTTCAAGCCCATTAGTTAACAACGAAGAAAACAATTCCAAAAAAGTTGCAACATCCAAATCGTCTCAGTTTCCAGTTACAAACAAAAAACTATCACAACTGAAGTTTGAAAATTGTGCAATACGTTCAAGTACCATAGAAGGTATTTGCTGGATGCTTACCGCAACTTCAACAGTGTGTTGCGATTGCGAAGCCCCAGTTGCAGCTATGTTGGCAACCATGAATGCACAAGATGAAGCAAGACGGTTAGCTTGGGTAATTGAAGTTCTTGAAGAAATTGATCCTTGTTAATTAACGAAGTAAGCGTTAGGAATAAGTTTCCTAACGCTTATTAAAAAAAATTAAATGAAATATCTAATAACTATATTCCTACTAATCATTATTGTGTCATTGAATGGACAAAATACTAAACCACCGATTAGTGGCAAAGCAATATATACCTTTAAACATCTAAGAGATACAAGCTTACCAAATAGTATTTATACTGAAAAAATGTTATTGATGTTTAATAATTTTTCTTACAAATATTCAAGTTACATAAGTTATGTTGATGACTCAATTTCAAAATCAAGAACGTCAAATATATTAGATTATTCCAAAAATTCAACTCAAACTAAATATACAAGACGAACAATTGAAGAGTTGTTCTATTTTTTTGATAAGAAAGAATATTATTTTGTCCATCCATGGATTGGTGAAAAAGTTGTAATCGAAAACAAAATAGATAAAATTGATTGGAAAATACTTGATAGTACGAAAGAACTTAACGGCTTAAATTGTGCACTAGCAGAAGCAAAATTTAAAGGAAGAATTTACAAAGCATGGTTTTGTCCTGAAATACCCGTAAATGCTGGGCCTTGGAAACTTAATGGTTTACCTGGATTAATTATAGAAGCCTATGACTTATCAAATAGTATACAATTTTCATTAGAGTCATTAGAAAAAAATGAACAGCTAATTGAGTTGCCAAAAGCTTTTAAAAAAGTGACAAAAAAAGAATTTGACCAATTAATTAATTCAATTAAACAAAATCCGAGTGGTTTCATTAATGCAGCTTTAAATGGATCAAATACTCAAAATGGAAGTACTGCTATGCAATTGAATAAAAGCGGATCAAATACTCAAAATAAAAAAAATCAGATAAATAATCCGATAGAATTAAATGAATAAATCAAAATGCGCAAAAAGATTATATTCATATTACTAATTCTTATTGTTTTTACAAATAAGTTATATACACAAATAATAATAAAGGGTTCTGTTAGTAGTAAAGAGGGAAAAAGCCTGTCTAACGTAAATATTATAATATCAAATCTTGAAAATAAAAAAATACTATCCTACGGAATTAGTAATCCAAAAGGACTATTCACGATTGAATTGAATCAAAATTACTTAGATAGTGTAACAATAAAATATTCTCTATGGGGTTATAAATCAAAAACTTTCAAAAAATCAAAAATTGAATTAAATGATTTCCAGTTCAGTACCCTCGAAATAGGAGAAGAGACACTACCAGAAATTAAGGTTAAAAATAATCCAATCTCTAAAAAAGGAGACACCATAAACTATAGTGTAAAATCATTTGTAAAAAATCAAGATCAAGTAATTGCAGATATAATCAAGAGACTCCCAGGAATTGAAATAACAGAAGGTGGCGTTATAAAATATCAAGGGAAGCAAATAAATAAGTATTACATCGAAGGGATGAATCTACTGGATGACAAATATGCTTTAGCAAATAATAATATCCCCGCAAATTCTGTAGATCAGATACAAATTCTAGAAAATCATCAACCAATAAAAGCCCTCGACAGTTTTACAATTTCAAACCAAGCAGGAATAAACATTAAATTAAACAATAATGCAAAAAACAAAATTATTGGGAGAGGAAAAATAGGAATTGGGGGATTCCCATTTATGTATGAGAACGAGTTAGTTCCAATGCAATTTGGTTCAAATCATCAAACTATTGTCTCTTATAAGAATAACAATACAGGTTTAAATAATGAGAAAGAACTTGATTTACTAAATAGCAATAATGTAAGTAATTTTATAAAGGGGAATATTTTTAAAAATCCAATTCTTTCAATACCATCTCCAAATATACCTTTAACAAGTAATCAGCGATTTTTATTTAATAACCTACATACTTTGTCAATCAACAATTTGAGAAAAATTAATGCTGATTCCGAATTGAAATTCAATTTAGATTTTATTAAAAACTTGAAATACCAAAATAGTGGGACAAATATTATCAATTTTTTCCCATCTGATACAATTAGAATTAATGAAAATCAATTAACAACAAAAAATGAATTCTTAATCCGAGGAAGTTTAAATTATATATCTAATACAAAAAAGAGATATTATTTTAATCGATTGAATTTTCAAGCCAATATAGATAAGGATGAAGCATCTATTATTCTAAAAGATAAAACAGATCAAACTTTTTTTTCAAAACATTTCAGCGTTTCAAATGAAGGCATGTTTTTAAAAACAAATTCAAATAATCTAAAAGGAGTTTCATATTTCATAAGTTATTCTCGGATGCCACAACAATTAGAAATAAAACCTGGCAAATACAATAATCTTTTTAATAACAATATTCCTTATAACAGTTTAAATCAAAAAGTTGCTTTAAAAACTTTGTTTTCAAATTTCACAATCACCAATGCAAAAAAAATTAGTGTATTTTCTATTGAAAATAATTTTGGCATTTCTTTTACAACACAATCTTATCAAACAGAATTATTAAAAGAAGAATTAAATAATTTAACGATTATTCATGATAGTTTAAATAACAATTTAACTGGAAAAGAGATAAACATTTATAATTATTTCAAAATAAATTTTAATGAAAAAAAACTAAAAATAAGCTTAAGCATTCCTGCAAACTATTTAGTTCAACATAATAATTCTCAAAAAGGTCAATCAATAAATAGATTATTCTTTAATTATGACATGACTATGCAACATATTATGAATAGTAACTTTTCCATTACGTTAAGGTTTAATTCTAATGATATGTATTTACCTGTATACTTATCAACAGAACGATATATTTTAACCGACTATAGAACTCTACAGAATCGTAATAGTATTATTTCAAATTTAAAACAAAGAAAAATCACACTTAGCGCCAATTACAAGGAAGTACGAAAAATGTTATTTATAAATAGCAGCATAGCTATTGAGAACAATGTAGATAACATACTATTCAATCAAAATTTTGCTGGTAGTTTGGTAATAAGAAATGCATTTTATAATTTAAATCCTAACAAGAGCATCGCATTTTCAACTAATATTAGCAAGTATATCCATTCAATAAATGGGTCTTTCGCATTAGGACTAATTTTACAAAAGAAATCAAGCATTCAAATGATTTCAAATAAACAAGATGAGTTTAATGTAAAAACAGTAGGGATTAATTCGAAAATTTTAACGAATATAAAAAGCCATTCAATTGAGTATACATCACAATATCAGATTCTGTACTCGGGATTGAAGAATAACTTATTTAATAAAACCCAAATATTCAATCAAACAGCAGTAATACACTTAAACTTTTTAACAAATATGCCTGTGAAATTAATTTTTGAACATTCCCATTTAAATCAGCAAACACAAGCAAATCGAAATTTTCTTTTCGGGGATATAGCAATTAGGAAAAAGGCTGTTTTGAGAAAAATGGACCTTGAATTATCCTTGCAAAATATATTTAATGTAAAAGAATTTGAAACAGTATCCTTCTCAGCAAATACTATAACAAATAATTTTTTTATTTTAAGGCCAACTCAAATTTTAATGAAGGCACAATTTACTTTTTAAAAGGACCCCGAATTTTTATATAATTCGGAATCCATTTTAAAAAATTAATAGAATTAAGGGAATATTCCTAATTCAGTATAAGAAGTTCCTACTTTGTTAATAGCACAAACATAAGCTGCAGTTCTCATATCAGGGATAGTAGGATTTTCTTTCCAGATAGCCATGATTTCTCTTGTTGCAGCAATCATAGACTCTTCTAAACCACTGTGTACTAAATCTACTTCTTCAGGTCCGTGCAAAATAAAATTACGTTCTACATCACTTACTTTCTTACCAGTTAATTCTTCCATCTGCGTAAGAATATGGGTATTCAGGTTCTCCGTAAAACGTTTTTCCATTCTACCGTAACGTACGTGGCTCAAGTTCTTTAACCACTCAAAATACGATACGGTTACACCACCCGCATTCAAATACATATCTGGTACAACTAAAACACCTTTTTTCGCAAATATTTCGTCTGCTTCAGGAGTTAAAGGACCGTTAGCAGCTTCACCAATAATTTTAGCTTTTACTCTTTCAGCGTTATCTCCATTGATTACGTTTTCTAAGGCAGCAGGAATTAAAATATCACATTCAATTTCTAATGCATCCGTACTTTTAGCAATATTCGTAGCACCAGGGAAATTTAAAATAGAACCTGTTGCTTTTCTATGCTGGAATACTTCTTCTTCGTTTAAACCATTGGAATTGAATATAGCTCCTTCATATTCAGCTATTGCAATGACTTTAGAACCATGCTCACGGAAAAACTTAGCAGAATGATACCCCACATTACCTAATCCTTGTACAATCACTGTCTTACCAACAACTCCGGTTGTTAATCCTAATTTTGCCATTACATCAGGCATATTACATACTTCACGTATACCAAAGAAAACACCTAACCCTGTAGCTTCTTTTCTACCTCTAACACCTCCTTGAGTAATTGGCTTACCTGTTACACAACCAGCAGCATCAATTTCACCTGGCTTTAAAGAAGCATAAGTATCAACAATCCATGACATTTCACGCTCACCAGTTCCATAATCAGGAGCTGGAACATCAATACCAGGTCCAATAAAGTTCTTCTTTACTAATTCACTGGTGTATCTACGAGTAATTTTTTCTAACTCGTAAACAGAATATTTCTTGGGATTAATTTTAATTCCTCCTTTACCTCCACCAAATGGAACATTTACAATAGCACATTTATAGGTCATTAATGAGGCAAGTGCCATCACTTCATCCTGATTAACTTCATCACTGAATCTAATACCCCCTTTACATGGAGACTTATGTTGAGAATGTTGTACACGATACGCTTCAATAACTTCAATACGGCCATCGTCCATTTTTACTGGGAAGCGCATACTGTATATACTGTTACAAGCTTTAATTTGTTCTAGTAAGCCCTTTTCCCATTTGGTAAAACTGGCAGCTTTATCAAAACTTCTTTCTACACTGTGAAAAAAGCTGTACGGTTGATGATTCGACATTGGCAATCGTTTTATAGGTTATTATCTATGGTGAAAAATTATTGATTCGATCCTTCTTTTTCTAATCGGGTTATCTTCTTATCTATGCTGATTAAGTATGCAAATAAGCCAATCAAAATGGTTAATACAACAGCCATTACAACAAAGATTTTTCCATTACTTCTCATTAAACCAATATCTGAAGTATTCTCTTGTGCAAACGCAACTATTGAAATCATTACTGATAGTATTGCGGTAATAAATAAGCGCATTTTAATCATTGTTGTATTTTTTTTCAGCTAATAATGAATAGCGAATTTTTAAAGTACTTATCCAAACACCTAAAAGTGTCCAACCAATTACAGCAGGATAAAAAACGGTTCGCATTTGAACATCCATGTCCTTGCCATTAATACCCGGATTCCCATCTGCCCCCTCGCCTCCTGGGTGCAAAGACTCAGTTAATCTAGGTAAAATCCAAAGTGTTGGGAAAAGCATGAAAAAGGCAAAAATATTATAGACTGCACTAATTCTGCCTTTTTTATCATCTTCATTTAAACTTCCGCGCAGAACAAAATAAGCGAGGTAAATTAACATGGCAATGGCTGCCCCATTTTGCTTAGGATCACCACTCCAAGGGCTACCCCATTGGTAGTTGGCCCAAATAGCGCCGGTTACCAATCCTAAAATACCATAAATAACACCAGTTGAGGCAAAAGCTACCGCATATGCATCATTCTTTTGAGAAGGATTACGCAAATAGCGGATGGAATAAATCATTGAAACCAATAATAGAATCATCATGGTAAACCACATAGGAACATGAAAGAAGAAATTTCTTATAGATTCCTTCATTCTATCGTCCAAACGGGGCACTTTTACATAAAAACCATATGTGCAGGTATATACCAACAACACAAATGACAATATTTTCCACCAATACTTCCGAATCATTGATTTTTTTTTACCGTTCCTATGCACTAAAGCACTATTATTTGGTGTTGCAAAATTAGGTGAAAGAAGCCCAATAAACCTTAGCAATGTGTAAAAATTACCCAACCTTTGTAATCTTTTAAAATTGGATTATAGCCTATTTTTTTGTACTTTTGCCAACTTTCAAAATTCATGCCGTAACATGAAGTTATCCTATTCCGCTTCGGTGGATTGAACAACTTGCTGTGGCTATCATCTAAAAAGATTAGTTACATGAAATTATCCCAGTTCAAGTTTGACCTCCCGTTAAACCTGATTGCACAAAACCCAACCAAAAGAAGAGAAGACAGCCGCCTAATGGTAGTTGATCGCAAAAGCGGCCACATGGAAAACCGCAACTTCAAAGACATTTTAGATTATTACGACGACAAAGACGTATTTGTAGTAAACAACACCAAAGTTTTCCCTGCCAGAATGTATGGTAGAAAAGAAAAGACAGGTGCAAAAATTGAAGTATTTCTTTTACGCGAATTGAATAAACCCAATCGCTTATGGGACGTAATTGTTGATCCCGCAAGAAAAATTAGAGTTGGAAATAAATTGTATTTTGGAGACAACGAAGAATTGGTAGCAGAAGTAATTGACAATACCACCAGCCGTGGCAGAACCATCCGTTTTTTATGGGATGATGATGATGCAAGTTTTAAAAAAATGTTAGAGTTCTTAGGGGAAACGCCTTTGCCAAAATACATCAAGCGCAAACCTGATGAAGAAGACAAGGAACGCTACCAAACTGTATATGCCAAACACGAAGGAGCAGTTGCAGCACCAACAGCGGGTTTACATTTTAGCAAAGAACTAATAAAGCGTTGTGAAATACAGGGAATCCGTTTTGCAGAAGTAACACTTCATACAGGATTAGGCACTTTTCGTCCAATTGAAGTTGAAGATTTGAGCAAACACAAGATGGATGCCGAGTATTATCAAATTGACGAACAAGCATGTGCAATTGTAAACAAAGCAAAAGAAAGTGGTAAGCGTATATGTTCAATAGGAACTACTACTATGCGTGCTATGGAAAGTAGTTTTACTGCACAAAAATTATTGAAGCCAAGCGAAGGATGGACCAACCATTTTATTCATCCACCTTACACATTTAATGTGGCGGACAGTTTGGTAACCAATTTTCATTTACCTAAAACCAGCTTGTTAATTATGACATGTGCTTTTGCTGGTTATGATTTAGCCATTGAAGCTTACAAGAAAGCAATTAAAGACAAATACCGTTTCTTCAGCTATGGAGATGCCTTATTGATTGTTTAAATAAATGATATTACATAAAAAAACTCCCTTTATTCGAAGGGAGTTTTTTTATGTCTATTATTTTTTGGATGCTTTTTTATAGTTTTTTTCATACAAATTGATCCAGTCTTCTGTAGTCATTTTTTGAACCAGCTCTCCAATAAGTTCATAAGGAATAACTGAATTTTTTTTAAATCTCAAGCAACTTTTTCCCATATCTAATTTGTTGGGAACTAATTTGACATAGGAATCGGTAAACCATTTTAATAATTGAGGGTCTGCATAAATTCCCATATGATAAAAAGCAATAAAGTTTTTTTGCGCAGCAAGGGCCATGAAAGGCAATGGCAATTTTGGATTACAATGGTATCCATCCCTATAAATACTGTGCGGAACTACATAGCCAATCATTCCATAATTCATTACTTCTTTAAACCCCTTGGGCAAATTCTTTTTAATTGTTTTTCTTAACTGCTCAATGGGTGTTTTTTGCTCAGTTGGAATTTGACTTAAATAGTCTGTTACTGTTTTTGCATCGCTGGTCATGATGATTTACTCGATTTTTTAAACCGCCAATTAGAAATAAAACTAAATAAAAGACTTAAGAATGTAAACAAGGCCAAGACTACTAAACAATTTAAAAAAGATTGCAATAATCCTATCTTATTAACATCCAAAAATGGATAAGGGTAAAACTGGGTTAATGCACCATGTATGATGGTATAAACAAAGTAAAATGCTGGATATAATAGCCAATATGGAATTGAATTATAACTTACTTTTTTAGAAGAAACAAAAACAAACCAGTAAAGTAGTGTTACAAGTGGTGTAAAACTATGCAATCCATGGTCTGCAATTTTAGCTAAACCTTGAGGGTTATGAATCTTACTAAGTACAATATGATAAACCAATCCAACAACAGTTATATAAACTGTTACTGCTGTGCTGGTTTCAGGTTTTGTCCAAAATCCATTTTCTCCTAATTCTGCCGAAAGTGCTTTAGAAATAAAATAAGCAAAGACTATCAAATTACTCAAAATGGTAAAGTAACTAAAGAATCGAATGATAACTTCAAATATGGAATCACTTGTTGGTGCTTGAATCATTAATACCAATTGCAAAAAAATTCCGCAAAAGACTAATAAAGCAATAATACCAGCTAAAGTATTGGGGTGTTTAATCATAATCAGGTACAATAATAAATACCTAATATACTAATTTATCGTCTTAATGATTAAGACTGGCTCGTTTTATCATTTCAGCATTGTGAGATTTACTTTAAGCGAAATAAAATATTATCCCGGCAAGTATTCCCGCTATAATAGAAAGGAGTAAAGTCATTAATGACCATGATTGAAAAGTTTGTTTTTCAGTCAATCCTAAATACTGCTTTACCAGCCAAAAACCACTATCATTTACATGAGAAAAAATAGAAGCACCAGCTGCAATTGCAGCAACCAACGAGGCCATTTGTATGGGAGAATACATTCCAGCAACCAATAATGGTGCTAATAAACTTGAAGCAGTAATCATTGCTACCGTTGCAGAACCTTGCAATAGACGAATAATAGCTGCAGCCAAATACGCGAATAGGACAATAGAAAATCCAGCATTCAAAAGTAATTCTGCTAATAATTTCCCAGAACCCGTGTTCACCAATACTTGCTTAAATACACCACCAGCACCAGTCACTAAAATAATGGCACCTGCAGGAGCCATTGACTGAATAGAAATCTTACTCAACTCACTTGCACTGTACCCCTTTTTAATGCCCAATAAAATCCACGCAGCAATATTGGCAATAATTAAAGCAGAAAAAGGATGCCCTAATAATGCTATCAGTTGCTTGAAGAATGTATTGTTAATAATAAACAAGCCTGCATTAAAACAGGTATTTAATAATATTAAAATAATTGGCATAAAAACAATACCAATTGTTAATCTAAATGAAGGTAGATGAGTATGATCAATGCTGTCCGCATTACTTACTGTTAAATCTTGTTCAGGGGCTTTTATATGAATTCGCTTTGCAATGAATTTTCCGAATAATACTCCACATAGAATAACAGTCGGAATGCCAATTAAAATAGAGGTCAATATTACCCAGCCCATTTCTGCCCCAATAATTTCAGCAACGGCTATTGGACCAGGCGTTGGTGGAATAAATGCATGTCCAAATGCTAACCCAGCCAATAAAGGCATTGCATACAACAATAAAGATTTTTGGGTGTTTTTTTGTATGGCATAAATAATGGGAATTAGTAAAATAAAAGCCACATCAAAAAAAACGGGTATGGAAATGATCAGCCCAGTAAAGCCTAGTGCAAGTGGTGATTTATTTTGCCCAGCCTTATTTATTAAATATCGAGCAATGGCATCTGCTCCACCTGACTTCTCTAAAATAGCCCCAAACATTGCACCCAAACCCACTATCGTTGCTACAAAACCCAAAGTAGACCCCATCCCTTCTTGAATTGTCGCAATCATTTTTTGTGCAGACAATCCGGCTAATATTCCAGTAACAATGGAAGCCATTAACAAAGCTATGAATGCTGGGAACTTAAAATACAATACCAATATAAGCAAACAGGCTATTCCAGCAAATACACTTAGCATTAATATATAATTCATGTTTCCTGCCAATTAGTATGATAAAATGGGCCTTTAGGATCTTCTTTTAATTGGTAAGTATGTGCACCAAAAAAATCTCGTTGTGCTTGAATTAACGACGCCCCAGATTCTGCTTGTTTATAAGCAAATAAATATTGGGCTGAGGCACTAAAACAATCCATTGGTAAATCAGTGGCTAAAGCAATAGCAAGCATTTGCTTTAAAGAATCCACTGCACCATTACACTGTTGTACAATAGATGGATGCAATAGTAAATTACTTGAATCCAAAAGCAGCACTTTTAACTCTTCCATTAACTTTGATCGAATAATACAACCCGCTGTCCAAACCTCTGCTAATGAAGGCAAATTAATATTCCAGCCTTGTTGTTTTGAAACGAATTCAATTAACTGAAATCCTTGGTGGTGGTTAATGATTCTACATAGTTGATATGCTTCCATTACCGCATTTATATCTATAGGCTGTTTTTGCGTAGTAGTTAACATGGTTGCTGCTGCTTGCCTACGTTCTTCCCACATAGAAGATATAAAACGTGCATTTAAAGCAGCCGTAAGTGTAGGAATTGGAACGCCCCATTTAGCTGCTTCAATAGTAGTCCAACTACCCGTTCCTTTGTTACCAGCATTATCTAGAATCTGGTCAACTAAATATTGACCCTCCCGTTTTTTTTGTAGAATCTGAATTGTTATTTCTAACAAATAACTGCTCTTATTAGTTTGAAGGAATGGTTGTAAAAGCAAGGCAATTAAATCATTGGTAAACCCTCCAGATACTTTTAAGAATTGAATAAGCTCTGCTAATAATTGCATTTCAGCATATTCAATTCCGTTGTGTACCATTTTTACAAAATGACCTGCACCTGCTTCACCAATATATTTACAACAATTGATTCCATTATTATTAATTGCTGCAATTTTTTCAAAGAATGGTTGAATCAGTAGATAACCTTCCAAAGAACCACCAGGCATAATAGAAGGCCCTCTTAATGCACCCTCCTCTCCACCAGACACTCCTGCTCCAATAAAGTGAATACCTAAGTTGCTAAGCCGAGCCAATCTTTTCTCTGTATCTAAATAATGTGTATTTCCCCCATCAATCAAAACATCACCCTTATCCAAAAGCGGTATAAGTTGTTCAATTATATCATCAGTAGCTTCGCCTGCATGAACCATTAACATGATTTTTCTAGGCAATGACAACGATTGAATAAATTCTGTGAGATCTTCAAAAGCCTTGGCATTTTCAAGTTCTGGGAATTCTGCAACAAATAGTTCAGCAACTTTTTCTTCCTTGCCTTTTACATAACGATTGTATAAAGAAAGCTTAAATCCATTGTTGGCGAAGTTTCTACTCAGACTCTTCCCCATAACACCTAACCCAATCAAACCGAATTCTTGCATACTTAAAGTTATTGGTAGTTCTTCAATAATTTGCTCAACAATTTTTGATGGTGCTTGGTCTATATCAATTACCAAAGCGTTGGAAGGAATTTCTAAAATATTCAGTTGAGAAGTCAACAAATTGGCTTGCATAAAATGCCCTACTCTTTTTTGCAATCGCTCAAGCAACAAAGCATCTGCTCCTTGTAATAAAACAAATTGACAGTTGGCGAAAGGAATATTAGAAAGAATATCTCGATAAGGCTGTTTTAACGCAGAACAGGCAATAATAATAGAACTGTCTACCACTTTTTTCTCAGCAAATTCTTTAATACTGTTTAGCCAGGGAATACGATCATTGTCGTTTAATGGAATACCCATAGCCATTTTGTCTATATTACTCAAGGAATGAAATTGATCCCCATCATAAAAAGGATAACCGGTCTGTTTTGACAATAAAGTTCCAATGGTTGTTTTACCACAACCAGACACCCCCATGATATAAATAATCTTATTCAGCAAATTATAACCCAAACAATCCAGCATTTAATAGCTGCAAAGTTTTTGTTTTATAGTCTTGAGGCACTAATAAAGAAATATTGTGTGCACTACCACCATAACTAACCATTGTAACAGGCACTTCATTTAATGCATCAAATAATTTTTGCAATACATGATCAGTCTGCGCAATTTCATTTCCTACAATTGATACAATGGTTTGGCCTTTATCTACATCCACTGTTCCAAAAGGCTCTAGCTCTCTAACAATATCATCTAAAAATAAATCTGAATCAATGGTTACTGAAACAGCTACTTCTGATGTAGTAATCATATCAATAGAAGTCTTGTATTTCTCAAACACTTCAAAAACTTTTCTTAAGAATCCATAAGCCAAAAGCATTCGACTACTTTTGATTTTAATTGCAATGATACCATCTTTTGCAGCTACCGCTTTTACTCCAACACTTCCAGCCTCTTTAGTTATGACTGTTCCAGGCGCATCTGGTTGCATGGTATTCAACAATTTTACTGGAACATTTTCTTGCTGAGCGGGCCAAATGCAAGTAGGGTGTAAAATTTTAGCCCCAAAATAAGCCAACTCCGCAGCTTCGTCAAAACTCAACTGTTCAATAGCTACAGTCTTATTTACAATTCTTGGATCGTTATTGTGCATCCCATCAATATCTGTCCAAATTTCACAAACAGAAGCATTACATGCAGCGGCTACTAATGAAGCGGTATAATCACTCCCCCCTCTTTTTAAATTATCTACTTCACCCCTAACATTTCTACAGATATAACCTTGAGTAACTAATATCTTTTTATTGGAATGCTTTTTAAGTAAATCATTCAATTTAATACGAATAGCACCTAACTGTGGTTCTTCATTCACGTCAATACTCATGAACTCTAATGCGGGTAGTAATTCATGGTCTACGCCTATTTCAGTTAAGTAAACAGAGAATAATTTGGTACTCATTAATTCACCCTGAGCCAAAATGTCTTTATTTAGCGCTTCACTAAATGAAATGCGTAAAATGATATTTAGAAAGTCAAAATGCTCATCAATAATCTGATTGGCATATTTCCTGCTATCTTCTTTTTGAATCAGTTCTTCAATAAACTGTTTATAATGTTGGTGTAATTTCTCAATAGTATTTTTTGCACCCTCTCTATTTCCCTGTGCTAAAAAATTACTGATTTCTACTAATGAATTGGTTGTTCCACTTAAGGCACTTAAAACCACAATTTTACTATCCGAATTCCTTGTGATTAATTTGGCCACTTCATGCATACGTTCTGGCTTACCAACACTAGTGCCACCAAACTTCATAACTTTCATCATTGCAACAAATTTGCTGCAAATGTAACGCTATCAAAGGAATTATTGGCCGTATGGCTGTTGAGAATTACAGCTAATATTTGGGCCTGGATCAACTTTCATTTTTTTACAAAAAGCTACATAGTATTCAAGCCTAAATTTATTTTTAACAGATTCAATACCCCCGCACTCAAGACCTCCGTTAACAATATTCATGACTGCACCGAAGCCAGGTTTGCGTCCAGCTAAGCTATCCGTTTCATTAGGTACCCAATTACCAGACATTACATCATGACAAGAAGGTTTGGGATCTTGGGCTGTTACCCAAAACCAAATAGCGGAAGTAAAACTTAATTCTGGATCTATGGTTAACAAATCAGGATTGTTTAATAAACTGTCTTTATTTCCAAGAACCATTTCACTAAATAAACCATAATTATAATTCCAGCTCAATTGAATAGGGCCTCTCCCATGATAAGATTTACCTTTCGCAGGTGGATAATTTAAACTAGTGGTATCCGAGTAACTTGCACAACCATTTAAACACGCTAACTCTTCTTTATAGTACAAACCAAAATCATAAAAATGGACCATATCGTTTTCATTACCCCCTCCAGTTTCGTGTGAAATAGTTGCTAAAAATGCAGCTAGTTCTCTTTTCTTTAATTGGGTAGAACCTTCATTTAAAAATTGCGGAAATCTTTTAGTGGCTTTTACAAAAGCGGTATAACTATAAAAAAGTTTACCCAAGCTATCACCACCATTCATATGCGGGAACAACTGATTCCATTCTGTTTCAGACAAAAGTGGAAATGAATCATTATCCTCTTTTTTATTAGTAGCACATGCTTGAATTAATAATAACCAAAAAACTAGAAACAATAAATATTGTGTTGATTTCATAAGGAGTTATTTAGTTAATGTAACTTCAAACAGCGCACCTATTTTATCAAGATCTTCCACTATCACAGGTAACAAAGGAATGCCTTCGGCCATTCTTTTTGTTTCCATTTCGCGTTCTGGATCACCTGGGATTAATACTTTTGATTGCCCTTCAATTGGAGTTGCATTTCTAAATCGACTGATCCAATTGTCCATATGGTTTTTAAAATCTACTGCTGGTCTAAAAGCATCCACTCGCATGGCGCCCAAAAAATGACCTAAACCTTTTCCTGGCATATTTTCTGGCATTGGAATATAAGCAGGAAATGGTGGTGCCCATGGACCATAAGATGCGCCACTTAATACAGCAGAAAAAATATCAACAATACTCCCTAATGCGTACCCCTTATGACTACCATGTTCCCTATCTGAACCCAATGGCAATAATGCACCGTCTTTCTTTAAAATATTGGCATCGGTACTAATATGTCCTTGATGGTCTTGCGCCCATCCTACTGGCGTATCTAAGCCTTTTCGTTGTAAAATTTCCAACTTACCATTGGCTGCGGTAGTTGTGGCAAAGTCTGCCACAAATGGAGGTTGATGTTCAGCAGGAATTGCAACAGCAATTGGGTTAGTACCCAACATTTTTTCAACTGAAAAAGTAGGAGCAACCAAAGCACTTGCATTGGTCATGGCCATCCCAATCATATCATTTTCTAATGCCATCATAGCATGATAACCAGCAATACCAAAGTGATTAGAGTTTTGTACAGCTACCCAACCAGTTCCAACGGCTGTTGCTTTTTGCATAGCAATGGTCATAGCAAAGGGGGCTACAACTAGGCCTAAGCCTTGATCCCCATCTACAACAGCAGTAGAAGGTGTTTCATGAATCACTCGAATATTGGGCTGTGCATTAATTCTACCAGCTTGCCAAAGCCGAACATAACCACTTAATCTTGCAACACCATGGCTATCAATTCCCCGTAAATCTGCTGAAAGTAAAACTTTAGTTGCAATGGTAGCATGCTCTAAAGAACAACCCATGCCGATGAATACAGCATGGGTGAAAGAATATAGTTGCTCGTATTGGAATACCTTTTCCATAACTGCAATGTACGAAGCAATTTAATGCTTATTAGAATGGCAAATCATCAAACGGCTCTGTAATATCATTTGAGGCCGGAGCTGATGTTGTATTCACTGCAGGTGCAGGTTGGTATCCGCCTGAACTATAACCACCTGCTGAAGGGGCAGCATCATTGCTTCTGCTTCCCAACAATTGAACGCTACTTACTCTCAAAGATAAAGTAGCCCCATTGGTACCCTCTTTAGTTGTATAAGTTCTCACATCGGGCTGACCTTCTACATATACCTGAGTACCCTTCTTTAAATAAGGAGCAATGCCTGTTCTTTCTGTCCAATAAGCACAGTCTACCCATGTGGTTTTATCCTTTTGGTTCCCTTGAGCATCTTTATAACGTTCGGTATGTGCAACGGTGAAATTGATCACATTTTTGCCATTTACATTATTTAAAATGGCATCTTTTCCCAGATTACCGATTGCGGTTAATTTAATCATAGCTGTTTTTTTATCAATGTCTAATAATTGAAATTAAGTAAAATGCGTATTAACCGTAAATCCTTTTTGTTTTTAACTGTTTATAGGGCATTCTACTGCCCTTTTTTGGGTTTGATGTTCTACTTTTGCAGAAATAATTATTAAAATGAGCCGTAAAGGAAAAGTACTGGTGGCAATGAGCGGGGGTATAGACAGTACCGTTACGGCTTTAATGCTGCACCATGAGGGGTATGAAGTAATTGGTATTACTATGAAAACCTGGGACTATGCCAGCAGCGGTAGCAGTACAAAAGAAACAGGCTGTTGCAATATTGATTCATTTAATGATGCCAGACAAGCGGCAGTTCATCATGGATTCCCGCATTTTATTTTAGATATACGAGAAGAATTTGGTGATTTTGTTATAGAAAATTTTGTAGAGGAGTATTTAGCAGGCAGAACCCCTAATCCATGTGTGATGTGTAATACGCATATTAAATGGAGGGCACTACTAAAAAGGGCCAATGCACTAGGCTGTGATTTTATTGCAACCGGACACTATGCCGAAATTAGACAGCATACCAATGGGCGTTATGTTATTAGTAAAGGATTAGACGATACCAAAGACCAGAGTTATGTTCTTTGGGGATTGGACCAAGAACTACTTAGTAGAACCATGATGCCTTTAGGGGGTTACCACAAATCGGCTATTAGACAAATGGCTATGGATATGGGATACCCAGAATTAGCAAAGAAAAGTGAGAGCTATGAAATCTGCTTTGTTCCAGACAACGATTATAGAGGATTTTTAAAAAGAAGAGTAGACGGATTAGAAGAACAAGTTGCAGGGGGATGGTTTGTAGACAAATCTGGGGAAAAACTGGGACAGCATAAAGGTTATCCTTTTTATACAATTGGACAACGCAAAGGATTAGACATAGCCATGGGGCATCCGGTTTATGTAACTTCAATTAACCCTAATACCAATACTGTTGTATTAGGCGACGAATCTGATTTGGAGCAAAATGATATGATGGTTGGGAAATTAAATTGGATTAAATACGATGGCGTTTCCGATGGAATGGAAGCCAATACAAGAATTCGTTATAAAGACAAAGGTGCACTTAGTAATTTATTCAATGAACCCAATGGTATTATACGTGCCCGATTCTACGAAAATGTAAAGAGTATAGCCCCTGGGCAAAGTGCCGTTTTTTATGAGGGCAATGATGTAATTGGAGGAGGCATCATTCAGCGAGGTGAACTGATTTTGAATAGCTAATCAATTTTCTTAAAGAGGGCAGCAAACATGGTGTCGGCTTTTACATCATATCCTTTGATTGCTGATTGTTCTATCAGTTTCATAAAAGGGAAACTGCTTTCAATAAATGGAATGATTGCTTCATTCTCAGCTTCAAAAACGGAGCAGGTTATATATAAAAAATATCCATTACTACGAAGTTTAGGCAAAGCATTACGAACAATCTGTTGCTGCAATTGCTGAAAATCATTTATGGCTTGATTACCAAACTGTGTCAACTGTTCAGGCGTTCTACCCCAGGTACCACTACCACTGCAAGGTGCATCACAAATAATTAAATCAAATTGCATTCCCGCCAATTCAGGAGCTGTAATAGGCTTACTTAAGTCGGCAATTAAAGATTGGTATTTTCTTATACCCGCCCTGTCAAATCTTTGTGCTAAATTCTGTATAATACTTTTACGAATATCAGATACAGTTAGCTCCATATTTCCTAAAACGTCTCTCGCTAAAATTGATTTGCCACCACTTGCAGCGCAACAATCCCACACATCAACAGAAGCCTCTTTTCCTTTTCGCATTTGCTTCACCGCTTCCATAATGCTAGCCGTTTGTTGGGAACTGTAATCTTGAACTACATAGTCTTTGTCTAATTCTGCTATACCTTCTAACTTTGTGCCGTTAGGCAATGCAAAACAAGATTCGGTAACTATTTTATATTCAATATCAGCACTTGTTAATGCATTTACAACATTGGCTATTCTACCTGGCCTCACTCTAATAAATAAGTCAGGCTGAATTAAATGTGACGCACTAAAACGCTCAACGTCTATGGATTTGCTCAAGTAAGAAACAAAAGGGAAAATTTGAGTTGGATTAAAATAAGCTAGATGATTTTTTACAAACTCAATCCGCTTAGTTAATAATGAAGGCCAATATTGTAACCAATTTGGATCAAATAAACCAGCCCATACCCCAGGTTCATTATTACACAGATAAAGAGCAGCTTTTAAAGACAACTCCATATCAATTCCTACCATGGAATTTCCAGTTCTAAAATAGGAATAACATATTTGAGAAATATACTTCCGGTCTTTTGAGCCAAATTTTTTGTTGGCCGCGAAATGTGTTTTTAAATACCCAGCAAAAGGCGTATCTCCATTATAAGCAGTTATAATTGCAGCGGCAGAACGTAAATAATTTTCGGCGTACTTCACTATAATTCTAATAATGCCTTCACAGGATCTTTACCCATTAATAACAAAGCAGGGTTTTCTAAAAGATCCTTTACACGAACCAAGAAACTAACACTTTCTCTACCGTCAATAATGCGGTGATCATAGCTTAAAGCCAAGTACATCATTGGTTTAACAACTACTTGACCATTTATTGCCATTGGGCGTTCCTGAATTTTGTGCATTCCTAAAATGGCACTTTGAGGAATATTTATAATTGGCGTGCTCATTAAACTTCCGAATACACCTCCATTGGTGATGGTAAATGTACCACCCTGTAATTCTTCTGCTGTTAACTTACTATCTCTTGCCTTTCCAGCTAATTCTACAACCTTTCTTTCAATATCAGCCATGCTGAGGCTCTCTACATTGCGCATAACAGGCACTGTTAAACCTCTTGGTGTACTTACAGCAATGCTTATATCGGCATAATCATGATAAACAATTTGGTCTCCATCAATATAAGCATTTACAGAAGGCCACTCTCCTAAAGCAATTGCACATGCTTTAGCAAAGAAACTCATAAAGCCTAAATTAACCCCATGCCCTTCTTTAAATTTATCCTTATACTGTTTCCTTATTTCCATTATCTGCGTCATATCCACTTCATTAAAAGTGGTGAGCATGGCTGTAGTATTTTTAGATTCAACTAATCTTCTGCTAATAGTTCTTCGCAATGCACTCATTTTTTCTTGACGCACATTTCTACTGAACAATGCCCCATCTGGTGCAAAAGACTTTTTGCCTGGGTTATTTAATGCGTCTAATACATCCTGCTTCATTATTTTTCCACCAGTTCCAGAAGGAGTAATTGATTTAGTATCTACTTTCTTGTCTGCAATAATAGCAGAAGCCACAGGGCTTGCTTTGATATCATTCGGAACTGCAGTAACTGCAGCTTGATTAACTGTGGCAGCAGGAGTTGATGCCTTTGTAGGGGCTACAACAGGAATAGCCATTCCTTCAGGCTTTACTGCAGTTTCATCAATATTAGCTAGTACATCACCAATATTAAGGGTGTCCCCTTCTTTACCAATAGTTGTAAGAATTCCAGCTTTCTCTGCATTCACTTCAAAAGTGGCTTTTTCACTTTCTAGTTCAGCAATCACTTCGTCACGTTCTACCCATTCTCCATCTTTTTTAGTCCACTTCAAAAGGGTTACTTCATTTATTGACTCTCCAACTGTTGGTACTTTTATTTCGATCATAACGATGTATTAATATGGTATTATAGATAGTTCTAGTTATTAAATGCATTAAATATTAAATGCAGTATCAATAATTTCTGCTTGCTCTTGTGCATGCACTTTTGCATAACCAGTTGCAGTTGCAGCACTAGCATTTCTACTGATTACACCAAAATTGATGGTTTTTAAATTGGTTTGTAAAAATCCGGCTGCACCCATATTCAAAGGCTCTTCTTGCACCCAGAACCAAGTTGCTTTATGGTATTTTTTATACAATAAGTCAAGTTGTTGATAAGGCAATGGATAAATTTGTTCTAAACGAACTATTGCAATATCAGTTCTATTTTCTTTCAGCTGCTTATCTGCTAACTCAAAATATAATTTACCAGAACAGAATAAAACCTTTTTTACTGCAGAAGCATCTGCAACAAATGCATCATCAATTAGCTCTTTAAAACCTCCTGAAGTAAAATCTTCTTTTGCACTATAAGTGCCAGGATTTCTCAAATTAGCTTTAGGAGAAAAATTAATTAAAGGCTTTCTAAAATTCCAACTCACTTGTCTTCTAAAAGCATGGAATAAATTAGCAGCGCTGGTGATATTGGTAATTACCATATTCAGTTCTGCACACATTTGAAGAAAACGCTCCATTCTTGCACTACTGTGCTCAGGGCCTTGACCTTCATATCCGTGAGGCAATAACATAACTAAACCATTTTGGCGCTGCCACTTTTGCTCACCAGCTGCTATGAACTGATCAATCATGGTTTGAGCTCCATTACAAAAATCTCCAAATTGAGCTTCCCAAATAACCAATGCATTAGGATTGGCCATTGCATATCCATATTCAAATCCTAATACCCCGTATTCACTTAATAAAGAATTATAAATTCTAAACTGTTGCTGGCCATCTTTAAAGTGATTTAAACGATTGTATTCGCGGTTCGTTTCTTCATCTCTAATTACTGCATGTCTATGACTAAAAGTTCCTCGCTTTACGTCTTGACCACTCATTCTTACAATATTCCCATCTGTTAAAATAGAACCGTAAGCCATTAATTCTGCAGTTGCCCAATCCACTTTTCTTTCGGTTTCGAATAACTTAATTTTATCTTGAATTAATTTCTCAATTTTCTTCAATGGCTTTAAGTCGGCTGGCCATTTCATTAAACCATTAAACAATAGACCAAACTGATTATCATCAATGGCCGTTGAAGGGGAGTATTCAAAATCTGAAGTAGTTGCTTTTACAAAAGACTTCCAAATTAATTCTGGTTGTTGGTATTTATAAGGGAGCGGATTTTGCTTTACTTCATCTAATCTTTCTTGCAAATCGGACCAGAATTTTTTCTCCATGCCTTTGGCCAATTCTTGCGCATCCGGCGTTCCGTTTTCAATAAGATAATGGGTATATATTTCTCTAGGATTCTGGTGCTTATCTATTAGTGCATACAATTGAGGCTGCGTATACTTAGGATCATCGCCTTCGTTATGGCCATGCTTTCTATAGCATACCATATCTATAAAAATGTCAGAATGAAATTGATCCCTATAACGTGTTGCAATTTCTGCGCATTTAACAACCGCTTCTGCATCGTCTCCATTTACATGCAAAACAGGAGCTTGAACCATAGCTGCAACAGAGGTAGAATAGTCTGCACTTCTTGCATCGTCAAAGTCGGTTGTAAAACCAATCTGGTTATTAATTACAAAGTGAATGGTTCCACCAGTATAATATCCACGAAGCTTACTCATTTGCAATACTTCGTATACAATACCTTGGCCTGCTACAGAAGAATCCCCATGAATTAAAATGGGTAAAATATTTTCAAAATGACTTTCAGAAATAAGATCCGCTTTTGCTCTAGCAAAACCAACAACAACTGGATCAACCGCTTCAAGATGCGAAGGATTAGGCATCAATTTTAAATGAATGGTTTTATCATCCATTGTTTTTACTTCACTACCATACCCCATATGGTATTTCACATCACCGCTACCCATGGTTTGATCAATGGTAGCTGTACCTTCAAACTCACTAAAAATTTGCTCATAGGTTTTCCCCATGATATTAGCCAACACATTTAATCTTCCTCTATGCGCCATCCCAATAACGACTTCTTGAATGTCGTGGTTGGCCGCTGTATTTATGATTGCATCTAGTGCCGCAATGGTTGTTTCTCCTCCTTCTAATGAAAACCTTTTTTGTCCAATGTATTTAGTGTGTAAAAACTTTTCGAACATCACTCCCTGATTCAATTTTTCAAGGATCCGCTGTTTTTTATTTAATGGCAAAGGCTTTGCAAAATTTTGCTCCATTTCTGCCGTCAAAAAATCAATTATTTTTTGATCACTAATATATTTAAACTCTATACCAACATGGTTGGCATAAGTATTTTGCAAATGAGATAAAATGTTTTTTAGTGTTGCAGCTCCTAAGCCAATTAAGTTGCCAGCTTGGTAAACTGTGTTTAAATCTGCCTCAGATAAACCAAAAAATGACAAGTCTAAATTTGCTCCTCTATCTTTTCTGGTTCTGATAGGATTGGTTTTAGCAATTAAATGTCCTTTGTTTCTGTAGCCAAGAATAAGCCTATATACTTTAATTTCTTTCAACCAATCAGCGGAAGCGGTTACGACACCCTCAACAGAAGCTTGACCCGCGGTATAATTACCCGCAACAGCAAAGTCAAAACCTTCAAAAAACTTCCTCAAATCGGGGTCAACGCTCTCGGGATTGGTTAAAAAGTCTTGGTAAAGACCCTCTATGAATGCTGGATGTGAATTGGTGATGTACGAAAAATCCTTCATTTGGCTTATTTATGCAGCTTTTCAATCTAAATTGTTCGCAAATATCGGTCATTGGGGGCAGAAAATAAACCAAAAAATAAGCTAAAACCCACTAATTTATACACAGCAGCTGTTTTACTTAAAATAAGCAATTTTCTAGTTTTTTGTAATTTAAATTTGAAATTTGTTAGAAAGCCCCTACCTTTGCCGTCCTGAAAAAAATAGAAAATGGCAAATCACTCAGCTACAAAGAAAGACGTCAGACAAGCCGCTAAGCGCCGTGACCGTAACCGTTACTATGGTAAAACTACCCGTAACGCAATTCGCGACCTAAAAACAAGCGCAGAAAAGAAAGGATACGAAGAAAAACTCCCTGATGTTATTTCTATGATCGATAAGTTGGCAAAACGTGGAATCATCCATAAGAACAAAGCAGCCAACCTGAAGAGCAAATTAGTGAAGAAAGCAACTGCATTAGCATAATTGCTTATTTACTCTAAATAGTTAAAGCCAATCAATCGATTGGCTTTTTTTATTTTGAAATCTCTAAAAAAGAGACAACTACTTTTTTACCGGTAAGATTACCACAAAACTATTCAGCTTCTCTGATATGGCTTTATAGTTTAAGCTTCCTTTGTGAATATTAATGATGCGATTAATTATGACTAAACCGAGCCCAAAACCTTTTTTCTTTCCTACATTGCTCCCTCTAAAGAAAGGAATCAACATCTTTTCTGCCTCTTCGGTACTTAATTGATCTCCTTTATTTTGAAATTTAATTATTACTGTTTTATTGTCGGTTATTAATCGAATACTTACCGATTTATCGTCTGAATACAAATAAGCATTTTTCATCAGGTTTATAAACGCAGCTCTCAGTAAAGCTTCATTGCCTTTTACCATCAATTGTTCATCATCAGAGGGTAAATTATCAAAAGTAAAAGCAGTTTTAGCATCAGGAAAAATTTTATTAAAATAAGCTACCGTATCAAATAACAATTCATCAATTCGTATATAAGGCCATTCATCCATGAATTCAATTTGCTCATTTTGAGAAATCAATAACAAAGAATTGGTTAATTCAATCAAATTCTGCTGGTCTTCTTTTAAAGACATCAATACCTTTTTATATCCTTCAACATCATAGTTACTATTTAAGGCCGCTTCTGTTTGAGATAACATTACTGCAAGAGGTGTTCTTAATTCATGTGAGGTATGATGCACGTAACTTTTTCTAAATTCAAAAGCAGTTTTAATACGCTCAAGCATTGCGTTAAAATTTTGAGCAATCGCATTTATTTCATCTTTTGCTGGCTTTACAAAAATTCGTTCAGACAAATTCAGCTCATTAGTTCTTTGCATTTGATTACTTAATTCAACTATGGGCTTTATAGCTTGACGAACAAAAAGAAAAGCCATAACAGCTGTTAGCAACAACGATCCTCCAAAAACGCTTGCAAGAATTAATTTCATGGTATTAAGTTTCCTTAAACCAACTCTATCAAAGGCAGTAGTAATTAAATATTGTTGCTGAATTGGCTTATAGGCCACTACAATCTGGTGATTATCTATATCGGTAAATCGAATTACTCCTTGTTTTTTTACTTTTTTAAAATCAAGTATGGGAAAATTGATGTTTTTTTTATTACCTAAACTAAAGATTAGCGAACCAGTTGAATCTAATATGTATAATCGTTCGTTAACCAACGCAATCCTATGAACTCGCAAAATATCTTCTTGAATTACTACTGGCGATTTTTGCTTCAAATTACTATAAATGACATATAAATCGTCACCCTCAGATTCTACCCGACTGTAATAGTCATCTTCGCGATAGGAGGAATACAAAAAATAAATACTGGTACAGGCAATAAGTAAAATGGCAGCAACAAAGCTTGTAAAAAGCAGTGCGAACCGAAGTTTTAAATTCATGTAATTACTTTATAAAGTAACCAAAACCTGGTTTAGTATGAATGAGCTTGGTATTAAAAGGCTTATCAATTTTATTTCTTAAAAAACTGATATACACTTCAATGGTATTGGTTCCTGTATCAAAACTCAAATCCCAAACTTTTTCTAAAATTTCCTGCTTTGAAATCACCCTCTCAGGTGTTCTTACTAATAATGTTAATAGTGTAAACTCTTTAGAAGTTAGATTAATAATAACCCCACCTCGAATTACCGATTTAAGTTTAAAATCAATTTCTAAATCACTGTATACTATTTTTTCATGATTCTCAACAGAATCGGTTCTTTTAAACAATACTTTAAGCCGGGCAAATAATTCATCAAAATGAAATGGCTTTACTAAATAATCATCGGCACCCATATTAAAAGCAGCTACTTTATCATGTATTTCACCAACTGCAGTTAACATAACAATGGGAATATTTGCACTTCTTTTTCTAAAATCACTACAAAGTGCCATTCCATTTTTACCAGGCAAATTAATATCGAGTAAAGCCATGGAATAATCGTTATCCATAAACATTTTATCGGCTTGAAGTCCGTTTTCAGCAACGTCTACTTCATAACCAACCCTTGTCAATTCATCTTGTATGGCTTTAGCCAATTTAGCTTCGTCCTCAGCCAATAATATTTTATATTTTTTTTCCATTAATCAATTTTTTTAACATTACCGGCACCAACAATTTTTTGACTTACTACTGCATTCCCTTTATAAAATACATCTCCAGATCCCATGATTTTAATATTAAGTGAAACATCAGCATAAACTTTCACATTTCCATTTCCTGCAATTTTAATGGAAGCATTTTCCGATTTAAGTAGTTCCGCATTACAATCTCCAGTACCTGCAATATCAAAAGATGCAGTTTTAGTTTCTCCTTGCAAATTCACGTTTCCAGCCCCCTTTATTCCCACTTCTAACTTGGGAGTATTTACAGATAAGTCTACATCGCCTTGTCCTGCTATATCAATTTTTAATTCATCACCTCCAGTAAACTTGTCAGTTCCTTTTACATTACCAGATCCTGCCAAAAATATCCCAGTTAAAACGGGCGTAGTAATAGTAATTTTTATACCATGATCCGACTTTAAATTGAATTTAGACTTGGTTTTAAACACCAATTCATTTTTGCTTTCAGATAGAATTACATATTTCTGTATATTCTCGTCTGTTTCAATTGAAACAGACGTGGTTTTACCCGGCATCAAAATAATATCGAAATTTCCTTTTAATACAATTTTTTCAGCTTTCGTGACCTTTCTATCGACTGTTACAATATTTCCATTGCCGTGTATGGATTTCCCTATCCAATTACAGGAAATGAGCACCATGGATAGTATAATAGCAGCAAAAATGTTGCTTTTCATATTAAATAAATTATGGTACCCGAAAGGTAGCAAAAAAGCGCATAAATATGGGAACAAGTAAAATTGAATTAACTTTGACCCCATGACAGAAAAAATACTGATTCTCGATTTTGGTAGTCAATATACCCAGTTAATTGCTCGTGCTGTTCGTGAGGCGAATATTTATTGCGAAATAATCCCTTTTCACAAAGCCTTTACCATTGACCCCTCTTTAAAAGGGATTATTTTAAGCGGGTCTCCGTTCAGTGTGAATGAAGAAAATGCACCTTCGGTTGATATTGCTTCATTCATAAATCAACTACCTGTATTGGGTGTTTGTTATGGTGCACAATTAACAGCTAAAGTATTTGGAGGGAAAGTTGACAAGTCAAATAAAAGAGAGTACGGTAGAGCGCAATTGGATATTCAAAAGCAAGATCTACTATTTAACGGAATTAGCTTAAAGTCTCAAGTTTGGATGAGCCATAGCGATTCCATTAAAAGTTTACCTGAGGGATTCTCCATTTTAGCAACAACAGAAAGCATACCAGTGGCAGCTTTTAAGAAAGATGGTACCGATACTCATCCGCTATACGGTTTTCAATTTCACCCAGAAGTTTACCATTCAACAGAGGGTAAAAAAATGATTAAAAACTTCTTGGTAGATATTTGTGGATGTAGCCAAAACTGGACACCTGCCTCATTTGTAGAAGAAACGGTAGCCAAATTAAAAGAAGAGATTGGCAACAAGCAAGTGATCATGGCTTTAAGTGGTGGAGTAGATAGTACTGTTGCCGCAACTTTAATTGCAAAAGCAATTGGGCCAAGATTACATGGAATATTTGTAGATAATGGCGTATTAAGAAAAGATGAATTTGAACAAGTACTAGAAACCTATAATGCAATAGGATTAAATGTAAAAGGGGTAGACGCTAAAGATCTTTTTTATGCGGCGTTAAAAGACCAAACCGATCCAGAAGCAAAACGAAAAGCAATAGGGAAATTATTTATTGATGTGTTTCAATCTGAATCACTTCAATTACCCAATATTTCATTTTTAGGTCAGGGAACCATTTATCCAGATGTCATTGAAAGTGTAAGTGTTCATGGACCATCACAAACCATTAAAAGTCATCACAATGTTGGAGGTTTGCCCGACACGATGCACCTTTCTTTAGTTGAACCATTGAGGTACTTATTTAAAGATGAAGTAAGAAAGGTTGGACTCGAGCTTGGCATACCATCAGATATGATTAACCGACACCCTTTTCCTGGACCAGGCTTAGCCATTCGAATTTTAGGTGAGGTAAATGCAGAGAGAGTAGATTTATTGCAAAGAGCTGATGCCATTTTCATAAATGGTTTAAAGAAAGCGGGTTTATACACACAAGTTTGGCAAGCAGGTACTATACTTTTACCAGTGAAGAGTGTGGGTGTAATGGGCGATGAAAGAACCTATGAGTTTACTGTTGCATTAAGAGCTGTGACCTCTGTAGATGGAATGACTGCAGATTGGGCACATTTACCTTATGAATTCTTAGCTGATATTTCAAACGAAATTATTAATAACGTAAGAGGTATAAATAGAGTCGTTTACGATATTAGTAGTAAACCACCTGCAACTATTGAGTGGGAATAGTTTAACATAATTAAAAAAGCAATGCGGTTAAAAAGATACTTAGTAAGCTTATTGATTCTAATAGCTAGCAATAGCATATTAGCACAGCAAGCCGCTCCTATGAAAATAGCCGTATTTGCACCCATATATTTAGATACGGTATTCAATGGCAGTAACTATATTTTAGGTAACAACAATTTACCAAGGACTATTTTACCAGGCTTAGATTTTTACAACGGCGTACAATTGGCCATTGACTCATTGAATGCAGAAGGGCAGTCTTTAACTGTTCTATTTTTTGACAGCAAAAGCAATTCACAATCTGTAAAGCAAATTTTAGCAACTGAAGCTTTACAGGATATTTCAATGATTATTGCATCCTTCAATAATAGGAATGACGTTAAACCCTTAGCAGATTTTGCATTAAATAAACAGATCCCATTGATTTCAATGACTTACCCCAATGATGGCGGGGTTAAAGACAATCCTTACTTTGCTTTGGTAAATCCAACACTTACAACTCACGTAGAAGGGGTTTTTAAATTCTTACAAAAAAACTATCCAACCGAACCAATCATTTATGTAAAAAAGCCTGGAGGTTTAGAAGATATGATTGAGGGTTTATTCTTAGAGTTAAATAAAAAAACGCCCGCTTTACCATTAAAAATCAAAACAATCAGCGCTACAGATAGTACCAATATTTCAGCCTTTAATACAATTATGGATAGCACTAAAACTAATATTATTTTTTGTGGTAGTCTTAATGAAAATTTTGGCATTAACCTAGTAAAATCTGCTGCAGCAAATAAAGCATACAAATCAATTCTGGTAGGTATGCCTACCTGGGATGCCATTAAAGATTTGGGGAAGGGTACAGATATTATTTATTCTACCCCCTATAACTACAATAGGACAGATAAGTTGGGACAGTATATTAATCAAAACTATAGAAACAAAGTTGCTGGAAGACCCTCTGATATGGTATTTAAAGGGTTTGAAGCAATGTATCATTTTGGAAAGTTGCTGATAAAACACCAAAATAGTATAGCCACCCAATTATCAGACAATAGTTTTAAGCTATTCAATGAATTTGATTTTGTTCCTGTAAAAAACAACGGCGAAAACCTTCCTGCCTATTTAGAAAACAAACGAATATATTTTATCAAAAAAACAGATGGGGTAATTAAATCAATTCAGTAAACTGTTTAGTATTGAAACTGTTACATTGAGTATGGCTGGAAATAAAGGAAATAAATCATACTTACCCCAAAAGAACTGCGCTAATTGTGGCAAGCCATTTACTTGGAGAAAAAAATGGGAGAAGAACTGGGCTGAAGTAAAATATTGCAGTGATAGATGCAGAAATTCAAATAAAGGAAATGCAGGCCAACAAGGGAAATGATATTATACATCAGTGGCTTAAACAACATCAACTTACTCCTTTCGAATTTCAGGAACAGGCTTGGAAAGCCATACTAAATGGCCAAAGCGGGCTAATAAATGCACCCACTGGTTGTGGAAAAACCTATTCTGTTTTTTTAGGTGCATTATTACAGTTTATTCAATCTAATCCAATCAATTGGGAAAAGAAAAACAATAATGGGTTACAATTACTTTGGATTACCCCGTTAAGAGCTTTAGCCAAAGATATTGGGAGGGCTATGGAAGAAGTAATTGAGCAATTAGGGGTACAATGGAAAGTGGCTATAAGAAATGGGGATACATCCACTGCCGATAGAGCAAAACAAAAAAAGCAAATGCCTGAAGTATTGATCATTACTCCTGAGAGTTTGCATTTACTCTTAACACAAAAAAATTATCCAAATTATTTTAGTAGTTTAAAAATACTTGCAGTAGACGAATGGCATGAATTAATGGGAAGTAAAAGAGGTGTACAAACAGAATTAGCCATAAGCAGAATTGCACATTGTACTAATGAATTACAAGTATGGGGCATTAGTGCTACCATTGGAAATTTAGCAGAAGCAAAAAACGTTTTGCTGGCTCCCTTAAAAAAAGAAGGCATCATCATCAAAGCGAAAATTGACAAACCAATTGAAGTTCATACCATTATACCCGACGAAATTGACCAATACCCCTGGGCAGGCCATTTAGGTATCAAATTGGCACATACCCTCATTCCAATAATTGCAGCAAGCAAAACCACGCTCATATTCATCAATACCAGAGGGATGAGTGAAACCTGGTACCAAACACTACTAACAGTTGCACCAGAATTAGCAGGAGCTATTGCATTACACCATGGCAGCATAGAACAAGAATTAAGGCTTTGGGTTGAAGATGCTTTACATACTGAGAAGCTGAAAGCAGTAGTGTGTACGGCTAGTTTAGATTTAGGGGTAGATTTTAGACCCGTCGATACAGTTATTCAAGTTGGATCACCCAAAGGCATTGCCCGCTTCTTACAAAGGGCAGGCAGAAGTGGACATAGACCAGGTGAAATCAGTAAAATCTATTTTCTACCAACGCATAGTTTAGAATTAGTAGAAGCTGCCGCACTAAAATCGGCACTTCAAGAAGGTAATGTAGAAAGTAAGACTCCCCTACTCCTGTGTTTTGATGTATTACTACAATACCTATGTACACTGGCAACAGGAGAAGGATTTATTGCAAAAAAGATATATGAAGAAGTAAAATCAACACACTGCTTTGCAGATATGCAAGAACAAGAATGGCAAGAATTATTGCAGCATATTACAGCTGGAGGAAATGCATTACAAGCTTATGACGATTATAAAAAAGTAGAAATTATTGATGGCATTTATAAAATAAACAATAGAAGAATTGCTATGAGACATCGCATGCATATTGGCACCATTGTAAGCGATGCAATGCTCAAAGTAAAGTTTTTAAGTGGGGGATATATTGGTGTTATAGAAGAATATTTCATTAGTAAACTAAGTCCAGGAGATGTATTTACATTAGCTGGTAGAAACGTAGAATTAGTCATGATAAAAGAGATGACTGTTTTAGTTAAAAAATCATCAGCTAAAAAATCGTTGATACCTGCTTGGCTGGGAGGAAGAATGAGTTTGACTGCAAATTTGGGGGCTGTATTAAGAAGAACTTTTTCTGAAGCCCTAAAACCCAATGCAGGAGTAGAACTTAAAAGTTTAGCGCAACTATTTTTGCTTCAAAAACAGTTATCACATATTCCACAACACAATGAAATATTGATTGAACAAATTGAAGATAAGGATGGATATCATTTATTGGTGTATCCCTTTGAAGGGAGGCAAGTTCATGAAGCATTGAGTGCAATTTTAGCATATCGAATTGCGCAAATACAACCGATGAGTTTTTCCATTTCAATGAACGACTATGGATTTGAATTATTAAGTGATTCCCCTATTCCTGTTGATGACAGTAATGTTCGCGAATTATTTAGTGCCAATCATTTATTACAACATATTCAGCAGAGTATTAATAATACAGAAATGGCCAAACGAAAATTCAGGGATATCGCCGTAATTGGAGGACTAATTTTTCAGGGTATGCCTGGAGAAAAAACCAAAGCAAGGCATTTACAATCCTCTGCCGCATTATTATTTAAAGTGTTTGAAGAATTTGATCCAAACAATATTCTATTGAGGCAAGCATACAATGAAGTATTAGAGCAACAAATGGACGAAGTAAGGCTCAGATTAGCTTTAAAAAGAATTGAAGAAAGTACCATTGTATTGCGTTTCCCAAAAAAACTAACTCCCCTCTCCTTCCCCATTGTGGTAGATGGCTTAAATAGAAATAATCTTTCTTCTGAAAAACTAGAAGACCGAATTAAAAAAATGCAACAACAATTAACTTAGTGGCCAATGAGTATTCCATTACTTCATATAATTCTTGGCCAACATTTTTGGTTATCCCCTCAGAGAAGTATTTACTGGGAAGAGGAAAAAACATTAATTGTTTCAGATACCCATTTTGGGAAGACTGGTCATTTTAGAAAAAGTGGAATTGCAGTGCCACAAAAAGTTTATAAAGAAGATTTACAACGATTTTTTAGTCTAGCATTTGAATTAAAACCCGAACGAATACTAGTAGTAGGTGACTTATTTCATAGTACCAATAATGAGGAACACAACTTGTTTTTAAAATGGAAAAATGATTTTGAATCATTACAAATAACACTAATCAAAGGGAATCACGATATTCTTGGAAATAATTGGTACGAAAATGCAGGCATCCAATTAATTGAGCAATTTTATAAAATAGGCCAATTTAGTTTCCAACACGATCCTGCAGAAAAGCATAACCAACTAAATGAGCATTCATTTGTCTTTTCAGGACATCTTCATCCAGGAATACACATGAAAGGAATTGGCAAACAATCGCTGCGTTTCCCTTGTTTTTATTTTACAAAAAATCAATGCATACTTCCTGCTTTTAGCAAGTTCAGTGGTTTGGCAATTGTGAAGCCCCAAAAACATGACCAGGTATATGCTATTGCAAACGATACTATTATTAAACTAGCATGATCAAAATAGCATTTGACCCAATATATGCCCATCCATTGCCCGAGAACCATCGATTTCCGATGTTAAAATATCAATTGATACCCGAACAATTGATGCATGAAGGAACATATACCACAGAACATTTTTTCAAACCTAGTATTTGTGCAGAAGAAATTATTTTATATACTCATGATCAAGCCTATTTAACTAAACTATTGCATCAACAATTGAGCCCTTCGGAACAAAGAAAAATTGGTTTTCCGCAATCACCAGCACTAATACAGAGAGAATTAATCATTACACAGGGAACAATAGACGCTTGTTTATATGCATTAGAATCAGGTATTTCATTGAATGTTGCAGGGGGAACCCACCATGCTTTTGCGGATAGAGGTGAAGGATTTTGTTTATTGAACGATATGGCGGTAGCAGCTAATTATTTATTGAAGCAAAAAATCAGCAAAAAAATATTAATCATCGATTTAGACGTGCACCAAGGAAATGGAACGGCCAAATTGATGGAAAAGGAAGAAAAAGTATTCACATTCAGCATGCATGGCGCGCACAACTATCCCTTTCACAAAGAAAATTCCGATTTAGATATAGGATTAAAAGATGGTACTACTGGTCAGGAATATTTAGCCATTTTACGAGAAACACTTCCCCAACTAATCAATCAAGTAAAACCAGATTTTGCCTTTTATTTATCAGGAGTAGACATTTTAAACACAGACAAATTTGGCAAACTTCAAGTTAGCCTTGACGAATGCAAACAGAGAGATGAAATGGTATTTGAGCAATTAAAAAAACACCAAATACCCGTTACAGTTGCTTTAGGAGGTGGATATTCACCCGACGTTAGAACCATTGTTGAAGCACATTGCAATACATTTAGATTGGCTGCCAACTTCTACGACTAACCAATACTATAAACTGCTTGGTGTTTTATGGGAAAGTTACAACTATTAGCAATAAAGCAATATTGATTGGCTTTAACATGTAACGCATTTGCCTGATCCATCATTTGCATATTAGCCAATGAAATGGAAGGCTTTAATATTACTTCTGTAAACCTTCCACTTCCCGAGAGGTCTTCTACCATTGTACCTTCTGCATGGTCATTATAAGAAGTGACAATAATTCCAGCTTCCGCACAAAAATGCAGGTACCAAAGCATATGGCAAGAAGACAAAGCAGCTACCAGCATTTCTTCTGGATTATACCGATTGGAATCACCCCTAAATGCAGGGTCTGAACTAGATTCAATGGGAGGTTTCCCTTCCACCTGAATTAAATGATTTCTAGAATAGCTTCTATAATTACTTGTTCCAGTACCTAAATTACCAGTCCACTTAACAGCTACTTTATATTGATGATCTTTACTCATTCTAGTTAAGCTTCTTCTTAAGCGTACTTACTTGTTCTTGCAAATTATTCACCATTCCCGCCAATTGATTTACATCCCAAACAGGTGCTGCATTGGCTTTTTGTAAAATATATACCGCTTTCCAAATTTCCAACACATCTTCTGCGCTTACGTTGTAAGGCTCGTATTGCGGATTGTCGCTAATTAAAGTGATTTTATTTTTCAAGCGATTATTTTTCATAACTCGCTTGTAAGCAACTCCTTCATTTCTAGATAAAACCACATAGGTATTGCTATTCTTTAAATCATCTAGGTCTTCTACCTTTTCACCCACAATAACACTACCGCTTGGAGTAGGCAACATAGAATCACCCATTATTTCAAAAGCCCTATACTGACCGGGAGCCAACATAGGCAAAGTAAAAGTATTCAATTCATCAACAAACTCAGGGTCCGCATAACCAGTCATATAACCCGCTGCTGCTTTAACGGGAACAAATCGAATTTCATTGGACTCAGCAACCATTTTTAATTGGCGTCTTCTATCTAAATAAGATCCCCCTGTATTTTCAGCAAGGTCCTTAAATAAAAAGTCTTCAAGCGTAAGCTTAAAAATACTGCAGACCTGTTCCATTACTTCTAATTTGGGCTCAGCTCTTTCTTCTTCATAAGCACCTACTAAGGAGCGCTTAATTTTTAGCTTGTTGGCAAACTCTTCCTGGGTCCAGCCCCGCAGTTTGCGCAGATACCGTAAATTTTTTCCAGCGTTTGACATAACTAATACTTTTAGTGCAATTTACTAAAGTTTTTAGTTTTTCCAAATTTATTTTCATTTTTATTTTTTCCAGTCGATTCTAAAAAATGTTTGCAGTACTTTTCATGTGTAATATATAATCATGAAAAAAATAGCTTTTATCTTTTCTATTTGCTTTTCACTAAATGCAATTGCTCAACAACCTGCAACATTTCCAGCGGCGCTGTTACTTACACCAGAAAAATCCAATTTCGAGAAAACTTCATCTCATGCGGATGTAATACAGTTCTTAAATAACATCAAAACCATGAGCCCCCTTATTCATGTAGGTTCAATAGGAAAAAGCACTTTGGGGAAAGAAATCCCCTATGCGGTTTTAGCCAATCCGGCCATTAGCAATCCTGAACAAGCCAAACAATCAGGTAAACCAGTCGTGTACATACAAGGAAATATACATGGTGGTGAAGTGGAAGGCAAAGAAGTAAGCATGATGTTGATGCGAGACATTTTATTGGGAAACTTATCTGAATTACTCAGCAAACAAATCATCGTATTCGTGCCTATCTATAATACAGATGGGAACGACCAATTTGCAAAGGGATTAAGGCCCTCCCAAGAAAATAGTCCCCTAGAAACAGGTATCAGAGAAAACGGACAAAGGCTCGACTTAAATAGAGATGGCATGAAGATGGAAACCCCAGAAACAAGAGCTATGGTAGCGAATATTTTGAATGCTTGGGACCCACAAATGGTAGTAGATTTACATACCACCAATGGAACCTGGCATGGCTATGATTTAACCTGGGCTCCAGGATATTTATCAGCTGGAGAACCAGGACCTTATAATTATACCAATAGCACCATTCTACCTTTTATAACTGATAATGTTAAGAAAAAAAATGATTTATTATTTGGACCATTTGGAGATTTTTCAACCAGAGAAGGATGGCCAGTAAAAAACTTTTACACCTATAATCATCATCCAAGATATATTATCAATCAAATTGGATTAAGAAATAGAATGTCTATTTTAAGTGAATCATTTGCACATGAACGATTTTATCAGCGCATCAATAGCACTTACCAATTTGTAAAAGAGATCTTATCTTTTTGCAATAATAATGCGGCAGAAATTATTCAAATAAACCAACAAGCAGAAAAAAACGCAATTGAAAATGTACGCAACAATGCAGGGATGGTTTCTAAGGGTGTAAGATTTAAAATGGTTCCTACACTAGAGGGCATACGTAACTTTAGAACTTATGATTACATCCCTTTTAAAAAGGAAGACGGAAGTACCAGTATCGTTAAAACAGGCAGAATCACCCATATAGATAAAGTGAACTACTATGCCGATTTTAAAGACACCGTGAAAGCTACTTTACCTAGAGGATATATTATTCCAGCTGGAATGGACAGCATAGTTGAGCAGTTGAAAATGATGGGGGCAAGAATAGAAAAGTTAGAGAAAAAAACGGAGTTCAAAGGAGAAGAGTTCATGATCGAAAAATTCACTAAAGCAACAAGAAAATTCGAAGGGCATCAAATGGCTTCAGCGGAAGGAAAATTTATTGCAAAAAATTTTACAGCTGAAAAAGGAGATTATATGGTAGACCTAGCTCAACCACTGGCCAATTTGATTTTTTATGCATTAGAGCCTCAATCGGATGATGGTTTATTAACTTGGAATTTCTTTGACCATTATCTAAACACCAAAGGAATTAACACCCAACCAGTAGCATACCCTGTGTTTAAATTTTTTAGCACAATTACAACAACGAAAAAGAAAAGATAGGCATCAGCTTATCGTAACTTGCAGTATGGCAAAAGTTAAAGTAAAAACAAACAAGAAGAAAGAAGAGCCCATTATATTGGTAACCAACGACGATGGATTTACTGCACCAGGCATTCATGCTTTAGTAGAATCAGTAAAAGGGTTAGGGAAGATTGTAGTAGTTGCACCAGACAAACCTCAAAGCGGTATGGGACATGCTATTACAATTGGAGAGCCATTGCGCTTGCATAAAGTGCACCATTTTGGAGATGTAGAAGCTTATAGCTGCAGCGGCACCCCAGTAGACTGCGTCAAATTAGCTGTAGACAAAGTATTACACCGCAAACCAGATATTTGTATCAGTGGAATCAACCATGGGGCCAATCATTCCATTAATGTGATTTACTCAGGTACCATGAGTGCTGCATTGGAAGCTTCTATTGAAAGTATTCCAAGTATTGGTTTTAGTTTATTAGACTTTAGTATAGAAGCCGATTTTGAAGGTGCAAAAAAATATGCCAGAATCATTGTAGAACAATTATTGGCCAGTAAGAAATTAGATAAGCATATATGCTTGAACGTAAATATTCCTAAAGTTAAAGCGGAACTAATCAAAGGAATTAAAATATGTTCTCAAGCTTATGCCAAATACCAAGAGAAATTTGACGAACGTAAAGACCCACACGGACGAAAGTATTTTTGGTTAACTGGAGAGTTTGTGAATTTCGACAAGAGCAAGGAAAGCGATGTTTGGGCGCTAAAGAATAATTATGTAAGTGTAGTACCTGTTCAATTTGACTTAACCAACTATGAATTAAAAAAGCAGTTGGAAAAAAACTGGAAATTCTAATGCTTTTTAATAAAGATCAATTTGGCTTTGGTTTAATATTGGGATTCATTGCTCCCATATTTGGCTTATTTGGCTATTACTACTGGAAGTTTAGCTTATTTACTTTGAATGAATTCTTTCAGGTATTGATGCTCCAAAAATCTTTGCTGAGTGGTATCATTAGCATTGCATTAATTGCCAATGCCATTGTATTTACCGTTTACATCAATAAGCAAAAAGACAAAACAGCCAAGGGAGTTTTTATTGCAACTTGTGTGTATGCGTTGATCTCCCTTGGCTTTAAGTGGTTTATTTAATTACTCTTCACTGATTACGTAAGTAATGGTATGCTTATGCTTGTATACAACAGGCTTTCCGTTTTGCTTAGCAGGTACCCAATTAGGACTTAATTTCATTACACGAACTGCTTCTTCTGCTGTTCCATAACCTGGATCATTTTCTGCCTCAACATTACTCACTTTCCCTTTAGTATCAACAATAAAAGATAAGATTACAGTGTATTTTCCGGGAGGACCTCCTTTTTCAACAGGAATATCCCTATTTAAATTTTTAATTAAAAACGATAACCAGGCTTCTTTACCGCCATCAAATTTTGGTTCTTCCTGAACAGCGGTAAAAATTTGCACACCTTCTAACATTTTATCATTAGAAGACTTCAAAATCACTTTAATCACTCCATTCTTACCCTCTTGGCCAAAAGCTTCAAGGGCCTTATTCGCCTTAAGTACTTCAACTGATTTAATACTATTAGGATCAATATTGTTGAATTCATCTTTATCTACAATTTTTCCATCAAGTAGGTATAATGGATATTGTATTGAATCAATTTTTACCCCCCTTAATATTACAGTATCCTTATCATTCACTTTATGCTCATTGATGAGTTTACCCGACTCCTTGTTCAGCAGATATTTTTGAATACCATTCAAAATAGCAACAGCCAATGATTCTCGAAAATTGGTTGAAGTAATTTTACTCAAATCTTTTTGATTAGACAAATACCCAGCTTCAATTAGAATGCTTGGACAATTGATGTTTTGCAAAACATAAACACCTTCCTTTCTACTTTTAATGCCATTAAATGGCATATTTAAATCATCCAATTGATTCGCAAGTTCATTGGCAAAATGTAAATGACTATTGTAGCGATTGGTTTTAGCTGGGCTAGCAATATATATTTCAGTTCCAGAAAGTTGAGTGTTTTTATTCGCATTATTATAATGTAAAGACACAAACAAATCAGGCTTGGCTTTATTAGCAATGGCTGCAACTTCAGCAACTGATTGTGTTTCATCTTCATTTCGAGTGAATACTAGATTTAAGTGTGAATTTTGATTTAAGGACTTGATAGTATTGGCCAATTCTAGTGTTAAAATAGATTCTGTCGATTTCCCATCAATACCGAATCCACCTTTATCTGCACCCCCGTGCCCTGCATTAATTACAATGGTATATTCTTTTTCCAATTCAATATTAAGGGGTACAGCGGAGGGAGTAGATTTACCAGCAAGATCTTTGTAAATGGTATTGATGACCGATTCTACAGATATGGATTGTGTAGTCTCTTTATTTCTAAAAGCTACCAGCACTACAATTATGGCTAATAATGGTAGCACAATCAGTCTTCTTAAATAACTGAATTTGGTGGTGGGCTGTTTTCTTAACATGGCTATACGTCTTTTGATGGGTGAAAAAAAGAAGGAATTGGTTAAACTAAATTGGTGTTGGGGATATGCAGCGGTAAGCAGCATTTGCGCCAATGATGCAGTATCACCACTGTCTACACATTTTTTATCTGCAATAAATTCATGAATCATATGCAACTCCTTTTTGATTAGCCAGAAAAATGGATTAAACCAGCCTGCAATCAAAATAAGTTGTACAAATAGTTTATCGTAAGAGTGCTTCTCTTTTACGTGGGTAATTTCATGTTGCAAAATTTGTTGACCAGTTGTACTAGTCATGTCAATTGCTTCATTCCAGAAAATATACTTGAAGAAGGAATATGGGGTTCCCTTTGCATTCGTGATGACTAAATCAATTTGCCCAAGTGAACTGGTTTTATTCGATTTGTACAATTGATAAATACGAAACAAAGACACCATTAAACTGCCCAGCAATAGCAGAGCGCCGCCTATATACAACAGCTTTAATCCTTTCTGCCAACTGATATTATACCAATTCAACTTAAAACTAGATTCAATTTCAGTATTGTTTGCTGCTACTGCAGAAAGTAAATAATAAATATTGGTATCTTCTGAAAAATTGGTCTCATTCCAGTGAATCTTGATTAGAGGAACGATCCAAGAAAGTGCTGCTATGGCCAATAAATAAAAGCGATTGTATTGATGAAATTTATTATTACGCAACACAAGCCAGTAATATCCCATCATAATAGCAGAACAAAAAATTACCTGAAGAAAATAATAAATGTTGGTTTGCATATAATTATTTTTTAGATTTTTTCATTTCTTGCAATAACAACTCTAACTCTTTTACAGAGATGTCTTTTTGCTTTACCATAAAGGAAACTGCATCGGCAAAAGATCCTTCAAAATAACCTTCTACTAAATTTCGAATGGTACTAGAAGAATATTCTTCCTTGGTTACAATTGGATAATACTGATGCACACGTCCAATTTGGTTCACTCCTACAAATCCTTTATCTACTAAAATTTTTACAATCGTAGCAATGGTATTGCTATGGGGTTTGGGATCGGGTTGTGCATCTATTATGTCTTTTAAGAAAGCGGTCTCTAGCTTCCAGATAGATTGCATTATTTGCTCTTCTGCTTTGGTTAATGGTTTCATGATGTACATTTACAAGAGTAAACTTATAACTAAATTTTTAGTTTAACAACTATTTTTTTAGTTATTTAACTATTTATTTAGTTATTCAACATGAAATACTACATAATAGCGGGAGAAGCCAGCGGAGATTTACATGGCAGCAACCTGATTAAACAATTGCAAATAAAAGATGCTGCAGCACAAATAAAGTGTTGGGGTGGAGATTTAATGGAAACCGCAGGAGCCATTCTGGTAAAGCATTACAGAGATTTAGCGTTCATGGGTTTTTCGGAAGTGATAAAAAACTTACCCACTATTTTAGGCAACTTGAGCTTTTGCAAAAAAGACATTTTAAGCTTTCAGCCTGATGTGCTCATTCTAATTGATTATCCAGGCTTTAATTTAAGAATTGCTGAATGGGCCAAACAAAAAGGCTTTAAAGTGGTCTACTATATTGCACCACAAGTATGGGCTTGGAAAGCCAATCGAGTAAAAAAAATGAAACAATGCATCGATTTAATGTTGTGCATTCTTCCTTTTGAAAAAAACTATTTTAAAAAACAATGGAACTGGGAAGTGGAATATGTAGGCCATCCTTTAATTGAAGTCATTGAACAATTTAAAGCAACCCATCAATTGGGAACTAAACCAATTGTGGCTTTATTACCCGGGAGTCGTAAACAAGAAATTGCGAAAAAACTTCCGATTATGTTAAGTGTAGCTCCACATTTTCCTGATTATGAATTTGTGGTGGCTAAAGCACCAGGGCAAGAAGATGCTTTTTATGAACCCTTCTTACAAGGCCAAAAAAATGTAAGGGTAGTGAAAGACAGTACTTATTCGTTATTGATGCAATCCAGTGCGGCATTGGTTACCAGCGGAACTGCCACTTTAGAAACTGCCTTATTTAGTGTGCCGGAAGTTGTTTGTTATAAAGGCAGCAATATCAGTTATCAAATTGCAAGAAGATTGGTTAAGATTAAATTCATTTCCTTAGTTAACTTGATTATGGATAAGGAAATAGTAAAAGAATTGATTCAGGATGAATTGAATACAATAAATTTAGTTGAGGCCTTGAATTCACTCTTGAAAAATAATCAAGATCAAGAAATGCTAAGGGAAGAATATTCAAAATTATATCAGTTACTTTCAGCAGGAGGTCATGCTTCGCAGAATGCTGCATCGCTTATTATGAATTTCCTGAAAAACTAAACTATCGAAACAATGGAATAATTACTTGCTTCACAATAATAAAGATGACCGCTAATAAAAACATTACCAACGAAACCCTATTCATGCCATGCATGTATTTCATCCAAGTAGATTTAGGTGCATTAGGGTCAGCTTTCTTTATAAATAGGTATTGTTGAATTTGGTTCCAGATTCCCATGGTTGGTCATTTTTACAAAGATAACATGCTGAATGCATTTTAGTTCAATCAACCTTATACCCTTAGATTTGTTAAAACACAAAACAAAATATGTTTCCAAAGTTTATCCTAATAGCTTGCTTGGCCATCGGTTTGAAAACCCAGGCTCAAATAGACCCTGCCAAAATTGATATTATCCGCGACAAATACGGCGTTCCGCATATTTTCGGAAAAACAGATCCTGAAGTGGCATATGGACTGGCTTGGGCGCATGCGGAAGACGATTTTACTACCATACAACAATCCTTACTTGCGGGTAAAGCCATGTTAGCGCAATACCAAGGCAAAAAAGGGGCCTCTATTGATTACATTGTTCATTTACTAAGAATTCCTGAACTAGTTGAAGAACGCTATGAATCTGATTTAGCGCCTGATTTTAAAAAACTATTGGAAGGATATAGCGCTGGCCTGAATGCCTACGCAGCTAAACACCCCAAAGAAGTATTGCTTAAAAAAATATTCCCAGTTACACCCAAAGACATGGTGCAGTACTCTGTTTTACAACTCTGTGTGCTTTCAGGGGCTGATAAAGCTTTGGCTGCAATTTTTGGTGGTACCATTCCTTTATTAGAAAATTATAAAACACAAGGTAGCAACGCATTTGCTTTTAACAGCAACAAAACAACCGACGGACAAGTCTATTTAAATATTAATGCCCATCAACCCTTAGAAGGTCCTGTAGCATTTTACGAAGCCCATTTAAGCAGTGAAGAAGGATGGAATATACTGGGAGCAAACTTCCCAGGTGCTCCTTCCATTTTGCATGGAGTAAATGAGCATTTAGGTTGGGCACATACGGTAAACGAGCCTGATAAATTAGATGTATACCAATTAGAAATAAACCCTGAAAACAAAACGCAATATAAACTAGACGGCAACTGGGAAATATTAGAAGAAAGAGTGGCCCAATTAAAAGTAAAAATTGCGGGTTTAAAAATCAATGTAAAAAAGAAGGCGTATTGGAGTAAATATGGCCCAACTATTATTACAGACAGAGGTACTTTCTCTATCAGAATGCCGGCTCAAATGGACATTAGAGGACTAGAACAATGGTATCGTTTTAATAAAGCCAGAAACTTTACAGAATTTAAAGCGGCTGTAAACATGAAAGCGATTCCCGGTTATAATATTGTTTATGCCGATAAATATGATACCATCTATTATATCAGTAATGGACGTATTCCAATTAGAGATAAAAACTATAATTGGAAAACCACTTTACCCGGTAATACCAGTGCTACATTGTGGAATCAGTTACATCCAATAGAGGCCTTACCACAAGTATTACAACCGAAGTCTGGTTTTGTATACAATACCAATCACTCACCATTTCATTCAACGGAAGGCCCTGAGAATCCGCTTGTAACTGATATTACTATGGGATATGAGACCCTAGAAAACAATCGCAGCAAGCGTTTTGAAGAAATGCTCAACCCCCTGAAAAAAGTGAGTTACGAAGACTTTAAGCGAATCAAATTCAGTAGACAGTTCCCCTCCAACTTTTACTTTCCGTATAATATTGATACGCTTTTCATGTTAGATGAAACGAAGCATACAGATATTGCAGACATAATTTTGAACTTGAAATCCTGGAATAAAATTGCCGATGCAGAAAGCATTGGTGCAGGAACATTTTTTATGGTATATCATGCCGTATTTCCTAATCGAATGAATTATATGAAGCAAGGATACATTTCTGAATTAGATGCAGTTCAAATACTAAGAGCAGCTAAAACAAAAATGTTGGCAAGTTTCAACAGAACCAATTTGCAATTGGGCGATATTCAAAAATTAGTAAGAGGAAATGTTGTTTTACCATTGCCTGGCTTACCAGATGTATTGGCTCCTATGTATTCTCTCCCCTATAAAGATGGTATGTATAAGGGAAATCAAGGTGACGCCTACATTGAAATGGTTCGCTTTACTAAAAACGGCCCTATCATTGAAAGCTTGAATGTATATGGAGCATCAGCTAGAAAGGATTCTCCCCATTACACCGATCAAATGGACATGTATGTGAAGCAACAAACCAAAAAAATGACTCTAGATAAAGCAACTGTTTATCAAGAAGCAGTGAAAAAATACCATCCACTTTAACCTTGTTGAATAAAGGGTTTTAATAGATTAGTGATTTGTTGTGTTTCAATAATGAATCCATCATGACCATATGTGGAATGAATTATTTCTAATGAGGCATTAGGCATATAAGTAGCCATGAATTGTTGCTCGTCTACAGGACAAAGTATATCAGAACTTATTCCAATGATTAAAGCAGGTTGTTGCACACTTTGAAGTACAGCAATTAAATTCCCTCCTCTGCCTCTTGCTAAATGATGGCTATCCATTGCTTTGGTAAGTAACCAATAACTATAAGCATTAAAGCGATTTACCAATTTTTGACCTTGGTAATTAATATAGGAAGATGCTTTAAAGTCGTCTATTTTTTCCGGATCAGGATCTGTCTGCTTCTCTTGAAAAGTAGCATAATTACGATAAGTGAGCATACCGATGGCACGAGCGGCTTTTAATCCTGCAGCGCCAGCATCTGAAGTATGATGTCTCCAAGTAGCATCTGCTTCAATGGCTAGTCTTTGCGCGGTATGTACTGCAACACCCCAAGCAGATTCTGAAGGTGAGGTTGCAATAAGAAACAACTTTTTAATAATTGCAGGTTCCATTACTGCCCACTCCAAGACTTGGTATCCACCCATGCTTCCCCCCATCAATAAATGAATAGATTGAATGCCTAAGTGCTTTCTTAAAATAATATGGGCAGCTACCATATCACGTATAGTAACTAAAGGAAAATGAGCATAATAAGGTTGATGGCTTGCTGAATTCAAACTCAAAGGACCAGTTGATCCATAACAAGAACCAATAATATTGGCACAAACAATAAAATAATCAGCTGGATTAATTAAGCCCCCCTCTCCTACCAAACCTTTCCACCAGTCTGCTGCATCTGAACTAGCTGTTAAAGCATGGCAAACCCAAATAATATTGGTACCAGCTTCATTCATTTTACCATAAGTATGGTAAGCTATTTCTAATCCTTGTAAAGTCTCCCCGCATTCCAATAAAAAAGGAGATTCGTAGGTAAATTGCTGTATGGCCATTGTACAAAATTCTACCACAAAATAAAGACATGTGAAGCGTACCTTTGTGAAAATTTTAAAAGCAGCGCTAGGACTATGAAAAAGCAAACACAGGCCATCCGAATTCAAACAGAACGCACTCAAGAAATGGAACATTCATCCCCCCTTTTCTTAACCAGCAGTTTTTGTTTTGATAATGCAGAAGAAATGCGTGCTGCTTTTGCAGATGAATCAGACGATAATATTTATTCGCGTTTTAGTAATCCGAGCGTACAAGAATTTGTAGATAAATTGGTGGCTTTAGAAGGGGCTGAAACTGGCTATGCAACTGCTTCAGGAATGAGTGCAGTATTCGGTTCATTTATGGCATTACTAAAACAGGGAGATCGCTTATTATCTTGTAATTCAATTTTTGGGAGCACCCATACAGTTATTGCTAAGTACTTACCAAAATACGGAATTGAGTATGGTTACATAGGCGCCAATGCAACCGAAGAAGAATGGGAAGCAGCTATTACCCCTAACACTAAAATGATTTACCTAGAAACCCCTACCAATCCAGGACTTGAAGTATTAGATTTAGCAATGATTGGAAAACTAGCAAAAAAACACCAGATTATATTCAATGTAGACAATTGCTTTGCAACCCCTGTAAATCAGCAACCAATTGCTTTTGGAGCAGACCTAGTAGTGCATTCAGCAACTAAATGGCTAGATGGTCAAGGTCGTGTATTAGGGGGAGCTGTAGTAGGCAGAAAAGACTTAATTAAAGAAATTTATTTATTCTGCCGAAGCACGGGGCCAGCACTATCCCCTTTCAATGCTTGGGTACTCAGCAAAAGTTTAGAAACACTTGATGTAAGGATGGAACGACATGCTTCCAATGCATTATTTATAGCACAAGCTTTAGAAAATCATTCAAGCATAGCTAACCTAAGATATCCATTTTTACCTTCGCATCCTCACTATGCAATAGCTACTAAACAAATGGAAAATGGTGGTGGAATAGTGTGTTTTGAGTTGAAGGGGGGGATTGAAGCTGGCAGAAAATTTTTAGATAAACTCAAGATGCTTTCGCTCACAGCTAATTTAGGAGATACCAGAAGTATTGCATCACACCCTGCAAGTACTACACACGCCAAACTAACAGAAGCAGAAAGACAAGCGGTCAATATTACTCCAGGCCTCATTAGAATTAGCGTAGGACTTGAGCACAAGGAAGATATATTAGCGGACATTCTTCAAGCGTTTGATTAGCTTTTCTAATTCTACTGCATGAAAAACAATCATTGCCATTAATATACAAAAACCTAATTCTTGTAAACTTAGTGATTGTGTTTTAAATATTTCATTTAAGAAGGGAATATATATTACACCCAACTGTAAACAAAAGGTAAATAGTACAGACAATAGTAACAGTGTATTAGAAAAAAATCCTTGTTGAAATAAAAATGTTTTATCACTTCTGACCGCCAATACATGGCCTAATTGGGCAAAAGACAATACTGTAAATACCATTGTTTGCCAATGAGCAGAAGCATTATGCAATGCATAGGCTTGGGTTGCCAATGTAACAGCTGCCATTAATAGTCCTACCCATAAAATATGCAACCCTACTCCATCCGCAAAAAAACTTTCTGAAGCATTTCGAGGAGGTCTTTTCATAATATCTAATTCCCCTTTTTCATTGGCCAATGCTAAAGCTGGTAATCCATCAGTTACTAAATTAATCCATAAAATATGTATGGGTAATAATGGAATGGGCATCCCTAAAATGGGAGCTAAAAAAATGGTCCAAATTTCTGCACCATTGCAGGTCATAATATACTTGATGAACTTCCGAATATTATCTACAATTCTCCTTCCTTCTTTAATTGCATTTACAATAGTACCAAAACTATCATCCAATAAAATTAAATCAGCCGCTTCCTTACTTACATCTGTACCTGTGATACCCATTGCAACACCAATATTGGCTGCCTTTAAAGAAGGTGCATCATTTACCCCATCACCAGTCATAGCAACAAAATGTCCATTACTTTGCAATGCTTTAATAATACGTAATTTTTGATTTGGCGAAACCCTAGCATATACTGCAATGTTCAATACTTCCTTTTTAAATTGATCATCATTCAGCTGAGCCAAAGTTGTACCAATCATTACCTTATCTCCTGCTTGCATAATACCGATTTGCATAGCAATTGCTTTAGCTGTTTCAGGGTGGTCACCTGTAATCATGACAGGCTTTATTCCAGCTTCTATACATTCTTTAATAACATTGACCACGTTTACTCTGGGAGGATCCATTAAACCTACCTGGCCAATCCATACTAAATCCTTCTCTACAGTTTCACTGGTTATTTGCTGAGGAAGCGCGTTGATTAATTTAAATCCGTAAGCAATAACCCTCATTCCTTTTATTGCCCATTTATTAGATAAGGCAAGCAAATGGTGCTTAGACTCCGCGTCTATTAAAGAAGCTTGAATGGTTTCTGTTGCCCCCTTGGTAATTACTAAAAATTGGTCGCCAAAGGAATGAATGGTTGTCATACATTTTCGATCAGAATCAAACGGAATTTCAGAGATTCTTGGGTATTGACTATATAATGTATGAAATTCAGCAACAGTTAGCTCATCTATGCATCGATTTACAATGGCAAGTTCTGTTGATTCACCAAATGGCTCCCCTGCCTGATTAAATTGAATATCGTGGTTTAAGGCCATTGAGAGCAATAATGGCGTATTAGAGAAAGATGGAGACAAAACCGTATTTTCAAAAGTCTCAATCACTTCCATTTTATTCTGAGTGAGTGTGCCTGTTTTATCAGAGCAAATAAAACTAACTGAACCCAATGTTTCTACGGCAGGGAGCTTTCTGATTAATGCTTTTTTCTTGGCCAGCCTTGCCGCACCTTTAGCTAATGCAATAGTAATTAAAGCTGGCAATGCTTCTGGTATAGCAGCCACTGCTAAACTGATGGAGAGCAACAATAAAGTAAAAGGATCTTCACCTCTGATTAGACCACTAATGAACAAAACAAAACAAATGAATAAAATTATATAAGATAATTTTTTACCAAAAAATTCCATTCTTTTTTGCAATGGAGTAGTTGCTTTATCTTCTTGTAGCAGTCCTGCAATTTGACCTAATTCTGTAGACATTCCGGTCACCACCACTAATCCAGTTGCCCTACCTGCAGTTATCAAAGTGCCTTTAAATGCCATATTGTGCCGATCCCCTAATGAAATTTCTTCTTCATTAATGGTGTCCGACTTTTTATGAGCAGCAATTGATTCGCCAGTTAAGGAAGATTCGTCTATGCTAAGCGTATGTACTTCAATTAGTCGTATATCTGCAGGAACAATATTCCCTGCTTCTAAGTAAACAATATCACCAGGCACCAATTCTTGAGACGGAATAATTGCCGGCATTTCGTCTCGGTTAACTCGAGCCGTAGTTAGACTCATCCTTTTTAAAGCAGCCATTGATTTTTCTGCCTTATACTCTTGACTAAAACCTAATAGGGCATTTAATAGTACAATGATTAAAATAACAATGGTATCCACCATATCTCCCATTATGCCCGATAGAACTGCAGCTACCAGTAAAATGATAATCATGAAGTCTTTAAACTGGTCAAAAAAATAAACCCATGCGGGTTTATTTTTCTTGGTAACTAATTCATTTAATCCAAATTTGGTTAAACGATTAGACGCTTCTATTGGGGATAATCCTTTTCTAGACGATTTGAATGCGTTAAACAATTCATCCTCGCTTAAATTAAAATATTGCTTATTCATTCTTAACTGTAAAATCTTTTAGGGCTTTACCTAATTCATCCATATCGCGGTTGAATTCTTCTTTAAATTTAGCCCAACCATCTTTACCATCCGCTTTATAATCGGCAATTTTTTTCTTCATATCGGTATTTTTCAACTCTAATGCAGCAATCTTTGCTTTGTACTCTGCCTTGGCTGCTTTTTTGTCTGTGGCAATTCTAGCATTGAAATCGGCAATACTTTTTGCATTTTCATCAATCTTTTCATTCGTTTCTAACCTGAATTTTTCTATATCGGCCAAATATTCGGAATTGGCTTCATCTAAATTTTCATTGGCAACCTTTACTTCATCTTCTGCCTTTTCAACTTTCTCTGCAGAAGAGTTACAGCTAATCATTTCAGTTCCTGCCAATAATAATAGGGCAGAAAAAATCAAACTTATATTTTTTCATATTATACTTTTATATGGTAAAAATTATAAAGATGTGAGAATCTTTTGGAGCTCTTCCTTAGACTTGCCTAATTTTACTTGAAGACGTCCCATAAGTTCCTCCTGCTTTCCTTCAACCAACAACATATCGTCGTCAGTAAGCTTTGCATACTTCTGCTTCAATTTACCTTTAAGCTCTTTCCAATTACCTAGTAACTCTGTAGTGTTTTTCATGTAGTCTTTTTAAATGTTTTTTTGAAAGACTAAAGGTCAAAAACAAAGTATTGTAGTTTATTACAGAACTGTAAGCAAATGATACATTATTTACAGAAAAGCAGGCTATTTATTGAGATGTAAATATTTTAAGAGTCCCTTAAAAATAAGAATACAAGCAGTAATCAATGCCAATGACAATGAGATTAACAAAATACTAATCATCCATTCAACTAAATTACCAGCGTCTTTGCCGCCTGCTATGGGCATCATTTTACCCGCCCCAGATACAGCTGCAATAGTAACAGCCAAAAAATTAGCAAATGAACTATACAAGACTAAATAAAAAGTCCATTTTAATTGTTGAGTAGAAAGTAAAATTCGATCCCAAATAATTCCGATAATCAATAAAAACATCCCATTTAGCGTACCTTCCAAATGTGCGGAAAGTCCCATTCTACTGTTTTTCAAAATAGGTATAAAAAGTCCAATTATCAACCCCAGCATAAATAAAATAATCCCAAGACACAATAACCATTTCGATTGTTTTGAGTGCACTATACTTATCATATTGACTATTATTATTTGGTTACTTGTTCAATAGATTTCAATATAGGAAGCTGAATATGAAACTTAACTGCAATAACTCTAATCAAAATCACTACAGATGCTGCAATGATTTCTGTTAATCCTGTTGATAAACTGAAATAGTGGCAAATAAAATACACCACTCCCCCAGCTATACAAGCCAAGGCATAAATATCTTTTTGCAACAGCAATGGCACTTCATTTAATAAAATATCTCTAATAACACCCCCAATAGAGCCTGTAATTGCACCCATAACAATACAAACCCAGAATGGAAAATCAGCAGCTAAACTCTTGGTAATTCCAACAATAGTTACAAGACCTAAACCAATGGTGTCGAATAAAAAAAGCGTGTTGCTCCATCTAAAGAGTTTTTCTTTAAAAACCAACGTGGCCAATAAAGCCACACCAGTTGTTATAAAATACCTACTATCCAACATCCAAAATGGAGTAACCCCTAAAAGTAAATCGCGTATGGTACCGCCGCCAATTGCAGTTGCCAATCCAATAATATATGCTCCCAACCAGTCTACCTGTTTGCCAGAAGCCAACTTAATTCCACTAATAGCAAATGCAAATGTGCCAACAAGATCGGGTAATATGGTAAATAAATTTTCCAATAAAATTTCATCTAATAAATAGCATATAAAAAAATTCTACTTAATTAATTGGATATACTTAGCTCTATTCTCCCACATAATCCAAAATAAAATAACAGCAAGTATAATTGCTAAAGGCAAACCACTTAAAGCAACTGTTGCGTGAATATGTACAATTCCAACCATGATTGGGAATATCATAATAGCACCAAGTGCCCTTAACTTAGGAAACAATAATAAAATTCCACCAATAAGCTCAACAATAGCAATCAGAGGCATTAACCAAACTATTTCCATCAATGCAGTATTTACTTTAACCATTTCGGCAGGTAAATCAGGGGGTACAGGTATGTAATTAAAGAACTTATTTAGACCTCCGTTGATAAACATTAATGCAAATAAGACAGTTGCAACTGTGAAGATTTTCTGCTTCATACATTGATTTATGCTTAAATATAATTAAGATAAATCAGTATGTCAAGTAGATTGAGCAATTAAAAAATAAAGCGGCATCCCAATAGTAATATTTACTGGAAAGGTAACTGCCAAAGCCATCGGTAAAAATAGACCTGGATTTGCTTTAGGAACAGATATTTTCATTGCAGCGGGAACAGCAATATAAGATGCACTTGCAGCTAAGATGGCAAACATAAATCGATTGGTAATATCATCAGTAACAAACATGCTAGCCCATGCAAAAAAAGACCCATTTATGAGAGGAATAAAAAAGGCAAACAAGAATGGAAATAAACCAAAGGAGAAAAATGCTTTTAATTTTTTACCACTAGCAATTCCCATATCTAATAAAAAAATAGCTAGGAAACCTTTGAATAAATCATTGGTAAATGGTTTAATTCCCTCTGCTTGTTTTGCATTGGCTACTAATCCAATTAAAAGACTTCCCAAAATAAGTAATACACTACCATTGGTAAAGGAGTGCTTAATAACATCACGTTTTTTTATATCGGTAACGACTTCGCGATTAAAGAGACTTATCAACAATAAACCTACGATAATTGCAGGGGACTCCATTAAAGCCATTATGGCTACCATATAACCATGAACCCCTAATTGTTGAGATTCTAAATACGTAACTGCTGTTACAAAAGTAACTGCACTTACAGATCCATATGCAGCAGCAATAGCGCCTGCATTATATATGTTCAATCGCTTTTTAAGAAGAAAAAAAGTATAAATTGGAATGAGAACAGAGATTGCTATGCCTAACAGCATTGACCATGCAATTTCTGAAGTAAATGTTTCATGAGAAAGCTCTTGACCACCCTTAAATCCAATAGCAAACAACAAATAAAGTGAGATGAATTTGGATGAATTGGGTGGAATTTCTAAGTCACTTTTCAAATAAACGGCTAAAATCCCCAAAACGAAAAATAGTAAAGCTGGATTAGTTAAATTATCTAGTAATAAATTATAATTCATAGGTAGATGTAATAGGAGCTGCAATTTTAGACTCTTTAATAAATTGCATTGAAGAAGATATCACCAAGGTCTTAACCAATATTTTCTCATCAATGATTAAGTCAGTAAAAACACCATTTGCTAGAAATTCATTTTTTTGATTTTGAGCAATTAATTCGGCTAGTCTAAATTGTTTATATTGAATTGATCGCCCTTTCAAACTTTTTGTAAAAACCTTTTTATAAATACTTTCTACCCAGTATTCAGCATCCAAACCAAACAAATCCTTATTCAAGATTACCGAGTTTATGATTCTAGAGGATGCATCATTAACAAAATAAATTTCATTAATGTTATTCCTAACAAGCTCACCCTTTAGAACCTCAATAAAAAGCTGGTCATTGTAAGGAATTATTGCTCCAGGGCTAGAAATAAAAAAAGCATTAGATCCATATTTTTTCTTCAATTTATTCTCTACACATGAAAAAGGGCAAACAATAAATAGTTTGTTATTCATGAGTGGATTTGTTTTGATTGCGATTTAAAAAAATATGGGCCGTAAAAGCAGCCATTATAATTGAAACCGAAGAAAAAAGATTACTGTAAATAGGATCAACTGATTTAATAGAGAAAACCAATAGTAATATTACAAAAATGATCCCTAAAGAAGATTTAAGTTGAAGTTTATTCATATTAGTGATTTGGCTTGTAACTAATGGATGCAAATTTGCATGTATTTTACATAAGTTTTTATTTATCTTTAATATATTAAGCATAAGTTTTTTTTATGAATTATACATTAAATCAGTTACAGATTTTCTTAAAAGTAGTAGAAACGCAGAGTGTTACTAAAGCTTCAGAAGAGTTACATTTGAGTCAACCAGCTGTTTCCATACAATTAAAAAATCTTCAAGACCAATTTGAAATACCATTAACAGAAGTAGTTGGAAGAAAAATTTATATCACTGATTTTGGGAAGGAAATTGCCCAAGCAGCCGCAGAAATAATTAATCAAGCGAATGCCATTAACAATAAAACCTTGGCATATAAAGGTCAACTTGCAGGTCGGCTAAAATTATCTGTAGTTTCAACAGGAAAGTATATTATGCCTTATTTCTTGACAGAATTCATCAAACTCAATAATGGCATAGAATTAAATATGGATGTAACTAATAAGTCTAAAGTAATTGAGAGTTTAGAAAAAAACGAAATTGACTTTGCCCTAGTATCCATACTACCTAATTCATTAAATATTGAAAAACTAGATTTATTACAAAACAAATTATACCTAGTAGGAAATAACAAACCCAAGCTCTCTATTAAAGACATTCCCATCATATTTCGAGAGCAAGGTTCTGGAACTAGACAAACAATGGAAAAGTATTTCGAAAAAAATCAATTAAGTATTCAGAAAAAAATGGAGCTAACTTCTAACGAAGCAGTTAAACAAGCATTGATGGCCGGACTGGGGTATTCGATTATGCCACTTATTGGAATTAAGAATGAACTACAGAATAAAGAATTACAAATCATTACAACAAAAGGATTACCCATAAAAACTACTTGGAGTTTAATTTGGCTAAAAGGAAAAAAACATTCTCCCGTATCATTGGCTTTTCTAACCCATTTGAAAAAGGAGAAAGCTACGATTATCAAAGAAAAATTTAGCTGGTACGAGCAGTATTAATATTTGAACCAAATAAGAAGACTTTATTCTCTTTAATAATTTTATAACCATAATAAATACAAACAAGTCCAATAAACTCAGTAACATACAATACTTCAACATATCCTGCCCTTGTAAAAGAGCCACCAATTCCAGGTAGTAATCCTCCTATTGCAATAAAAATATTACCCTTAAATGGGGCTTCTTTAATTCCTTGTTTATAATATTTATACGCCGAATATATAGCTCCTCCTACCAAAAATAGAAAGGCGTAAATATTAATAAGTGGAGAAAAGTAACGAACCCATTTCCATGCAAAAACACTCCCAGTTAATTTATTGTTGAACGAATCAGGCAATTCAACAGGAGTTAAAATAACAAAATAAGAAGCAACTAAAATTAAAAGTATAAAAAACGCCGATGTAAAATGTGCAAACTGCTTGTTCATTAACAAATACACACTGCCCTGGGCCAATGGATACCCGCCTAATAAAGCCCCTACGATATACCAATATTTCAAATTGGTCTCGCTCCATCCGAATAAAATATTGATACTTTCAGACAAAGTGCCTAAACCAAAAGTTAATACCCCCAATGCCCACCAAAGCAAATAGTTCTTTCTCTTTAACTGATAGTGCTTATATATTTCCTTAAAAAAATAAATAGAAAATAAAGTAGTAAAAATGGGGATGTATTCAACAAGATTTTTCATAGCTCAATTAAAACACGAAATTGAACTAATTGTTACTTGAAAGAGTCAGCCAATTGTAAAATTAAAATTCATTGTTTCTTCTTTTTAATCTCCCAATAAAACCAACCTCCCAAAAAACCTACCACAAAACCAATTGGGCCGGTAAAAAAAATACCAAGTAAAGGACCTAGATTAGAATCTGGCATGAAAATCATAGGCCCAAAGAAACCACCGAGCAAACCTAAGCTTCCAGCACTTAAACTACCAACTAAACAATAGGTAGCAAATGTATCTTTAAATTGATCCGTTTTATTCCAAATCACTTTGGAAGCTAGAATTGCAAAAGCAAAGGAAATAAATGGCTTAAAAAATGTTATTGAGTCAGGAAAGGGTAAAATATTTAATATAAAAATATTAGTAAAAAAAAACACTGCAATTAAAGTGATTGTAGTTAATATGAATCTCAATGATTGTTTCACGACTATTTAATTACTCGGCTGTAGTTGGATCAATTATTGTCTTAACCTCACTTATTGAATTAGCAGGAAATCCACCTTGAATCGCATGCTCCCGAATCATCTCTTCATTAGGAGCAATGTAGACACAATAAATTTTATCACTGGTTACATAACTTTGAACCCATTGTATTTGGGGCCCCATATTATTTAAAACACCACAAGAAGTTTGTGAAATAGCTTTAAGTTGTTCAGCAGGAATATTCCCTGCTCCAGGAATATTTCTTTCAATTACATACTTTGGCATAAAATGGATGAATTAGTTGAACATTAATTTAGGCATTTTTTATAAAAAATAAAAAAATATATTTTAATTAATTGTCTCGTTTAAATTCAAGTATATCCCCTGGCTGACAATCTAAAACCTCGCAAATAACTTCTAGCGTACTAAATCTAATTGCCTTTGCTTTCCCTGTTTTTAAAATAGAAAGATTAGATAAAGTTAAACCTACTTTTTCTGAAAGCTCGTTTAACGACATCTTACGCTTTGCCATCATTACATCTAAGTTTACTACAATTGGCATATTTATACAGTTAAATCGTTTTCAGTTTGAATTTCTACACCGCGCTTAACTATGTATGCTATAACAAACAAGATTGCACACATGAATAGCCAAACATCGCCGCCAGCCATTCTTAAACTTTGCATTGGGGGCAATTCCACTCCATTAAAATTTAACCAATCACAATAACGATTACCCCAAATAGAAAACAGCCCTATGCCAAAAGATAGATACGCTAGATTGGAAATAAATTTTTCTAAAATTGCATTGAATGGCTGGGTAAACTGAAATGTACGATGATGGAATAAAGTAATAATTAAATAAAACATTATTGCCTTTAATACAGCAACAATACTCATCAAACTTACAACAACCATAAAAAATCCTTTATCATAATTGTATAATGCAGATAGGTCGGCTTTCATCCAAAAGCTTTTGGAAGCTATAGGATTGATAAAAATTGCATAAATGGAATTGAATAAGATACCGCCGGCTTCTATGCAAAGGCCAACGAAAATGACCCAGGCAATAATATTAATTACTCTAAGCACATTTTGGGAACTGGTTGAAATCTCCATAATGATTCGTTTTTGATGATTATGGAGCAATATTAATAAATATTTATTGATAAGCAATAATTATTTATACCTATTTAATAATTTTTTAATTAATTTCACAACAATAAAGTGAATTATTAATCATTTTAGCTAAAGAAGAGGTACATCATTACTAATATATAAAGAACAATAATGATAAATGTATCTAAACTAAAAACCCAAAAATGCTTTTTCTCTGGCTTAAACAACAACCCAAGTGCAACTACAGCAGACATCATTATAATGATTAACACGGATGTTAAGTGAGATGGAGATATAGCAGAAAATAAAGAGCCTTCTCTATAAAAAACATCATCAATGGCTAAAATAAATATGTTGAATACATTGCTTCCTAATAAATTACCCACAGCCATATCTAATGACCCCATTCTTAATGCAGCAATTGAAACAACCAACTCAGGTAATGATGTAGCGGCAGCAATAAATAAAGTAGCAAAAAAAGAATTTCCCAATCCAGAAACACTCGCAATATGTTCCCCAAAATAAGGAAGAAAAATTGCTGCACAAATCACTATTAATGCATGAAGGGCATAATTTCCAATTACACTTTTAAGAGCGGCTTTATCAAAAGTTGTATAGGTGTTATTTACTTCCCCTGTCCTAATTAAATCGGCTTGTTCATATTTAAATATCCCCCAAACAGAAACCAAATAAATAGCAATAATTATGAAAGTAAAACTACTCATCCAAAGTATACTAGGAATTTGATTAGTAAGGTAAATTGCTATTCCAGCAACAGTCAATAATATAATTCCAAAAATTACAGTTAATATATGGCTCGATTTTACCATAGAAAAAAGTGGTCTTTTTATCCTAGCGTCTAATACAGATAATATTAACAGATTAAACATACAACTTCCAAAAATATCACCAGCTGCTAAATCAGGAGATTTTATAATTGCAACCGAACTAATTCCTGTTACTAATTCTGGAAGAGATGTAACTGATGCCATTAGAATTAAACCAATCCAGGCTTTTCCTAAACCAGTTAGCTCTGCAATTTTATCACCATAGTAAGAGAGTTTTGTTCCACTAAAGATGATAATTGCAGCACAAACTAAAAAGCCAAGAATATGAAATATAATATTATCCATTAATCATTTTATCTGAAAGTTAAATAAACATCATTAATCTAATTGAAATGAAGTTTATTTGATTCAGGCAATCTGGAAAAATTAGATATTTTGTATAGCAATCCGCCTCCGTTCCTTTAAATTTCTAAAATGAGAGGGAGTTAACCCAGTTACCCTTTGAAATTGGGTAGATAAATGTGCAGCGCTACTGTAATTCAATTTATAAGCAATTTCGGCTATTTGTATCTTCCCCAAAAATAAGCAGCTCTTTAACCCGCTGAATTTTTAAGGCAATTATAAATTGCTCTATGGTGGTAGATTCAACCTCAGAATTGTAAACATAATCTATCATGATTTGTCTTATTCGTTCAATTAATATTCCCTGTTTTTTACATATATTTTCATAGATTAATTTTGCGTAATGCATGAACCTGCGACACTTTTAAAGTGCAAATTTGCGCTGATATCAAAACAAAACTGTTTGATAATTGTCAGTCCGGTAATGAATCGCTAGTTATTAAACTAAGAATACTTTTCTTCGGCTAATCCAAAGCATGAATACTGCAACTGATGCCCCTATAACAATGGTAAATACTTTCTCCCATCCCTCTAAACCAAATGAAATACGCATCAATAGAGTTGCTAATACATAACCTGAATTCCGGATAACAAGAATGGTATTTTGCAAATTCTTTGCACTACTCAATAAAAGCAAAACATCAACAAAAGTTAATAGTGTAAAAAATTCTTTATAAAATATATGTGAAGGATCTTGTAATGATGCATGATTATCAGAATATTGAATTAATTCAAAAATCCAAATAGTAAATGAAAAAACTGACAAACCAAAGAACACAAACATCAAAACAATAGATAACCTTTCCTTTAACTTTATGAATTGAGGAGTTAATTCATACTTACTATCAGTTCGCTCTGAATCAATTTTTGAAAAAATCCAAAGTAGTAGTAAAATAGAAACAAAACCAATTAAATCCTTTAATAAGTCACTTTGCAAAAGGGGGGTATCCCCTTGTAGTAATTTCCCGATATCTTTAAAACTATTCCTTAATAAAATCAGCGCCATAATCTCCATTTGTTTTGCAACTGATTTAGTATAACTTTTTCGCAAATAAAATACGAGTAAATAAACTTCATAAACTAAAAGAATACTGAATGGAGAAAATAAAGCTGAGAAAGGATGTCCAAATAAATTTTCTGGAAAATATTTTGCTTGGAGTAACCCAAGTTGAATTGCCATTATTGTTGCAAAATGTAGTATAAATGCTCCAATACCAAAATAGGTTGTAAACTGCTCGAGTCGATATTTAAATTTATCAGAGAACATTCATGCTATAATTATTACTTGAATCTATGAAATAGAAATCATCAATTCATTTATGTTGAAGCAATAAGTCCAAATAGAAATGTTGGTTAAACTATTTAATTGTTACATTAATCTTATCAATTATGGAAGCTAACTCAAAATCTAATTCAGTCAATCCGCTAACATCATGAGTTGAAAGTGTAATCGTTACTTTATTATACACATTAGACCAGTAGGGATGGTGGTTTAGTGTTTCAGTATTGGCTGCAACTGAAGTCATAAAAGCAAAAGCCTGAACAAAATCTTTAAAAACAAATTCTCTTTCAATTGAATCTGATTTTAGTTCCCATGATTGATCTAAAAAAGCCAGCCTTTCAAGTATCTCTTTATTGTTCAATCGTATCATATAGTAATCTTTTGTTGAAGCTAATCATTTCACAAATAATAATTATATTGTCCATTCAAAACTTGCTATATGAATATAAATACCGGTATTAAATTATCGTTAATGATGTTTCTACAGTACTTTATATGGAGTGCTTGGTACGTAACACTTGGGACTTATATGAGCGAACCCCCATTGGGCGCTTCTGGTATTCAAATTGGAGCCACTTATGGTGCACTAGCAATTGCCACCATGATATCACCTTTTTTTGTGGGTTTAATTGCCGACCGTTTTTTTGCAGCACAAAAAATTATGGGGATATTACATATTTTGGGAGCCGGTCTATTATTGATGGCTACCAAAATTACAGATAGTAATATTTTTTATTGGACCATTCTATGTTATTCATTGCTATACATGCCAACCATTGCTTTAAGTAATAGCGTGGCTTTCTCACAAATGACCGACCCAGGTAAACAGTTTCCTTGGATTCGAGTATTCGGCACCATTGGCTGGATTGTTGCTGGAGTGATGATAGGTCAAATAGGTATTGAAAAATCAGCAGATACATTTTATATTGCTGCGGCTGTTTCTGGGGGATTAGGGCTGTTCAGCTTTATATTACCCAACACACCACCAAAGGCGCAAACAACAGACGCTTCCTCTGCTTTAGGTACAGAAGCATTTGTATTATTTAAAGACAAGTCCTATTTAGTGTTTTTTATAGCAGCAATTTTAATTTGTATTCCGTTATCATTTTATTATGGCTTTGCTAATCCGTTCCTAAACGAAATTGGCTTCCCCAATGCAGCATCTAAAATGACATTGGGCCAAGTTTCTGAAGCTGTATTCATTTTAGCCATCCCACTACTCTTCAATAGAATTGGTGTTAAGAATATGCTGATTTTTGGTATGTTGGCTTGGGTGTTGCGCTATGTGTTCTTTGCTTACGGAAATACTGGAGACGCCAATTGGATGTTGTATGCAGGTATTGTGCTGCATGGTATTTGTTACGATTTCTTCTTTGTAACAGGCTATATGTATACCGAGAAAAAAGCGGGTGAAAAAATCAAGAATGCTGCACAGGGCTTATTCACTTTTGCTACTTATGGATTAGGAATGGTGATAGGTACAGGCTATTCTGGTTATGTTGTAGATGGCGCTAAAACCGCTACTGGCCATAATTGGATGAGTATTTGGATGGTACCCGCCTACATTGCAGCAGCCGTTTTAGTATTTTTTATCCTATTCTTTAAAGAGAAAAAATCAATAGCAACAACTTAATTATAAAAAATCAATTTCATGCAACGTATTGCCATGTTAGGTTCCGGCTTTATTGGCCGTTTTTATGCAGACTCTTTGCAAGGCTATAGAAGCAGAGATAGCATTGTGAGTATTTATTCTAGAAGAGAGGAAAGCGCCCGTAAATTTGCGGAAGACTACCAATGTCACCATTACACCACAGTAATGGAAGAAGCAATTGCGAGAGAAGATGTAGACATTGTTTGTATTGCACTTCCCAATAATTTACATGAAGCAGCAGTAATGCTTTGTTGCAAACACAAGAAAGCAGTAATGACAACCAAACCCTTGGGCAGAAATGCAGCTGAAGCCAAGCGAATGTTAGAAGCGGTAGAAGCAGCAGGCATTTTCAATGGTTATTTAGAAGACTTGGTATATACACCCAAATTTATCAAAGCCAGTCAAAGTGTTCATGAGGGTGCATTGGGTAGAATTTTATGGGCAAAGAGTCGCGAAACCCACCCTGGCCCACATAGTGAATGGTTCTGGGATATTGAACAAGCTGGTGGGGGCTGCATTCTAGACTTAGGTTGTCATTGTGTAGAAATTACCCGCAGTTATATTGGCAAAGACATAAAGCCGATTGAAGTAATGTGTTGGGCCGATACCCAAGTAAAACCAATTGATGCAGAGGACCATGCAATTGGATTAGTTAAATATGAAAACGGTGCTATTGGACAGTTTGAAGTAAGCTGGACTTTTAGAGGGGGGTTAGATTTGCGTGATGAAGTAATGGGAACAGAGGGCACTATTTGGATTAACTCCTTTTTACGAACAGGTTTTGATATGTTCACTACAGGAAAAGGGGGTGATTATATTGCTGAGAAAGCAGAAAGTAATAGTGGTTGGTTATTCCCTGTAGGTGACGAGTTAAATGAGTTGGGCTACAACCATATGTTCATGGATATGTTCAATGCCTTAGAAAAAGGAATTGCACCCAAAGAAACATTTTACGATGGCTATGTAGTTAATGCCATACTCGATGCCGCTTACAAAAGTGCCAAGTCTAAAATATGGGAACCAGTTCAATTAGATATTTGGAGAGGACAAACAGGACTTACCAAGGAATCTCATTTGGTTTCTTATGATCAAGATCACTACTTAGTAAAAGAAGAGATGACGCATTATGGCGCTAAAAAACTCATCTTAAAGCATAAGACAACTGGTAAAATTACAGAACAGCTACTGAATTAATTTTTTCGTTTACCCATTGGAGAGCGGTTTTCAACTGCTCTTCTCTGGTTAAATGACTATTGTCTAAAACCACCGCATCATCCGCTTTTCTTAAAGGACTAAATTCTCTGGTACTATCAATTTCATCGCGCATAGCTAAATTCGCTTGCACTTCTTCTTTGGTGATTCCAGGATTCTTTGCAGATAATTCTAAATACCTTCTAGCAACTCTAATTGAAGGATCTGCAGTTACAAATATTTTCAATTCAGCATTCGGGAAAACAGTTGTACCAATATCTCTACCATCCATTACAATGCCCTTTTGTAATCCCATTTTTTGTTGCTGTGCCACTCCAAATTCTCTTACATATTGGTTGGCTGCCACATCACTTACTAGATTGCTCACTCGCATTTCGCGTATCTCATTTTCTACATTTCTACCATTCAATAATATATCACTGCTTCCTGTTGATTCATTGTAATCAAATGCAAGATTGATCTGCTTTAATGCCTCCTGAACTGCTGTATCGTTAGTATAATCAATAGCATGTTCTATAAAAAATAATGTGATAGCCCTATACATGGCCCCGCTGTCAATAAAAACATAATTTAACGCCTTGGCCATTTGTTTAGCCAGGGTGCTTTTTCCACAGGAAGAATATCCATCAAGGGTAATAATAATTTTTTTCATAAAAGCTACTTACTGCAAAGTTAATTAAGGAAAATAAAAAAGATTGGGATAGTCTGAAATGATTCCATCAACACCCAATGATCGTAATTTTTTCATGGTATCTAAATCGTTCACGGTCCATGGAACTAATTTCATCCCCCTTGCCTTACATTCCTTTACTAAGGCTTCGTTCACCAAACTATGATGAGGGCTATACACCCTGGGGGTGAATCCTAATTCTTGTAATTGCTCAGCTAAAGTTTTCTTATTATAGTCTTCTATTAATAAAACAGTTGCAATAGCGGGGTACTGCTGATGCAGGTATTGCAAGGTTCTAATATCAAATGATTGAATGGTTACTCTATCAACTAATTTTTTATGATGTATTATAGCAACTACTAAATCCACAAATTCTTTTGGAGCAGGATGGTACTCATTATCTGTTAATGCTTGTGATTTAGTTTCAATATTATAAAACGGAAGCGGCTTATTATTAACTGCAGCATATTGGTCTGAAGCTTCAATTACATCAAGTAACAAAGGCTTGGTAGCAGCCATTTTTTGTTGCTGAGGAAATCTTGGGTTTCCTCTTAAACCTACATCATAACGCTGAGTAGCTGCATAACTCATTTTGTAAATATTCAATTTTTTTTCTTCGGCTTTACTTACGAGTGTACCATCGGGCTTAGTAGTTATTTCATGGTTAAAAAAAGGCTCATGACTAACTAAAACTTGCTTGTCGGCGGTAATTACTGCATCCATTTCTAAAGTAACTACACCCAAATCAATCGCTTTATGCATGGCAGGAATAGTATTTTCTGGAGCTAATCCCCGAGCACCTCTATGGCCTTGCCAATCAAATACTTGCGTTTTATTTTGTTGACTCATTTTAGTGCTACTGCAGCTGTACAAGCAAATTATACAGCAGATGATAAAAATATTTTTCATGAATGATTATTGTATGTTCAATCTTTTTTTCATTTCTACTGCGGCTAATTTTTCTTCAAGATTACCCTCTGATAATGTTTGAATAATATTCGCTTGAATATGGCTTGGTTTATTTTGACTCCATTTAAAAACGTGCTTTAATTGAGTTACTTCAATTTCAAATGCAATTATTGCATTCATGTTCAATTGAATATATTCTTCACTCATATGCTGCATTTGTGATGGAGATAAAGGATCTTTCTCATATTTAGCAGTTAAGTTTTTCAACATTTCATATAATTCAGCATCGCCTAAAAAATGAATAATACCTGTTGCATGAACAGCAGAATAATTATACGTACTAGCAGTATTTTGTGGCTCATAATGTTGCGCACTAATATATGCGTGCGGACCAGTAAATATTGCCAATACTTTATCGTTATGCTCAAATGCAATAGTATGCGCCTGTTTACGCATAATATGTGCTTGTAAGAACATTTGGTTGTTACGCAAACTTATCATGACAGGCACATGAGTAGCTACTGGGAATCCCTCAATACCTACACCACATATAGTAGCAAATGAATTGGATTGCATAAATGTCAAAACATCCGCTTGTTCTGCTGTTGAAAAATGATTAGTTAAGTACATGCTACTTGCAAGGTAGGATTATTTTGAAAACTTAAAAGCTAACGGCCAATGCAGTGGTTGCTGTAAACATATTTTGAGTAGGCAAATTATATTGCTTTGTAAATATTAAATCCCTGCTTTGTAAATGTTTTAATTCAACTCTCCATAAAAAATACTTATTGATAGCCCAATCTGCATTCAAGGAAATGCCATTCACTCTAAACCCATTTGGAGTGCCTGTATAGATAATAGCTCCATTCGGATCTTGGTAAGACTCTGTTCTTAGTGAAACCTTCATATTATCTGTAACTGCATATTGTGCCATTAAAATAGGGGTGTACCAAACTTGGCTTTGGGCAATGCCTTTTGTTTTCTGTAAGCCTATATCAAATCCTGCTATTAACCCTAACCGATTGGTCCATTGATGTAAAACATAAAAATTATGAAAATAGCGCATTACTCCATCAATACCAGCAGTTGGGTTCCCAATATATAAACTGCTATTAATGGTCCATTTACTATTCGGTTTATATTGAATCTGGTGTCCAAAAGATGGGCTGGTATTGCCTTTGGGCATTTGGATACGCTGCCAACCAGTTAAAACCAATGCACTCAAAAACCATTTTTCATTGGGAGAAGTATAAGATATTTTTGCTCCTGTTTCAAAATAGGGAGAATTATCTGCAGCTATGCTTCTACTTAATGTCCAGCAATCTTTTCCAATGGCACTTTCGAATCCAATATGTGAACTAAACACGCCTGCATCTAACCATAAATTCAGATTGTTGTTCAACTTCCAACCTATATTGGCTTCTAAGATTTGTTTATAAAATCCCTCCTCGCCAGCATAGTTGGCTCGCATGTAAGAACCGAATCCCATTGCCAAATTAGCCCTAAGACGATTTTTATTAACTGCTGCTTTTACAAAAGCTAAATTGATGCTAAGCGATTTGTTTTCATCGTGACTGTAAACGAATGGTACATCATTATTGGTAAAAGGACCATTGGTATTATGCTGAAAATAGATTTCCGCATATCCACTTAACTGAATAGCAGCTTTTTTTTGTTTGTCCGTTGTGTCGCTCGTTTGTGCCACTACCAGTAAACCAATGCACCAGAAAAATATGGTGACTAAACTTTTCATTTATACCACTTCTATTAATGAAGTCTGAGGCAAATTAGCATTACGCATAGCAATATTCCGTACAGTTTGTGCAGTAAACTGCCTAAATGCATCTTTGGTTAAATCATCATTACCTACCATGGCGGGAACTCCATCATCACCCCCTTCGCGAATGGTTTGCACCAAGGGAATCTGACCTAAAAAAGGGAGATCATATTCTTCAGCCAGTTTCCTTCCCCCCTCTTTACCAAATAAATAATATTTATTGTTCGGTAATTCAGCAGGAGTAAAATAAGCCATATTCTCAATTAAGCCTATGATAGGAACATTAATTTGTGCTTGGCTAAACATGGCAATTCCCTTTTTAGCATCTGCCAAAGCCACATTTTGTGGGGTCGTTACAATTACCGCACCAGTTACTGGTACTGTTTGCATTAATGTTAAATGAATATCCCCAGTTCCTGGAGGCATATCAATAACCAAATAATCCAGCTCGCCCCAATCTACTTCTGTAACAAATTGTCTAATTGCCGAACTAGCCATTGGCCCTCTCCAAACCACTGCATTTTTTTCATCTACCAACAACCCAATACTCATGAGTTTTATGCCAAATTTTTCTAATGGAACAATCATTCCTTTTCCGGCTACTTCTTTCATCATGGGCCTTGCTCCTCTTACGCCAAACATAATTGGCACACTTGGCCCATAAATATCTGCGTCCATTAATCCTACCGATGCCCCCCCTTCGGCCAATGCCAGAGCCAAATTTGCGGAGACAGTGCTTTTTCCCACTCCTCCTTTTCCGCTTACCACTGCAATAATATTTTTAACCCCACCCAACACTTTCTGATCATCCTTTCTTGTTGAAGTGGTATTAGCAGTAAAGTTGACAGTTACTTTGGCATTCTTATTTACCAGCAATTTGATGGCATTTTCGCTGGCCCTGCTCATTAAATCTTTCATTGGACAGGCTGGAGTAGTCAAAACAATGGTAAAGCTTACCGCATCCCCATCAATCACAATATCTTTTACCATGTTAAGGGTTACCAAATCCTTTCCTAAATCTGGCTCCTGCACATTACTCAATGCTTGTAAGATTGCTTCCTTTGTCATTGTTGCTCAAGTTTTTGTTAAAATAACCGTTGAATTGCAAAGTTAACAACCTAGGACTTTACTTTGTTATGAAATACGGAGAACAAAGCAAATTAGTACCTTTGCCCTCCTTTAAACCGCAACTGCCTTTATGAATAGATTGATTATACCTTTTTTGATATTGTTGGTTGGGTTAGGATTGGTGCAAAAGGTAAGTGCACAGCAAAACAACCCCTACAGAGATTCCATCGTGCAATTATACGGTGTAATAATGACTGCAGACAGTTTAAGGGGAATCCCATCCGCTTCTGTAATAGTTGAAGGAAAAGGGAGAGGTACCATCACTAGTTACGATGGTGTATTTTCTATTGCAGTCATGAAGGGAGATAGAATTACTTTTAGCAGTATCGGATTCAAAAACAACAGTATTCAAATTCCACTTAATTTAGAAAGTAATCAATACAGTGTCATTCAATTATTAATTACTGATACTGCTTATTTGCCTGCCACTATTCTAAGGCCAAGACCTACCAAAGAACAATTTGAAAGAGACTTTTTAAATAATCGCTTCCCAGACGATGCCTATGAAATTGCTCGTAAAAATACCGATGAAGCTACCCGTAGAATTTTATTAAACAGCTTACCAGCTGATGGCAGAGAAGCGGTTAATTTTCAACTAAGACAACAAACCAACAAATATTATTATGCGGGACAGGTGCCGCCAATGAATATCATGAACCCTGCTGCTTGGGCAGATTTTATTACTGCTTGGAAACGAGGTGATTTCAAGCGAAAAAAATAATTGACTATGTCTATTTTCAATGTTACAGTAATTGGTGCTGGTACCATGGGTAATGGTATTGCACATGTTTTTGCACAAAAAGGATTTAAGGTAGTATTGGTAGATGTGCAACAAGCACAATTAGAAAAAGCAATTGCTACTATTGGAAAAAATTTAGATAGGATGGTTGCCAAAGGCACCATTGCAGCAGAAGAAAAAGACGAAACCCTTGCCAATATTCGTACCAATACTTCAGTAAGTGAAGGTGTTGCAATTGCCGATTTAGTAGTGGAGGCAGCAACAGAAAATGTTGAATTGAAATTAAAAATATTTGGAGAGATGGATGCCGCTGCGCCAGAAAATGCCATATTAGCCAGCAACACTTCTTCCATTTCAATCACTAAAATTGCCGCAGCTACTAAACGCCCCAACAAAGTAATTGGTATGCATTTTATGAATCCAGTTCCAGTAATGAAATTGGTTGAAATCATCAACGGCTATGCAACTGATGTTGCTGTTACTGATTCAATAGTTGAGTTAAGTAAGCAATTAGGTAAAATTCCCTCTGTAGTGAATGATTATCCTGGATTTATTGCCAATAAAGTATTGATGCCAATGATTAATGAAGCCATTTACTCTTTATACGAAGGAATTGCAGATGTAGAATCCATTGATACCATCATGAAACTTGGAATGGCGCATCCAATGGGTCCTTTACAATTAGCAGATTTTATTGGATTAGACGTTTGCTTAAGTATCATGAATGTATTGTATACTGGCTATGGTAATCCCAAATATGCACCTTGTCCATTATTGGTTAACATGGTAACAGCTCGAAAATTAGGGGTTAAATCAGGAGAAGGATTTTATGTATATACTCCTGGTTCAAAAGAATTAGTTGTTAGCCCAAATTTTAAGAAGTAATTCAAATCTACAAGGTATTTCCAAATGCAATCAAATAGATGGCAATAGCAGATAATGCTATGCCTGCCCAATTGATTATAGATAGCTTTTCTTTAAAAAGAATGGCTGCTACCAGTGTGCTAAACAATACAATACCCATATTATTTACAGGCAAGCTGGCACTGGTTTCCCATGGGCTGTCTTGAAGAAAATGAACCAAACACCATATGGAAAAATAGTTGGGAATTCCAATACAAATGCCAGCAAGCACTTGATTGAATTTAAAAACCAGTTGTTTTTTCCAATATTGATAAATTAGGACTGCCGTTCCAATAGATGCAGCAGAAAAAAATCCTGAAATTAAAAAAGCATTATTGGTCTCTTTAGTCACATATATTTGTTGTACATGATTAATTAATGCATCCAAAAATCCACTTCCTACAAACACCAATAAGGGTAATATTATTTTTTGTAAAAAAGGTATAGGCTGTGAATTACCTCCTTCATTTTTTTGTGGATAACAAGTAAATATTACTGCAATTAAGGCTAAAGCAATGCCTACTATTTCCCAACCTACCACTTGTTCATTATACAAGACTATGGTTAATATTACTGGAATAATTAAGGAGAGTTTATTTGCAACAGAAGCTACTGCCACACCCAGTTTCTGGGCCGTCATTCCAATTAAATTAAAACTGGTAATAAATAGTAATCCCATAATCATTGCCCATCTAAACCAAGGTGTAGCAAATGATTCCGCTTTTATAGGGAATGATCCGTTTACAATAGAGCCTGTAATTACACAAGTAATATAATTGAATACAATGGCTGGGAATACGGGTATATTTAATTTACCACAAACCTTAAAAGAGAGTAATAAATAGCTGGTTAAAACAATACTGCCTATTAAATATATCATGATTGGGTTCTTCGGTAGTAATAAATAATATCTGTTCCCAGATTTTCTTTTTTGATTGTTTGTGCATTCAATAGTTGAGGAGCTTGAATTCCATTTTCATTATTGGTTCCTATTGAGTGTTTTGCTCTAATCACTCTTGCTTCATCCCATAATCCTTGATCAATAAAACTTTGTAACAGCTTTGCTCCTCCTTCAACTAAAATACTTTGCATTTGATGTTTATATGCGTATTCCATTAATGGCTCTAATAAACTTGGCTGTTCCCTTAATTGGATATAATTAACCGCACCTTGGGTTTCATCTTTAATAGTATTAAATACCCAGGTTGGCTCTTGGTCTTTTAGTAGATTGAGCAACGGGTTCAGTTGTAGCGTCCTATCAATGACCATTCTCAAAGGATTTGGCCCTTTACCAAAACGGTTATTCAATTTTGGATTATCTGTTAAGGCTGTTTGGGTGCCCACTAAAATGGCTGCTTCTTCTGAACGCCAGCTATGCACCAATCTTTGCGTAGCTGCATTGCTGATTTTAATTTCTTGACCTCGCAACCCAATCAATCCATCAGCGCTTTCGGCCCACTTTAAAATAATATAGGGGCGTTGCTTCAAATGAAAATGAAAGAATCGTTGATTTATTTCAATTGCTTCTTTTTCTAACACAGGCCCAATTACATCTATGCCTGCTTGTTTCAACTTTTCTGCTCCTTTTCCATTTACTGCCTCAAAAGGATCCATGCACCCAATCACTACTCGCTGTATTTGATTGGCTATAATTAGATTGGTACAAGGTGGGGTTTTACCAAAATGTACGCAAGGTTCAAGACTTACATATAAGGTAGCCAATTTTATATTTTCAATATTGGTTTCCGCAACATTATTAATGCAATTTACTTCAGCATGAGGCTGTCCATAACATTCATGATAACCCTCCCCTATAATTTGGTCTTGGTATACCAATACTGCACCAACCATTGGATTGGGGGCAACCCATCCAGCTCCTTTTTGAGCCAGCTGCAAACATCTTTGCATATAGAATTCGTGATTGGTAGGCATAAGCTTGCAAAAATAAACAAATGATGGCTACATTGCAGCATGACCATCAGAGATGCTAAGCAAGCCATTATACAGGCTATTGAGCCTATTTATGACAATAGAGAGGCAGTAAATATTGCTACATTACTGCTTGAGAATTTAACTGGCTTAAGTAAGATGAATCAATTTTTACAAAAACAATCCATTTTATCAGCAGAAATAGCCAGCAAGTTGACTGATTGTATTGAGCGATTAAGTAAAGGAGAACCCATTCAATATATAATTGGCAAAGCCTGGTTTATGGAATTAGAGCTAACGGTAAATGCTAATACTTTAATTCCTCGGCCCGAAACAGAAGAGCTGGTTGATGCCTTAATTAAATATTTAAAGGCCAATGGGAACAAAAAAGTTCAAATTTTAGAAATTGGGGCTGGTTCTGGATGCATCCCTATCGCAATAGCTAAATATTACCCTGAAGCAACAATTACTAGTGTAGACTTTTGTGCTAATGCTTTAACTGTTGCACGTAAAAATGCTCAAGACATAGGAGTAGACATCAATTGGAAACAATTGAATTTTTTAGACAAGCAAGAATGGGGGAAACTGGGATTATATGACATCATCATTAGCAACCCACCATATATTAGAAAAGCTGAAGCCGCCTCAATGCATACAAATGTGCTGGCTTTTGAACCTCATAAAGCACTATTTGTAGAAGACAATGACCCTTTGATTTTTTATAAAGCTATTCATGCTTTTTGCGAAAATCAACTGAACAAAAAGGGAGCTATATTTTTAGAAATCAACGAAGGATTAGGCAATGAAACTGCAGCATTATTTAATACCAACTACAGCGTTGAGATAAAAAAAGACATGCAAAACAAAGAGCGGATGATTATGGCTTATCAATTTTGATCAACTGCCATCACAGGTGTTGCGCCTAATTTTTTTATGACTTGCATAATTTTTATAGATGTTCCTAAATGTGAAGTACTATCTCCATTAATCACAACTGTTGGCTTTTCTGTTTCCTTTGACAAATACTCTTGCAATTTGCTTTCCAAATTTTCAATGGCAATAGGCTCTGCACCAATAAACAATTGCTGGTCTTTATTTACGCTAATTACTACCGTTTGCTTGGCCTTGGTATCTGCCTTGGCCTTAGGGTTAGAGACCTTGATAACATTGGGATTAGCCAATGTAGATACAATCAAAAAAAACAACAATAGAATGAATAAAATATCATTCAGCGCCCCTGTATGCATTTCAGGATGAGTTCTAAATCTCTTTCGGATATTCATATTATCTAGTTGGCTCCTGTAAGATATCCATGAAATCTGCACTTGCAGCTTCCATTTTATTAGCCGTTTTATCTATTTGTGTACTTAAAAAATTATGCCCTACATATGCAATCAGTCCAATAATCAAGCCTGTTGCAGAAGTAATCATTTTAGTATAAATACCTCCAGCAATGGTGTTCAATGTATATTCTCCAGTTGAAGCAATTCCATAGAACAATTGAACCATTCCGATAATTGTGCCCAAGAAACCAAACATGGGTGCAATACCTGCAATCAACGACAATATGTTCAGGTTCTTTTCCATATTGTACATTTCTAATTTGCCCACATTCTCCATACTTTTTTCAATAGCATCAATTGGCTTTCCTATTCGCTGTAATCCTTTATCAATCATTTTAGCTACAGGACTGTTATTGTTCTTTGCATAACTTTTTGCAGCTTGCACATTGCCTGATAAAATATGGTCACGAATCACTACCATAAAATTTACATCTATTTGGCCTGCCTTTCGAATAGCGAGTAATCGCTCTGTAAATACATAAATAGCTGCTATCAACAAAGCATAAAGCGGATACATAATCCATCCGCCCTTTTCTAGCAAAGTCCACAACGACACTTTTTCAGCAGTAGCTACTGCTGCAGTAGCCGCTTTTTGTAATGTATCCGACTGTAATAAATAAAACATGAATTAAATTTAGTTTGCTAATGTAGTAGGTTCTACAAAAGAACAATTAATCGTGCATAAAAAATCATACACTTCGTTAATTAAGAAAGCTTTTACACATGATGATTATTTGCTAGGTCTATCCATTTCCTTCATCTTCATCATTGCCATGATTTGACGCATATTATCTTGCATACCTTCTGGGCTACCGTCTAAGAAAATAACATTGCCCTTACCAATTTCAGCAAAATTCTTGATTGCTTCAGTCCACATACTGAATAATATTACATTGGTGTCTAAATTGGCCTGTTTCATCTCTTCTGCAGCCTGGCTCATCCCTTTTGCTACTTCTTGTCTAAATAATGCCACACCCATCCCACGTAAACGTGCTGCTTCTCTTTCTGCCTCTGCTGCAATTTTAATGGCATTACCCTCAGCTTCAGCTCCCTTGGTTTTCGTAATCAATAATGCCTGTCCTTCGTTTTCAGCTGCTGCTTTTAAGTTATTACTAGCCACTACCCTACTCATACTTTCCATAATCACCTGGTCAAATGTGATATCATTAATTTGCAAATCTTGCAAGTGATATCCCCAGTCTTCTAATGATTTATCAATCTGCTGCTTTACATCTTCCACTATTTCTCTTCGCAACAATAAAATTTCTGCTTGCTTTTTAGTAGCAACGAATGCACGAATAGAACCTTCAACTGTTCTAATTAAAGCCTGCATCAAATCTTTTTCTGAAATAAATTTGAATGCAACATTCTTAATAGATTGTTCATCTTGATTAATAACAGAGTACAGTAACATACTTTTAAAATACACATTTGCTTGATCTACCGTTACTGCCTGAAATTCTAACTCAACAGAGCGATTTTGAATACTCACAGTTTTATACACTTGCTCTAGAATTGGAATTTTAAAATTCAACCCTGGCATTAAGATTCTTCTGTATTTACCAAACATGGTAATGACCGCAATTGTGCCTTGGTTTACTGTAACCAATCCAGTAAAAACAATAATCAAGGCAACAATAAGCCACCAATAAGTCAGTAGAAATTGCATAAAAATTAATTTTACTAAAGATAATATCTATTTAGTCAGATTAACACCCTTTTCTTCCCACACTTGAACCAATTGAACCAATACATCTACTGCGCGCTCCATATCAGCAACACCTACCCATTCTTTCTTGCTGTGAATGGCTTGCATACCAGTGAAAATATTGGGGCATGGAAGTCCCAAGAAACTGAGCCTACTTCCATCGGTTCCTCCTCTTATGGGTTCCTTAATAAAAGTGAGCCCACACTTGCTATACGCTTCTTCTGCAAATGAGCCAATAAAAGGATATTGTTCAATAATTGCTTTCATATTTCGATACTGTTCCACTTCAGTATAAAATATTTTTGCACCAGGAAATTGGTCTAAAACGGTAAGGGCAATTTGTTTAATATATTCTTGGTGCTCAGTTAACTTGGCTGTTTCAAAATCGCGGATGATGAATTCAATAGTGGCTTTTTCAGCCAACCCTTCTATTCTTACAGGGTGAACAAATCCTTGTTTTTTTTCGGTTACTTCAGGTGCTAAAATTGTTTTTGGTAATTGATCTACAATAGCTGCTGCTACTTTTAAAGCATTAACCATTTTATCCTTTGCATAGCCAGGATGCGCAATTACGCCCTCAATATGAATGGTAAATCCATTGGCACTAAACGTTTCATCTTCAAATGTACCCAGCTCTCCACCATCTAATGTATAAGCAAAATCAGCACCCAATTTTTGTAAGTTCAATTGATTGGTTCCCCTTCCTACTTCTTCATCGGGTGTAAATAGAATTTTAATAGTACCGTGTGGAATGCTAGGGTTTTGCATTAAATATTCCACCAAATTCATAATAATAGCAACTCCAGCTTTGTCATCTGCTCCCAATAAAGTTAACCCACTAGCAGTAATGATGTCTTTACCAATATGTTGCTTTAAGTAAGCATCTTCCTTAGGATCAAGGATAATAGTTGAATCATCTGGTAATACAATTGGATGGCCACTATATGATTTGTGAAGTAAGGGTTTTACATTGGTTCCACTACAATCAGGGGCAGTATCAATATGTGCACAAAAACAGATGATTGGAATTGGCTTATTCGTATTTGCAGGAATGGTAGCATATACATACCCATACTCATCGGTATGAGCATCGGCAACTTGTAAGGCATGCAATTCTTTTACTAATAATTGGCTTAGATTCTTTTGTTTTGTGGTGGATGGGAAACTACTACTTAGTGGATCACTCTGTGTATCTATCTGTACATAACGCATTAATCTTTCAGCAACACTGTATCCAGAAAAACCATTCATCTTCTTTTTACCGCAAGTTAGTATTTGTTGCTGCTACTATTGCATTTATAAAATGCAATATTTATATTGTAGTAACCAAACACCCCCTAAAATGAAAAAAACACTGATTGCAGCTATTGTTGGAGGAATTGTATTATTTATGTGGCAGTTCGTATCGTGGACTGCATTAAATTTACACAGCGCTTCGCAACAATACACACCTAAACAAGACAGCATCATGCAGGTGCTGAAAACCAATCTAGATAAAGAAGGTGGTTATTACATGCCTTCAGCACCAGCAGGCACTTCTTTTGAAGACATGGAAAAAATGGCTGCTGCAAATGTTGGAAAACCTTGGGCCAGCATTCAATACCATTCAGCGCTGGAATACAATATGGAATTGAATATGGTTAGAGGACTTATTGCCAATATTTTTATTATTTGGTTATTGTGTTGGATTCTCGCAAAATTGGCTAGCAATAATTTCACAACCACTTTTACAGCTACTTTTTTTGTTGGACTAATTGTTTATTTAAACAGCAGCTATACGGGCCATATTTGGTATCCAATGTTCGATATCAGAGCTTATTTAATTGATACTATTGTAAGCTGGGGATTAGTTGGACTTTGGCTAGGTTGGTGGATGAACAGAAACTCGAAATAGTGAAATTTATACATTGAAATAAAATGAAACAAAATAGACCGGCAAGCCGGTCTATTTTGTTTATAAATTCCTATTAAAACAATAAGCCTTAATTAGTATTCAGCCAATTATTAAGGTGTAATGATGATAGACTTTGGTCCATCAATTGAAACCAATTCTAAATCAAAAACCAATTCTTCACCAGCTAAGGGATGATTGGCGTCTAATACTACAACCGCTTCTTTAATTTCTACAATCACAACAGGAAAGTTTTGCCCAGAACCGTTACTCATATTCAATTGCATACCAACTTCAGGTACCATATCAGCAGGGAATCTATCTTTGGGAAACTCCATGATCATTTCTTCTTGCTTTGGACCATAAGCCTGATCAGCTGGGATATTGATCGTTCTTTTTTCGCCAATTACCATACCTGTAACACCGTCGTCAAAACCGGCAATTACCATACCGCTTCCAATTTCAAACTCCAATGGCTCTCTGTCTTCTGAAGAATCAAAAGTACTGCCATTGGTTAACTTTCCGTGATAATGCACTTTTACCTTATCACCCTTTTTAGCTTGTTGCATAAATTATTATTAAGGGGCAAAAGTACTATCCTTCGCGCTTAATATTACCTTTGCAGCCAAATATTTTGGCTATGCGTATTGTTTTTATGGGTACCCCTGATTTTGCAGTGGCTTCTTTGGACGCATTGGTTTCCAATGGATTCAAAGTAGTTTCAGTAATTACGGCACCTGATAAACCTGCTGGAAGAGGACTAAAATTAACAGAAAGCGCAGTAAAACAATACGCGGTTGCAAAAGGAATTCCAGTAATTCAACCCATAAAATTAAAAGACCCAGCATTTATAGCAGATTTAAGCGCTTTACAAGCAGATATTCAAATTGTGGTTGCATTTAGAATGTTGCCCGAAATAGTTTGGAATATGCCCAAAATGGGAACCTTAAATGTGCATGGTTCATTATTGCCTCAGTATCGTGGTGCGGCTCCTATAAACTGGGCTGTTATTAATGGCGAAAAACAAACCGGTGTTACTACTTTTAAATTAAAGCATGAAATTGATACAGGCGATATTTTATTACAAGAATCAATGCCAATTGGCGATGACGAAACTGCTACTGAAGTGCATGATCGAATGAAAATAATTGGGGCTAATTTATTGGTAAAAACTTTGCAGCATTTAATTGCAGGGAGCATTCATGAAATTCCTCAAATACTTACTGCCGAAACCAAGCATGCACCCAAAATTTTTACTAAAGATTGTACTATTAACTGGAATCAAAGCGTTGAGCAGTTGCATAATTTGGTTAGAGGTTTAGCACAGTTTCCTGGTGCTATTACTCAATTAGATGGCAAAATCTTGAAGATTTACAAAAGTCAGAAAGAAGTTGTAGCACACCAAGAAGTAATAGGCAAAGTATTTACAGACAATAAAACTTTTTTGAAGTTTAGTTGCGCTAATGGATACCTACATGTACTAGACTTACAATTAGAAGGAAAGAAAAGAATGCCTATTTCCGATTTTTTAAGGGGATATAAACCAACTGCACTTTAATGTATTATTGAATGGCCGAAGCTAAAGTTGCATAATCTACTATACCTTGTTTTCTCCAGGTTTCTTTTCCATTTTTGTATACTATAAAAGTAGGTAACCCTTCAGAACGCAACTGTTTCATTACTTCAATATCAATTCCTCCATCTACTCTTAACAAACTAAACAGTGTGCCCTTTTCCTTTTGTAATTGTTGTAGAATAGGTTCCATTTTTACACAAGGTGGGCACCATTCTGCACCAATATCTACTAACACCGTTCCTGTTTTTGTACTTGCAGTAAATGCTGCCATACTCATCTCTTCTCTCGACGCTTTAGAAGCAAGGGGTTTGCCCTCTATACGCCAAGCAGAAACACCACCGCGTAAATTACTCACGTCTGCAAAACCATTTTGTTTCATCCAATTCATTGCTTCTTCACTTCTTACACCGGAAGCACAATACACTAGTACAGGTTTGGTTTTATCAATATGTTGCACTCTTTCTGCAAACTCTTTTTCATCAAGCCAATTGGCTTGTAATGCATTATTAAAATGCCCCCCTTGGTATTCACCTGCAGTTCTAACATCTAAAATTTGAATTCCAGGTGTTTTCATTTTTTGTTCAAAAGCAGCAACAGAAATGGATCCGCCTGTTTGTGCAATTGCTTCGCCTTCCATTGATGAAACAGAACTTTCACTAGGTGCAGAATCACAGGCTAGCACAAGAAAGAATAAGGCAATACTAAAAAGAGGTAGTTTCATAATTATTGTAAATAAGTTATAGTTACAGAAAAAGGAAGATCCGTTTTTCCTAAGGCAGCAGCGGTTGCATTGCTAACGCGCATCATAAATGCAGGAGCACCCTTAATTTCAGGAACAGGCCCCAATACCCTTGCACAAACAGTTTTATTATCGGCAGTAGTAATTCTTACAATTGTACCAGGCAAAACATCATTCAATAAAGCATAGAATTTTCTATCAGAAAATCCACTTACCGATTTAAAAGTTCCAACATCTCCTGCTTTATTAATTTTGTTTTTAGTTGATTCGTCCATGGTATAAATTAAACCAAAATAACCTTCGTCATTGGGTTTAGGAACATAACGTAAATCTTCTTCACTAATTTTATATTCGGTTGGAGCAACTTTATTGGCTTCTTTAAACTGGTCTACCGGAACAGGAGCTGGAACAATATTAGCAGCTGCTTCTGCATCTTTTTTTGCTCTATCAGCAGCTGCTTTTGCAAAAAACTTATCTGTCTCTGTTAAGGGCTTCATTTCTCCTTTTTTCATTTCTCTGCTACCGTCTATAGCTGCATCCATTACATTGGGATCCTTTAAAGGAGGGTTTTCAACCGGAACACCAATTACTGGTGGTTTAATAAAAACTTGGGTGTTGGCAGCTGGAGCATCAGCTTTCATTGCAGCCAGTTTTGATCCGCCAATAAAACCAATTACAATTGCTTGACCATTTTTTAATGCATCCGTTTTTAAATCGTTCCATTCACGCAAATTGGCCAATGGAACTTTATAATAACGCTGACTAAGTCTAAATAAATTTTCGCCTTTACCTGCTATATGATAAACAGGCTCACTGGTTGCGAACTCCTGCTGTTGTACTAAATTGTCTTCAGATAATGGAATTCTCAATTTAGCCCCCAAGGGTAAAACAGCATTGGCATTTAAATTATTATAAGCAGCAATTTGCCTAGGCGTTGCACCATAAATTCTGCTTAAAACAGAGAGGGTTTCTTTTCCTTTAACAGTATGATTAATATAAAGGTCACCAGTAGGGCCTGCCGCAATTAATTTATCTTGGGCAATAACTACATTGGCACAAAAAAGTAGTGCAAAAAATAAATATTTCTTCAGGTACATGAGATTATCAATAGGGTGTAAAGTTAATCTTTTAATATTCTCCATTCAGCAGGATAATAATTATTGATTCGATTGGGCAAAACTTTAACCAATCCCAGCACAACGGCGTCAAACTGCACCCAATTCCAGCCAATAGAAGCATTATCAGAGATAAAGTTTCCCCTTTTCAAAAAAAGTAGGGCCTGCTCTTTGTTTACTGGTAAAATACTAAACCCGTTTTTGGGCAAAACCGAAACGGCCCACTCATGAGATGGAACCAATGCATTTCCTTTAAATTCGCCAATTTCTATCCCTGCCTTTTTTATATATAATCTACCCGCTAATTCTTGAATATTGCTCAAAAAAGCATCAGGCACTCTTCTTATGGCGTTGTTCTGTTTAAAATATGCAGCATTCAAGTCATTTGATACATACGTGGCCAAACTGTCTATTTCAAACTTGGTCAATTTAGTTAAAACAGCTTCTTTTAAGCGACCACCAAACACCGATTGTTGCTGTTTAAATGCTGCCAAATAAAAGCCCTCTCCTTTTACTAAATAAGGATAAAACCGATACCCCCAAGCTTGTTGCTGAGGAGATTGAGTGGTTATGATATTCCAAGATGGTGCTGTTTTAATTGGGCAGGATTCCATATTCATATGGCTTACTAGCCAATCTGCAATTGACTCATCTTCGGCTTCAGAATAAGAGCAAGTAGAATACAAGAGAATTCCATCTTGTTTTAAACATGGTAAAATTGTTGCCAATATTCGCTCTTGTCTTTGACTGCAGTGTACCACATTTTGTTCACTCCATTCACCAATGGCTGCTGAATCTTTCCTGAACAATCCACTTCCACTACAAGGTGCATCTACAACAATTACGTCAAAATAGCCAACAAAGTCTTTAAAGTGCTCTGGATCATTATTGGTAACAACCATATTAGGCAACCCCCATTTGGTTGTATTCTCTACCAATATAGCAGCACGAGATTTGATTACTTCATTGCTCACTACCAACCCTTCTGAAAAAATGGATGCCAATAAGGTAGATTTTCCACCCGGTGCTGCACATAAATCTAATACTTTTAATCCTTGCTTAGATCCAGGAATTAATTCGTGAATAGCATGGTGCAAAAACATTGAACTAGCTTCTTGCACATAATAAGCCCCCGCATGAAATAGTGGGTCCATTGTAAAAGAAGGTCGTTCTTTTAAATAAAATCCATCACTACACCAAGGCACTTTAACATCTATAAAATCAGTTAAAACATTACTGGGTTTAAAGGGATTTAACCGAATGCTGGTTACCTGCTCCCCAGATATATGCACTTTCTCAAATGCTGCTTTGTCAAAGCCTTTTACATTTGCTAAAGAATCAATCAATTGCTTTGGTAAATCCACTGCTAGATTGCTTTTATTTCTGCAACTAATTTTTGCAAAGCAGCTTTTGCATCACCAAATAACATAGATGTTTTAGGCTGAAAAAACAATGCGTTTTCAATACCAGCATAGCCTGGCTTCATGCTGCGTTTATTTACAATAACTGTTTTAGCCTGTTCTACTTCTAAAATTGGCATACCGTAAATTGGTGAAGCTGGGTCCGTTTTAGCAGCAGGATTTACTACATCATTTGCTCCTAAAATAAGGACCACATCTGTTGTTTTAAACTCATTGTTTGCATCTTCCATTTCTAACAACGAATCATAATTTACATCGGCCTCAGCCAACAATACATTCATGTGACCAGGCATTCTTCCTGCCACTGGATGAATAGCATATTTTACTTCAACTCCTTTTTCTTCTAATAATTGCTCCAATTCGTGACATATGTGTTGTGCTTGTGCAACTGCTAATCCATAACCAGGAACAATCATCACTTTAGTGGCGTAGCTCATACATACTGCGGCATCACTAATAGAGATTTCTTTAAAACTTCCAGTAATGGCTTGCTGTTCCCCTTTTGCAGTAATACCAAAAGAGCCCAACAATACATTCATTAAACTCCTATTCATTGCTTTGCACATCAAGATGGTTAACAATGTTCCAGCAGCACCAACCAAGATTCCCCCTGTTAGCATTACTTGGTTATCGTATAAAAATCCACCACAAGCTGCGGCAACTCCTGTGAAAGAATTCAAGAGCGAAATAACCACTGGCATATCTGCTCCCCCAATAGGCAAAACAAATAATACGCCATATAAAACGGCAGCAGCAGTTATAAAATAAAACCAATAGTAATTAGTAATTGAAATATTGTAGGTTAAGTATGCGGCAACCCCAATGATAGCTAACAACAAAATATTGTTCGCTATCTGCTGACCATTGAAAGCCAAATCTTTAACTGAACCATTTAATTTTCCCCAAGCAATCATACTGCCTGCAAATGAAATAGTACCAATAATTAACCCTGCAAAAATAATCAACAAGGTAGCCCCATCTAAACTTCCTGCTGCAGCATACATATTATCTTGCACCAACATTGGATGAGTTAAATGTTGAAACTCAATAATTGAAATCAAAGCAGCACAAGCACCTCCCATACCATTAAACAAACTAACCATTTCTGGCATTGAAGTCATTTTTACTTTTTTTGCCGCTAAGGTTCCCGCAATGGTACCTACGGCCAAGCCGCCAAAAATCCAGCCATAATTTGCTAGCTTGACCCCATCTTTACTATATAAAAATATGGTACCTAATATGGCAATTGCCATGCCTGCAGCCGCAACCCAATTCCCCTTTCGAGCAGTATCAGGATGAGACAACATTTTAAGGCCTACTATAAAACTAACAGAGCCCAATAAGTAACAGAGTGTAAGCAAATTTATTTCCATGTTATTTTTTCTTCTTAAACATTTCCAACATTCTATCAGTGACCACAAAACCGCCAACCACATTAAGCGTACCCAACACTACGGCCAAAAATCCAATAATTAGTGCTGGTATATCATCAGAGGAAACCTGTCCCATTACAATGATAGCACCAATGATTACTACCCCGTGAATAGCATTGGCTCCACTCATTAAAGGAGTATGCAACACACTCGGAACACGACCTATTACTTCTATTCCTAAAAAAATAGACAAGATTACAATATAAATAATCTGGATATGCTCTTGTAAAAAAGCTAAAAAAGTATTCATAATAATAATTTAAGATCCTAGTAAAGATTGAATGCGATCGTTTACAACTTCACCATTGTGAGCCATGCAACAACCTTTTACTATATCGTCTTCAAAATTTAAATTAATCTGTCCTTCTTTGGTCAAAATCAATTGTAAAAAATTAAACATATTTTTACCATATACTTTACTAGCATCAGCTGGCATGTCCGATGCCAATTGACTATTGCCAACTAATGTAACGCCATGTAATTGAATAGTGGCATTGTTTTGAACACCAAAGACGTTGCCCCCTGTAGATGCAGCTAAATCAATTACTACAGCTCCTGGTTTCATTAATTTTAGCATATTTTCATCAATCAATAATGGCGCAGGTTTCCCTTGTAATTGTGCAGTTGCAATAATTACATCAGATTTAGCAACTGATATAGCCAATCGTTCCTTTTGTTTTTGCTTAAACTCATCAGTTTGCTCTACCGCATATCCTCCCGCGGTTGAGGCATCAGCTGCACCCTCCACTTCAATAAACTTAGCACCCAAACTCATCACTTCTTCTTTAACTGCTGCTCTGGTATCTGATACTTCTACTACTGCCCCTAAACGCTTAGCAGTTGCTACAGCTTGAAGTCCTGCAACTCCAGCACCCAATACCATCAATTTCGCTGGAGGAATACTTCCTGCAGCTGTCATGAACATGGGAAAATAACGAGGTAACAAATTGGCTGCTTTTAAAACAGCTTTATACCCAGCAATATTTGCTTGACTGCTCAACACATCCATGGATTGTGCACGAGTTGTTCTAGGTATCATATCTAAACTAAAAACAGTAAACCCGTTTTTAGCCCATTCTTTCATTAATTGAAAATTGAATAAAGGCTGAAAGACCCCTACTAATATAGTACCCTTCTGGATTTTTGCCAGTTCTTCTTGAGAAATACTCCAATAACTTAATAAAATGTTAGCTGCCGTTAATAGCGCATCACGATTAGTAATAGTTGCACCTGCGGCAATATAAGACTCGTTATTTGCAAATGCCTTGGCACCTGCATCATTTTCAACCATCACTTGAATACCCTGTTTAACTAATGCAGCCAATTGTTCTGGCAACATAGCTACTCTATTTTCTCCTGCGGGTTCTTTAAGGATACCAATTATCATGTGTGTAAGTTAATTCATTAAAACTGAACTGTAAAATGCTGCTTTTCTTTTTGCTCTTTCCTAAAAAAAACCAAGCCTATAAAAAATAAATCAATCGTTAAGGTTACACTTTCATCTACTTTAATTGCAGCCCAAGCCTGCTCCATTTCCTTGCTCCAATGAATATCATCAAAGACCACAACAGAATATTCATGCAAATTGGGCTTCATCATATTAAAATATCGCATAGTGGGGTCAAATCGATGATTTCCATCAATAAACACGAAATCAAACTTTTTGTTCTTTGCAAGAACTGTAGATAAATTATCGTCAAAATTTCCAATTACTTGTTCAATATTATGTAATCCTATATGTTGAAAATGACGATGAGCTTGCTTTGCAATTTCAGGAGCCCCTTCCATAGTTATGACTAAACCATTTTGATTAGCTGCAGCTAAATAGCTCGTGGTAATCCCCAAGGATGTGCCTAATTCTAATATGGTTGATGAACCAAAATGATTAACCAATCTAAATAATAATTGCCCGAATTTTTTGGGCTTTAATGCGCTCTTTGCAATAGAAGAAATCGTTCTTGTATTAGTAGTATTTAATCTAGACCCTGCACCAAAATCGGTCACCACAATTGAAGTGTCGTTGAATAAAAGTTCGGCCCTTGCAGTTTCAATTAAAGGGAAAACATAAAAGTTTCTATCATCATTAAATACTTTAACAATCAACTCATATACAAAAGGAGAGTGAACTCCGTGTCCTTTTGCATTGGACGACTTTATCCAATAATGTATATAACGTAACCCAAGTTGAAAAGGTGAATACATTATGATTGAATTTGGTTAATAGGAAGCCATTTCTTAAGCCAAAATAGGGCATATACCAGTGAAAACCAACTTAAAAAATGAGCGGATTTTATTATCCAATCTATTAAATCTAAGTCAGGGAATGCGGTGAAATCTAAATAATAAACCATTACACCTAAGCTAAACCATAAGCTCTTTCTGAAAAATGGTATAACAAAAAACAAAGGCAGTGCTATAGAAATAAGGGTTCTCACCACAGACTGATCTATATAATTTAACCAAAATTCATTAATTGGTTGTCCAGTACTAATTGTTCTTAAAAATTGGATGATTCCAATTAACAATCTTATTTGATAAAAAGCATGAATCAGCAATAGAATATTCATTACTTGTAATATGCTTTTACTGAATACCGATTTTAAATTATTGGCAAATACAACAGAAGTAACAACTAGAAAAGGAATAAGTAAAAGATAGAGAAAGGGAATAATTTGCATAATTATGAATGCTTTTGCCAACACTGAAAACGATATGCAAAAGCATGTTTAGCATCCGCATCTTTAGGATCATCCATCGTTAGTTTCCAAACATCGGTATCTAATGCTGGAAAAAAAGTATCGCCTTCAATAATTGTATCAACCCTGGTTAAATATACTTTGTGCGCATAGGGCAATGCGGTTGCATACAATTCTCCCCCACCAATAATATAAGATTCTTTGTAATCATTCTCAGAAGCAATCCGCAAAGCTTCTTCTAATGATGTAGCTTTCTGCACCCCATTGGCTTGCCAATCCAATTGCCGAGTCACCACAATATTTAATCTCCCATTTAAAGGCTTACCAGACAAAGATTCAAAGGTTTTTCTCCCCATAATTACTGGCATTGCCCAAGTGGTTTGCTTAAAGAATTTCATATCATTAGGCAAATGCCAAAGCAATTGATTATTTAAACCAATGGCATTGTTATTAGAAGCGGCTACTATTATTGAAATAATCATATTATACTGCAACAGGGGCTTTAATAGCGGGATGACATTGGTAGTTTTCTAATGTAAAATCACTAAAATCAAAATCAAAAATACTGGTAACAGCAGGATTCAATTTCATTGTAGGTAATGGATAAGGATCTCTGCTCAATTGCAATTGTACTTGATCTAAATGATTATTATAAATATGAACATCTCCGAAACTGTGAACAAAATCTCCATATTGCAAACCTGTTACTTGGGCCATCATCATCGTTAGCAATGCATAAGATGCAATATTAAATGGTACACCTAAAAAAACATCTGCACTGCGTTGATACAATTGACAGCTTAATTTTCCGTCCGCCACATAAAATTGAAATAAACTATGACAAGGCATTAAAGCCATTTGAGAAAGCTCCCCTACATTCCATGCACTCACAATCATTCTTCTACTATCTGGATTATGCTTGAGTTGATGCAATACATCAGCAATTTGATCAATCGCTTTCCCATCTGCACCTTCCCAACTTCTCCATTGCTTGCCATAAACAGGACCAAGGTCACCATTTTCATTGGCCCATTCATTCCAAATACTCACTCCATGATCTGTTAAGTATTTGGTATTGGTTTCGCCCTTTAAAAACCAAAGCAACTCGTAAATAATACTTTTTAAATGCAATTTTTTAGTTGTTACCAAAGGAAATCCTTTTGCTAAATCAAATCGCATTTGATATCCAAAGCAACTGATGGTGCCAGTTCCTGTTCGGTCTGTTTTTGCTGCCCCGTTCGCTAAAATATGTTTTAATAATTCATGGTACTGTTGCATACACAAATTAACAACGAAAAGGCCGCATTTTGTGGCCCAAAACACTGCTGTGCAGAAATTGTGATTATTCTTTCAATTATCCCTTTCGTCGGTCTAATTCCTTTTTTATTAAAGACAATTCACGACCTGTTTGTCCGGCAACACTTGAATTCTCTTTGGCTCTGCGCATTAAATAAGGTATCACATCTTTGATAGGACCAAAGGGCAAATACTTGCTAACTTTAAATCCTTCCTTCGCTAAATTGAATGTAATATTATCGCTCATTCCATACAACTGAGAGAAGTGTACATGAGGATGATTATGTTGTACCTTTTTTTCGTGCATTATTTCAGCAGCGAGTAAATTACTTTTTTCATTATGTGAAGCAATAATGACTGAAATATCTTCAAGGTGCTCAAAGCAAAACTTTACAGCAGCATTAAAATCGGAATCTGTAGCTTCCTTTGTTGGTTGAATGGGAGAGCCATAACCCATATCATTCGCTCTTTCACGCTCTTTTTCCATATAAGCGCCCCTAACCAATTTGATGCCTAATTTAAATTGTTGTTGTTTGGCAATTTTATAACTCAATTGCAAAAAATGAAGTCGATCGTGTCTATACAATTGTATGGTATTATATACAATTACTTTGTCTTTATTAAAAACTTCCATCATTTCCATGCACAATCGATCAATTGGATCTTGAATCCAACTTTCTTCTGCATCAATTAAAACGCCAATATTTTTTTCTGCTGCAATTTCACAGATGGTATACATTCTTTCGCGTACCCGATCCCATTCAGCTACTTCTTCTTCATGATCATGAATGCCACTTCTTAATCTAGGTGCTTCATTCAAGGTCTGCAATAATGCAAAACGAGCTAATCCAGTTACTTTAATACTAATAAAGGGAATATTGGTCTGAGTTGCTGCATAATTAATTACCCTAATAAACTCTTCGGTAGCATGATCAAAACTCTCCTCCGATTCTTTACCTTCTACTCCATAATCAAGAATTACTTGAATACCATACTTTCCCAATACACTCCCAACAGCAGCTGTTTCTTCCAAGGTTTCACCACCTACAAATTGTTTAAAGATGGTCTTCCTTATTAACCCATTAACCAATGGAATACCCGTTTTCATTATATAGGGAGTCAGAGTGGTTCCCAATTTTACAAACCACGGAAATTCCATGGTTTTAAATAAAAATTTAGCCCCTTTTAACTCTTTATCAGTCTTGTAAGCAAATGCATTCTGGGTATTGTCGAAAGAAATATTCATACTAACAGATGTTCGTTGAGCAAATATCGGTACTCCATGCTTAAGTATGCAGTATTTAGTTAAAAAACCATATAAATTTTTTAAATGGCTTGGTGATTAAAAGGTTGCAAAACCATTTCACTAACTACCCCACTTGCAGGTTGTTGACATAAGAACCAAATGGCTTTGGCAGCTTCTTCGGCAACAATCATTTTATCACGCTGAACCCTTAAATCAATGTTATCCCAAAAAGCAGAATCAATACCACCTAAAAATATATTTGTAATTCGGATCTCTGTTCTTTTGAGTTCTTCACGAATACTTTGCATCATTCCAACTAATCCATACTTGCTTGCGCTATATGCGGCAGCACCAGCCATGGGTACTTTACCAAGAACGCCCGGAATATTAATAATTAGGCCTTTTTTTTGCTCTTTCATATTGGGTAAAACCGCTTTAACCAAATAGAAAGCCCCAATCAAGTTAACTTGAAGTGTACGTTCAAAGTCGGTACTCGTTAAGGAATCCATTGTTTTAATAACCCCTATACCAGTTGCATTAATCAAGATATTGATAACAGGAGTTTGCAACAATATTTGTTGAACTGTTTGATTTACTGAAGCTTCATTGGTTATATCCATATGAAAACAACGACTCTGCGGAATACCTGCTTGCAGGCCAACTTCTTCTAATTTGTCTGCATTTTGCCCAGTTAAAAATACAACTGCACCACTGGCGCTCACTTGTTTGGCTACCTGAGATCCAACACCGCCTGTTGCTCCGGCAATAAGTACAACTTTTCCTTTTAAAGATTCCATTAATTCGTTTTAAGTACAACAATGAGTAATGCATTTTGTTGTAAATGATCTGTATGAAAATAGCCAGCATTGTTTTCCCGCACCAATTGTTTAAAGAACATCCCGCAATAGACCCTTCCGTACCGGTATATTTGGTAGAAGAATGGCTATTTTTTAAACAGTACCCGTTTCATTTCCAAAAGCTTTTGTTGCATAGGGCTAGTATGCAGCAATACAAAAACTATTTAAACAGCAAGGGCTATATTGTTCATTATATTGAAACAAATGAATGCATTTCGAATGTGCTTGAATTGGTTCCTTTTTTAGCAAAACAAGAAATTACACATATTCAAGTGGTAGACCCCACAGATAATTGGCTTACCAACAGGCTTTCTCAATCTTGCAAGAAATACCATATTACCCTATCGCTATTTAATTCACCTGGGTTTCTAAACCCCCTTTCAACAACTGACGCATTCTTTGAAAAAAGAAATAAATTTTTTCAAACAGATTTTTACACCTGGCAAAGAAAGACTAGAAAAATTTTAGTGAATGATGCATTACAACCAGTTGGTGGCAAATGGACTTTTGATGCAGACAACAGAGATAAATTCCCAAAAAACAAACAAGCACCAATTTGTGAATTCATAGAAGAAAATGAGTTGATTAAAGCCGCTACACTATATATCACTCAACATTTTCCCAATAACCCTGGTATTAAAGATGCGCCGTTTAAACACCAGGGCACAAAAGGATACTATCCAATTGATTTTGAATCAGCACAATTATGGTTGAAGCAGTTTTTAAACAATCGATTCAGCGAATTTGGTATTTACGAAGATGCAATGGTTGCAGGTGAATCTATTTTACATCATAGTGTTTTGAGCCCGTTAATTAATATTGGATTATTAACTCCTCAACAAGTACTCAATGAAACTTTAAGCCATGCTGCAAACTCGGCAATTCCAATCAATTCATTAGAAGGATTTATAAGACAAATAGTAGGATGGAGGGAATTTATTTACCAAGTTTATGCAAGAGCAGGGGGCAAACAAAGGACCCGAAACTATTGGGGCTTTAAAAGAAAAATTCCGGCCTCATTTTATAAAGGGGACACCGGTATTGTTCCATTAGACGATGCAATACAAAAACTGAACCAGACCGGGTACAACCATCATATAGAAAGATTAATGATATTAGGCAATTTCATGCTGCTCTGTGAGTTTGATCCTGATCAAGTATATCAATGGTTTATGGAAATGTACGTAGACGCATACGACTGGGTCATGGTTCCCAATGTTTACGGAATGACCCAATTTGCAGATGGAGGCTTAATGACCACCAAACCCTATATAAGTGGGAGTAATTATATTCTAAAAATGAGCAATTACCCTAAAGGAGAATGGCAAGAAACTTGGGATGGGCTCTTCTGGAGATTTATGCATGTTCACCGTTCATTTTTTTTACAAAACCCACGCTTGGGAATGCTAGTTAAAACTTTTGACAAAATGCCTGAAACAAAAAAAGCCATTCACTTAAGCAATGCAGAAAAGTATTTACAAAACTTAGACAAGCAATAATATGTATGAATGAACCTTTACAATTTCCTACCCATTATGGTGCAATCATCAATCGAATTGAAGAGATAGATGCTAAACAATATGAGCGAACCAGAAATTTCATTGATGGCGCAGTAACTTATTTGTCTCCTTATATTTCTAGGGGGGTTATTCAACTGCCTCAAGTAAAAGAAATAGTGGTTGCCAAATATGGCCGATATGTGTCGGAAAAATTAGTACAGGAATTAGCTTGGAGAGAGTTTTTTCAAAGAGTATGGCAACACAAACAAGATCAAATTTTTACCGACCTAAAACAAGACCAATCAAAAGTTACACATCATTTAATGCCAGTAATGATTGAAGAAGCCAAAACTGGAATTGAAGCAATTGATTCCGCAATTAAGTCATTGTATACAACAGGTTATATGCACAATCATGCAAGAATGTATACCGCTATGCTAACTTGTAATATTGCGCAGGCGCATTGGCTAAATCCTGCAAGATGGATGTATTACCACTTATTAGATGGAGACTTAGCCAGTAATATGTTAAGTTGGCAATGGGTTGCAGGTAGTTTTAGTAGTAAAAAATACTTTGCCAATCAAGAGAATATCAATAAATATACAGGTAATAAACAAACGCATACCATTATAGATTTTAGTTATGAAGAATTACCTAATAGGGAGATCCCAACAGTATTAAAAGCAACTAAGGAATTAAACTTATCAACACAGTTACCTGCTGTTGAAATTCCAATAATAGACCATTCATTACCAATATTAGTTTACAATAGTTATAATCTTGACCCCAATTGGCACAAAGACAAATTAGCCAACCGTATTTTATTACTAGAACCAGCTCATTTTACTAAATACCCCATCAGTAAAAAAGTAATCGACTTTATTCTTGCATTGGCTCAAGACAATATCCCTAACCTTCAAGTTTATACAGCATCATTTGATTCTTTAAGAAAATTGGCTCCCAATGCAACCATTATATATAAAAAACATCCTTTAAACAATCACTATATTGGTAAAATAGAACCTAGGACATGGTTATTTGACCAAGTAAATCAATACTATGGCAGTTTTTTTAGTTATTGGAAAAAATGTGAACGCTATTACCAATAAATAGAGAAATTTGCTCATGCAAATTACTTCAATACAAATTTATCGTTATTCTATACCAATGGTGCCTTTTACCATAGCAACAGGCACAATGGATTTTGCACAAAATTTATTGGTAGTGATTCATACCAATGAAGGAATTACCGGGTATGGAGAATGTTCAGCTTTCCCAATGATAGTTGGTGAAACGCAAGCAACCTGCTACGAAATGGGCAAAGCATTTGCAGCTATCTTTAAGCATAAAGACCCTTTAGATATTCCTGCTCGCATGCAAGAATTAGAAGGTTTTACTGCAAGAAATTATACTGCAAAAAGTGCATTTGATATTGCATTGCACGATATTGCTGCAAAAGCAGCCAATCAACCGTTGTATGCATATTTAGGCGGGTCAGTAAAAAAGATTGTAAGCGATTTAACTATAGGAATTGATAGTCCAACTAATATGGCTGCTCAAGCGGTAGAATTTGTTGAACAAAATGTAGCAACTATAAAAGTTAAACTTGGGAAAGATCCAAATACAGATATAGAACGCATTAAAGCCATCCGTTCAGCAATTGGAAATGCTACTACCATCAGAATTGATGCCAATCAAGGTTGGTCTTATGAAGACGCAATTATTGCATTAACCGAATTAGGAAAATATGGCATTGAATTTTGCGAACAACCAATGCGCACGTATAACGATGAATTACTTCCAAAACTGTGTAAACTTTCTCCAATTCCGTTAATGGCAGATGAATCTGTTTATACTCACCACGATGCTGAAAGAATCATTCGCAACAAAGCTTGTGCTTCCATCAATATCAAATTTGCTAAAAGCGGAGGCATTGCAGAAGCAATTAAAATAAATGAAGTAGCCGAAAAAAATAATATCCCATGTATGATGGGAGGTATGTTAGAAAGCAGATTAGCCCTAACCGCGAAAGTGCATTTTGCCATGGCAAAACAAAATATTATTTATTATGATTTAGATACCTGTTTATTGGGTCATAAAATTGATCCGGTAATTGGCGGAGCCCACTACAATAGTATGGAATTAACGGTAAATGAAGATGCAGGTATTGGCGCAAGTGTAGACCCTTCTTTTTTGCAGACACTTGAAAGCACTACTATTTAACTAATAAGGCAAGAATAGCTAACCTATATTTGCAACTCAATGAACAATTATGGAAGCAAAAAAGTCTAGTGAAAGTTTTACCATCATGAACGAATTGGTATTACCCAACGATACCAATACATTCGGCAATTTAATGGGTGGTAGGTTAATGTATTGGATGGATATTGCGGCAGGCATTGCTGCAGGCAAACACTCTAATACTCCAAGCATGACTGCGTCTGTTGATAACTTGAGTTTTAAAAATCCCATCAAATTGGGCAATGTAGTTCATATACAAGCTAAAGTTTGTAGGGCATTTAATACATCAATGGAAATTCATTTAAAGGTTTGGGGCGAAGATTTATTGCACCAATACAGATACGAAAGCAATGAAGCATTCTTCACTTTTGTAGCACTTGATCCGAATGGAAAACCGAGAACGGTGCCAGCATTAATTCCTGAAACAGAGGATGAAAAAAGATTATTTGATGGTGCTTTAAGAAGAAGACAATTGAGGCTTATTTTGGCTGGCAAAATGAAACCAGACGACGCAAACGAATTAAAAGCACTGTTTTTTAAAGAAGCTTAATTACCTATTTATCTAATTTACTCATTAAGTGATGTTTGCCTTTGAGCATAAAGTTTTTGCTTTGCTCTATAGCTTCCATCACTTGGTCTAGTATTTGATCTACCGAATGCGTATAATCAATAACCAATGGTTCCTTAAATCGAACAGACAAAAGAGACCCTTTCTTTTTGAAGCTCAATCCTTTTTTAGTGAAAGCCCTCCAGAATCCATTAATCACTACGGGAACAACAACAGGTTGATTATTCTTTATAATATGTGCAGTACCTCTTCTACCGGGTGCAAAAGGCTTAGTAGTTCCTTGAGGGAAAGTGATTACCCAACTTTTATTGAGCGCCTGATCAATTTTTTGTGTATCAGACTCATCCCTATTTCTACTAATGTCTTGACCTTCAGCTCTCCATGTTCTTTTTACCGTTAGTGCACCTGCTAACTTGAATAACCTACTAATCATACTACCATTCATAGTTTCTTCCGCAGCAACAAAATAGATATTGGTAAATGGATTCAACAAGTAATATGGCAAACCTAATTTATTTTGTTTCCTCCATTTAACTGCGCAGAAAATATGAATGAAAGTGATTACGTCTGCAAAATAAGTTTGGTGATTACTCACAAAGAGCACATTGTTTTTTGGAAGTTTACGCAAATGTTCCGTCCCTTCAATTTTAATGGAATTAATTAAAGCAAGTCCAGGATATGTTGCCATTCCTACTATTCCATAAACGAACGATCGTACAACACGTATATTCTTTATTCTCTCCACTAAATTCATGTCGATAATAATTGGCCAGCAGTGCAAAATAAGGAATGTATTATACATTTGCACCAGAAAAAAATAACCAATGGCATTAACAACCGTAATTTTTGATATTGATGGCTTATTAATAGATAGTGAACCACTATGGCATGAAGCTGCAACGGCAGTTTTTAATCAATATGGAGTAAAATTAACTGATGCCATGTACGCAAGTACTACTGGGCTAAGAACCAAAGAATTTGTACAATGGTGGTTTGGATATTTTGGGATTGATATGGTTCACGCTGTTGAAGCAGAAAAAGATATAGTATCAGGCGTTTTAAAAAGAATTGAAGAAAAAGCCAATATCATGCCTGGGGTACCACATATATTTGAATTTTTCGCAAATAAGCAATTTAAAATTGGTTTAGCAACTTCTTCACCGCCTGAATTAATTGATTTGGTGGTGAGAATGACAGGCATTGATGCCTATTTATCTGCAACAGCATCAGCAGAATTTTTACCCTTCGGAAAACCTCATCCCCAAGTATATTTAAATTGTGCTGAAGCAATGCATAGCAAACCAACGGAATGTATTTGTTTTGAAGATTCTTTCAATGGGCTTATTTCGGCTAAAGCAGCTAGAATGAAATGTGTAATTATACCACACCACTCCTTAAATAAAGATGAGCGCTGGGGCGCAGCAGACCTTAAACTAAGCTCTCTACAAAATTTCGGCGAGCTGCATTTTGACCGATTAAATAGTTAGCATCATTATCGAATTCGGCATTTTTATTTCATTGAGAAATAAATACATTCTGAAAACCTTTCAATAGAACACAAAAAAATGCCCCGAAATTTCGGGGCATTTAAGCTTATTATAATAACTAATTACTAGTTCTTACTTTTCAAGTTTGGATGAGGAGCAGGTAGGCTATTAGGACCTTCTTCAGTTGTACCTTGTAAATCTACAGTACCAGCTTTACCGTCCTGAGCATAAACAAATAACAATCTGCTTTCAGCAATACCTTGCTTTTCAACTAAGTACGTAATTACAGCATTTACACGCTCCCAGCTTTTTTGCTGAGCAGCTTTGCTTGTTGCACCGTATCCAATTACTTTCACATTACAAGTAGGATTAGCCTTCAACTGAGCAGCTGCTGCACTTAATACAACCATTGCATCTTTGCTTAATTTGGTAGTAGTTCCTTTAAACTGTACGCTAGGTAAAGCGCTGATAGTACAGCTAGGCTTTTGATTAGCTTGCATATTTGTTACCATTTCCTTAATTTCCTTGCAGCAAGGATTTTCAGGACAAGTACCAATACCGTCGTTGTTAACAGGGAAACATTTTTGAGAAGTTAACAACTCTTTGTCTCTGTAATCAGGAACACCATCACCATCGGTATCTTTTGATACACCATGAGAATCAACTGGAGCGCCAGCTGGTGTGTTTGGTTCCATATCAAACTGATCAGTTATACCATCCTTATCGGCATCAGGTAAAACCACTTTAGGCATTTTCATATGCTTAGGTGAGTTTAACTCGCTGTAGATAAAGTTGTTTGGATTAATCCAGTATAAAGGTTGAACTTTCTTACTGTTATCGCCAATATTGATGTTTACTCTAGCAGTAGTCATGCTGAAGTAATCGTTGTTCTCGTTTCTAACATCTTTCCAAGTATCTAGGTAATCGTTTCCACCTGCAGTGAAAATGAATTTCTGCTCTAGGCCAATATTCACTTTATCACTTACTTTAAAAGCAGCACCCAACCCTAGGTTCCATGCATGCATTAAAGCCCAAGACTTTCTGTTATTTACGGTTGCTCCTCCAAATGTAGTAATTAAACCATCTTGAGTATAAGCTTGGCCAAGACGCTGACCATAGAAAATATTGTATCCACCTGGTTGGTTACCAGGAGCACCTTGGTATTGTGCTTTAGAACCCAATAAGCTGTAACCCGCTAAAACATAAATATTAGTCTTAGGGTTTCCTCTGTAGTAGCTAGGAGTGTTTAAAGATGCAATGAAGTCAAAACCTAAAGCATACATAGTATTCTTGTAAGCAGTTTGACCAACACCAACACCGTAAGCATTTGGTGCACCTGAAGTACTAGCTCCAGTTAAAGAACCTCTAAAAGAGAAAATATGACCAAGGGCTTTTCTTAAAGAAACGCCATAACCTAAACCTGTTTTAGCTTTAATATCACCTACTAACCAAGTTGGTCCTAAGTTAAAACCTAATTCCCACTGGCTTCTTGGCTTAGCAGGGTAAGGGTATTGGTTGTTCATGAACTCATTGTGCTGGGGCAGATCTTTTACTGCTATCTTGGAAGTATCTTTCCAATCCCAACCCCAATCTGTTTGTGCATTAGCTGCAAATTGTGCTGACACAAATAATACAACTAGTAAAAGGAGCTTCTTGCTTGCCATAATCGATATTTGATTTAATAATTAATTATAATCGCCGTAAAAGTACTTATTTTTTATATAAATACTAAAAATTACTATCCTGGGGGGTTAACGATAGCTATAGGACTGCGAATATAGTATAAACGCTGCTTTTAACAGTTTATTTTGTCAGATTCATGGGTATATTGCAACATAATTATAACATGAATTTAGCAAAAAAGGTTATTTCGAGTGAACTAGAGCAATTTGAAGTTCATTTTAGGGAGGCTGTAAAGAGCAGGGTGGCGTTATTAGACCGAATTATGCAGTACATTGTTAAGCGCAAAGGGAAGCAGCTTAGACCAATGTTTGTGCTATTAAGCGCTCGTTTGGGGGGCACCATCAATGAAAGTACTTACCGAGCAGCATCTTTAGTAGAATTATTACATACCGCAACCCTAGTGCACGACGATGTGGTAGACGAATCAATGGAAAGAAGGGGGTTTTTCTCTATAAATGCACTTTGGAAAAACAAAATTGCTGTTTTAGTGGGCGATTATTTGCTTTCGAAGGGATTATTGCTGTCTTTAAATAACAAAGACCATGAAGTATTACGCATTCTCTCAGAAGCAGTTCGATTAATGAGCGAAGGAGAACTATTGCAAATTGAAAAATCTAGAAACTTAAATTTAAGCGAAGCAGTTTACTTTGAAATCATAAATGGTAAAACTGCCTCATTATTGGCTTCTGCCTGTGCGGCAGGTGCTTCTACCACTTTTTCAGATTCAGCAGACATAGAAACTATGCGATTATTTGGGGAGAAAGTAGGTATGGCATTTCAAATAAAAGATGATTTATTCGATTATAGTAGTAAGGATATTGGCAAACCTACTGGCAATGATATTAAAGAGAAAAAATTAACCTTACCGTTAATTTATGTTTTGAATAATTGCAGTCCATCGTTAAAAAAGCAAATCATTTACATTGTCAAAAACCAAAATACACAGAAAGATAAAGTTGCTTTTGTAATTGAACAAGTTGAAGTATTGGGTGGCATAGAGTATGCAACTAAAAAAATGTTTAGCTACAGAGACGAAGCACTTGAATTGTTGTATCGTTTTCCACCATCCCCAATAAGAGATGCATTAGAAGAACTGGTAAGGTATACTACCGATAGAGAATATTAATGCAAAAAAGATGGAACATATTATCTGCTAACCTTGCTGAAGTAGCATCCCTACAAGCTTCTTTAAAAATCAATGCAACACTGTGTACCATATTGGCACAAAGGGGCATTAATAATTATGATAAAGCCAAAGAGTATTTCAGACCTAGTCTTGAACACTTGCATAGTCCATGGTTAATGAAAGATATGCAGAGAGCAGTAGATCGCATTTTGCAAGCTTTCGATGAGCAAGAGCAAATTTTAGTATATGGAGACTATGATGTAGATGGAACTACTTCTGTTGCAAGCATGTTTCAGTTTTTAAAGTCTTTACATGAACCCGTCGATTTTTATATTCCGCATAGATATAAAGAAGGTTATGGCATTTCAAAAATTGGAATTGATTATGCAAAAGAAAATGGGTTCACGTTAATTGTATCGCTCGATTGTGGAATAAAATCAGCAGAACTAATTGCATATGCAAAAAGTATTGGAATAGATTTCATTGTTTGCGACCATCATTTACCCGATGAAATAATTCCTGCTGCAGCTGCCATATTAAACCCCAAACAAAAAGATTGTAATTACCCATATAAAGAATTGTGCGGATGCGGTGTTGGTTTTAAACTGATGACTGCTTTAACAGAAAGGCTGCACCTCAACAATGAAGCCTATTTACAATATATAGACTTAGTAGCAATAGCAATAGCAGCAGACATTGTTCCAGTAACTGGAGAAAACAGAACATTGGCCTTTTTTGGTATTCAGAAAGTTAACACAAAACCATCGGTAGGAATTGAAGCATTGTTGAATTTGTCTAAAGCAAAAGCACCAATGAGTTTAACCAGTTTGGTTTTTGTAATTGCACCCAGAATAAATGCAGCCGGCCGAATGGATGATGCTAAAAAAGCAGTGCAATTGTTTATTGAGAAAGATCCTACTGAAGCCATTTCATTTGCCAATATATTGCACAGCGACAATACTGATCGCAGAGAAGCAGATAGTAATATCACTATTGAAGCAATGGAAATGTTAGCCGCAGACCCGAATAATAAAAACAGAAAATCAACTGTATTATATAATCAAAATTGGCATAAAGGTGTAGTGGGTATTGTAGCAAGTAGATTAATTGAAACCTTTTATAGACCCACCATCATTTTAACCAAGAGCGGAGACTATGCTGCAGGAAGTGCAAGAAGCGTTTCAGGATTTAATTTATATGAAGCAATTCATGCCTGCCGTAAATATTTACTTGGCTATGGAGGTCACTTTGCAGCAGCTGGCATGACTCTTTCAATAGATCAAGTTGAGGCTTTTAGTCAAGCATTTGAAGAAGAAGTAGCAAGAACCATACTTCCAGACCAATTGGTTCCGGAAATAGTGATTAATACCGAGATTAGCTTTAAGGAAATCAATACTTCATTGTACAATATAATTAAACAAATGGAGCCATTTGGGCCAGATAATATGCGTCCTGTATTTATGACCAGAAACGTAAAAGATGCAGGCTTTTCCAAAGTGGTAAAAGACCTGCATCTTAGAGTAGTATTAAAACAAGACGATATTATTTTCTCGGGTATTGGTTTTAATATGGCCAATAAATTTTGTTTATTAGAAAACGGTAAACCAATTGATATTGTTTTTGCCATTGATGAAAACGAATGGCAAGGAAATACCAGCTTGCAACTAAAAATTATTGATTTACTCCCTGCATCATCTGCACAGAACGATTAATAAAATTAGTTAGTTCTGCGCCTTTCAATAATCCCTGTGACAATAATGCCAAATCAGCTAAATTTCTAACTTGTTTGGTTTTGGTGTCTTCGTTATTCTCCTTCAATATAGTTTGAAATACAGGATGATTTCCGTTTACTGTAAGTGTTACTTCATCGGGCATTTGTGCATAAAAAGCAGTCATCCCTCCACCCGCGGCACCCATATCTTTCATTCTACGCATGAACTCAGGACGAGTAGCAATAACTGGTGCTGAATCGGTGCTTAATCCTTTAACTTCTGTGGTTACATGAAGTTCTGGTATTTGTAAAGTGAAAAGGGTTTTTAGCTGCTCTGTTTCATCTTTACTTAAAACAGATTCTGTGCTTTCTTGCTTATCAATTAAATTGTCTACAATATCCGCATCTACTCTAACAAAACTAGTATTCTCCCATTTCATCTCCATGGTATTCAAGAATGCCGCATCAACCAAGGTTTCCATTTTTACTACTTCGTATCCTTTTGTTTTACATGCTTGAATGTAGGCATCTTGCTGTATAGGATTGGTAGTGTATAAAACGATATGCTTGCCTTCTTTATTCTTTTGTGAAGCTTCAGTAGCGGTTTTGTACTCATCTAAAGTAAAGAACTTCCCATCCACATTTTCCATCACCAAAAACTTATTGGCTTTATCTAGGAACTTGTCGTCGGTCATCATTCCGTACTTTACAAATAAGCCAAGGCTTTCCCATTTTTGTTCGAACTCAGTACGATCATTCTTGAAAATCTCCTCCAGCTTATCTGCTACCTTTTTGGTAATATGCGCATTGATTTTTCTTACGTTTGGATCACCTTGTAAGTAGCTTCTGCTTACATTTAAAGGAATGTCTGGGCTGTCAATTACCCCATGCAAAAGCATCAGGAATTCAGGTACGATGTCTTTTACTTCATCCGTCACAAAAACTTGGTTGCAATACAATTGAATCTTGTCTTTCTGAATTTCGTAACTCTGTTTAATTTTAGGGAAGTATAATACACCTGTTAAATTAAACGGATAGTCTACATTCAAATGAATCCAAAACAAAGGTGTTTCACCAAATGGATATAACTCACGATAAAATTTTTCGTAATCTTCTTTGGTTAGTTCACTTGGCTTTTTAACCCAAATAGGATTGGTGTTGTTGATTGATTTCTCCTCTTCTTTCTCTTCATCTTTTTTTACTTCCGCATTAACATCGGTAAAGAAGATTGGGATAGGTAAAAACTTACAAAATTTTTCTAAAATTCCTTTCAATTTGAACGCATCTAAAAACTCTGCACTTTCTTCGCTTACGTGCAAAATAATTTTAGTTCCACGCTGCTTTTTTTCTACTTCGTATAATTCAAATTCAGGGCTACCATCGCAACTCCAATACACAGTAGCAGCATCCTCTTGATAGCTTTGGGTTAATACTTCTACTTTAGAAGCCACCATAAATGCACTATAAAATCCCAATCCAAAATGACCAATAATACTTGCATCTTTGTATTTAGTCAAAAATTCTTCTGCTCCACTAAAAGCAACTTGGTTAAGGTATTTATCTACTTCTTCTTTTGTCATACCTACCCCACGGTCTTCTATGGTAATGGTTTTTTCTTTGGCGTCGAGCCTAACATCTATGCGTAATTCACCTAATTCACCTTTAGCTTCACCAATGGATGAAAGGGTTTTAATTTTTTGGGTTGCATCGGTAGCATTACTAACCAGCTCTCTCAAGAAAATTTCATGGTCGCTGTAGAGGAATTTTTTAATGATGGGGAAAATATTCTCCGTCTGAACGCGTATCTGTCCTTTTTGCATATCAATACTTTTTCCAAGACTTGTCAAAGAAAGTACCAATTGATTATTTGCTGACAGGATGACAAGGAAATAGGAAAATTAACCCCAAGGAATTAAATTTTGACAGAACTAGAAGATATTATCGGAAGCTAGGAATGTAAAAATTAGCGCCGGTTGCCCCCGATTTTCCATAATGCACTTCTTTAATAGGGGTATGATCGGACCAAATATTCCAGTTTGTTTCCATATCGGTATACCCGTTCTGGCGAAGGAATTGTATAATCTGCCCTTTCATTGCTTCCATATCTTCATTGGGCCTTACATAACACACAAATTGAATGGTCGTTTTTTTGTAAGGGAATTGGCGCATAAATTCTTCTAATTCCTCTCGCGTTATCATAGAACTATAAAAGGAAGGGGCATTTTTTTCTGTTTCCTTTTGTGTTTTCTGAACAGGTATATAAACGGGCTCTATAGGTCTTTTATTATTAGTAGGGGGAACACTGCCACTGTATTGCGGCAGGCTATTTTCTTGTTGAAAATATTGGGTTGGATCGGTAGGTTTTATATTGTCCGAAATCACTTTTTTTGAACGAACAGGCTTATATACTGGCTCTATATATTCAGTTTCGGCTTCATCAATGGAGCGGGGTGGTGATTTCACACGTTTAACCTGAGCAGGTTTAGGTGATTCCGTTTTAATTTCTTCAACGGGTTTTGGCTTTGGTTCAGGGGGCACTACAGTAGGCATTTCAGCGGCTGAATCTATGGTTGAACTATTAATGGCCGTAGAATCAATTAGAACGGCAGCTTCAGCGGAATCTGGTTGAAGGTTCAAATTGGCCTCCATGATTTTTCTCTGCTCGTCATACCAAGCTTGAGCGCTGGCATCAACGGTTTCTTTTTCTTCAACAATTGGCACAATGGTCTCTTGTTTTGCTATCCACCAAAATGCAGCATACCCAATACCGGCCATGATAAACAAAGCCAATACAAGTAGGAGGAATCTTGGATTTTTCTTTTCGTGCGTTTCCTCTCCCGTTAAATCGGTTGCGGTTAACATACTACTAAGTTAAGTTAATTTAAGGGCTAAACCCACTAAATAGCCTTAAAAAGGGGCTATTGCGCGGTAATTTTAACATCATCTACCTGATAGTTGGTATTTTTTCTTGAGCCAAATGGCCCTGAATCATTCCCTGAATATTTAAAAGCTAAATGAATTTGACCAGCATAATTAGACAAATTGATATTACCAGATTTTGTAAATCCAAGCCCAATACCTCCAATAGCACCTTTTGCAATATTCGCATTTAATACAGCCCATTTAGCTTTCCACGGTTGCCCTTTCCCATCATAATTACTAGAAATCAGCAGCTGCAAAACGGCACCATTATCAAAAGCATCTCGCGTTAAAAAACTAAGTTGTTCGCCAGTGGTATTATTCAATTGAATAGGCGGCAGAATTAGCCAACTTACAACACTAGTTTCATTGCTACCTAATGCAGTTATAGAAGCAAAACGATTTTGCTGGATCAATTGAATTTGATAAAACTGCTTACCCGATTCAGCATAATTTGACCATTGAGGAATAGTTAATGATTGATTAGGAGAATACTGCTCAAAATCTTCAAAAAATAATACCGAGGGGCCACTACTCACGCATCTATTTTGATTGAAATCTACATCACTGGTATCTCTTACCATTAATTGTTTTTGCGAACCAAATTCAGAATAAATTCCAGTTATTGAACCACTACCATGGGGGGTTCTTATAGGAGCAAAGCTGGCAAATCCACTGGTACGCAAATAAACAGTTCCGCCACCACAAAATTTCAATGAATGACTATTGGTTATTTTATTAATGGCATCGCCATAGAATTTTGCTGTATCATTTGCGGCAAATTCAATATTATTTAGTTTTACCAATCTGCTATGCAAACTGTCATGCAATTGATTATAAGTAACCTCCAAAGGCAAGGGCATACTATTCATACCTACAACAACTAAATGTTTTGAAAATAATGCAGTAGGCACAGGAACTAATTCTATAAAAAGCGGATCCGACCTATCTACTCCCCCACCCAATTGCAACATACCACCATATTCACCCATCCACATACCGTTTAATTTCACAATTAATCGCATACCCAATGGATAATTGGCAGAGAGTCCAAATCCATCCATACGAATACTAATAGCAGCCGTACTATCCTGCAAAACAATGGTCTTGTAAAAATTATCATTTGCGTCATTTGCGGTAACAATACCTGTGATGATTTCATTGTCAACAAATTGCTCGTTGTTCCCCGCAATATGCGAATCATACAAAGACTTGATGGATGTATTTGCTTGTAACCCAGTGCCCATATAAATTGGAGGCGAATCATAATTTCTTACACAAGCATTTAAAAGAACACCCAATATGAACGAGATTAAAAATACTTTACTAATGATTATCCATTTCATAGTTTCCATTTTATACTGAGAGAATAAAGTGTACCGGTACTGAAATAATACTTATTGGGAAATTTATTGAGATTACCCCCAGCTGTGTCAAATCGCAACTGTTCATATCCACCTGTAATAATTGATTGATTCAACAAATTGTTAACTCCTAAAAAAAACTGTAAATAATATGCATGCCCATCCCGAAACTTCTTAATTCTACAACTGTACCCTGCAGAAAAATCAACTATGAATGCATTGGGTATTTCGCTGGGATTACTCATTAAATTATGATCCAAATTGCTTGGCAAGTTTAGTGCAGCATCATAAGTTCTTCTGATAGGATTAAAAGAAAGCCATTGATTACCCATATAAGAACTGCTCAGGTTTAAAAATAAATTCCCATTAGTACGATAAGCCAACCCACTATAAACCGCTAGCTGAGGTAATCCTGTAATTGGGAATTGGTCAATGTACAAAATACCCTTTTCCGAAATGTACTGTTCGTTATCGGCCATTACACTATAATTGGGTCTTTGGATGTATGCATATTTACCTGCATTAATAGCAGTGCTCAATGTTAAACCTGCACTCAAAGTATAAGCCATACTAAATTCAAGTCCCAACATACGTGTGTCAATATTTGATAAGGCATAATTAACCAAGTTGCGGTATCCATCATGATAAAAACTCATTACATCCATAGCATGTTGGACGCTGACCCAATAAGCATTTGCAGTTAGTTTTAAACTAGGAGCCTGTAAAATATATCCCGCTTCGGTCATGTATGCTTGTTCATTGGATATATCGGTTTGCTTAAGCGAACTAATTCTTGGAGAAATATACAAGTCATTAACCAAGGGAGGTTTAGATGAAAAAGCAGATCTAAAATAAAAGTAATTGCGACCATTTAATTTATAGGTAACTCCCATTTTTATTTGACCATTACTAAAATAATCGGGTTCTGAATGACCATAAGAATTTTGAGGGAATACACCATTTCTATACATTCCTTCGCGCTGATATTGCGTAGCAGTATATTCAACCGCTGCGTTAAAATCAAATTTTGGTAAAGTATATAGCACTTGAGAGTGAAATAACCATTGTTGCAAATGCATAGTATAATTATACCCAAAATGATCCCCTACTTTTATTATTTGATTAGGTTTATTTAAATCATTTTGAATGGCAGTACTACCTGGTAAATTGTCTTCGGCAAATTGATTCCAATTGATTGAGTAGGCCGCACCTAATAAATCATTGATTCGCTTAAAATATTGATAAACTTCAAGTCTATATTGACCTTGAAAACTGACTAATAATCGACTATTCAACTGAATACGATAACGGGAATTTAGACCCACTTTTTTTGACTGTTCTACCCTGTCTTCTAATAAATAGCGTGCTCTGTTATCGGTTGTGCTATTCTGATTAATCCAATACAAGTGATCCCAATTAATTTGTAATTGGGAAGGATTCATTTGTATTTGTTTAAATACATCCTGTGACAATAAACTATCTTTAAAAAAAGAGGGTAAGTAGCGATAATAATCAGGCCTTGGGTCTGCGGCATTAAACCAATCTAAAGCAGTAGAATATTTTTCGCCCATACTGATTAGTAAACTACTTACTTGTTTAATTTTCTCATGCAAATTGTATTCATGTGAAATCAAGAGCATTGGATGGTGATTAAACTGCCAATTGGCATTTCTAATTTTATTTGATTGAAAGCCCCAACTGGGTTGATAAAGCTTTGTTCCAGTTAAATCAACCAATTCTTGTGTTATTGCAGCAGTTCTGGTATTCATTTGCCTATTGCCCAGCAATACCAAAGAAATCAAATGATTTTTCACCCTTTTATCTATGGATAAAAAATAAGACAACCCTTTAAATTCATTAGGTATTAATTGACCTCCAATTCCTTGTTTAAATGCAACACTTGTTGCAACTGACCAACCTTTTTTACTCACACTCCATACTTTAGTAAAAGCAAATCGTTGGTGATAGTTTCGATTAGACAAATTCAAAGTAAATGTGGTTTGCGGAAATAATTTACTAGCATTCAATTGCATAAATACCGAATTCCCCAATGCCCCAAATTGGTATTCATTGTCTTTTAAACCCGCTGCGTATTGATTGTTTGAAGTCACTTCATTCAATCCACCCCAATTGGACCAAGGAATATTTCCATCCGATAATTGATTCATAGAAATTTCATGAATGGATTGAGAAAAGTAGCGGTTACTCAAGCCCTTCATTCTGAATCTTCTGATACTAAAACTGAACCCAGTTAATGAACTAAACAAGTCTTTCCCAGATTGCAATAAGGATGGAACAAAAGGCATTTCGTCAATTCCTTCAGACAAAGCAGACTCATCGGTATACTGGTCTTGAAAATATTTCCACCCATCCTTGTCTAAGCTACTGTCTACCCATTGGTTTTTACTTTTGAGCAAAATTGGCTTAGATGGAGGTTGGGCAAAAGCTACAGCTTGAATCAACCCAAAAAAGAAAAACAATCTCCGCATAAAATAGACTTGCGGAATTACAAACAATTTAAAAGTATTAACAAGTATTGATTTAAAGAAGCCAGCAATAAAAAATGAGTAAAACACCTAATTAAACCCAGCCAAAAAACGGAAAAATTTGCTTTAAATACTGCATGAATGACCATATTGTAAAAGTTATTTTGCTCAAATGAAATGGTCATATGTAATAATAGCATGCCTTGCATTGGGATGGCAAGAAAAAAAACCAATTGAAATTGCAGTAATTGGTTTTTACAACCTTGAAAATTTATTTGATACCACTGATAACCCATTAGTTAATGACGATGAATTTACACCCAATGGAGGCAAACATTATACTGGTAAAATTTATACCAACAAATTATTTAAGCTGGCCTATGTACTCAACAATTTTGGCGTACAAGTTCACCCAAGAGGGGCTGCAATTATTGGGGTTGCAGAAATTGAAAATGATACAGTTTTAAATGACTTAGTAAAGCATTTTTTAATTAAGTCAAAAAAATACCAGGTCATCCATTTTGATTCAAGAGATGCGCGAGGCATAGATGTTGGATTATTGTATCAATCCGATTATTTTCATCCATATTTTGCTCAAGCGCTAGAAGTAACACTTCCAGGAAAAAGCAAAGAAGCATATTTTACCAGAGATATTTTATATGTAAAAGGGAAACTGAGTGGTGAAGAAATACATATTTATGTAAACCATTGGCCTAGCAGAAGAGGCGGTGAAGAAAGAAGTGCCCCTGCAAGAGCGGCAGCTGCGCTACTTTGCAGAAAACATGCAGACTCCATAAGACAAGAAAATACTGCCGCAAAAATTATTGTAATGGGAGACCTAAACGATAACCCAACAGACAATAGCATCATAGAAACCTTGGGAGCAACAGGAGAATTAAAAAATTTACACAATGGAATATTTTTCAATCCATGGGTACCATATTATAATAGAGGGATTGGAACGCTCGCCAATAGAGATGTCTGGGGATTATTTGATCAGATTCTTTTGTCTTATTCATTTTTTGATACCCCCACAAAAAATTGGCATTTTATAAAAGCAGGAATTTACCACCAGCCATTTATGACAGAAAATTCAGGACGGTATAAAGGATATCCTATGCGAACCTGGGATGGAAATCATTACAGAGGTGGATTTAGTGACCATTATCCTACATATGTGGTATTGAGAAAAAATTAACATTCTACTTTTTAATAATATCTGTAATTTGATTGTACTAAAATCAACAAAATGAAATCTATTAAGGGTCTATTAATCGTATTATGCATACTATTTAACCAATTAATAATTGCACAAACTTTTAGTTTTCAACCACAGAAACCTAAAGCAGGAGACAAAGTTGAATTTACATATAATCCGAAAGGTTCTGTATTGCCAGGAAAGACTAGTCCAACTTTTTCACTGTACCATTTTAATTTTATTGATAAAAAAAATGGGATCGTAGAATCCTTACCAACAACGCAAAAAAGCCAAACTTTCACAGGTTCCTTTGTGGTTCCTAATGATGCTAAGTTTTTGGCATTACTAATACAGGAAGAACAAATCATAGACAACAATAAAAAAAATGGTTTTTTGATTCCAGTTCACGACAAAGAAGGAAACCCAGTAATGGGAGCGGGCGTTGCTCTTATAGACTTGTATTCTGGCTTGGGGGATGCCTTTCTTGAAATTGGACCAAATCTAGAAAAAGCATTAGAGGCAATGAACAATGAATGGAAAAACTATCCTGAATCTCATTATGTTTTATACCCTCATTATTTTAGAATAAACTTTCAAACTAAAAATAAAGAGTTAAATAAAATTACTCAAGATCTAATAAAAGAAATCTTAGTTCACCCATCTGTAAAAGAGGATGATTTTAGTAGATTATCGTCTTTTGCCCGTCTTTTAAAAATGACCGAAGAATCAAATCAATTAACTGCTCAAATGAAATCAAAATATCCTGAAGGAATTTGGAAAAAAAGTGAAGAATTGAAAGGATTGAATAGCATTATTGATTTAGATAAAAGAATGACAGCCCTTGATGAGATTGTAAAAAAATATCCTGCCAAAACAGCAAATGAGAAAGAGGGTTACAGTGGCATGTACGAAATGATTGCGCAAGCCTATGCTAATACTAAAGGGACATTTAATATTGATAAACTATCTTTATATGCAGCTAAATTATTGCCTGCAGATAAAGCTTCATTGTATAATAATATTGCATGGGATTGGGCTTATAAAAAAGATACCATGTATTCGCAGGCAGAACAATTATCACGGGAAGCTACCCATTGGGCTAAAAATGAAATCAACAATCCAACAGAAACCCAACCTGAATTTTTTACATCCTTTTTATGGAAAAATAGAAGAAACTATTACTTAGGTATGTATGCAGATACGTATGCTTTTATTTTATCTAAGTTAAAAGATTACAATACTGCCTATACTTATGCAAAATTGGGTTGTGAATCAAGTAAGTGGTTGAATAGTGAATACAATGATCGTTTTGCTGAAATTGCAGAGAAGGTATTAACCAATGCAAAGCTTATTGAAACATTAAGCCCCTTGATAGAGAAAAATACTGCAGGTAGTAAAACCAAGGAAGTCCTTAAAAAAGTCTTATCCAAAGAATTAGGATCGGAATTAGCAGCAAATGAAAAACTTAACTTATTGGCTAATGAAGCCAATATAAAAGCAAAGGAAGCAATTATTAAAAAAATGATAGAAGAACCTTCTGTTGATTTTAAACTCAAAAACCTAGAAGGCAAAGAAGTACAATTGTCCAGTTTGAAAGGGAAAGTGGTAGTGATTGATTTTTGGGCTACCTGGTGTGGACCTTGCATCGCTTCATTCCCTGGTATGCAAAAAGCATTGGATAAGTATAAAAATGATCCAAATGTGGCTTTTCTATTCGTAGATACCTGGGAAAATCAGGAAACAATGGAAAAAAGAACAAAAGAGGTATCGGAATTCATTACCAAAAACAAATACAGCTTCAACGTTTTATATGATGAAAAAGATGCATCTGACGCCTTTAAAGTAGTTACTTCTTATAAAGTAAACGGAATCCCCACCAAGTTTATCTTGGATAAAACAGGAAAAATCAGGTTTAAAAGTGTTGGAGGAGACTCCAATGTAGACAAATTAGTGAATGAAATAAGCACCATGATTGAATTAGCAGGTAAGTAATTTGGTTAAGAACCCTATTATACTTACTTTTGCAGCCCCAAATCTGTATTTGGCAGATTTTCTTGCTTGCAAGAATCCACTGGGCAAAACCAATTTTTAACCAAAAAAATTCAAGTAATGAACAATTACGAATTGATGGTGATCTTTACTCCGGTTCTTTCTGAAGAAGATTTCAAATCTTCTCAAAAGAAGTTCCAAGACCTGATCACTGAACTGGGCGGTACAACCGTTCACACCAATCCATGGGGATTGAAATCACTAGCTTACCCTATTCAAAAGAAAACCACTGGTATCTACTGGGTTTTAGAATTCACTCTTCCTGCTGAAGGAATTGAGAAGTTGAAGATCCAATTACTACGTGATGAGCAAGTGATGCGTCACATGATTACTCGTCTCGACAAATACGCCGTCGAGTACAACTACACTAAGAGAAATGGCGGATTTCCTAAAATTGAAAAAGCGGAAGCATAATCATGGCAAAGAACGAAATAAAGTACCTGACCGCTATTAAGCAAGAGAAGCCAAAGAAGAAATTCTGTCGTTTTAAGAAATACGGCATCAAATACGTAGACTATAAAGACGTAGAATTTTTGAAGAAGTTCATTAACGAACAAGGTAAATTATTACCTCGTCGTTTGTCTGGTAACTCTTTGAAATACCAACGTAAAGTAACTGATGCTGTAAAAAAAGCACGTCAAATGTCTTTGTTGCCTTACGTAACAGATTTATTGAAATAGACCAATTAGTTAACCATCCCTAATCACGCAAAGCGTGAGACAGTCAAATCAAAATTAACAGATTGGGCGCTGGGACTAAAAAACAACATAATGCAAGTAATATTAATTCAAGACGTAGACAATTTAGGCGGTAAGAATGAACTAGTAACCGTTAAAAACGGATATGCTCGTAACTATTTGATTCCTCAAAAATTTGCTGTTGAAGCCAGTCCTTCTAACATGAAACAATTAGAAGAAAAGCTGAAAGTTAAAGCAAAGAAGGAAGCTGCTATGTTGGCTGAAATCAACAAAGTAATAGATGTATTGAAATCATCTCCTGTAAAAGTGGGTGCAAAAACTGGTACCAGCGGTAAGATCTTTGGTGCAGTTACTTCTTTACAAATTACTCGTGCCATCCGTGACCAAAAAGGTTACGAGATTGATCGTAAGCGCATCACTATTGTAGACGATGTTAAAGAGTTAGGAACTTATAAAGCAACTATCGACTTTGGCAACGGAAACAATACAGAGATTGAATTTGAAGTAGTAGAAGGTTAATCTTTTACTGACAAAATAGTTAATGCCCCGATTACTCGGGGCATTTTTTTTCTATTGATCCTACAAAATAAGCTAGGAATACCTAGACTTATTTTAATAAAAATAGCTGCTGTGTTTAATTGGAATAATTCAAAGAGTATGCTTATTCAACGATATAGAAAGATTTATCATTTTTTGGAAAAAAAGTAACCAAATCATTAAAAACCCTATCTTTAACTGTCCAAATGCAGAAGTTCCAGGTCTCAGAACGTTTTTACGTAAATGGTTCAGGGTTTTTGGTTACTATTTTAGCTTTGGTTTTTTGATCACTTAATTTCTTAAAAATGAACATTTACGTTGGAAATCTGAACTGGAATATGTCTAGTGAAGACCTGCAAAATCTGTTTGCTCCCTATGGTGAAGTAAGCAGTGCCAAAATCGTTACCGACAAATTTAACAACGACCGTAGCAAAGGCTTTGGTTTCGTTGAAATGGCTGATGATGATGCAGCTCGCGCTGCAATCGCTGCTTTACATGACACTGATGTTATGGATCGCAAAATTGTTGTAAACGAATCTACCCCTCGTCCTGAAGGCGAAAGAGGCGGCTTTAAAAAGAAGCCCTATGGTGGTGGCGGCGGCGGAAGTCGTGGCGGCTACGGTGGTGGCGGTGGTGGAAATCGCGGTGGCGGTGGATACGGTGGCGGTAATCGCGATCGTGGAAACAGCGGCGGCGGTGGTGGATACAACAGATATTAATCTATTTAACCTACCGATTTATAAATCTCGTTCTGTAAACAGAACGAGATTTTTTTATTCCTATATTTAAAATATGAAACAGCAAGAACAGTTAAGTAGCCCAATTGCAGGTTGCATGCGTTGGGGTAAATGGGGCGCTAATTTTTCTACCGCAGCATATAGGTCAATGATTGAAGCCTGTTTAGCTATTGGAGTAAATAGTTTTGACCATGCAGATATTTATGGAGATTATACGACAGAAGAAGAGTTTGGGGATGCATTAAAAGAAGACAAAACATTACGCTCACAAATAAAATTGATTACCAAGTGTGGTATTCAAATGGTAACAGAGAATAGGCCAAACCATAATATCAAATCGTACAATACTAGTAAAAAACATATTATTCGTTCTGCAGAACAATCTTTAAAAAACTTTGGAACCGATTATTTAGACGTGCTGTTAATACATCGTCCCGATCCATTACTTAACCCTGAAGAAGTGGCTGAAGCAATTCAGACATTACAAAAACAAGGAAAGGTTCATTCATTTGGCGTATCCAATTTTTTGCCACATCAAGTAAATATGTTGCGTAAATGGGTTCCAATACAATACAATCAAATTGAAGTATCAATTATTTGTACTTCCCCATTTTATAATGGAATATTAGACAATTGCATAGAAAATGAAATCATCCCCATGGCATGGGCGCCATTAGGAGGTGGCTTGCTTACTGATGATTTGCATCCACATTATAGAAGCATTACCCATGCTGCATCATTACTTGCTGAAAAATATGTTGCTGGATTAAATGAAATATTGATTGCATGGTTGAACACTCATCCTTCAAAAATTCTTCCTGTAATTGGAACCACTAAATCAGAAAGATTGGCCCAAGCAAAAGTTGCAGCTTCCATCAAACTAACCCGTGAAGATTGGTTCCTAATGATGAAAGCTGCAACTGGTGAAGATGTAGCTTAATTTTATTGAGCTGAAATGGCTGCAATACCAGGTAATACTTTTCCTTCGAAGTATTCTAACATGGCGCCACCACCTGTACTTACATAACTTACCTGATCTGCAAAATCAAATTGGTTTACAGCAGCAACACTGTCGCCACCTCCTACTAAGCTAAATGCTCCATTAGCAGTGGCTTCGGCTACAGCAATAGCAATAGCTTTGGTTCCATGTTGAAATTTTTCCATTTCAAACACACCCATTGGACCATTCCATAAAATGGTTTTAGAACTTTTAATAGTAGCAGCAAAAGACGCTGCGGCTTTGGGTCCAATATCTAATCCCATCCAACCATCAGGCACTTGATTACTCTGTGCAATATTGGTATTGGCATCAGCAGCAAAATTATCTGCAACAACGCTGTCAACAGGCAGATGAATATTTACACCTTTTGCTGCAGCTTTATTTAATATGTCCAATGCAGTACTTAATCGATCTTCTTCGCATAGACTTTTTCCTATTTGACCGCCTTGTGCTTTCATAAAAGTATAGGCCATTCCACCACCAATTATAATATCAGTAGCACGTTCTAATAAGTTTTCAATAATCAAAATTTTATCACTCACTTTAGCACCACCAATAATTGCGGTAAATGGCTTTGCTGCTTTATGTAAAACCAATTCAGCAGCCCTTACTTCACCTTCCATTAATAAACCGAACATCTTATTAGCGGTACTAAAATATTGTGCAATTACTGCAGTAGATGCATGTGCTCGATGTGCTGTTCCAAAAGCATCATTTACATAAACATCTCCTAGTTTACTTAGCTTTTCTGCAAATGCTGCATCACCTTTTTCTTCTTCTTTATAGAATCGCAAATTTTCTAATAATAAAACTTCTCCCGCTTTTAAATTATCAGATTTATCATATGCTTCTTGGCCTATGCAATCATTGGCAAATTGCACCAATACTTCTTTACTCATTGCATTAGTAAGTAAAGCTTGTAAGTGACCTATGATATGTATTAATGAACTTTTTGTTTCTGGTCCTTCTTTAGGTCTACCCAAATGACTCATCAATATAACGGCACCACCCTCTTGCAAAATTTTCACAATTGTAGGAACTGCAGCACGCATACGGTTGTCGTCGCCAATGGCGTAGGTTTGCTTATCTAAAGGCACATTAAAATCTACTCGAATAAGGGCTTTCTTTCCTGAAAAATTAAAAGCTACAAAAGGACTCGTCATAAATAAATATTTAAAGGCAATTTAACCAAAAAACAAAAGCCGTCCCGAAAAATCGAAACGGCTTCTAAAGCTATTATTAAAAGATTATTTGCTGATTAATCCTGCAAAGTAATGAACAGTTCTAACCAACTGACTTACATAACTCATTTCGTTATCGTACCAGCTCACCGTCTTCACCATTTGAGTATCACCAACAGTCATTACTTTTGTTTGAGTAGCATCAAATAAAGAACCAAAATGGGTTCCAATAATATCTGAACTTACAATTTCATCTTCGTTGTAACCAAAACTTTCGTTTGCAGCAGCTTTCATTGCAGCATTGATTTCTTCAGCAGTTACTTTTTTACTTAAAATAGTAGTTAACTCTGTTAATGAACCAGTAATAGTTGGTACACGTTGTGCACTTCCATCTAGTTTACCTTTTAACTCAGGTAATACTAATCCTATTGCTTTAGCCGCACCAGTACTATTTGGAACAATATTAGCTGCAGCTGCTCTTGCTCTTCTTAAATCACCCTTAGGATGAGGCGCATCCAATGTATTTTGATCGTTGGTATAAGCATGAATGGTGCTCATGATACCAGTTAAAATACCGTATTGATCATTCAACACTTTAGCCATTGGTGCTAAGCAGTTGGTAGTACAAGAAGCACAAGATATAATGGTTTCAGAACCATCTAAAATGCCATGATTTACATTAAACACAACGGTTTTTAAATCGCCAGTAGCTGGAGCTGAAATGACTACTCTTTTAGCACCTGCTTTAATATGCGCTTCTGCCTTGTCTTTATCAGTAAAGAATCCAGTTGACTCAATCACAACATCAACACCATGCGCACCCCAAGGAATCTGAGCCGGATCACGTTGTGCATATATTTTTACAGTTTCACCATTTACAACAATTGAATCATCTGTTGAAGTTACAGTAGCATCAAAACGTCCTTGTGCACTGTCGTATTTTAATAAATGTGCCAATACCGCTGGACTGGTTAAATCGTTGATTGCAACCACATCTATACCCTTCATATTGTAAATCTGACGAAATACCAAGCGACCGATTCTTCCAAAACCGTTAATAGCAACTTTTACTGTACTCATTGATAGCTGTTTTAATTTGATTAATTAGCGTTAGGATGGCAAATTTACAGTTTCTAAAATCAATTTGCGTAATTTGATAAAAAAGTTTGGCAGAAAACAATTTGCCTCTTATTTTTGCAACCCGAAAGATAAAACCATGGCCGGTTCGTCTATCGGTTAGGACAGCCCCCTTTCACGGGGCAAAGACGGGTTCGATTCCCGTACCGGCTACAAACGCCTTTTCAACGAAGTTGAAGAGGCGTTCTTCATTTGGAGACGACCCAAGCTTGCTTGAGGTCGTAGACAAATGGAGAACGACTGCAGCAGCGAAGCTGGTGCAAAGGCTTTGGGTAAGGCCACATTTATGGAAGACATTACGAACGAAGTGAGTAATGTCAATCCCTTACACACGAAGTGAAGCCGACAATCCCGTTTAAAACAGCATTTTATTTCAAGCACGCCTCTTATTAAAAAGTATAATATGAGAACTTCTTTTATCGCAATATTTATACTTGGACTATTACAATTATCGTGCACCAAAAAAGATGACTTAACTACTACTACATTCCAAGTGAAAATCATTAAAGAAATATGCAATGATGCCATTTTGCAATTAACAGACACCAGTTATAAACAATATGCCGAAAATGGATTTCTATTTGAAGGCAAATTGTACGATCAAGTTTTTTTTACCAGATTCAGTTGCGAAGACCGAACAAAAATGCAAACCCTTACCAGCGATCTTATTGGATTCGTCATTACCATTAAATTAGTAAATCAAACGAAATCGGAACCTAATTGTGTTACCTGCGCAGCAACCCTAAGTAGCAGACCCACCAAATCAAATTTTATTGAAGTAATAGGTTTATAAAAAAGAGGCCGCTTTTGCGGCCTCTGAAAAAATAAAAATTTATTTCTATCCACCAGAATATAAATCCCAGTTAATCTCTGCTTGAGGGCGAGGAAACTGTTTAAATATTGTTCCTTGATCAAAGGACGTAGGAATTGTATTTAATCGATCGTATCTACGCGCATCAATCCAACGATGTCCCCATGGCTCAGCCCACAAAGAATAACGACGTTGATATAAAATCTCATTAATTAATGCAGCCTGAGAAGTTGCTCCACCATAATTGCCAATAGAAGCAGCAGTTCTGATAACATTTATTGCATTCACTGCGTCAGTAGTTTGATTTAACTGTGCATGAGCTTCTGCTTTAATTAGAATTAATTCTTCATTCTTAATGAAAGGCATTGCCGCTGTATTTGTTGCCCATCTTTTATCTTGATGTGTTCCAACCAGAGGGGTTGCATCAGTTGTTACTATAACAGGTGCAGAACGCTGATGAAACTTTGCAGCTACTCTTGAGTCACCAGGTGTAGCATCTGCTATTACTGAAGGATGTACTACAATAATAGTATTGATATTTGCATCCAATACATAAAACATAGGATTAAATCCATCTGGCGGTGCGCCAAAAGAATGTGAAGGACCAGCAGATAATGGACCGGTTAAATTCATAAAAGATTGATTTAATGCATTCAATGCCCCTTGCCAATCTTTTCTATAAATGGCTACTCTAGCAGTAATAGCTTTATTTAGGCGTTTTAATCCATCAATATTATTAAACCCATTAAAGCCAGCAGTTAATGTAAATGGAAATACAGATCCAGCATTATTTAAATCATTATAACCAGCAGTTAACAATGAGTCAATAAAACCTAATGCAGCTGTATATGACCTTACAGGACCAGGTTTAAGTGGATCTTTAATATCTGTTCTTATCCCATTCTCATACAACCAATTAGCGGGAATCAAATATTGATAAGCCATAATTGTTTTTGCAAAACCAGCCAATGCATTTTTTTCTTGCGTTGTTAATGCACCTGAATTATTTGCTGCATCAATCAATACCAAACCTTGCTTGATAGCTTGATATGGAGTAGCATATGATCCGCCACCAGTAGCGCCAAATCCAAAATATGCCGCATCGGGAACACGGCCTGCCTGACCCAACCAATCAGTTTGAAAACGAGGATCGGAAGCATTTAAGTACCAGATTTCTCTACCGAATGTATTCCACGCTTGACAAATATTGGTCACATATCCTTTATGTCTTTGTTCTAGCCCAGTTACCAGAAACTGTATTTGTCTACGAGAGGCATTATTAGAAACACTAGCCTCACTTGGATTATTGGGATCTGTAAGCTCTTTTACTTTAAGTGGGTTACAGCCAAAAAGAAAGGCGACCACACTCGAAAATATAAATATTTGAAACTTTTTCATGTGCTAATGGTTTAGAAGTCAATTTGTAAGTGAAAAAATAATCTTCTTGATGAAGGGTATGGAGCAACATCTACGTTATTTGCCAAAGCTTGTGCACCAAATGTAGATGTTTCAGGATCATAGCCTACATACTTGGTTGCCAAGAAAACATTGTTACCAGAAATTCCAATTCGTGCACGTTGAATAATATTTCCAAAAGTCTTACTCAATGTTTCTTTAGGCAATGTATAATACAATCCTACTTCACGAATTTTCAAAAATGTAGCATCTTGAACCCAACGTCCTGCGTTGTTAAATGGAGAAGGAGGACGTTGACGGCCATTAGGTATTCCGTCTTTATTATCATCATTAAACCAACCTTTTGTAGTTCCACCTCCATCTGTTAAAAAGGAAGTAAGGTTAATATTATCTCCGCCACTTCTGTACTCTGTTAAAATGCTTAAATCAAAATTCTTTAAGAAAGTGATATTGTTAGACCAAGATGTTGTCCAATCTGGTTGAGCATTACCCCAAACAGTAAACACGCCTGGGGAAATTGCAGGCGTTCCCACAATAGTAGTTGGTGCTACTCCCTGCTGAATTAAAAATGTACCTAATCCTGCACCAAATGCACCCGTGGTATATGATGGAATACCTAGCTTTGTAATTAATACATCATTCTTCCACCACAGTAAACGGGAAAACCATCTAAAGTTTGGTTTTTGAACAATGGTACCAGACAATCCAAGTTCAATACCCTTGTTGCGCATCTCAGCTTCATTGCTAATGGTGCTTACTACACCAGTTGCTGGTGATAATGTTAAAGGCTGCAAGTTGTTCTTAGTTGTCTTTACATAATAAGTGGCTTCAAATAAAATTTTATTATTCAAGAAACCCGCATCTATACCAAATTCAATTTCTTGTGCACGCTCTGGTAGAATATTGGTATTACCCACACTTGTTGCAACGGTTGAACCCAATAATCCACCAATATTCACTCCACCTAATGAGGTAAAAGTTGCTCCAAAAGGAACAGGCCCTGCAGTTTGGCCATAAGCAATTCTTGGCTTGAATTGAGAAATAGCATTGATTTTCCAGAAATCAAAATTAGTCAAGTTAACTGCCAATGATGCTTTAGGAAATGCGTAAAAACGATTGGCATTTCCATTCGTATTTGATTTATCCCAACGCATACCAACAGTTCCAATAATTTTATCTTCAAAATTCATTTGTTGTTGAACAAATAAACCCACATCACTCTGCGTGCTTTCAAATTGTGATTCCACTTCTTGAACAGTTGCCTGCTTAATATTTGATTGGCCTGGTGCTAATCCGCGGCCACGATTAAATAAACCATTGTTTTTAAAATCAAGTCTTACCATACCCACTTGGGTACTCATATTAACACGCTTCACTTGCCAATCGTAAACAAATGCAGCTTGAATATTGGTGTTCATGGTTTCTTGTCTTCCAACCAAAACATCTCCTGGATTTGCTTGTCCACGTTGGAACTGTAAATCGTCAGGTAAATAAACCTTTGTTGAATTCTGAAGAAAATCAATACCTCCGTTTAATTTAAACTTTAATTGAGAGCGTTCATTTTTAAATAAGTTAACGTCTAAGCCAAAAGATTGAATAAAACGATTGACCAAAGAATTATTAATTGCATTATCCGTAACTGCTACTGGATTTTCAGCAAAATAAGGACTAGTTGGATATACCCCATTTACTGGTCTTAAATCAAAGTAGTTTGGCACATACGCAATATTGTACCCAATACTAGCACCAGAGTTGTTTTGATTTCCAGTAAATCCTCTGTCAGTGCTTGTTCTGATGTAATTAGAATTAACAGTCAAAACAATATCCTTAGAAAGCTTATGCTCCAAATTTGCTCTGATTGACTGTCTTTCAAAGCCAGTCTTTCTTACTATACCGCCTTCATCCGTTAATGAACCTGAAACAAAGAATTTAGTTTTTTCATCACCTCCCCGTATACTCAATCTAGAATTCATTAATGAAGCAGTATTACCATAAAAATAATCTTCGTAATTCACAAAATTATTCGCAGCAACAGCACTTTGGAATCTAGACAATTCAATTGGTCTTCTTGCAACTGGAAAAAAAGTATTGATTTTAGCTTCACTCCAATTATCTACTCCCATCAATTTTAATGGTCTGCCAAAGCCAATATCTTGCCCAAAACTGATAGTAGTTTTACCTGCAGCACCCTTTTTAGTAGTAATTACTAACACCCCAGCATTAGCGCGTGTTCCATAAATTGCAGCTGCAGACGGTCCTTTTAAAACTTCAATATTTTCAATGTCAGCAGGGTTAATATCTGCTAAACGATTGGCGCCATCGTCTTGATTTGCACCTCCAGCACCAGTGACTGAAGCTCTTCCAGTTCTTTGAAAATCATTACTGATGTAAACCCCATCTAACACTATCAAGGGAGCTGATGCTTGAGTTAAACTAGACAAACCACGTAATTGGATATTAATACCACCGCCTGGTGCACCAGAATTCATTCTAATATTTGCACCTGAAACTTTGCCGTAAAGCGCTCCATCTGCAGTTTGAATTTGTGTAGTTCCGGTTAAATCTTTAGCAGAAACAGTAGTTACCGCGTTGGCAAGATTTGAACGCTTAATGGAAGAAGCCAATCCTGTTATAACCACTTCTTTAAGAGAACTAATTTCTTCTTCCATATTAAAGTTAGCTGCGGGCTTATCAGCTGAAAGCGACACTTCTATAGTTTTATATCCAACGTACTTTAATATTAATACAGCCGATTTACTATTTATCTTAATTGAGAAATTACCGCTAGCATCCGAAGTGGTAACCAGCTTGGTTCCTTTAATTGTTATAGATACCCCAGCAAGTGGATTACCGGTTACACTTTCTTTTACTGTTCCCGAGGCTGTAAACCCTTGGGCATCTGCTTGAATACCCTTCATGAAAAAGAGTAATAAAAAAAGCAGTTTAATCAAATAAAGTTTCTTCATACAGTTTTGTTTTTAAGAATCCTTAAATAAAGGATTTCATAATTATTAAATTATTGTCCTTAGATGAATTTAATAAAAAATAATATCAACATAACGCAGGTTCTTTTATTTACAACCAGCGGCTATAAATCAATAGGGGCTTACTTTTATTATTAAAATTTTATAGATAAAAGCTATATTGCTATTGCCAAATAAATCTAAATGTTACAAGCATGTGCTATTACAACTCACTTAAAATTCCAGCCAAAAAAAACATCAAACTAAAAGGAAAAGAAAAAGAACTACCACCTGTTGATATAAAAGTGCAGTCAGGATTTAGTTATGCGTCTTGGCCCATCATTATTGAAGACAACACAGGTGAATGGCAGCCAGAATTAGCTCATTGGGAGTTCATCCCTTGGTTTATTCAAAACTTAGGTGAACTAGAGGAAAGCCGAAAGAAATATACCACTCTGAATGCAACTGCAGAAAAATTATTTGAGAGTAAATTATATCAAGCTGCTGCAAAATCAAGAAGATGCTTGGTGTTAAGCACTGGTTTCTATGAATGGAGGCATCATCAAGGATCAGCAGATAAAAAGCCAGTAGCTTATCCTTATTTCATAGGTAGTGCAAACAAGGATGAACCTTTGTTTTACATGGCAGGAATTTGGCAACCTTGGACAGACAAATTATCTGGAGAAATGATTCACTGTTTTGCCATTGTTACTACGCAGGCAAATGCATTAATGCAAAAAATTCACAACACTAAAAAAAGAATGCCTACCATACTTCCAACTGAACTAGCAGAAGAATGGATTAGCCCTTTAAAAGAAAATAGAATAAAAGAATTAGCGAATTACCAAATTAAAGAAAATGCATTAACTGCACATTCTATTGCAAAAGACTTTAATAGGGGAATCGAGAACCCAGAAGCACTTGTTGTATATGATACCTTACCGCCTCTATAAACCATGACGATCACCAGCAATCACGTCTAATGCATGCAGTACTTGTGGAAATAAGGCTTCCATGTATTCTGTTGCACCAGATAAAGAACCAGGAAATGTGAGAACCAATGTTTGGTTAATCAAGCCCGCTACACTTCTAGACAACATAGCATAAGGCATTCTTTCTTGTCCGTACCTTCTAGCAGTTTCCATTACCCCATCTAACTCACGATCCAATAATGGCTTTACGGTATCAGGGGTAATATCCCTCAATGAAACACCTGTACCTCCTACCATAATTAACAATTGAATTCCATCATGGGTATTGGCAGAAACTTGTTCTTGTATAGCGTTTGTTTCATCAGGTATCACTTTATAAACAGGTACTTGAACATGTAGTTTTTGTAGCGCTTCAATCACTGCAATACCCGCTTTGTCTTCTGCTTTATTTGCAGAAACAGTATCTGAACAAACGATTACAGCAGCTTGCAGATTTTTTTCCAAATACAATTTCTTATCAGTTTTACCACCCGTTTTAGACTTCAATCGAATATGCTGAATCTCCACTTGCTTGTCAATAGGTTTCAACATATCATATAGGGTTAATGCTGCAATAGAAGCACCGTGCATGGCTTCTACTTCAACACCTGTTTTATAAATAGTATGAACTTCTACTTCTATAACAATCTGCAATCCATTTATAGTATAACGCACATCGGTATATTCTATAGGTAGTGGATGACAGTCGGGAATTAATTCACTGGTTTTTTTAACACCAAACAACGCAGCCACTTTAGCAAAAGAAAACACATCACCCTTGGGTACTTTACCGTGTTCAATTGCATTGATTGTTTCTTGCTTAGACACTAAAACAGTGGCTTCAGCAGTTGCTTTTCTAAGGGTGTTCGATTTATGCGTAATGTTTACCATGATCAATTATTTTGTTTCCATACCGTGCTGCTATCGGCACAAATTTCTTTCCCCCAAATAGGTAATTCTTTTTTAATAGTTTCAACCATTTCATTACAGGCATCAATTGCATCTCTTCGGTGAGCAGATGAAGTAAATACAAACAAACAAATTTCACCAACTGACACCGTACCAAGGCTATGATAAATATGCATACAGGTTAATGAATATTTAGCAAAAAATAATTCTCTGATTGCAGTCATTTTCTCCATCACCATATCTTCATATGCAGTGTATTCAATAGCAATTACTTTTTCATTGTTAATTTCATCTGCCCGCACTTGTCCTAGAAAAATGCTATGGGCACCAATATTGGTTTTGGTAGAATGCTTTTGAATATCGTCTGCTATTTTTTGTACAGGTATAGAACCATTAATAAAAATAGAAGCTGGTTTTTTATTGCTCATTGTTTACTTTATTAAAATAGGCGGTTAAGCCCCCTCTTAAACTATATGCTTCAACTTGTTTATGCAATTTAATTAATTGTGCTGCATAGACACTTCTAATTCCCTGATGACATATCACACATATAGGCTTTGCAGGTAATTGATGCATCAATTCCTTTAATGTAGACATTGGAATTTGTGCATGAGAAAAATCGATAGTGGGATATTCATGCAACTCCCTTACATCAAGAATAAATACATTTGAATCGCTTTTTAGTTCTAAAAATTGAGACACATCAATTTCATCAATATCAATATCTTCTACATCGGATTCCGCCATATCGCAATCAATTTGATAATTGGTTGTATTAATAAAATGTTCGTCAATCGCTGGTATTTCCTCGTTGGAGTTTATTTCAATATCAAACCAACGAGCAGTTAGAAAATCATAGGTAAGTAGTCTATCACACAATGGATTGCCTATGCCTGTGATCAGTTTTATTGCTTCAGCTGCTTGCATTGTTCCTATAATACCTGGCAACACCCCTACTACGCCCGTTTCTTCACAGGTAGCAATTTCATTGACTGCTGGTTGCACAGGAAATAAATGACGATAATGAATGGGAACAACACCAGCTTTTGCAGAATTAAATACCGCAACCTGACCTTCATATCCAGATACTGCACCAAATACGAATGGTTTCTTTAGCCATACACAAACATCATTAATTAAATATTTAGCAGAAAAATTGTCTGTAGCGTCTATAACTAAATCATAATTAGCAATGATTTCAGTTGCATTATTTTGATTAATTGCAAAAGGATATTCTTCCATTTGTACAAAACTGTTCTGCGCTTTAGCTTTTTTAGCAGCAACCGACACTTTTAACAGACCTAATTCATTTTCGTTAAACAATAATTGACGATGCAAATTGCTTTTGCTTATTTTATCCGCATCCATTATTCCAATTGTTCCAACACCTGCACCAACTAGGTATTGCAATGCAGGACAACCCAATCCGCCCATACCCACAATTAATACTTTGGCTTGGCTCAGTTTTCCCTGCGCTTCCGAACCAAATCCGGGTAGAATCATTTGTCGTATATAGCGGTCGTTTGAATGCATATTATCCTCCTGAAAAAGGTGGCATTAAAGCCACTGTATCGCCTGTTTTAAGCAGGGTATTTGTTTGAATCATTTTCTGATTTACGGCAACAAAATATTTTTTATTACCAATTGATGGAAACTGAGCAATTAATTCATTCATTAAAGATTGGGTATCTATACAATCGTTAATCATTATTTGATTGGTATTGGTAATATCTATTATAGATCCAAAGAAAATAACCTGTATTTCCATAGTATTATTTTACAAACAACAATTTGGTAGCCGCTACAATTAATACACTTGCCAAAATAAACTTCAACTGATTAGATTGTAATTTTTTTGAGCCAAAATAAGCACCCAGCCAACCACCCAATAAAACAAAAACAATAATAGCATAAGTAGACTGGTCTAATTCAAATCCTTTTTTAAATTGTCCTAACATACCAGCTGCCGAATTCAAAAATATGAAAATTGCACTCAATGCAGCTGTTTGCTGTTGGGTAGACCATCCCATCAATAATAATAAGGGAGATAGTAATATTCCACCACCCATCCCTATCATACCTGAAACAAGCCCGATGATTGCACCTGTTAAACTTAACCAATACCATTTAGGGGCAGGTCTACTATTATTCAATTTATTTAGAAACAATATTCTAGCTACTACTATCAATAAAACTACCGCCAATAATTTTTTATACAAACCATCTGAAACCGGGGTAATACTTCCTAAATACGCAAAAGGAATGGAAGTAATCACCAATGGCCAAAGCATGGAAGATTTAAAATGTTTGGCTTTATAAAAAGATACAAACGCAATAAAAGAGACCAATAAATTCAATATTAAAGCAGTTGGTTTTATAACGCCCACGTTAAAATTAAAAATGGCCATTAATGCCAAATAACCACTAGCTCCGCCATGACCAACTGTGGCATATAGAAACGATATCACAAAAAAAGCCAGCCCATAAAGAATAATTTCTTCCATAACTACAGCTTTAAAATAAGTGCACTATTACCAATTGGTCTTTATGAAAAAAGGACTGATCTGACGGCAACTCTATCCAGCAGTTTGCATTAGAAAATGCACCTACTTGGTAAGAAGCTTGGGCTGCCAAAATACTTACCATACCATCTTTATAAAATGCTTTCAAGAAAAAATCCAATCCCAACTTCTTATTAAATGGTTCCATTAACTGTGCTTTTATTGAAGCAATCGGTTGTTTGCCTTCTATTGTTTCTATTGCAGGCTTTACATACTGTTGAAAACAATGCAACACAGAACTTGGGTTTCCTGGTAAGCCAAAAACTAATTTTTCTTGATAAGTACCAAAGAATAATGGTTTTCCGGGCTTTTGTTTAACTCCATGAAACACAGTATGCACTCCTTCTAGATTACATGCTTCAGCAACATAATCATAGTCTCCCACACTTACCCCGCCAGTAAGCAAAATCAAATCGGATTGACCCAACGCATTCCTTATAGCAGTTGCTGTTTCAGCCAAATTATCTTTAACATAAAGAATTGACAAGTTTGTTATTCCAACCGATTTTAAAGCGGATGCAAGCCCTATAGAATTAGATTCATACACTTGACCAAAACCAAGCAATTCGCCGGGCTTAACCAACTCATTACCTGTAATTATTAGGGTAATGGATGGTGCAGGATAAACCAATACTTCACCAATACCTAAACTAGCCAACATGGCTAATTGGTAAGGGTGCAAACAAGTACCTTTTGCAATAACCAAGTCACCTATTTCAACCGACGACCCAATTGCCCTAATATTTAATCCTTGCTCATCTGTTTTTTGTATTACTTGAATTGAATCACCAAAATTTGTTACCCATTCTTTTTGTATAACACAATCAGCCCCTGTTGGCACTGGGCCACCAGTGAATACTTTAATAGCATAACCATTTTTCAATTCCAATTTTCTTGATGAGCCAGCTGGCAATTCATCTTGAATGGGCATGATTGCATTGATGCTGTTTAATTGAATGGCATAACCATCCATAGAAGATTGAGTAAAAGAAGGCATTGCAATTGCACTCACAATATCTTCTGCTGTAACCATACCAGCAGCATTTATTAATGGCATCCAAATAGCACGAAATGGCTTTGCTTTTGAATACACCAATTTTTTTGCTTCGTTTACAGTTATCATATTATTTAATTATCCTCCTATTGCAATCATACTTCTATTATGCAACTCATTGGTATTGATTTTTTCAAAATCTTTCGAAAATTGACCGCCCAATTCTTTGTGCTTGCTAGCAATGGCTTGTTTGATTAATGGGAGTATGTCTAAACCTTCGCGCAATGGTGTTAATAAATCTGTTTCAGATGAAGAAAATAAACAATTTTTTATTCTTCCATCTGCTGTAAGCCTAATTCTATTACAGGTACTGCAAAAAGGATTGCTCATCGTGCTTATAACTGCAAAGCTACCAAGGTGTCCTTCTATTTTGTAACGCTTACTGGTATCGTTGGGTTCATTTTGAGTTGATGCAATAGTAAAGCGAGCTTGAATTAAATCAAGCATTTCTTGCAAAGTCACTAACTTATCGCTATTCCATTTATTTCCATCAAAGGGCATGAATTCAATCAGTCTAATTTGAATTGGAACATATTTAGTCCACTCAATAAAATCTAATATTTCCATTTCATTCATCCCCTTTACCACTACCATATTCACTTTAACCGTAAAATCATTTTTCAACAATAAATCAATATTGTCTTTTACAATGTTGAATTGATCTCTGCGAGTCAACAATTGAAACTTTTCGCGTTCCAAAGTATCTAAACTAATATTAATTGATTTTACTCCAGCTTTCTTTAAATCATCAATAAACAAATGAATGCGAGTGGCATTGGTGGTAATGGTTAACTCTACCCCTAGTTTACCCAAAGCCTGTATAATTTCCGCAGCATCTTTTCTAACCAAGGGTTCACCTCCAGTAAGTCTTATCTTTTTTACACCCTGTTGCACAAATAAAGTTGCCATTGAAACAATTTCTTCTTTTTGCATCAATTGTTTATTGGGCATAAATGCATAATCCTCCTCGGGCATACAATAGAAACAACGCAAATTGCAATTATCCGTTAATGAAATACGCAAATAATCATGCACCCTATTATATTGATCAATCAACATCTTCTTCGTTTAATTTTTTACATAATTGCTCGTAATCTTCCTTTGTGTCAATATCTAATGCTCCTAATTCAAAGTCAATGGTTGCAATATCGGCTGGGAATTGTTGCAATATAACACGTGCACCCTTATCACCCGTTAAATTGCATAAATGGGTAAAATAGGCTGAACTTAATAATACTGGGGTTCCCATAACACCATTGTACGTTGAAGCAATTATTCCTTTTGTTGTTTGAATTTGTTTATTTAATAAATTCAGTAAAATAGCTCTGTTTAAAAAGGGTTGATCAGACACAACAATTACCAAAACGTCTAACCCTGGACAAGCTTTTAACATAGCAGTAAGGCCAACTGTGATTGAGCTACTCATTCCTAATTTGTAATCTTGATTTTGAATGATGTTAACTTTATCTGTATTTATTTGGGCTTGAATTAAATCATGATAATACCCAGTAACTAGCTGAACAATATTGGGCTCAACCGAAATAATTTCTTCAATCAAATGGGCTAAAATGGTCGTTTTTTTAAAGGGCAAAAGCATTTTGGCCTTCCCCATTCTAGAAGCTTCTCCTGCTGCCAATATCATTACTCCCCATTTCATAAGGATGCATGTATGGGCGTTTTTTTCCACTTTAAGTGTTGTGGTTGCTTGCATTCAATTACCGCCATAATTTCCGCACAAACAGATAAAGCAATTTCTGATGCTGTTTCTGCGCCTAAATCTAAACCAGTTGGGCCATAGATATTATTTAATTGAGCATCATTCAACTGAACGCCAGATGTTGCCAAATCATTTATTAATCGGTCTCGCTTAGCAGCAGGCCCTAATAAACCAATATAAGGTACTCTAGCATTTACTAAGCACCCTAACATGGCAAGATCATAATTATAATTATGGGTCATTAAAACAATGGCAGTTCTATTATCAAAAGTCAATTGACCTATTACTTCTTCTGGTTTCCCAATAATAATTTTATTGGCTTGACCAAAACGGAGTGTATTTGCATGGGTGGGTCTTCCATCCACCACAGTTGTACTCCACCCAATCAATCTTGCCATACTTTCTAAGGGCATGGTGTCATTTCCTGCACCTACAATTATTAAAGTGATTGGTGGTGCAACATATTCTATAAATAATACCTGCGCAGCATCTACGGTTTCTATTATTAAATGCTCCGACTTTTTATTTTGCAATACCCTTTCAAAAAAGGGTGCTAACTGATTAAGGTAATTTTCTTGAATAGCTTCTTTTAACATAGTACCCAAATGACCACCATGTTCTTGATGGTACCCAGTAATCAATATGGATGGTTCACGAGAAGAAATTATTTTTTTGAAGTGATGAATAACCGAAGCATTATTGGTATTAATTGGCTCAAACAAAATTCGCACAATACCATTACATCCCAGCTGTACACCTAATTTAGCATCGTCTTCATCAGTAGTATCGTATACCACCAACTTTTTTTTCCCTTGATTAATTGCCAACGCAGCTTTTCTAAGGGCATCACCTTCTAAACACCCTCCACTTATTGCTCCTGTAAACTGCCCATCTTCCGTAACCAACATTCTGGCACCTGGCCTTCTGTATGAAGAACCCTCTACATTTACCACAGTAGCTAAAGCCATCTTAAGACCCAACTGATTTGCCTTCTCATAAGCTTGAACAATATCAACTAATTCTTTCATTCATGAATGGCTTAAGGTCTCAATAGTTTTACTTGTGAAGGAAGTATTGGTTTTATGTTTTTGTTGCCCCAACTATTATTGATGTAATTCAATACGTCAGCAATCTCTTCATCCGACAAGTAGTCTTGTGCAGGCATCATTCCATTGTATACCACGCCATTTACTTTTAATTCTCCGGTTTGCCCTTTTAATATTACTGATATCAAATCTTTAGGTGCACGCTTTAAATAATCAGACTTAGCAACAGGCGGAAATGCTCCCTCCAAACCCTTGCCATCTTCCATATGACAATTCATACAATTATTTACATATACAGTCTTTCCCTTAGCAATGCTCTTAGTCATATTTGCTGGTTGAACAAAAGCAACAGCACCAAATACAAACACCAACAAACCACTTAAGAACATCCATCTTTTCATAATTAACCAATTTTATTGATGTCAAATGGTAGTCTTCTAATTCTCTTACCTGTTGCTGCAAAAATAGCATTACATAAGGCAGGTGCAAATGGCGGTAAACCAGGCTCTCCTACACCTTTGATTTTACTTCCTCCATTGGCCAAAATATGAACTTCAACTTTGGGCATTTCGTTAATTCTTACTAAGGGATTATTATGGAAATTAGTTTGAACCGTTGCACCTTTATCAAAAGTAATACCACCTTTAATAGCTGCTGTTAAAGCCATTACTGCGGCACCTTCAACTTGAGCGCGGGTATTGTCTGGGTTTACTACTGTACCAAGATCTATTACTGCAAATACTTTTTCTATTTTAATACCCGTTCCTTTTTTAGATACCTCAATTACAAAGCCAGCTTGACCAGCAAAAAATTCATATTGCGCCACACCTCTACCCCAACCAGCTGGTAGTTTTTTATCCCAATTTGATACCTCCTTTAATTTATTTAAAATCTGTTTGGTATCCGATTCTTTGGTAAGCATTTCTAAACGAAATGCCATAGGATCTTTTTTTGCAGCAACGGCCATTTCATCTAAGAAACATTCATGAGAGAATGCCAATGTGGTACTGGTTACAGCTCTCCATGCTGCCAATGGAATATGAACATAATGATGAACATACAAATTCTTCATATGTTCAATTTCATATTTCTGCTCACTAATTCCTTCGGTCATGGTACCATCTGCCTTGTTAACATCGTAATCCTTCTTCATGTCTAGTGTAGGGGAGATTACCTTATGTTGAAATGCAATGGCTTTACCATTTGCATCCAAAGCACCCTTCATTGCAGAAAAAGTTAACGGTCTAAATGGTCCTTGTTGGGTATCGTCTTCTCTACTCCAAATTGATTTTACCGGCTTGCCCACTTTCTTGCTTAACTGAACAGCTTCATGAATATAATCAGGGTATAGCCTTCTACCGAAACCTCCTCCGTTAAAAAACACATTTAATTTTAAGTCTTCTTGCTTAACGCCATAAATTCTAGAAAAATCATTCATCACACTACCAGGTACTTGAGTTGATGTCCAGATTTCTAATTTATTTCCTTCTTGCCAACTGGCTAAACAGTTCATTGGTTCTATAGGAGAATGAGAAACAACCGGTGTTTCATAAAATGCGGTTAACTGAGTAGGTGCTTCAGCAAAAGCTTTATCGAAATCCCTTCTTTTTTGGCTGCTTCTCTAATACTTTGCTCATAATCTTTAGAATTAAAAGTATCGTTGCCCTGGTAATCCCATTTAACCACTAATGCTTTTCTTCCTTGCACCGCCGCCCAATAATTCTCAGCAATTACTGCAACTCCGTCCGACTTATATATCCCATGAATTCGTTCACAAGTTTCTACTGCAATAACCCCTTTCACTTTTTTGGCAGCAGTTGCATCAAAGCTTACCAATTTACTTCCAAACACTTTACAGCGCTCTATGGAAGCGTATACCATCCCAGGAACACTGGCATCAATTCCAAATTTAGCAGTTCCGTTAACTTTCATTGGCACATCTGGTCTTGGAGCAGACTTACCCAATATTTTAAAATCTTTTGCTTCTTTTAGGGTTGGATTTTTGGGCGCTTCTAATTTAGAAGCCGCTTCTGCCAATTCACCATAGCCCATTTTTTTACCAGAAGGTCTATGAATAACTGTAGCATTTTCTACATAACATTCCGAAACAGGAACGTTCCAACTAGTACTTGCAGCTTTAATCAACATCTCTTTAGCAGCGGCACCTACTTTACGCAAATTGGTATAGTTGGTTCTAACTGAAGAGCTACCGCCAACAAATTGTGCAGGACCATATTTCTTTTCTCCACCAGTTTGTTTGATTACTATTTTATCCATGGCCACTTCCAACTCTTCTGCAATTAATGCAGGAATAGATTGGTAGGTACCTTGACCAATTTCAGGCTTGGTATTAAAAATAGTTACCAGCCCTGTTTGATCTATCATCACCAATGGTGATAATTCAAAAGCGGCGGTTGAAGTTCCTAAATTTTCTATCACAGATATGCCATCTGCTTTAACGCCTAATCCCATTACCAACCCTGCTCCAGTTAAACTGGTAAGTCGTAAAAAGTTTCTGCGATTTATTTGACTGTTTTGCTGATTCATTGCTTAATATTTTTTGAATTACTTAATCATTTCTGCAGCGCGGTGTATGGCACTACGAATACGTTGATAAGTTCCACATCTACAAAGATTGCCTTGCATTGCTGCATCAATATCTGCATCTGTTGGATTGGGTTTTGCTTTTAGTAAAGCAGTTGCACTCATGATTTGTCCAGATTGACAATAACCACACTGAGGCACTTGTAATTCTACCCAAGCATTTTGAATAGCTTCTGTTATTTTATCTTTCATTCCTTCAATGGTAGTAATCTTCTTCCCTACAGCTGCGGCAACAGGAAAACTACAGGATCGCACCGGTTTTCCATCAACATGTACGGTACAAGCACCACACTGTGCAATACCACAACCAAATTTGGTTCCTGTTAATCCTACCATATCTCTGATAGCCCATAATAAAGGCATATCGGCACTGGCATCCACCTGGTTAGGGGTGTTGTTAATATTCAATGTTATCATGGCAAATAATTTCAGTATGAAGTTAAGCTAAAAGAAGAGTATTATCCAACCCTCCAAACCTATTAAAAATCAGTCTAATATATGAGTTTCATGCATTGCTGGAATAACCACTTCCTTAAAATGTTTTCTTCTTAATCTTGCTGCAAAATCAATTTGGACATCGTGTTCACCGTGCACTAAGAATAATTTTCTTACTAATTCAGGATTTTGACAACATAAAAATTGACACAAATCTTCATAATCACCATGCGCACTCATACTCCGCATAACGCCTATTTCGGCTTTTACAGGATATAACTCTCCAAATATTTTTACTTCTTTTTGTCGGGCGGTTAATCTACCACCTAAGCTATAGGGGTCACAATATCCTACTATGAGAATGGTTGTTCTTTCCTTTTCAATATTATTCATAATATGGTGCTTCACCCTACCCGCATCTGCCATACCACTTGCAGAAATAATCACACAAGGTGCATCATTCTCATTCAATTGTTTGCTCTCATCAACTGTTTTAATAAATTTCAACGTTTTGAAATCAAAAGGATCGTGATCATGTTCCATGATTTTTTTGACCCGTTTGTTGTAATTCTCTGGAAATTTTTTTAACAGCGCTGTTGCTTCTCTACTTAATGGGCTATCCACATATACAGGTATTGGAGGCAATCTATTTTCTACCTCCAACTGATTAAGGGCATATAAAATTTCTTGTGTTCTTCCTACACTAAATGCAGGTATAATCAATTTTCCTTTTTTCTCAACACAAGTATGCAACATCCATTTTAGTATTGTATCGGTAATACCAAAAACCTCATCGTGCAACTTATTTCCATAGGTACTTTCTAGAATAATATAGTCTGCTTGATCAAATGTATCTGGTGAACGTAAAATGGCATCATTGTATCTACCCACATCGCCACTAAAAGTGATTTTATTTGTTTTACCATCTTCTATCACTCGCAAATGAACTGCGGCCGAACCAATAATATGACCTGCGTCAGTAAAACAAACAGATATTTCATTGTCAATTTTTGTCCAATGATTGTAATCAATAAATTTAAAAAGTGACAAAGCAACAGCTGCATCTTCTAAATCATACAATGGCTCATATGGAGGTAAACCTTTTTTAGCTCTTCGCTTATTTATAAACTTAGTATCATCTCTTTGTATAGTAGCAGAGTCTTCTAACAATATTTCAGCCAATGCCTCAGTAGCTGGCGTTGAATATATTGTGCCCTTAAATCCTTCTTTAACCAACTTAGGTATTAATCCTGAATGATCAATATGAGCATGTGATAAAATTAGATAACTAATTTCAGATGGATCAAAACCAAACTTTGCATTCAGCTCCTCGGTGTTTTTACCCATCCCTTGAAATAACCCACAATCTAACAAAACTTTTTTCCCGCTTTTTAAGGTTAGCAAATGCTTAGAACCAGTAACCATTCTAGCTGCTCCATGAAAAGAAATTTTCATAACTATTTAGATTTAAAACTCCAGGTGATATAAAATTCCGCAACTACTTCTCCTTTAGCATTCGTGCCTACAGATTTACATACAATGGTCTTCCCCTCCTTTGTAGCAATAGCTTCTTCAATTGCTTCTGAAACCATTAAGCCATCTGAACAAGTAAATGCAATTAATCCAGTAGCTTTCTTTACAAACTTAGCTTCTAACCCCACTACCAACATGCTAACCGAAGGGCTTCTTTTATAGGTTTGTCCTACAGGAAACAACCCTGTACTCATTTCGGCGGCCATGGCTTGTACAGCAAAATACATAGATTTGAAAGGGTTCTGATTAATCCACCCATGTTTTACTAGTATTACCGTTTTGGTTTCGTCAATATAATCAATCTTTAACCCTGCAATAAATGCGGCCGGCAATTTTACTAATTTAAAAAAAGCAAATCTTATAGGATTTGTGATGATTTTTTTGAAGGCTGGAAATTGAGAATTCATTACTCAATTTAACCAATATTCAGTTTACAACAAGAGTGCTGCTAACAAATAATCTGCTAATAAAATTAAAATACAACTTACAACTACAGCACTGGTACTTGCTCGACCAATTTCAAGGGCTCCGCCTTTAACATAGTACCCATAATAAGCAGGAACACTGCTGATAATAAAAGCAAAAGTATATGCTTTATATAAGGCAAAGTTGATGTTAAAGAAATTTAAGTTTTGCCTCAATCCAATATCAAATGTATCGTTGGCCAAAATACCAGCCAATTCACCCGCAGTTCTTCCTCCCCATATACCCAACACTGCAGATATAACAATTAAACAAGGTACAACTACCAAAGCACCTAATATTTTAGGAAACAACAAATACGCTTTCGTATTAATTCCCATTATTTCTAGGGCATCTATTTGTTCACTTACTCGCATATTGCCTAATTCACTGGCAATTTTACTTCCTACAACCCCAGCCAAAACAATACTTACCACTGTTGGAGAAAGTTCAAGAATCATACTATCTCTTACAATTTGCGCAATAGTGCTTTGCGGCACCAATGGGCTTACCAATTGATAAGCAGTTTGAATGGTGGTAACAGCTCCTAAGAATAAGGAAATAATAATCACTATTGGCAATGCGCCCATTCCTATTTCAACGCATTGGTGCATGAATTCTTTCCAATACATTTTAAAGTTCTCTGGCTTAGAAAACATGCCTTTCAGCATCAATAAGAACTTACCTAAATGGGTGAAGAAATTCATAGAATAAAGATAGGGTTATAATTAGTTAGTCGTTTTCTTGTTTTTTCTTCTACTTTTCCACCAAGAACTTTTTTGAACTTCTTCAGCTGTGTCTACTCTTGTTTTCATTTGTGCGTCAACCACAGCAACTAAAGCCATATTAATGATATTTCTTACACTACTTCCTAATTGCAAAACATGCACAGGCTTCTTTAGTCCTAATAAGATTGGTCCAATTGCATCTGCACCACCCACTTCTTTCAATAAATTATACGCCACATTACCTGCAGTTAAATTAGGGAACATCAACACATTCACTTCTTGCTCCACTAAATCACTAAATGGATAATTGTCTCTAAGAATTTCTTTATTGAAAGCAAGACTTCCCTGCATTTCGCCATCCACAATTAAATTGGGATCTCTTTGCTTTAATATTCTAGTAGCTTCTGAAACCAATCTTGCTTCAGCAGAGTCGCTGCTACCGAAATTACTGTAGCTTAACATGGCTACTCTTGGTGTTAAATTGAAGCTCCTTACTTCTTTGGCAACCATTTGTGTAATATCTGCTAACTCCTCGGCAGTTGGATGAAAATTCACTGTTGTATCCGCCAAAAACAAGGGTCCTTTTTTAGTCAACAATAAATACATGCCTGCAATTTTCTTAACCCCTTCTTCTGTTCCAATTATTTGTAATGCTGGCCTAATTGCTTCTGCATAATTTTTTGTTAAGCCCGACAGCATGGCATCGGCGTCGCCCGTTTCTACCATCATACAACCAAAATGATTACGATCTTTCATCACTTTCATACTCTCGTGATGATTAAACCCTTTTCGTTGGCGCTTTTTAAAGAACAACTCACCATAGAATTCTCTCTTCGATTCCATTGCATCACTTCTTGGATCTACAATTGGAATATCAGATAAGTCTATACTATTTGCGTCTGCTATTCGATTAATTTTTTCTGGATCGCCCAGTAGAATTGGGTAAGCAATGCCTTCATCATAAATAATGGTTGCGGCTTTTAATATTTTCAAATTATCTGCTTCTGCAAATACCAATCGTTTCGGATCTCTTCTAGCTTTGTTACTTACTACTCTAAACAACTGGTTATCTAACCCTAAACGCTTGTTTAATTCTAATACATACCCATCCCAATTAGTTATATTTTTTTGTGCAACCCCACTCTCAATTGCTGCTTTTGCAACAGCAGGAGCAATGGTACACAACAAACGTGGGTCTAATGGTTTTGGAATAATGTACAATGGGCCAAAACTCATATTGTTTTGGTTATATGCTAAGTTAACAATATCTGGCACTGCAGTTTTTGCCAATTCAGCAAGCGCACGAACAGCAGCCAATTTCATGGCTTCATTAATTTGAGTTGCTCTTACATCTAATGCCCCTCTAAAAATATAAGGAAAGCCTAAAACATTGTTTACTTGATTAGGATAATCGGAACGTCCGGTAGCCATAATAATATCTTTCCTAACTGCAACAGCGTCTTCATAAGTTATTTCAGGATCAGGGTTAGCCATGGCAAAAACGATTGGGTTTTTTGCCATTGATTTGACCATGTCTTGTGTAACCACATTACCAACACTTAAACCTAAAAAAACATCTGCATCTTTCATTGCTTTGGCCAAAGTCCAATCAGATTTTTTTACTGCAAACTTTTCACGCCCCTTACCTAAGTCGGTTCTGTCTTGATGCAATACCCCATCCTTATCAAATACAATAAAATTTTCATAGCGTGCGCCTAAAGCCACATATAAATTAATACATGCCATAGCAGCAGCACCCGCACCATTTATAACAAAGCGAACTTTATCAATTCGTTTCTTTTGTAATTCCAATGCATTCAACATAGCAGCACTACTTATGATAGCAGTTCCATGCTGATCATCGTGCATCACAGGAATATTCATTTGCTCTTTTAGTTGCTGCTCTATATAAAAACACTCCGGCGCTTTAATATCTTCCAAATTAATCCCACCAAAAGTGGGTTCTAAAGACTTTACAATCTGAACAAATTTTTCCGGATCTTTTTCATTTATTTCAATATCAAAAACATCAATGTCTGCAAATATTTTAAATAATACTGCTTTCCCTTCCATCACTGGTTTACTAGCTTCAGGACCAATATCACCAAGACCAAGAACCGCAGTACCGTTGGTTATTACGCCCACTAAGTTTCCTTTTGCAGTGTATTTATAAATATTTTCTGGATTCTCTTTTATTTCTTTACAGGGCTCTGCAACACCTGGGCTATATGCCAATGAAAGGTCTCTTTGTGTTTTTGCTTCCTTGGTAGGAATTACTTCAATTTTACCTGGTCTACCGCTTGAATGATATTCCAATGCTTGTTCTCTACGTAATTTAGATTGTTTATTATCAGACATAAATATGTTTCGTTATAATCTATTTTATTAAACTAATTCCTAAGTAAGCCATCATACCAGCACCTATTTCAATGGATGATTCGTCAATATCAAATTTAGGGGTATGTACTTGATGGATGATTCCTTTTGATTCATTTCGAACACCGAGTCTAAAGAAACAACCAGGTATCACTTGGGTATAGTATCCAAAATCTTCTGCACCCATTCGCAATTCAGTTTCTTCAACATATTGATTACCCATATAATTCTTGGCTAATTGCCAAGCAGCTTCAGTAAAATCAGGATCGTTGTCTACTGTAGGATAACCAATATCAATATGCAAATCAATTTCTGCACCCATACTCTCCACCAAACCAATGGCCTGCTTTCTTATTAATTCGTGCGCTTTATATCGCCAAGTTTCATCCATTGCTCTAAATGTGCCCATCAGTTTTACTTCGCTGGGTATTACATTGGTGGTGTTTCCACCTTGAATGGAACAAATAGATAAAACAGAAGGAGATATAGGACTATTATTTCTAGAAATGATTTGCTGCAAACTCACAATTAATTGAGAAGCAATTAGCACGGTATCTGCAGTTAAATGTGGAGCAGCCGCATGACCTCCTTTACTTTTTATAGTAATATAAATTTCATCGGCACTTGCCATTACACGACCTTTTCTAAAACTAAGTTTCCCCACATCTAATCCTGGATGAACATGCAACGCAACTATACCAGCTGGCCTTGGATTATCTAAAACTCCTTCCTTAATCATATAGCTAGCACCACCCGGATTTCGTTCTTCACCTGGTTGAAACAATAACTTTATTGTGCCCTCCCACTCAGCACGCAAGTCATTTAATATTCGGGCCGCCCCCAATAAAACAGTAGTATGCACATCATGCCCGCAAGCATGCATCACTCCATTATTTAAAGACTGATATGGAACATCATTTTCTTCTTGAATAGGCAATGCATCCATATCTGCCCTTAGCGCAATCACTCTAGCATCAGGATTATTGCCTTTAACAATTGCCAAAATTCCTGTGGTAGCTTTTACTTCAAACCCAATACCCATTTGGGTTAACTGGTCTTGAACAAAAGCGGATGTTTTAAATTCTTGGTAACTCAATTCTGGATTGGCATGCAAATGATGCCTGATGCCAATTAGATCAGGAGCAATAGTATGAGCGAGTGCTTTAATTTTTTCTTTTAACATGTTAATTGCTTAACTATTCTTGTTCTTCCTCAGGTGGAGTATATTCAATAGTATCTTCTACTATATAAATTCCTTTAGGAAAAAATTTACTGATTTGATTTCTGTATTTTTCAGCATCTTCTTTTTTTAAGAAGTTACCAATTCTAACTTTGAAGTTGGGAGATTGAAAGAGAGTATAGGTTTTTTGTTCTGGGAAACGATTCATAAAATCTGTTTTCACTTGATTGGCATTATCTCTTTTTGCCGTACTAATTAATTGCAAGCGATACCCTTTGTACAATCCTGCACTGGTCATCATGGCCGTTCGCTTATTAACTTGATTTTGCTTTGCAACTAATACATCTAATCTTGCATCTTTTACTATAATTACAGTATCAGCAGTGCAAGCAATGCTAGTTGAACAAACCAATAGACCAGAAATTAATAAAAACATACCTGTTTTCATTGGGTAAATATAAGGTTAATACGTTGCGTTAGGTGCAATTGGCTCCCCATTTACAATAGCCAAACTAGCACTACAACCCAATCTGGTTGCACCAGCTTGAACCAATTCAGCTGCAAATGCATAATCCCTTATACCCCCCGAAGCTTTAATTTGAACTGCTTCTGGCAAATGTAGCCTAAACAACTTTACGGCTTGCACTGTAGCCCCTTTCTCGGCATATCCAGTAGATGTTTTTAAATAATCAATACCCGCAACCCCGTATAATTCGCAGCATTTAATAATTTCATCATTGGTTAATATGCCGCTTTCAATAATGATTTTAATGGTTTTATTTTTAGACTTTACTACGGGCATAATATGATTTAATTCATTGGCCAAATAAACCCAGTCCTGATTTTTTATTGCACTTATATTTGCTACTACATCCAATTCATCTACCCCGTCTACCATGGCCAAAACAATTTCTGCCAACTTTGCTTCCACAGCGGAATAACCAAAAGGAAACCCGATTACGGTTGCCACTTTAACATTTGTTCCCACTAAGCATTCCTTGGCTTTTTTTACAAAGTTGGGGGGCACACAAACAGCCGCAAACCCGTATTCAGCTGCTTCTTTGCAAACTTGGGCTACTTCGGAAACCAAAGTGGTTGGCTTTAAAATGGTATGATCTATATAAGAAGCTAATTGCATAAAATTGAATTATGCGTCTTTACCATGACAAGATTTAAACTTCTTGCCACTACCACAAGGACATGGATCGTTCCTACCAATTTTAGGACCTACTTTAACAGGCTCTTGCTTTGCAGGTGTTGGATCATAATAATCGTTCTCATTGGCGCCATATTCTTGACCAGCAGCATCAACTTGGTCTTTATTAGCACTCAACTTACTCATATCTGTTTTTTCCTGACGACCTTCTTGCAATTCATCGCCTTCAGCTAAAGGAATACCAGCATGACAAAGGAATTGAACAATTTCTCTATTTACCTCTCCATCCATCTTTTTGAACAATTCAAAAGCTTCCATTTTATAAATCACCAATGGATCTTTTTGCTCGTAGGTAGCGGTTTGTACACTTTGTTTTAAGTCGTCCATAGAACGCAAATGTTCTTTCCATGCATTGTCTATAAATGCTAGTGTAACCGTTCTTTCTAAAGAGTGCAATAATTCAGCACCATTTGTTTTCAGGGTTTTTTCCATGTTGGCCAAAGCCTGCACTTGGCGTTTGCCATCGGTAAAAGGAACAATCACATTATCAATATGCGAGCCCTGTTGCAACTTAATATTCTTAAATACAGGAACCGATTGAACCATCATATCCTGTTTTCTTTTTTCATATTGCGCTATTGCTTCATTATACAATTGCTCTGCTAATTGATTGGTATTTGTTTTATTGAATTCCTCAATAGTTATTGATGTATCAATTCCAAAATTTACAATTGCGGCTAATTTAAATTGGTCGTATTCATTTTGTTCTTTAAAAGAAACGACTAAACCTTCAGCCACCGCATACATAGCGTTGTCTAAATCTAAAGCCAATCTTTCTCCAAACAAAGCGTGGTTACGTTTGCTATAAATAACTGTACGCTGCTTATTCATAACATCATCGTACTCTAATAAACGTTTACGAATACCAAAATTATTTTCCTCTACTTTACGTTGAGCACGTTCAATAGACTTGGTAATCATACCAGCTTGAATAACTTCACCTTCTTTATAACCAGCAAAGTCCATCACTTTGGCAATACGTTCACTACCAAACATGCGCATTAAATCGTCTTCTAAAGAAACAAAGAACAAAGAAGAACCTGGATCTCCTTGACGACCCGCACGACCTCTTAACTGACGGTCTACTCTTCTAGATTCGTGCCTTTCAGTACCTAGAATAGCTAAACCACCTGCATCTTTTACACCAGGCCCTAATTTAATATCGGTACCACGACCAGCCATATTGGTTGCAATCGTAACTGCCCCTGCTAAACCTGCTTCAGCAACAATCTGTGCTTCACGAGAGTGTTGTTTTGCATTCAATACATTGTGTGGGATTTGTTTTTGTCTGAGCATTCTGCTAAGCAATTCGCTCACTTCAACAGAAGTAGTACCCACCAACACTGGTCTACCCGCTTCGCGTAATAAAACAATTTCATCTATAACTGCACCAAACTTCTCTCTCTTGGTTTTGAAAATTTTATCTTCTTCGTCTTTTCTAATTGCTGGAACATTCGTAGGAATGCTAACTACATCTAATTTATAGATGTCCCATAATTCAGCAGCTTCTGTTTCAGCAGTACCAGTCATACCACCTAATTTGTGGTACATTCTAAAATAATTCTGCAAGGTTACTGTTGCATAAGTTTGGGTAGCCGCTTCAATTTTTACATTTTCTTTCGCTTCAATTGCTTGGTGCAAACCATCTGAATACCTTCTACCATCTAGTATACGGCCTGTTTGCTCATCTACAATTTTAACAGCACCCTCCATTACCACATACTCTACATCCTTATCAAATAAAGTATAGGCTTTTAATAATTGTTGAACGGTATGAATACGATCTGCTTTAACAGAATACTCATTAATAAGCGTATCTTTCTTTAATAATTTTTGATCTGCTGGTAAACTTGCATCGTTATCAATAGCAGCCAAACCAAGGCTGATATCGGGCAATACAAAGAAATGAGGATCTTCTCCTTGACCAGTAATTAATTGAATTCCTTTATCGGTTAATTCAACTGAATTGTTTTTTTCATCAATATAAAAATACAGCTCTTCATCAGCCTTAGGCATTTCACGCTGTTGGTCTGCTAAATAATGATTTTCTGCTTTTTGTAATTTTACTCTATTGCCCGGCTCACTTAAGAATTTAATTAAAGCGCTGTTTTTGGGAAGACCACGATGTGCACGGAACAAAGCCAAACCACCGTCTTTTGGATCATCATTTCCTTCCGCTATTTTTTTCTTTGCTTCGGTTAAAAACTGTTGAGTTGCTCTTTTTTGTGCATCAACTAATTTTTCAATCCTAGGTTTTAATGCAAAGAATTGTTGTTCACCTGTTTGGTATCCAATGGGTCCAGAAATAATTAAGGGCGTTCTAGCGTCATCAATTAAAACAGAATCCACTTCATCTACCATAGCAAAATGGTGCTTTCGTTGAACCATTTCCTCTGGGCTATGCACCATATTATCTCTAAGGTAATCAAAACCAAATTCGTTATTGGTACCATAAGTAATATCTGCCAAGTAAGCTTTTCTTCTAGCTTCACTATTGGGTTCATGCTTATCTATACAATCTACAGTTAAACCCAACCATTCAAATAAAGTACCATTCCACTCACTATCACGCTTGGCCAAATAATCATTCACGGTCACAATATGAACCCCCTCACCAGCCAAAGCATTTAAATAAGCTGGTAAAGTAGACACCAAGGTTTTACCTTCTCCAGTTGCCATTTCCGCAATCTTACCTTGATGCAAAACCGATCCTCCAATTAACTGAACATCGTAATGCACCATATTCCAGGTTACTTTACCACCGGCAGCAGTCCAAGTATTATTAAAAACAGATTCGTTACCCTGAATGGTAACGTACTCTTTTTTAACACTGAGATCTCTATCCAAAGTAGTGGCAGTAGAAACCAATTGTTCGTTTTCTTTAAATCTCCTAGCTGCCTCTTTAATAACTGCAAAAGCTTCTGGCTGAATAATGGCCAAGGCTTCTTCAATTTTTTTATCGCGGTCTTTGCGGAGTTTATCAATATTCTTATAAATAGTGTCTCTGCCATGAATATCCATTTCGGGTAATGCTTCAGCAGCAGCTTTTTCCGCAGCAATTTCAGCATCAATCCCCTTTATATGGTCTTGAATTCTAGCTTTAAATTCAACCGTTTTATTTCGCAATTCATCATTTGACAATGATTGGTATTGTTGAAAAAACTGATTGGTTTTTTGGATGATTGGCATCAACTGCTGTACATCTTTCTCACTTTTACTACCCCCGAATAACTTAGAAATGAACTTCAACATATTTTTAATACTCTGATATGAAAAAATTTAACAGTCAAACAGCGTGCAACAATTTTTTTTTAGTCAATTTGGCACCCTGAATTAGAGCCGCCAAAGGTAAGGTTTTGATTTTAGAAGCTAATGAAGCAATTAACTATTCTATCAACGGTTTTTTTAAGCATATTAATGGCTTTCAATACAACAGCTGCTCAAAGCCTAGAATTGAATGAAACCAACCTGTACAACACTCAACCACGAATTCAAGACAGCCTGCCGCTTAGCCCATTAGACAGTCTTGTATTGATCAGTGATTCTATTGCTGCCGACAGATACAATAAAAACAAATCTAATATGACCATTCTGGCAGCATGGGCTGGGGTTAATATTATACAAGGAAGTATTTCTGCCACCAATGCAACCGGTTCGGGGGAATATTTTTTTAAGATGAACGCCTATTGGAATATTGTTAACCTCGGAATTGCCAGTTGGGGGTTAATTCAGTTAAGAAAAGAGCTTACCCAAAAATATACCTATCCCCAAAACCAATTGGCCCAACAAAAACTGGAAAAAATACTATTGCTCAATACTGGTTTAGACCTAGCTTATATAGCAACAGGCTTCATATTAAAAGAGAATGGGAATAGGCTAAACAACCTAAAAACCACTGGATATGGCAATAGTTTATTGCTTCAAGGGGCATTTTTATTGGTATTTGACTTGGTTCAATACGGAAACCACAGAAGGAATGGCAAAATATTGGAGGGGCAATTGTCTAAACTTCAAATTCATGCCAGTGGAAATGGTATTGGATTGCGTTTACCCCTTTAAATATTCCATTAAACTTATTGGAATTTATAGCCTTTTCAGCTACTTTTGCAACCCGTTAGATTTAAAATTTAAACCTTACAAATGGCAGGTCAATTAAAAGAGGTTAGGAACCGAATCAAAAGTGTTCAAAGTACTCAGCAAATTACCAAGGCAATGAAAATGGTAAGCGCGGCCAAATTACGCCGTGCGCAGGACGCAATTACTCAAATGCGACCTTATGCCCAAAAATTGCAGGAAATGCTCAGCAATATTGTGAGCAGTATTGAGGGTGGAACTACTTTGGCATTGGCAGAGGAAAGAGCAGTTGAGAAAGTATTATTGATTGTAATTACTTCAGACAGGGGTTTGTGTGGAGGCTACAATGCTAATATTGTTAAATTAACCAAAAGTACAGTTGCAGAAAAATACAGCAGTCAATTTAATAAAGGAAATGTTACCGTTTGGAATATTGGTAAGAAAGGATGGGAAAGCTTAAATAAAGCAGGTTACAATACCAATGAGCGTTTTAAAGATATTTACTTGAACCTTAATTTTGAAGCGGTACAAGAAGCTGCTCAAACTGCTATGAGAGCTTTTGAGCAAAAAGAATTTGACGCAGTGGAAATTATTTACAGCGAATTTAAAAATGCTGCAACACAAGCATTCGTAGCAGAGCAATTTTTACCAATTCCTAAAGTTGCCCCAAAGCCAGGAAGCAAAAAAGCAGATTTTATATTTGAGCCTGCAAAAGAAGTATTGATTGCAGAATTAATGCCTAAAATTTTAAATACACAATTATTCAAAGCAGTATTAGACGGCAACGCCAGTGAACATGGTGCACGTATGACTGCAATGGATAAAGCAAGCGAAAACGCCAACGAATTACTGAAATCATTAAAAATCAGTTATAACCGTGCACGTCAAGCTGCTATTACAACAGAGTTAACCGAGATTGTGAGCGGAGCTGCTGCATTACAAGGATAATAGCCAATACAACCATGGAATTAAGCGAAATCATACCACATATAGAAGTGCTCATTTTTGCCAGTGAAAAACCATTGACTTCATTGGACATTGTAGAGCTCATCAATAATAGTTTTGGATTTTTAGAAGAAAGAATTTCGCTAGACCAGGTGGAAACAGCTGTTGAAGGCATAAGAGAAAAATATTCCGCAGAATTTTATCCATTTGAAGTTAGAGAAAGTGGAGGCGGATGGCAATTCCTGACTAAGAAAGACTACCATAAAACCATTGCACAACTAAATGGAGACAAATTTTTAAAGCGCCTATCTAATGCTGCATTAGAAACTTTGGCAATCATTGGCTATAAGCAACCCATTACAAAAGGAGAAATCGAAGCCATCAGAGGGGTAAACAGCGACTACTCTATACAGAAATTATTAGAAAAAGAATTGATCTTAATAAGTGGAAGGAACGAGCAATTGCCAGGTAAACCATTGGTTTATGCTACTTCAAAAACATTTATGGATTATTTTGGTATTAACAGTGCCGCCGATTTACCTAAAATAAAAGAAGTACTAGCAGAACAAATAGTAGAAGGTACTATAATAAGACCAGAAGACTTTACCGATAACCAAATTGCCAATGCAATGGCAGAATTGCCTACCGACGAAGAGTTAATTGAAGGCGATGTCTCTGATTTAAAAGTGAATGAAGAAGGTGAGCTTATCATTACCGAATTGAATGAATCATCTGATGACACCAACGAAAATGCGGACGATGAATCAAACAATTTATCAAACGATGTTGAAGACGAGAATAATCCGCAATAGTTGGATTATCTTTACACCATGTCTTTAAATATTTCCAACGAACAATTACAAGCAGCTGCAACACAATATGGTACGCCATTGTATGTATACCATGCAGAAAAAATAACTGCACAATACCAAGAATTACAAAAATCATTCGAAGGCGTTTATACCCGTTTTTTTTATGCATGCAAAGCACTTACCAATCTTTCTGTATTAAAACATATTCAATCAATTGGATGCAATATTGATTGCAGTTCAATAAATGAAGTTTACCTAGCAATCAAAGCAGGTTTTAATCCAGAACAAATTCTTTATACAAGCAATGGCATTGCATTTGAAGAGATTATAGCCGCCGTTGAAGCAGGTGTTTCGGTTAATATAGACAGTCTAAGTAATTTAGAAAAGTTTGGGAAAGCATATGGCAGCAGGTATCCAGTTGGCATTAGACTAAGGCCCAATATTATGGCCGGTGGAAATTTAAAAATTTCAACCGGCCACAATGGAAGTAAGTTTGGAATTCCAATAGAGCAATTAGATGAAATTCTTTCTATTAAAGACCAATATCAATTGCGCATTAATTGCTTGCATGTGCACACGGGTAGTGAAATAAAAGATGTAGAAGTTTTTATTAAAGTTGCAGATATTTTTTTTGACCTAGTGCCCCATTTTCAAGACCTACAAGTATTAGATATGGGAGGTGGATTTAAAGTGCCTTATCAAAAGAAAGAAAAAGGAACAGATATTCCATTGCTGGCCAAAAAAGTAGGAGAAGTCTTGAATAAGTTTGAATCTACATATGGTAAAAAATTTCAAGTTTGGTTTGAGCCCGGCAAATATTTAGTGAGTGAATGTGGTTATTTAATTACCAGCGTAAATGTGTTAAAAGAAACACCTACTGTGCTATTTGCAGGCATTAACAGTGGGTTTAACCATTTAATACGCCCAATGTTTTATGAGGCTTACCATCCCATCAGAAATATCAGCAACCCCAATGGACTATTAAAGCATTATGCTGTAACTGGTAATATTTGTGAAACAGACAATTTTGCTTGGGACAGACCAATTAATGAAATAAGAGAAAATGATTTATTGGTTATTGACAATGCGGGCGCCTACGGGTTTGAAATGGGCAGTAATTATAATTCCAGATTTTTACCCGCACAGGTATTGTATAAAGCAGGCCAAATGCAACTGATTAGAAAAAGGGATACGCTAGAAGATTTAATAAAAAATCAGATCGAGATCAATTAAGAACAATTCAGTAGTTTACAGTACCATGATTACGCTAAAAAATATAAGTAAAAGCTTTGATGACCGAGTAATTATTCAGGGAATTGATGTTGTAATGGAGAGCGGCAAATGCAACTTAATCATTGGTTCAAGTGGGAGTGGAAAAACAGTACTCACAAAATGCATAGTAGGATTAATTAAACCCAATGAGGGAAGCATTGAATTTGATGGAGAAGACCTGCTATTAATGGATGAAAAAACAAGGAAACAACTTCGTCAGCAGATAGGCATGCTCTTTCAAGGGAATGCGTTATTTGATTCAATGACGGTTCAAGAAAATGTAAAGTTTCCATTAGACATGTTTACCAAATTAACCCATGCAGAGAAATTAAAAAAAGTAGATGAGGTATTAGATAGGGTTAATTTAAAAGATGCGCATAAAAGATTTCCAGCAGAAATTAGTGGGGGAATGAAAAAAAGGGTAGGTATTGCACGATCCATTGTGTTAAACCCTAAATACTTATTTTGCGATGAGCCCAATTCTGGGTTAGATCCACAAACATCCATGGTAATAGACAAGCTAATTAAAGAAATTACCGCCGAGTTCAAAATGACTACCGTGGTAGTTACACATGACATGAATAGTGTAATGGAAATTGGAGACCATATTTTGTATTTGTACAATGGAAAGAAACAGTGGGAAGGATCTAATAAAGACATCATTTTCAGTAAAGATCAACTATTGAATGATTTTATTTTTGCCTCAGAGTTCTTGCAAGACGCCAAGCAAATGCGCATGCAAGAAGCTGGCAAATAAACATTAACAAACAATTTAATTTTATGATTCGAAAGTATTTTTTTGCTTTCTTGGTTTCAGTATTCAGCACATTGGCAATTCAAGCTCAAAGCCCTATTGACAATCGACCAAACTATATTAAAAATCCCGCGCTACCAGAATTCAAATTAATTTTAACAGACAGTAGTTTATTCACCAACAAACTAATTCCCAAGGCCGAATTTACTTGCATTGTCTATTTCAGTCCAGATTGTGGCCATTGCCAGTACGAGGCAGACCAGATGATTCGCAATATGGATAGTTTAAAACAAGTTCAGTTTATTTGGATCAGCTATAGAGAGTTCAATGATATTAAAGCATTTGGTAGGAAGTATCAATTTGATTTATATCCTAATATCATTATTGGAAGAGACCCCGATTATGCAGTACCCGCTTTTTTTCAGGTGAAATTCACGCCATTTGTTGCTTTATACGATCAAAAGAAGCAGTTTTTAAAAGCCTGGGAGTCGGGTGTAGAAATGCCTGAATTATTACAATTTATTCACAAAAAATAAGGCTGCTGCACGTACCTTTGCACCACTTAATTTAACCACTTTAAATAATGCCGATTATGAAAGTTACTGTAGTAGGTGCTGGTGCTGTAGGAGCAACCTGTGCCGATAATATTGCCCGTAAGGAATTATGTAATGAGCTGGTATTACTAGACATCAAAGAAGGATTTGCAGAAGGCAAGGCCCAAGACATGATGCAAACAGCTGCTTTACTAGGTTTTGACACTAAAATTACCGGAAGCACCAACGACTACAGTAAAACTGCAGGCAGTGATGTGGTAGTAATTACTTCGGGCTTACCACGTAAACCAGGTATGACTCGCGAAGAATTAATTGGTACCAATGCAGGTATTGTAAAAGGTGTTTGTGAAAATATTTTAAAGTATTCACCTAATGCTATAATCATAGTGATTAGTAACCCAATGGATACCATGACCTATTTGGCTTTAACTGCAACAGGGTTGCCAAAAAATAGAATCATTGGAATGGGTGGCACATTAGACAGCAGCCGTTTCAAGTATCAATTGAGCCAACACTTAAATTGCAGCCCAGCCGATTTAAATGCATTGGTAGTAGGTGGGCATGGAGATACTACCATGATTCCATTAATACGTTATGCAACTTGGAACAGTGCACCTGTAACCAATTTCCTTTCTACAGAACAACAACAACAAATTGTAAATGATACCATGGTAGGTGGAGCAACATTGACTAAATTAATAGGCACTTCTGCTTGGTATGCACCAGGTGCTGCAGGAGCAGCTTTAGTTGAAAGCATTGTTCGCGACGAGAAAAAATTATTTACTTGCTGCGTAAGCTTAGAAGGTGAATATGGTCAGAACGATATTTGCTTAGGCGTTCCTGTAACTATTGGAAAGAATGGTTGGGAAAAAATAATCGACCTTAAATTAAACGCAGAAGAACAAGCTGCTTTTAACAAGAGTGCAGATGCAGTAAGAAGCATGAATGATGTTCTAAAAACTTTATAGTAACTAAATCCACTGCATTGCCATTGCAGCAATGCTTTCGGTATCTTGTAACTGCATACAGTTAAAATGCCCTTTGGGGCATTTTCTTTTGCCGTAATTACTACAAGGTTGACAAGATAAATTAGGAACAATAAAATTGTGATAGGCTATTCTATTTTTATGTAAAGCCAATTGCTCTGCCCCATAATAAGGTTCCACCGCCAACATAGGAGAAGTGCCTCCCCAGATGGCCAATACTTTTTTATTAAAAGCACAAGCAATATATTGTAAACCGGTATCGTGAGAAATAACCAGTTTTGCTTGTTTTACTAAATCAGCAGATTCATGCAAAGAGAATTTACCACAAGCGTTATAAACACGAATAGAATCTATGCTAGCAATTGTATCACCTTCTAACTGATCTTCTTTACCTCCAATTAAAATAATGGGATATGGAATTTGAGCACATAATTGCTGCAGCTTAGGAATAGGCAATTTTTTGGTAGCGTAAGAAGCCCCAATTACAATAGCAATGTATCCAAATTGATGCGAAGAAGGAATATCAGTAATTTGAATACCCTTTCCTTCAGGAATAAAATAATCAAGTCCTTGTTCATCATTTACTATACCTAGAGGAGCCAGTGCATCTAAGCTTCGAAGTGTAATATGTCTATCAGGCATTTGGTTAATCCCAAAACGAGTGAGCAGCCACTTTTGTCTACTTAATTTATGAAAAGCATATGCAGGTACTTTTAATTGAAACTGAATAAGCCAAGACCGAAAGTTTTTATGTAAGTCAATAATATAATCAAACTGTTGGCTCATTAATTGAGGAACAAGCTCATTGAGGTTATTATTAAAATAATGAAAATGGTCTATATACGGGTTGGCTTCTGTAACTGCTTTCATGGAAAGCTTGGTTAAAAAATGTACTTCAACGCCAGGCAATTGTTGTTTTAAACACCTAAATACAGGAGAAGCCAACACTATATCACCTATTGAAGAAAAACGAATGACCAATATTTTTTTTGTTGAAGCTTCCATGGTCGATCTAATTAATTTAGGAATGTTTTTCTACAAAATCTAAATCTTTATGAAAAGTTTCTTCGGTAAAATAAAAAGCAATTAATGTAATGCACATGATAATTACACCAGTGATAATGCCACTCTGAATTAAAGACCAACCCCAGTTCTGCTGAAATAAATTCAGGAACATTAAGTTAATCAACGGCAATGCTCCCCTTACCATATTAGGTATAGTGGTAGCTGCAGTAGCCCTTAAATTGGTTCCAAACTGCTCCGCCCCCATGGTAACAAAAATGGCCCAGAACCCTGTACTAAAGCCCAACATACCGCAAATAAAATACATAGTAGTATCATTATTATTTAAGCCGCTGTAGAAAAACAGTAGGCATGCTATGCATAGTAAATAGAAAGAAAGTAAGGCTTTTTTCCTACTCTTAAAATATTGACTAATCAATCCAATTAAAATATCTCCAATGGCTATACCCACATAAGCAAACATGATGGCCCTTCCACTTTCAATTTTGTTTTCACCATACAATGCGCCGGCAAAACGATTGCTTAGGTTTACTAAAATACCAATCACATACCAGGTAGGCAAACCAATTAAAATGGCCAACAAATATTTTTTAAACCTTTTACGGTTATTAAAAAACATAAAGAAATTCCCTTTCTGTATGCCAACTTGTTCTTTTAAACTATGGAACATGCCACTTTCTGTAACAGAAATGCGTAATAACAATAAACCAATGCCCAATCCTCCGCCAATCATATAACAGAGTCTCCAATCATTGGTGAGCTTGTAAATAAAATAAGCAAATACTGCTCCAAACAAACCAATACCTGCAACCAATGAAGTACCAACCCCTCTTTTTTCTTTGGGTAGCAATTCACTTACCAATGTAATTCCTGCACCCAATTCACCCGCTAAGCCAATACCAGCAATGAATCGCGCCCAAGCATATTGATCTACTGTTTGTACAAATCCTGTTGCAAAATTGGCAACAGAATAAAGTGCAATTGATCCAAATAATACACTCAATCTCCCTTTTTTATCTCCAATGGTTCCCCATAATACGCCTCCTATTAACAAACCTACCATCTGCCAATTGATAATTTTGGTACTGGCAGCAATTACTTGCACACTATCAGTTAAGGGAATACCAATACCGGCTAAACTTGGTTCACGAACAATTGTAAAAAGTAATAAATCGTAAATGTCAACAAAATAACCCAGGGCTGCTACTATTACAGGAAGAGAAAATATACCGTATTTTTTAGCCGTCATGATGATTACTTCTTTTTGTTAAATACCAATTTCATGATTACCGGCGCAGTTGTAACTGCCACTATTCCTAACACAATAATTTCTAAATGATCTTTTAAATCAAATCCAAATTGTGCCAATATCCATTTCTGTAAAAAATGGCCAGCAAAAAGCATACTACCAACCCATGCTATACAACCAACCACATTAAAGAAACTAAACTTTTTTTGATCCATTTGCACAATGCCTGCAACAATGGGAGCGAAGGTTCTTACAATTGGAATAAAACGTGCTACAATAATTGCACCACCACCATGCTTTTCATAAAACTCATGTGCTTGTTGCAAGTAACGTTGTTTAAAAAACATATTTTCTTTCCATTGGTACATAGCAGGCCCAACTTTTCGGCCAAACCAATATCCGGTTGTGTTACCAATAATTCCCGCTGCGGAAATCAGCATCATAATCAACAATAAATCAAATACTTCATTCCCTGTTGGTATGAACTCATTTGCTAAGTTGGTGCTGTAAATACCCGCAACAAATAATAAACTATCTCCTGGTAAAAAAAATCCAGCAAACAATCCTGTTTCTGCAAATACCACAAACAAGATCAGCCATAACCCACCATGCTCAATATAAAACTGAGGCTGTAATAAATTGGTCCAATGGAACTCTAATAAAATTTGCATCAACATAACACTACATTAATTCAGTTTATGATTGCAGCTCAACTGCTCCTTCGGCTTGTAATTCTCCTTCCCATTTACTTACCACGGTGGTTGCCAATGCATTCCCTAAAACATTGGTTCCTGTTCTAAACATATCGCAGAAATGATCAATCGGCAAAATCAATGCAACCCCTTCAGGTGGAATTTTAAACATGGCACAAGTGGCCAAAACAATAATGAGGGAAGCTCTAGGAACCCCTGCAATACCCTTACTGGTTAACATCAACACCAATAACATAGTGATCTGTTCTCCAATAGGCATATGAATACCGTAAGCTTGTGCAATGGCTAAGCTGGCAAAAGTCATGTACATCATGCTTCCATCTAAATTAAAAGAATAGCCCAATGGTAAAATAAAAGACACAATACTTTTTTTACAACCAAATCTTTCCAACTCTTCAGTTAATTTAGGAAACACTGCTTCACTACTAGTAGTACTAAACGCTACTAGTAAAGGATTGGCAATTGCCTTTAATAAGCCTTTCATTCGCTTACCTAAAATGATATACCCAACGGTACATAAAAGCACCCACAATACTGCAATGCCCAAAACAAAGTAGCCAAAGTAAATAAAGTAAAAACTAAAAATGCTCAACCCTTTGTCTGCCACTACTGCTGCAAGTGTGCCAAATACCCCAAAGGGAGCAAAATTCATTACATAGCCAACAATTTTTAAAATGATATGTGCAACAACATCTAATGCATTAATTACCGGTTTCGAATACGGTCCTAAATTAGCAGCAGCCACTCCAAATAATATAGAGAATACCACAATTTGTAGAATCTCATTGGTTGCCATTGCCTCAAAAATGCTAGACGGCACTACATGCTCAATAAATTTCTGCAGAGAAAACTCAGATGTTTTGCCCATCAAGTCTTTTAAACCAGCATTATCTGCTTGAGATAAATCAATGTAAGACCCTGGCTGAAAATAATTAACCAGAATCATTCCTACCAATAAGCTAACTAAAGAAGCGGTAACAAACCACAACATAGCTTTCCCACCTACCCTACCCACTGTTTTCAGGTCTCCCAATTTTGCTATTCCTACCACTAGTGTAGAAAATACCAACGGAGCTATAATGGTTTTTACTAATCTAATAAATATCGTTCCTAGAAGTTTGATGTTTTTTGAAAACCCAGTAATGGTTTCCGGAGCGGCATTTTCGTGTACAATATATCCAGTAATAATTCCCAATACCATGGCAATCAGGATATAAATAGTCAGTTTATTCTTCATCCGGCAAAATTTGAGTTGGCAATATAGCCGTAAATTGAATATAATACCTATTTTGCCAGATAATTTAAAACCAGAACCCAATTAATAAAACTATGAGTTTATTCAGAAAGAAATCGCTTTCAGCGATGCTGGCCAATGCAGAAGATTCAACCAATGGTTTACAAAGAACACTTGGTGCAGGAAACTTAATTGCATTAGGTATCGGAGCCATTATTGGAGCCGGTTTGTTTGTTAGAACCGCTGCTGCTGCCGGACAATCTGCAGGACCAGCTGTTACCATTTCGTTTATTATTGCCGCGATTGGTTGTGCTTTTGCTGGTCTTTGTTACGCAGAATTTGCAGCAATGATTCCAATTGCAGGTAGTGCATATGCTTACTCTTATGTTACACTAGGAGAATTGGTTGCGTGGATTATTGGATGGGCATTAATTATGGAATATGCATTGGGTGCAGCAACTGTATCTATTGCATGGAGTGAATACCTTAATAAATTATTTGGTGGGTCTATACCGTATGAATGGTGCCACTCCCCTTTCGAGAGTTTTACCGATTCAGCGGGCGTATTACATCAGGGAATGATTAATGCACCAGCATTATTGATATTGGGCCTAATTACTTTATTGTTGATTAAAGGAACCCAAGAGTCTGCAATCGTAAATGCGGTAATCGTATTTATTAAAGTGGGTATTGTTCTTTTATTTATAGGAATAGGCTGGCAGTTTATAAAGCCTGAAAACCATACACCGTATTTAATTCCAGAAGGAACTGCAGCGGTGGTAGACAGCGCTGGAAAAGTAATTGCAGATTATTCCCCTTTCAATAAACACGGATGGGGTGGAGTACTAGGTGGTGCTGCTGTTGTGTTCTTTGCATTCATTGGCTTTGATGCCGTATCTACTGCTGCGCAAGAAGCTAAGAATCCTAAAAGAGATATGCCAATTGGTATTTTAGGTTCTTTAGTGGTATGTACTATTTTATACATTCTATTTGGACACGTATTAACAGGTGTGGCAAACTGGAAAGAATTTGTAGATCCTGAAAAAGGTCGTGAAGCTTCTGTAGCATATGCTATTTCTGCTTATATGACTGGCTATGGTTGGTTGGCACAAGCAGTAACCATTGCAATTTTAGCAGGTTTCTCTTCCGTTATTTTGGTAATGTTAATGGGCCAGAGCCGTATCTTCTATTCAATGAGTAACGACGGATTAATTCCAAAAGCATTTGGAGATTTGCACCCTAAATTCCGTACCCCTTATAAAGCAAATATTATCTTGTTTGTATTTGTAGGATTATTCGCGGCATTTGTACCAGGTCATGTGGCCGGAGACTTAACTTCCTTCGGTACCTTATTCGCCTTCGTTTTGGTAAGCATTGGAGTTTGGGTATTAAGAGTAAAATCACCTGAATTAGAGCGTCCATTCAAAACGCCAATGGTTCCATTGGTATCTTCATTAGGCGTACTAGTTTGTACTTCAATGATTTTTGTACTAGACGCTACTACTTTAAAAGTGGCGTTTGGTTGGATGGCATTGGGCTTAGTAGTATACTTTGTTTACAGCAAGAAAAGAAGTAAACTTCAAAATCCGAGTGACATTATTCCTAAAGCTTCTGATTTTGAGAAGCACTAAATAATTGAACTTATTTTATATCAAAGCCCCGATGCAAATCGGGGCTTTTTTTCACTAATTTTGCCAACCGAAAACAATTATTATGGGAAGAATTTTTGAAGTACGTAAAGCAAGTATGTTTGCCCGCTGGGATAAAATGGCAAAAAATTTTACCCGAATTGGTAAAGAAATTGTGATTGCAGTAAAAGCATCAGGACCTGATGTTGCTACCAATCCTGCATTGAGAAGGTGTTTCCAAAATGCTAAAAGTGTTGGAATGCCCAAGGATCGCGTAGAAGCAGCAATTAAGCGTGCAATGGGTAAAGATACCAGCAACTATGAAGAAATATTGTACGAAGGATATGCCCCTCACGGTGTGGCATTATTGGTTGAAACGGCAACCGACAACCATGTAAGAACAGTAGCCAATGTAAAGAGCCATTTTAATAAGGGACATGGGGCTATGGGAACCAATGGAAGTGTAAGTTTCCAGTTCAAAAAAATGGGTGTATTCAAGCTTAAGGCAGAAGGCCAAGATTTAGAAGAAATGGAGTTAGATTTTATAGATCATGGCTTAGAAGAATTGGGAGAAAGTGAGGATGACAATGGCAACCCAATCATTGTGTTGCGTTGCGCTTTTGCAGATTTTGGTAAACTTCAAAAAGTATTAGAAGATAAAAATATTACCCCAATTAGTGCAGAATTAGAGTGGATTCCAACCAATACTGTTCCAGTTACAGACGAACAGGCCGAAGATGTTTCTAAACTAATTGAAAGATTGGAACAAGACGAAGACGTGAATAAAGTATTCCATAATATGGGATAATTGATTGAACTTTATAAAATGGAAATTTCATCCAATACAAACCCCGTTATTTTATTTGACGGGGTTTGTAATTTATGCAATAGTAGTGTGCTATTTGTTATAAAACATGACCCGAGAAAGCAATTTCGTTTTGCTTCTATTCAAGGGGATTATGGCCAACAAGTATTAAAACAGTTTCATTTACCACCCAACTCGCTCAATTCATTCATTCTTTTAAAAGACAATCAAATTTATACCCATTCAACAGGTGCATTAAAAGTTGCCAAAGAATTATCTGGGGCATGGCCATTGCTTTATGCATTCATCATAGTACCCCCATTTATTAGAAATGCAGTATACCAATTCATTGCCAATAATCGATACAAGTGGTTTGGTAAAAAAGAGCAATGTATGGTTCCAAGCCCAGCATTAAAAGAGTTATTTTATAGCTAATACCCTAGTTAGCCAAGTATTCTACTTTAAGGGTAATAGAAGCTGTTTTTTCTTTTGAAGTAGTATTGAAAGAACCACCGTAACTGTAATCTTCATTGTCGTTCTTACCCGTAATTTGGAAAACGCCCATATTGGCTTTTTTTAGTGAACCTAAATTGACTGCAGAACTTTTTGCAATGGTTTCAGCGCGCAACTTAGCATCTTCAGCAGCTTTTGCTAATAAGTCAATTTTTAACTCGTTTAATCGACTATAATAATAACTTGGTTTATTAGAATTAAATTCAATCCCTTTTTGTAAAAGCTCGGTAACTTCTCTGGAAACTTTTTCAACCAATTTAATTTCTCTAGAATCTACTTTAACACCGCCAGTAAGCGTGTACCCGCTAAACACCGATTTTGATGTGCCGTTTGGACCATTTTCATAGTTGAAATTTTTAACTACATCTACTGCCAAAAAAACCATACTAGAATCGGGAATACCTTTCTCTTTTAAATAAGCTTTAATAATTGCCTCGTCCGATTTTATTTGGGTATACGCTTCTTTTAAATCATAGCCCGATCTACTGTATTGCCCTTTCCAAACAATTTGGTCGCTAATAAAATCTTTCTCAGCTAAACCAGTAACTATAATGGTTTCAGTACTAATAAATTTATACTTATACGCATTCCCTAAAATAAATGCAGCAATTAATACTGAAAGGGCTATTACAATTGAACCAGCAGGAGTTTTCATATTTGATTTTTTATTCGCTCATCATTTCGTGAACAACCCTAATGATGTCTTCGGCATTTGGTTTACTAAAATAATCTCCATCACTTCCATAACTAGGTCTATGCGCTTGGGCTGTAAGTGTTCTAGGGCTTACATCCAACCACTGAAAAGCTTTTTGACCTTCAATTACTTGGTTGTACATATATGCAGCTGCACCACCAGGAACGTCTTCATCAACAAATAAGATTCTATTGGTTTTCTTTAAAGAATCTACTATTAAATGATTAATATCGAATGGCAACAAAGTTTGCACATCTATGACTTCGCAATTGATTCCCTCATTGGCTAAACGCTCTACTGCATCTTGAATAATTCTTAACGTAGAACCATAAGAAACAATGGTTAAATCGTCGCCCGCTGTTAGTACTTCAGGAATACCCAAAGGAACCGTGTATTCCAATAAATTGGCAGGCATTTTTTCTTTTAATCTATACCCATTTAAACACTCAATCACCAATGCAGGATCATTAGAAGATAAAAGCGTATTGTACATTCCTACTGCTTGTACCATATTTCTAGGTACACAAACATACATTCCTCTTAAGGCATTGATAATCATTCCCAATGGTGATCCACTATGCCAAATGCCTTCTAATCTATGCCCTCTGGTTCTAATAATCACCGGGCAGCACTGTTGACCCTTTGTTCTAAAATGAGTAGTAGCTACATCATCACTCAATACTTGTAAACCATACAATAAATAGTCTAAATATTGAATTTCTGCTATAGGTCTTAATCCTCTCAAAGCCATACCCACAGCCTGCCCCATGATGGTTAACTCACGAATACCGGTATCAAAAATTCGGTCTCTACCATGCTTTTCTTGTAAACCAGCAAAGCCCTGATTTACATCGCCAATATAACCCACATCTTCTCCAAAAGCATACACTTTGTGGTTCTGAGTAAACAGTGCATCAAAATATTTATTCAACACTTCAAAACCATTCACTAAAGGGGCATCAAAAGAAATCAATGGTTTAATTTCTTGAATCTTTAAAGCACTCTTTGCCGTTTGGTTGTATAAGTGAGAATTGTATAATTCCTTGTTTAAGTTTAATAACTCTTGGTAATACAATTGAACATCCTGGGTAGAAGGTGATGCTGGAGCCATTTCAATAGCTAAAGACAATGTTCTTAAAACATCTCTTCTTAAAGGCTCTTTGTTTTGAATTAAGTCATTGGCCATTTTTTGTAAACTATTGTATTTATCCATATCGTTTACCACCAACTCTTTTAATAAAGTGGCCGCATTATCTGCTTGTTCCTTTATTGGGTTAATGTATTTCTCCCAAGCGCGCAACCTACTTTCTCTTACATGCTCTTTTGCAGCAGACTCCAAATCAGCTAATTCTTCTTCGTTGCTCAATTGATTTTCGAGCATCCACTCTTTCATTTTTTTAATGCAATCCCAATCTTTTTCCCAAGCCAATCGTTCTGGTGATTTATATCGCTCGTGGCTACCACTAGTAGAATGACCTTGTGGCTGGGTAACTTCTTCAACGTGAAAAAGTACAGGAACATGGGTGTCTCTTATTCTTTGGATACCTTCTTCAAAAGCCTGACACAGTCCTGCATAATCCCAGGCCTTCAATTTGTAGATTCTTATACCATTGGTATCTTCCATTTTTTCAAGCCCTTTCAACGCATCTGAGATAGACCCCTTGGTAGTTTGGAAATTTTTAGGCACTGAAATACCATATCCATCATCCCATACAAAAACGGCCAATGGCACTTGCAATACCCCAGCAGCATTCATGGTTTCCCAAAAATGTCCTTCACTGGTACTAGCATCGCCAATAGTACAAAAACAAACTTCGTTTCCGTTATGACTTAAATTGTCTAATTCTCTTAAGTGAATACTTTGTCTAAAACATTTTGATGCAAATGCAAGCCCTAATGCTCTTGGCATTTGAGATGCAGTAGGCGCCATATCTGCAGATATATTTTTACGATTGGCCAAGTCTAACCAATTTCCATTATCATCTACCAACTTAGTAGCAAAATGGGCATTCATTTGTCTACCCGCACTAAATGGATCATTCTTAACATCAGGGTCTGCATACAATTGAGCAAAGTACTGTTCTACACTAGAAAGTCCAGCAGCAAACATGAATGTTTGGTCTCGGTAATAGCCGCTTCTAAAATCGCCTGGCTGAAAAAACTTAGCCATAGCCAATTGAGCAACTTCTTTACCATCTCCAAAAATGCCAAATTTGGCTTTTCCGGTAAGCACTTCTCTTCTACCTAATAAGCTTACTTCTCTGCTTATTATAGCAGTTTTATAATCTTCTAGGATGGTATTTCTAAAACCTTCAAAAGACAACATATCGTCTTTGTATTGTAATGAAGCAGTTGATTCCATAAAACAAAAATAACATTAGGAACGGAATAGACTAACAATAATTAGTTTAATTGGAAATTAACGGGTTAATAACTGTTAAGATAAACTTTAAGCATTCAATTTTAGTACTTTTACCCTCTAAATTTAAGCGAATGAAATTTTTATTGGTCCTTATTGCATTTTTGGGTATTTCTATAGGTGCAATTGCGCAAGATAATGGGGCAAAAGTGTCTATTAAAAACGAAACCTATAATATGGGTAAAGTCACTTATGGCAAACCTGTAGAATATTGGGTAGAAGTAACCAATACCAGTAAAGAAACCCTAAAATTGGAAGGCGTTAGAGCTGGCTGTGGTTGCACCACTCCAGACTTTACTCCAAATCAACAATTTAAACCAGGAGAAACAGTTAAGATTAAAATCCAGTTTAATGGATCTGTATTGGGCAAGTTCACCCGTTTTACAGATATTATTATATCAGGAGGCTTGGTTAAACAAACTAGCTTTACAGGAGAAGGCGTTCACTAATTATTCTACTCACTTAAGAAAACAAAAACATATGAAATTATTTTTTTTATCGCTGTTACTACTTGCAGGATTAACCAGTTTTGCACAAAACGATATCAAGTTTAACAAAACCACCCATCAATTTGGTAAAATAAAAAAAGGGGTGCCGGCAACTTTTGTGTTTACGTACACCAATAATGCTGCAAAGCCTGTTGTTATTGAGTTTGCGAACGCTGAGTGCGGGTGTACTAAACCTGTTTACAGCCAAGCCCCTACTCCAAAAGGTAAAACCAGTACCCTTAAAGTTACTTACAATGCAGAAGCAGTGGGTGTGTTTAAAAAGCGTGTAGATGTTAAGTTTGCCCACTCTAATCAACCCTACATTTTAACCATTGAAGGCGAAGTAGTTGAAGCAAAAAAATAAGCTTCTATATTCAGCACCTATTTTAATTTAAGCTATGTTAACCATTAGTAACAGAGGCAACGCTATGCCTTCTTCACCCATTAGAAAATTGGTTCCCTTTGCAGAAGCTGCTAAAAAAAGAGGTACCAAAGTATATCATTTAAATATTGGCCAACCAGATATTGAAACCCCTAAAATGGTATTGGATGCCGTAAGAAACAGTGATTTTAAAGTACTAGAATATAGTCATAGCGCTGGCAATGAAAGTTATAGGAAGAAATTAGTACACTATTATGCATCTGTTGGCATACAAGTAAATCACCAACAAATCATCATTACAACAGGTGGTAGTGAAGCCATACAATTTGGCTTTATGGCTTGTTTAGATGCGGGCGATGAAGTAATTATTCCTGAACCGTTCTATGCCAATTACAATGGATTTGCAGTAGCTGCAGGTGTTCATGTTGTACCAGTCACTTCTTCAATTGCAAATGGTTTTGCCTTGCCGCCAATTGCAGACTTGGAAGCAAAAATTACTGCTAAAACAAAAGCGATTGTAATCTGCAATCCCAACAACCCTACTGGCTATTTATACAGCATGGCCGAGATGGAACAGTTGAAAGCCTTGATTTTGAAATACAATTTGTATTTATTCTCAGATGAAGCTTATAGAGAGTTTTGTTATGAAGGAGAACAGGTAAGTGCCATGCATTTAACAGGCGTAGACGAGCATGTGATTATTATGGATACCATTAGTAAAAGGTACAGTGCTTGTGGCGGAAGAATCGGCGCCCTTGTTACCAAAAACCAACAGGTTTTAGATGCGGTAATGAAATTTGCACAAGCGCGATTAAGTCCACCCAGCTTTGCCCAAATAGCTGGAGAAGCTGCAATTGATTTGCCTGCAGATTATTTTAATACCACAAAGGCAGAGTATAAAAAAAGAAGAGACCTTATTGTAAAGCGATTAAACGAAATGGACGGGGTATTTTGTCCAAATCCAGGAGGTGCATTTTATGCAATGGCTCAATTACCCATTGACGACTCCGATATTTTTTGTCAGTGGTTATTAGAGGAATTTAGCTATGAAGGTAAAACAGTAATGTTGGCACCAGCAACTGGGTTTTATGGCACACCAGGGCTAGGAAAGAAAGAAGTAAGATTAGCTTATGTATTAAATATCAATGACATAGAAAGCGCAATGGATTGCTTGGCACAAGCATTAAAAGCATATCCAGCTAGAACATTTTAGATATATTTAAATTTGTAATATTATCAAATTGTAAATTTTACACCATTTTTTACAAAAAAACTTATAAAAAATACAAATTAACATTTTTTATATTTGATTTATTGACCAAATACTTGTAGTTTAGCAGTATCAAATTATTACGAACGATCTCTATAATGGCAAGCAATCGAAAAACCCCTCGTTTCTACGAGGGGTTTATTTTTTTCTACAGCCCAAGCTGCACATGGAATATTTAAATAGTCTATGCGTTATTAGGATTGTGAAACCAATGCGAATTATACAATTACTCCTTTTTACAATTTATTTATTACTAATTCATACAACTCAAATTGGATTTGCCCAACAATACCATGCCATACACGGTTCTTCCTATGCAGGAGTAAGTGGGGCTTTCAATAACCCTGCTTCTATTGGAAACAGTTTACATAGGTGGGATTTTCAACTTTTTTCTGGTCAAACTTCTATTTATACGAATACCGTTTTAGCACAAGCGCTAAAAAATGCAGCAATCAATAGAAGTGGAGCTTATTTAACGAATGGTTTTCAAACTAGGAACTTTAATACCAATTCAGATCTAAGTTTGTTTTCTGCCATGTATCGCATTAATAAAAAACACGCTGTAGCCATTGCATTTAGGGGAAAAATGTATAACCATATTTATACCAACAATTTTAATTTACAAGATACCGCCAGCAGTTTAAGAAGCTTTTTTAAAATTAATAGAACAACCCCTTTTTTAGATAGCAAAACTATACATGCTGGCTGGGGCGAAGTAAACTTAACTTACGCAGGTGCATTATTAGAAACCGACAATAGCAGATTAACGGGTGGAGCAACATTGCAATTTTCGAAAAGCTTATTTGGTGCATTTTCTCAAATGAATAAAGCAAGATTTAGGGAAAATATTAACGGAACAGATACAAGTTATACAAGTAAAAGTGGAGTTGGCGAATATGGCTATTCTGCCAATTACGATGTAATACAACAGTTTGGCGCAACCAGTGCTACTATTAAAAGTTTTTTAAATGAAGCTAAATCAGCAATAGGATTAAGTGTTGGCATAGAATATTTAAACTACAACAATGAAACTTATTTAGACAACCGTAATGATGAAGGAAGAATTTATAATTACAAAATAGGATTCAGTATTGTAGATATAGGGGCACAAAAATTCAATAACAGTGAATACACCGGTAGATTTTCTGAAAACAACAATGGCATTAGTGACGCTGCCATTGCAAGGGCATTTAATGGGGTAAATAATACGAGAGACTTAAGGGATTCTCTTGGAGTAATTTATGACTCTATTCAGGTATTGCCGACACAATTTTCCATTGGCAATCCAACAAGAGCAATCCTGAATTTTGACAAACAAATCAACCCTACATTTTTTGTTAACACACAAATGGTCATTCATTTTAGCAATGCAAAAAATGCTCTAAAACAAAAAAGCAATGATTATAGTTTCCTTACCATTACCCCCCGATGGGAAACATTGAATTGGGGTATTTATATGCCCATACAATACACGAGGGATGGCCAATTATGGACAGGCCTAGCAATAAAAGCAGGTCCATTTATTGCAGGCATACACAAACTTGGTATATTGAAACAAGGAAGCTTACTAAACGGCGGAGGATATATTCTTTTGAATATACACCCATTCAGAAAAAAACAAATGAAAAGTAGAATAGACTGTTTCGACTAGCCTATTCAGCACTTTGAATATTATCTGCTTGTTTTCCTTTTTTACCATCTGTAATTTCAAAAGAAACTTTTTGTCCTTCTTTTAAAGATTTGAATCCCCCCATATTAATTGCGGAGAAATGGGCGAATAAATCTTCACCACCATCATCTGGTTTAATAAAACCAAATCCTTTTGCATCATTGAACCATTTTACTGTACCGGTAGGCATATTATTGTATTTAGACTTAAATATACTAAATAATATTTAAGCGTGAATATTACAATATATACAACTAATAGTGTAAGGATAATTAACGGTTATTGAATGTCCTTTGTGCAAACATTATTATGAAACCAATTTTACTCCTTTTCTTGATAAGCTTTTTATGGCCACAGGAAAATAAAGCTCAAATTAAAGTCAATATCAATATTGGGAGCCAACCTGTGTGGGGTCCTATTGGGTACGATTATGCCAGATTTTACTATTTACCAGATTTAGACATGTATTACGATGTAAATAGAAGAGAATATATGTACAACGAAAACAATCGTTGGATATATATTAATCACTTACCTGATCGCTATAGAAATTACGATTTGTTCAAGGGATATAAAGTGGTATTTAAAGAAGATAGGCCATTTGACAATCATGCCATCCATATTAATAAGTACAAAGGCTTTAGAAACAACCATCAACAACAAGCCATCATTTACAGTAAAGACAAGAAATACCGTGTTATCAAAGGACATCCAGGCAATAATCGAAATAAAAAGAATAAAAAAGATTAAAAATATGAAAACACAAATGCTGAAATGCTTACCAATCATAGCACTTATGCTAGGTAGCGCAGGAATAACTAACGCTCAAGAAATACAGGAAACTACAACAACAGAAATAAATCCAACATTATTCTCTGGAAATAATGGCTTTAGAAAATGGTCATTCGGATTAAATGTCGGGGCATTAGCTCCATTTTCTGCATTGGGTGGTAAAAATGATTTTTCCAAATGGGTTCCTAAATTAGGATATGGCGCTTCAATTAAATATCAAGCATCACATGCATTTGGAATTCAATTAGATGGAGTAATGGGAGACTTAGCGGCTAATAATGACAAGCTAGTGAACGGATTAGCTCCTGTAAGTCCTTATCGATCTTTTGACACCAAAATGAATTGGTCTGCAAGTTTAAGCGGCGTTATTACTTTAGCAAATATCAACTGGTCTCAAATGCGAACAGCGGTTCAACCCTACCTATCTGTAGGAGCTGGTGCAGTTAGTTATACACCTAGAACAATTAATAGTGCTGGCATTTCAGAAGGAATGTTACCAAAAGCCACTGATATTTCATTTTTTGTACCAGTAGGAATTGGGGTTAAAATGAATTTAACTAAATCGGTTAATTTAGATTTTGGCTATACAATGGCCTATGTTGACAATGATAATCTAGATGGTTATTTTAAACCACCATATATAGGAGATAAATATTCTTACGGTCATATTGGTCTTGAATTTGCATTAGGCAAAAAAACAAAACCCCAAATGGCTACACATAATCCTCCCGCTCAAATGAATAGAGAATTAAGAGCTGCTGATACAAAATTGCAAGCAGCACTTGAAGCCAGTGAAGAAAATATGCGGAAAAAAATGGCTGAAATGAAAGGGATGCACGATGAAATGGCAAAAATGAAAATGGATAGCGATGGAGATGGTGTATCGGACTATTTTGATAAATGTCCTGGCACAGACAAATCAGTAAAAGTAGATGGGGCAGGATGCCCATTGCCGGTTGTAGCTCCAAATAAAGACACCGTTATTAGAATAACCAATAACTATGTCATTACAGAAGAAGATCGCAAAATTGTAAGTGAAGCAATAAGAAACTTGGAATTTGAATTTGCAAAATCTTCCATCAGAGACCGTTCATTCCCTTACTTAAACAGGGTTGCAGACATGATGGCATTAAAAGGATTTAGTTTAAAATTAGGAGGTCATACCGATGCAGTGGGATCTAATGCAGCCAACTTTACCCTATCAAAAGACAGAGCAGAATCAGTTAAAAACTATCTGGTTTCTAGAGGTGTAAATGTTGGAAAAATTGAAGCTGTTGGATATGGAGAAACTCAACCAGTAGCTAGCAACAAAACTGCTGCGGGCAGACAGAAAAATAGAAGAGTAGAATTTACTTTGTATTAATCAGGCCGTAATTAGAACAGGAGTATAAAGAATCCCGGCCATCTTAATTGATGGTCGGGATTTCTATTTTAAACCAATAAGCTATTGAGGCAACGACACTTTAAAATGTGTTCCCTTCCCAAGTTCAGACTCAATAGTTAGTGAACCATTTAATTCATCAATAAGCCGCTTCACTAAAGACAAACCAAAGCCATATCCTTTTTCTCCGGTAGTTCCATTCGATGAAGCTTTTATACCATTTAATATATCATCTATTTCGTTTTGGGCCAACCCCACCCCATTATCGGTAACTTCGAATTCTAAAACCTGGCCTGTTCCAGGATTTGAATGAATATTTAAATCAACGGATATTTTACCATTGTTATCGGTAAACTTAATTGCATTGGTAATTAGATTACCTGCAATCTGTAACAATTTATTTTTAGGGATAGGCTTTTGCTCTTGACCAACTTTAATTTTGAGCAATAATTCAATTTGTTTATTGGCAGCTTGTGGTGCATAAAGCCTTTCTAATTTTTCTTTAAAACTAAGTAGCGTAAATTCCTCTGCAACAATAACTCCTTTTGCTTGCAAATCTTCTGCATTTAATATGTCAGTAGCTAAGTCTAACAATGAATTACCTGCACGCTGAATTAGTTTCATAATTTCTAGAATATCATCGAGCTTTTGACCCTGTCCATGTTCTGTAACCATTTGCGCTAATCCAATAATTCCAGAAAGTGGTCCACGAATATCATGCGCAACTTTTTTACTGTTTTCGTTTATCTGACTTACTTTAGACTTCAGACTTTGTATATATTTTATTGTAGACAGTCTATTTACGACTTCTTTTGCCACAATTTTCAATAACTCCACTTTTTCTGGAGACAATTCCTTAGACTTTGTATCCATTACACAAAGCGCTCCTAAATTATGACCATCGGCTGTAGCCAGGGGAATACCAAAATAATATTCCAAATTAGGATTGTCTACCACATAAAATTTGTCTTTAAAACGATCATCTGAAGAAAGACTTTTAACTTCAAATTCATCATTATTCAAAATAGTGTACTGACAAACAGAGTCCTCTCTTTTCATTTGCTCAATTGGCAATCCAAAATTGGCAACTGACCATTGGGTATAAGTGTCAATTAAATTAACCAAAGAAATTTGGGTTCCAGCAATTTTTGCAGCTAATTCAACCAAGTCTTTTAATAAACTAGACACATCTGAATAATCAATATCGTATTCTGCTAAAGCCCAAACTCTATCATCTTCATTCTTGGGAATTGGTTGCTGCATTGTTTTAATTGGTTTTTGCAAAAATAACGCAAGATTATGACGATTTTGTATTGTTAATTCTGAGTTGGTATTGATTTGATCAGGAAAGTCATGAAAAACCAATTAATAAAAGGGTATTAGCATAATTATTTATTCTTCCGCCACTTTTTATATAATCGAATTGCTACAACTAAAAGTGAAATCAAGAAGATAATACCAATCAACATCCAAAAAAAACTAATCCATTGCTTTACTACAACCAAGGCAACTATGGCAAAAAGTAAGAGCGTAGGTATTTCATTCCAATACCTAATTTGTTGAGCAGAATAAGGGTAATGTTCATCCATTGTTTTATTTATTAGATACTGCAATGAAAAATGATAGGCGTATAAAAGAATAACTAATACAATTTTGAGTTGAAACCATATTCCGCCATTCGTAAAAATAATACTATACCATTTACCATTAATGGTTACAATTGTACCAAGTATTAATGTAATAATTGCAGATGGCCAAGTAATTGCCAACCATAATCTATTCAACATGATTTTTAATTGAGTCTGTATAATTAGTCTTTCAGACGATGGTTTTGAATTAGCTTCAATTATATAAATAAGTAACCTAGGAACATAAAAAAGACCTGCAAACCAAGTCACAACAAAAATGATATGCAGCGCTTTTAAATAAGGATACATCAACTATAGATTTAGCGATAAGAATTAATAATTTGATCTACAGCATTTATCCAAGTGCTTTGTGCATTTAAACAAGGAATCATTGTAAAAGATTCCCCACCCGCTTTTAAAAATATTTCTTTCCCTTCTTCAGCAATTTCTTCTAAAGTTTCTAAACAATCAGAAACAAAAGCAGGACATGCAATTAATAAATTCTTAACTCCTTCAGCAGGCAATTCTTTTAACCTTGCTGCTGTGTAGGGTGTAAGCCATTTATCTTGTCCTAAACGAGATTGAAATGTTTGTTCAAAAAGATTTGGTGCTAGCCCAAGCTTATTGGCAACTAAATTAGTGGTTTCAAAGGTTTGATGACGATAGCAAAATTCGTGTGATGCACAAGATACATTACAACAATCTTTCACTTTTAAACAATGATTTAAAGTAATATCGCCCTTTTTAATATGTCGCTCAGGAACACCATGATAGCTTAATAACAACTTATCAAATGGATTCTTTAAAAATGGAGCAATAGAATCTGCCAATGCATTTATGTAGTAAGTATTATTATAATAAGGTGGAATAGTAGTAAGCTTGAAAGGATAATTTTTCTCCTTGTGAATTTGTTGAGCATATTCAACAGCAGTCTCAAAACTACTCATTGCATAATGCGGATATAAAGGGAATAAAATCACTTCTTCCAAATCGGGTATATTTTGCATTAAACTATCAAAAGCTTGAGATGGATGTGGATGCCCATACCGCATACATACTTCAACCAATTCAGGTATTTCAGAAGAAAGCGCATGTTGCAATTCATAGGTATTAACCAATAATGGCGAACCTTCTTTTGTCCATATTGATTGATAGGCATGAGCAGATTTAGGCGAACGAAATGGCACTATAATACCTTTAACCAATAAGGTCCTCAGTATAAAAGGGATATCAATCACCTTTTCATCCATTAAAAATTCTTTCAGATATATCTTCACGTCGCTTACTGATGGGGAATTAGGTGAACCCAAATTCATTAAAAGAATTCCTTTTTTACTCATCTATGAATTATTATTATTATTAAGAAGACAAAGTTCTAGATAAAAGAAAGAATAATGAAGGTTTTGTAAAATGATTTTATAAAAAAGACAGTATCGTGACATACGCCAAATAGCTACAAAATAACTTTGCTGCCATACGATACAGATTATGAATTTATTTCAATTCATTTTAGTAGGCATTAATTACAAAAAAACTGAAGCTTCAACTCGAGGGCTATTTGCAATAAATAATCAAGAAAACAGTTCACTTCTTAAAGCAGCAAAAGAGGAAGGCATTGAACAATTATTTGTCTTGAGTACTTGCAATAGAACGGAAGTATACGCTGTTAGTGATTCAATTGAAAAAGTTTTTCAAATATTAGCAAAACATACCAAAGGTGGGATAGATTTATTAAAAGAAAAAGCATACTGCAAATTTTCAGAAGAAGCTGTTCAGCATTTGTTTGAAGTTGCTGCTGGTATTGATTCTCAGATATTAGGAGATTATGAAATTATTGGACAATTAAAAAATTCCTTTAAAATAGCTAAACAAGAAAAAGTAGTTGGCACTTTCTTAGAAAGATTATTTAATACTGTTTTGCAATCATCAAAATCCATAAAGAATAATACCAATTTAAGTAGTGGAACAACTTCCATTTCTTTTGCAGCAATACAATATATACTTGATCATATAACGGAACCTAGCTCTAAAGTTTTTATGGTAATTGGCACTGGTAAAATTGGAATTAATACTTGTAAAAATATTAATGACTACATCAATCCCAAAGAATTATGGGTAACCAATAGAACTGAAGAAAAAGCAATGAGTATAGCAAATGAGCTCAATATAACAGTACAACCATTTAAACAAATTAATGAAAACATCCATAAAGCAGATGTAGTAATAGTTGCGACCAACTCAGCTGATTATATTGTAAAAAAAGAAAATATTTTCCCAAATAAGTCAAGATGTTTCATAGACCTGTCTATTCCGAACAATATAGATGTATCTATCTCAACAATATCACAGCAAACGTTAATCAATATAGATGATTTATCAAAAATTAATGATCAAACACTGGCATTAAGAAAATCAAATATTCCAAAAGCCTTAGAAATTATTGCAATACATGTTAATGAATTTAATGAGTGGCATCGATTAAGAAAATTCGCACCTGTTTTGAAACTACTAAAAACAAGTTTGGATACTTTAAACCATCAATCAACAAAAGCAAGTCAATCAAATTCTAAGGAAGTAAATTATATAGTGAATAAAGTAGCTTCTGAATTAAGGACAAAGCAACAGCCATCTTGTTTTTACATGCAAGCAGTTCAAGATTTTATAAAACAGCCCAATTTCAACTAATGAAGCCGATTTGGAAAATTGGAACGAGAGAAAGTCAATTGGCATTATGGCAAGCTAATTGGGTGAAGGATTTGCTAGAATCCCAAGGAGAAAAAGCAGAATTAGTTCTTGTAAAATCTGAGGGTGATATTGATTTAGTTACGCCTCTTTATGAAATGGGTGTTCAAGGGATATTTACTAAATCTTTAGATACTGCCTTACTAAAAGAATCCATTGATATTGCTGTACACTCAATGAAAGATGTGCCAACAAAATTACCAAAAGGTATCGTACAAGTAGCTGTTTTACCAAGAGCATCATATAAAGATGTGTTTGTTATCAACCATTCAATAGATAACAATCCTTGTACAGAATTACTTGGTAGAGAAGAGAATGATTTTTTTAAAAAAATACCGATAACACTTGCTACAAGCAGTATCAGAAGAAAAGCACAATGGTTAAATAGATTCCCACATCACCAACTAGAATCCATAAGGGGAAACGTAAATTCCAGACTACAAAAAGTATATGAGAGCAAATGGAATGGAGCCATTTTTGCAAAAGCTGGATTAGAAAGAATTGGAATTTTACCTAAAGATGCCATAGAACTTGATTGGATGCTTCCAGCCCCAGCGCAAGGTGCAGTGGTTATTGTTACAAGAGTAGACAATCAAGCACTTATCCAATTATTAAAAAACCTAAATGATGATCACACAGACTTATGTACAAAAATTGAGCGAGACTTTTTAAGGACCTTGCTTGGCGGTTGTACTACACCAATTAGTGCATTAGCTGAAGTTAAAGATGAATTAGTACACTTTTCAGGCCAATTACTATCAGTTGATGGGGCAGAGAAAATTGAAATTAGCATTAAAAAGCCAATTACAGAATCAGAAAATATAGGTAGAAATGCTGGATTAGAGGTTCTTACAAATGGTGGAGCATCAATTATACAAAAAATGAATTTACATTGATTAGTCCTATTGAAATATTATTTACAGGGCAAACCCTAGATAAAGAAATTGTGGAGGATATCCCAAATGGATTTCATATAGATCATTTACCGTTTATTGAAACAATACCTACAAGAGATCTAAAAAACATTGAGGCTTTACAGAAAATTAGTAATCAAAAAGCAGTACTTGTAATCACAAGTTCAATAGCTGCAGAATGGACAAATGGAATTATTCAGCATATTCCTGACTGGTCAATTGCTTGTATGGAAGGAAAAACGGTAGAAGTATTAAAACAAAAAAAATGGGATGACTTAATTAAGTATAAAGCTGAAAATAGCCTAACACTTGCTGAACAAATTGTATCCAATACCTCAAAAGAACAACCAATTTATTATTTGGGAAGTAATTTAAGATTAGAACATCTACCCTATTTTCTTCGAGAACAAGGATACACCATACATGAAATTGAAGCATATCAAACTAAATACATAATCCAACCAATACAAAAGAAATACAATGCAATTGCATTTTTAAGCCCTAGTGGTGTGAAAAGTTTTTTTACTCAACACTCCATAGATGAAACAACATCAATATTTGCAATAGGACATACAACAGGCCAATCATTAAAAGAAATCTCCAATATGGAAGTGATTATATCACCACTAGTAAATCAGAAAGCACTATTTAATACTATTTATAATTATTATCAACTGATATGAATTTAAAAAACGATTTATTATTAAAAGCCCTAAGAGGGGAAGATATTGAGCGAGTTCCAGTTTGGATGATGCGACAAGCAGGCAGGTATTTACCAGAATATATAAAAATTAGAGAAAAATATAGTTTTTTCGAAAGGTGTCAAACACCTGAATTAGCAGCAGAAATCACTATCCAACCAATAGATATCATTGGAGTAGATGCAGCTATATTATTCTCTGATATCTTGGTAGTGCCGCAAGCGATGGGCTTAGAAGTTCAATTAATAGAATCGAAGGGGCCTTATTTACCCAATCCAATAAAAACAAAAAAGGATTTCGAGAGAATACGAGTTCCTGAAATTGATGAAACTTTGTTTTATGTGATGGACGCCATAAAATTAATCAAAGAAAGATTAGACAACAGAGTACCACTTATTGGTTTTGCTGGTGCGCCGTGGACCATTTTATGCTACATGGTACAAGGTAAGGGGAGTAAAACCTTTGATGAGGCTAAGGCATTCTGTTATCAAGAACCGGTATTGGCAAATCAACTTTTGCAAATGATAACCGATACCACCATTGCATATTTAAAAGCACAAATTGAAGCAGGGGTAGATACTGTTCAAATTTTTGATAGCTGGGGAGGTCTTTTAAGTAAAGCAGATTTTGAATTGTTTTCACTACCCTATATTGAACAAATAGTAACCGCCATAAAATCGAAAGCACCTACAATAGTATTCGCAAAAGGGGCATGGTCATCACTGGATACCCTAAGTAAAACTGGAGCAGCAGCTTTGGGTTTAGATTGGTGTATTACTGCTCCAATGGCTCGTCAATTTGCCGGAAGCAATATAACCCTCCAAGGAAATTTTGATCCAGCAAAATTACTATCGCCCATTCCTACCATTGTTAAAGAGACTGAAACAATGTTAAAAGCATTTGGCAAGAGAAATTATATTGCCAACTTAGGTCATGGTATTTTGCCTAATGTTCCAGTAGATCATGCTAAAGCATTTGTAAACACCGTAAAAAACTTTGATTATTCAAAACTGGCATAATGTACCTACAAAGAAGAAATAGAATACTTAGACAAACACCTGCTATTAGAGCAATGGTGTCAGAAAACAATCTGCTTGAAAGTGATTTTATTGCACCTTTATTTATTGAAGAGGGTAAAAATAAAAAGACTGAGATTAACTCAATGCAGGGGTATTATCGTTACTCTATTGATAATACTATAAAAGAAGTGAAGGAGCTTTGGTCATTAGGAATAAAGAGTGTACTCATTTTTGTAAAGTCTGCAGATGAATTGAAAGATAATACTGGTAAAGAAGCTTGGAATCCTAATGGATTAATGCAGAGGAGCATTAAAGCAATCAAAGATGCAGTTCCTGAAATAGTTGTAATGACCGACATAGCTTTGGACCCCTACTCTTCATATGGCCATGATGGTATTGTTGAAAACGGAGAAATTGTAAACGACAAAACAGTAGATGCATTAATTAAAATGAGTATCAGTCATGCTGATGCTGGTGCAGACTTTTTAGCCCCAAGTGATATGATGGATGGAAGAATTGGGGCTATTCGAAATGCTTTGGAACAAGAAAATTATACCCGTATTGGTATTATGAGTTACAGTGCAAAATATGCTTCATGTTTTTATGGTCCATTCAGAAATGCTTTAGATAGTGCTCCTGGTTTTGGAGATAAAAAAACCTATCAAATGAATTATGCCAATAGATTAGAAGCCATCAAAGAAACTCAAATGGATATTGAGGAGGGTGCTGATATTGTTATGATTAAACCTGCAATGGCCTATTTGGATATAATTAGAGAAATCAAGAATGCTGTTTCAGTTCCTGTAAGTGCTTATCATGTAAGTGGAGAATATGCTATGATTAAAGCAGCAGCCGAGAAAGGTTGGATTGACGAAGAAAAAGCAATCATAGAGAGTTTAACTTCTATTAAAAGAGCTGGTGCAGACTTAATTGCTACCTATTTTGCCAAAGATGCTATTAAAATAATGAATGAATTATAATTAAATGAGATTATGCTGCAATTAATCAAAAGCAAACACCTATTTGAGCAAGCACAAAAAAGTATTCCTGGTGGAGTTAATTCTCCTGTTCGTGCATTTAAAAGTATTGGAGGTACCCCTTTATTTATAAAATCTGCAAAAGGGGCGTATCTTTTTGATGAGGACAACAATAAATATATAGATTATATAGCTTCGTGGGGGCCGATGATTTTAGGACACGCTCACCCGGCAATAATTAAAGCAATTCAACAACAAGTGGAGCTTTCCACTTCATATGGAGCACCTACTTCCTTAGAAATTTCTATGGCCGAACTCATTAAAGAGATGGTACCCAATGTAGACTTAATTAGAATGGTCAGTAGTGGAACAGAAGCTTGTATGAGTGCGCTAAGATTAGCAAGGGGTTATACCGGAAAAAATAAGTTTATCAAATTCAATGGATGTTATCACGGTCATGCCGATGCATTTTTAGTAAAAGCAGGTAGTGGTTTAGCTACTTTGGATATTCAATCTGTACCAGGAATTACAGCAGGTGTTAGCATTGATACATTAACCTGTGATTATAATGATCTTGAAGGTGTTAAAAAATTAGTAGGAACGCATAAAAATCAAATTGCGGCAATCATAATAGAACCTATTGCTGGTAATATGGGTTGTATATTACCTGAACAAGGATTTCTAGAAGCGCTTCGAGCTATTTGTACTGAAGAAAACATTGTGCTCATTTTCGATGAAGTAATGACCGGATTTAGGCTAGCGAAGGGAGGAGCTCAAGAGTTATTAGGAATACAAGCAGATCTTATAACTTATGGCAAAGTAATTGGTGGAGGAATGCCCGTTGGAGCATTTGGAGGTAGATATGAAATTATGCAACATATAGCTCCATTAGGAAGTGTTTATCAAGCAGGTACATTAAGTGGAAATCCTATTGCCATGAGAGCTGGTTTTACCTTATTGTCGCTTTTAAATGAGGGCGATCACTTTCAATCGCTCGCAAAAAAAACAGCCTATTTAAAAGAAGGTCTTAATAAGGTTTTTTCGAATAGTAAAATCCCGTTTACTATTAATCAAATTGGCTCAATGATTAGTGTACATTTTAGCGACCAGCTAGTTACAAATTTCGAAACCGCAGCAGCTGCTAATAATCAACTCTTTAACCAATTCTTTCACCAGATGTTAGCGAAAGGGGTTTATTTGCCCCCTTCTGCATTTGAAAGTTGGTTTTTAAACGACGCCATAACTTATGCAGACTTAGACTTTACAATTAAGGCGGCTGAAGAAAGCTTATCCTTGATACTTTAAAACAATTACTATGCAAGTAAGTGCTACATTATTAGACAAATACAATATTCCAGTCCCTAGGTATACTAGTTATCCAACTGTACCCTACTGGAATGACACCATAGTAGTTGAGCAATGGCAAAATTTATTCATCAAGAGATTTGATGAGTGTAACCAACAAGAGGGTATTAGTTTATACATTCATTTACCTTTTTGTGAAAAACTTTGCACATTTTGCGGATGCAACAAAAAGATCACTACTAACCACGGTGTGGAACTAGAATATATTACTCATTTATTACAAGAGTGGAGTAATTATCGTTCTAAAATGAATAGTAAACCAATTATCAAGGAGTTGCACATAGGAGGGGGTACACCCACTTTTTTTTCTCCAGAAAATTTAAACAGAATAATCAATACCATTTTAGCTGATTCCATCATTCCTGAGTCACATGAATTTAGCTTTGAAGGGCATCCCAATAATACAACTTACGAACATTTAGAAACATTGTACCAACTCGGTTTTAATAGAGTCAGTTTTGGCGTACAAGACAGTAATATAGAAGTTCAAGAAGTAATCAACAGAATACAACCACACGAGAATGTAGTGAGAGTAGTAGAATGGGCTAGAACTATTGGCTATGAGTCTATTAATTTAGACTTAGTATATGGTTTGCCACTACAAAACTTGAGTAGAATGGAAAAAACCATTCAAAATGCTTTATCAATTAAGCCAGACAGGATTGCGTTTTACAGTTATGCGCATGTGCCATGGACCAGTAAGGCACAACGTTTATTTGACGAGTCCGATTTACCCGATAGTGCCACTAAAATGCAATTGTATCAGTTGGGTACAAAAATGTTCACAGAAAATGGGTATACAGATATTGGAATGGATCACTTTGCACTACCCAATGATTTAATGGTTAAGGCAAGCAAAAAAGGAAATTTACATCGCAACTTCATGGGCTATACTGTTCAACAAACTGGGATGTTATTGGGTTTGGGCGTATCAAGCATCAGTGATATTTATTATGGATTTGCACAAAATAAAAAAAGCATTCATGAATATTATGAGGAAGTATCTAAAGGGCATTTAGCAGTAACCAAAGGTTATTTTTTGACAACAGAAGACCAAGCGATGCGTCAATATATTCTTGATATTGCTTGTAGGGGTGTTACAAAATTTAACCCTACAGACTATACACCCCTAAAAAAATATTCATTCCCTGTTTTATCAGATTTAGAAAAGGACGGTTTTATAATTTGGGATGACAAAGGATTAACAGTTACAACACTCGGGAAACATTTTATTAGAAATATTTGCCGAGCATTTGATATAAAACTGTTATCAGCTGAAACGCAAAAACAAACTTTTAGTAAGGCAGTTTAAAAAACAGCCTTTATTCCAATATTAAATCCAAGGGGAATATTCGGCCTGTAACCATTATCTGATTGGTTGGTTTTATGGAATGGGTTAACGAAATCAGAAACAACGAAATAAATCTATTTAGTGTTTTGCTTCAAATGCCAACTGTTTACCCTGAGCTATTGCTTTTTTATCTTGCCTTATACCAAAGAAAGAACCAATACCTTTTCCAATAATGGTTTATAGGAACTATTTTAAGACCGCTTATGATAACTGAGTACAGCCCAAGTATTTATAAATATGGCGTAAATAACCATAATGAGTAATTGGGGCGCTATATCATTTATTCTACTTCCTTTTAGCACAACCATTCGCATTACTTCTATAAAATATGAAATTGGGTTTAGCCTTGTAAACCATCTTGCCCAAATGGGCATACTATCTATACTGGTATATAATCCTCCCATTAGCACAAAAATCATCATAATGAAAAATGTAACCAACATAGCTTGTTGTTGATTTTCAGAATAAGAAGATATTAATAAACCAATTCCTAGAATGACCATCAAATAAATAGCAGCAAAAACATATAAAGTAAAATAAGAACCCAGTGGTATAATTCCATAAACCAGCCATGCAATTAAAAAACCTACACTTATTACAACTATACCAATGACCCAAAACGGAATTAACTTCCCCAATATAAAATGGGCTTTTTTGATAGGGGTAACATTAATCTGTTCTATTGTACCCATTTCCTTTTCGCGAACAATATTGATAGAAGAAAGATTCATACCTACAATAGTAATGAGCAAAACCAATATACCTGGAACCATGAATATTTTATAATTCATTTTAGGATTATACCAATTGGAAGAACTTATTTCTATGATGGGTATTTCATTAAACCTAACAGGTGTAAGGGTTTCAATTCTAAAATCTGAATTATACGCTTGTACAATATTCGTTAAATAAGCAGCGCCTAAATTTGCCTTCACGCCGTTGATAGCATTTACTGCAAGAAAAAGTTTTGACTCTTTTTCATTGTATAAATTAACTTCAAAATTTTTAGGAATTTCTAAAATCAAATCTGCTTTGTCATTTTCAATGGATTCCATTGCTGCATCAAAATCATTATCGTAACTCACTAATTTAAAATAATTAGAGGCTGTTATTTTTTGAACCAATTGATTCGATACAGCAGAATGATCTCTATCAATCACGGCAATATTAATATTTTTTATTTCATAATCAGCTGCCATTGGTAACATAATCAGCTGTATTACTGGCATAATAAAAATCACTTTCAAAATAGCCGGGTTCCTGAATATTTGTTTGAACTCTTTTTCGAGAATATAGCGTAATGGACTCATGCTAGTCTGATTTTAAACTTTTTAATTGCCATGGTAAAAAAGAAAATCATCATCATAAATAAAATCAGGGTTTCTTTCCAAACCAATTGAATACCTACACCTTTAATCATTACCGACTTCACTATAATGAAAAACCATTTTGCGGGGATAATATTTGAAACAATTCTTAACGGCAAGGGCATATTTTCAATTGGAAAAATAAATCCACTAAACATGACCGTTGGCAAAAACATAACAATCAGTGATATAAACATAGCGGATTGTTGAGAGTCGGTTCCAGCGGAAATAAGTAATCCCAATCCTAAAGAAACCATTATAAAAAGCGCACTCTCGGCATATAGCAAAACTAAACTGCCGTTTATAGGCACATCTAACACAAAATAACTAAGCAATAAAATGGTAGTAATATTAATTATAGAAAGCAATAAATAAGGAACAGCTTTAGCTAAAATAATTTTAATAGGATTTATTGGAGAAGTGAGTAGAATTTCCATATTACCCAATTCTTTTTCCTTAACAACGGTTAAAGCTGTCATCATTGTACAAACCAATAATAATACCATTGCCATCACTCCAGGAACAAAATTATATGCCCCTTTCAGCTGGGGGTTATACATCATTCTAGTATCTACCTCCATTTTGTAAGGAATGATATTGTTCGGATTTAAGTCTTTTTGAAAATCTTGTATGATAACAGAAAGGTAATTGGTAAGTGCGGTTGCCACATTTGGATCTGTAGCATCTGTGATAATTTGAAGTTGACCTTTATTTTGAGCAATTAAAGCTGGCGCAAAATCATGAGGTATAATTAATGCAACTTTTACTGTTCCTTTTTTAAACAGCTGATCTATAATGGAAGGATCTTTCGTTTGGCTATACAACTCAAAATAAGCGCTTGATTCTATTTTTTCCACCAACTTCATAGCAGTAGCAGAAGTAGACTGGTTTACTATAACAATGCGGGTATTTTTTACTTCATTGGTTAGTGCAAAACCAAAAATAATAATTTGTACCATGGGCATACCCAATAAAATAAACAAGGTTTTCCGATCCCGAAAAATATGGTAAAATTCTTTGACTATAAAATGATAAAACTGTTTCATGCTATTCAATTCTTTTTGCTTTTCGAGCCAGATGAAGAAAAACCTCATCCATACTTTTTGCATTAAAAGTCTTTTTTAAATTGCCTGGCGAGTCCAGCGCTTCAATTTTTCCATCTACCATAATTGAAACACGATTACAATATTCAGCTTCATCCATATAGTGTGTAGTTACAAAAATAGTGATGCCATTGGCCGCCGCATCGTAAATAAGATTCCAGAACTCTCTTCTGGTAATAGGATCCACTCCTCCTGTAGGCTCATCTAAAAAAACAATTTGAGGTTCATGAAAAATAGCCACTGAAAAAGCTAACTTTTGCTTCCACCCAAGTGGCAATTGACTTACCAGCATATCTGCTTCTTTTTCTAAAACCAACTGCTGCAATAACTGATTGGTCTTCTCTTTTATTTTTTGTGGAGCAATGCCATAAATACCCGCATAAAATTTAATATTCTCTCTCACTGTCAAATCTTCGTACAAAGAGAATTTTTGACTCATGTACCCAATATTTTTTTTAATTGATTCGTTTTCCTTGTAAACATCAAAACCTGCTACAGATGCTTGCCCACTTGTTGGCATAGATAAACCACATAACATTTTCATTGCAGTTGTTTTACCGGCACCATTAGCCCCCAAAAATCCAAATATCTCTCCTTTAGCAACTTCAAAACTGATATCATCTACCGCTTTAAACTGCCCAAATTGTTTAGATAAATTATTTACTACAATGGCATTTTTATTCATGATGCTGCATTAAATGGATGAACAGATCTTCAATATTGGGTTTTATTTTATTGATTGTTACGCCAAGAGGCAAAACAGGTAGAACATCTTTTTCTTTCATTACTAAATGATGGTGCTCTCCAAATGGATAAATCCTTTCTACAGAGGGATCTTTTTCTAATTCTCTTAATAGCAGTAACATATTTGCACCCTTTACAGCATAAATTGGATTGGTGAATTTATTTACCATTTGGGCAGGTGTGTCAACATCCAATATTTTACCTTCCTGAATTAAAGCTACTTGATCACAAAGTGTGGCTTCGTCCATATATGGAGTAGAAACTAAGATTGTAATTCCTTCTTTCTTTAATGATTGTAATATTTCCCAAAACTCTTTTCTAGAAACCGCATCAACCCCTGTTGTAGGTTCATCTAAGAATAATATAGTTGGCCTATGAATCAAGGCACAACACAATGCCAACTTTTGTTTCATTCCACCAGATAGTTGACCCGCACGACGATCTTTAAATGGCTCAATTTGAACGTAGAGATCTTTAATAAGATCATAGTTTTCTTCAAAAGTGGTTCCAAATAAACTGGCAAAAAAATCAAGATTTTCTTTGATAGTAAGGTCGGTGTACAATGAAAATTTCCCTGGCATGTAGCCAATTCGCTTTCTGAGGTTTTTATATTCAGTAATCACATTTAAACCGTCTACCCAAATTTCTCCGCTATCAGGTAATAAAAGGGAAGTCAATATTCTAAACAAGGAAGTTTTGCCAGAACCGTCTGGTCCAATTAATCCAAACAAAGTTCCAGCTTGAATAGTCAAATTAATATTTTCTAGTGCAGGAGTTTTCTTTTTCCCAACAATATAAGACTTGTTCACAGCAGTAACCTTAATGGCAATATCACTAGAATTTAACTTCGCCATACATACCAATTTTTAATAACCCATCATTCTTTACCAATATTTTTACTGCATATACCAAATTTGCACGTTCATCTTTTGTTTGAATCGTCTTAGGGGTAAATTCTGCTTTAGACGCAATAGCACTAATTTTTCCAGCCAACTCTGTGTATTCGTCTATGTTTTTATCTACAAAAACTTTAACTAGTTGACCTATTTTAATATTGGCTAATTGATCCCCAGTTACATATACCCTTAAAGTCATTGTTGACAAATCGGCAATTTTATACAAAGGTTTTCCTATTCCTATCATTTCGCCTTGTTCAACATAAGTAGTTAAAACAACTCCATTAATGGGATTGGTAACCGTTGATTTATTAATTAAATCTTGAACTTGGTCAATTCTTCTCTGCATAGGATCTTCTTCACTTAATACTGCTCTATTTTGGGTACCAACTGTAGATTCCTGCACTTTAATTTGCTGTTTTGTAACATTAATTTGCTTTTGAGCAGATTCAATTTGAAACAACAAATCATCTAATTGCTTTTTGGTTGCAGCATCACTTTTTAACAACTGTTCAACCCTATTTTTTTCAAAATTCAAGTTCTTCAACTGCGTATTCTGTACTTCTATTTGATTTTTTAACAACTCAATTTGAGGAGTAACATCTACCATTTTTTGATTTAATGCATTTAATGAAGATCGTAATTGTGCTCTTTGAAGTAATAAATTGTTTGAATCAATTTGAGCAACAATTTGGTTTTGCATCAAACTATCCCCTTCACTAATTTCAAATGCAAGAATCTTACCTGGTACTTCAGATGAAACCATTACTTCGTCTGACTCAAATACGCCTTGCGCATCAAATTTTCCATTTTTGGGTGCACAGCTAAAAAAGAGCATCGTGATAAAAATCCATAGTATATTTTTCATTTGCTTAATTTTTCCCTTTGATTAATTGGTATTGTAATTTTGATTGTATTAATTGGGTTTGGTGTTGAACAAAAGATTGATTGGCTAAATCAAATTCACTTATTTCTTTTAAATAATCATTCGCAGTAATAACACCGCTATTCAATTGAACCAAACTGGTATTTTTAATCTGTTCCCTTATTTCAATAATTTGTTTATCGGTGGTCAATAGTTTTTCAAGCTTATTTATTTCATCTAATTGTTGCTTCAGCTGAATATTATTATTTAACTCATAGGTTTCTTTTTCGTTTTGTACCAACTTAACTTGGTTAGTTAAAATAGTTTTCTCCTTTTTGGCCGTATAATAGCCACCTAAGGACCACTGCAACTTTAATCCCCCAATTCCAAACCAACTAAAATCATTGTTAAGCATATTCAATGCTGGCCTACCAAATCCAGTTTGTACAAAAGCTCCCAATTTTGGATTAGTCTTCACATCTACTAATGCCAATTGTGTTTCAATGCTATTTTTTTGAGCATCAAATAATAATATCTCTGGTCTAATTGATGCGGTGCTTTTCATTTCATCAAATTGAACCACAGGTAGTTCAAAAATTGCTTTATCTGAAATTGAAATATTGGCCAGAAGCGCCATCGCGTCTAAAAGTGTTCTTTTTGCAGCCAAAGCCTCTTCCTTTTTTTGCCCATTTTTTAAAAGTTGTGCCTTTATTTGTAGCACATTGTTTTTAAATACTAAACCATTATTTAATAAAGCTTCTACTTTTTGCAAAGCATTATTTAAATCTTGATTAATAATGTCAATTTGCTTAACCACTTCATTGGTATATAATATACTGCAATAAATTTGGGTCACCCTTTCTCTAAGTTTATAAATATCCACCTCGTTTTTTAACAATTCCACTTTAGAACCAGCTATGACCAAATCCTGCATTTTTTTATTCAACCCTCCATCATAAATATTTTGCTGAATATCAACAGTAGCTCTGTATTGATCTTTTGACAAAGGGTTGGGAGAAAATCCGGCAATGGGTATATTGATGCTCGTTACATCTGACTGGTATGTTGCTTGCCCGTTCACACTCACCTGTGGATACAATGCTTTTTTAATATTATCGATGTTTAATTCGGCAGTATTATTTAAAATATTAGCCTGTTTTAACAATGGATAATTTTTAATTGAAAGTGCTTCTAACGCTTGTATGGTATAGGTTTGCGCTTGTGAAACTCCTTGCACTCCTACGATGAATAAAAAAAATAGTAACCGCATTTGCTATTGTATTTTAATTGAATCAATAATAAATTGGGGGACAGCTTTAACGCGCTCAAGCATTAACTGATTAAATACTTCTTTGTTGGCTTGCATTCCAATAATAAAAATTGGTTTGAATACAAAAGGAAAAACACACATACTCATCATGTTCAAAATCAATTGTTGGGGATGTATAGGTTTAATATTTCCTAAGCTAACTTCCTTTTCAATTTGAGCTGCTAGTTTAGGGAAATCAGGTAGATCTCCACCAAACATTTTTTGAATAAAAATTTCAGGCTGTTTATTTACTTCACTTAAAACAAAAACAGGCACAAAAGGATTATCAATTGCCATTGTAATATAGGCTTCACATATTTGGTGGATTTTTTGGTACAAATCCACTTCTTGCTCTATTGCATTTTTTAAAATGGGATGAAACTTCTTTACTGCATCTAAAAAAACCTCTTCAAATAACAAGTTTTTATTTCGGAAATAATAATGCAACAATGCTTTATTAATACCAGCTTCATTGGCAATTTCCTGCATGGTAGCACCATCTTTACCCTTTACTGAAAAAATTGACTTTGCCGCTGTTAGTATGGCAATTTCTGCCTCGTTTTTTAATTTTAACCATTTGGTTTAACCGTTTGGTTAACAAAAGTACATAAGTTTTGCTATCCCAGAAATTTAATTTTTTAAAGCAAAAGCTAGTTAGGTAAGGAAATACTGTTTCCCCAGATACTAATTCACATAATTCACTACACTTAATAAAATATTCTTAGGATCAAGTACTATTTTATCCGGCGCTGAATTTGAAGGAAAACTAAACAATTGCTCTTTTTTATTCAACTGCACTTTAATCGTTTTAGGAGAAGCATTTCCCTTGGTGTAATAATTAATTTCTACTGGTAAATCAAAAAGCATATCACTGTTTTGTACTTGTTCAAGTTTCAGTATCAGTTTTCTTTGCTTAGCATCAAAACTCCAGCTCGCATTGATGATGGGATTAATTGGTTGGTATAACCATTGTTTAAAAAATGTTTCCAAATTTTTACCAGAAGCCCTTTCCATTTCATCCCGAAATTGATCGGTTGTAGCATTTGCATTAAAATATTTTGCATAATACAACTGTATTCCTTTTTGAAAATTGGCATCGCCTACTAAATTGCGAAGCATATGTAATATCCAAGCTCCTTTTTGGTAAGTAAGCCCAGTTGTTACAACTTCTTTTTCAGCAGTTCTATCACTAATAATGCTAAAATTGGGCATTTTAACAGACATATCAAATACTGCTTTTTTTGCTTTTTGTATGCCTTTATCAAATTCAGCCTTGCCGTATTCGCTTTCAATAAACAATAAAGTAAAGTAAGTAGCAAATCCTTCGCTTAGCCATGCATCATCCCAAGTAGTTTCGGTAACCGCATTTCCAAACCACTGGTGAGCTATCTCATGAATAACAATATTTCTGGTACGTTCATCCCTTTTGCCATTCACTAAATCTTCGCCATAAAAAATGGCAGAAGAAGTTTCCATTCCACCATTTACACTCGGTGTTTGAATGTTCGCCAACTTTTCATATGCAAATGGCCCCACATATTTGGTATAAAATTCTAATACTTTTTTAGTGGGTTCTATGAAATCATAAAATCCGGCTTCCCTATTTTTTGCATATACCCAGGTTTCAATAGACTTACCATTAAATTGGTCTACATATTGAACAGCAAATTCTGCTACACCCAAAACAAAAAGCCAAGAAGAAACGGGCACCGATTGTTTCCAATGCGTAAGCTTCATATTATTTCCTAAATATGATTCCTCTAATAACAGACCGTTCGAAACCACTTTATATTTTGCAGGTGCTTTTACTATAAATTCTGAAGTGGCTTTATCATAGGGATGATCAATGGTTGGTAACCAATGCCGGGTTCTATTAGGCCAGTTCTCATTAAAAAAACTGCGATCTCCAAATTTAGTGGCTCCTATTCTCAATCCATCAAAAGGAATACCATGGTATTGAATAGAGAAAACCAATTCGGCATCTACAGTAGCTGCATTGGGTAATTGAATATTGAGTTCATCGTTAACATGTGTAAAAGTCAATTTTTCACTACCCATCATAATGGATTCTACTTTCATTCCTTTACCCTGTCTTTTGTCTGTTTGATTCACCAAGTCTAATCGAAATTGCCTTATACCTGCTTGTTTAAACTGCACCCTTATTTTAGTAGTACCAATAATTTCATTGGTACTATCTGAAAGACTAAGCTCAAATGAATAATGCTTTACATCAATATGTTTATTGATAGGATAAAGATCTGCCCATGAGAACAAAGGCGCTAAAAGTAATAGGAGAGCATACAAGTATTTCATCAGATTGTGTATTTGATAAATGGTAATTTACTTAAATTAATTTTAACTTCATCTGCAATAGTTTAATTATGAAATATCCGTTTTCACTATTTCTTTTTTTAAGTACGCTCAGCAGTTATGCGCAAACAGAAATACCTATTTACTCTGGAGCTATACCTAATGCTATTCCCTGTAGTTTGAGGAATGATAGTTTTGTGAACGCCACAGGAGTAACACTTTCTTCTAATATTGTAACCCCTACCCTAAGCATTTATTTGCCCCAAAAACAAAATGAAGCCAAATCGGCTATCTTAATTTTGCCAGGGGGTGGTTATGCTTATTTAGCTACCAATCATGAAGGAGTTGCGATTGCAAAAGCTTTTAATGAAATAGGGGTAACTGCTTTTGTTCTGAAATATCGAATGCCCAATGACTCCTGTATGAGTAATAAGGAAACGGTGCCATTGATGGATGCGCAGCAATCTATGAAATATATTAGAGATCATGCTAAAGAGTATGGCATTAATCAAAACAAAGTTGGAGTCATTGGTTTCTCTGCAGGTGGCCATTTAGCCAGCACGTTGATTACCAAATTCAATTTAAATTTATTAAAAACTACAACGAATCTAAGACCTGATTTTGCTATTTTAGCTTACCCAGTGATTAGTATGGAAGATTCGCTTGTACATATGGGTTCTAGAAATAAACTATTGGGATTAAACCCAACTCAAGAGCGGATAGCCTATTTTTCTTCTAACTTACAAGTAACAACCAACACTCCGCCTACTTTTATTTTTCACGCAAAAGACGATAAAACAGTTCCGGTAATGAACAGCATACAAATGAAAGAAGCATTGGATGCAAAAAAAGTTCGGGCACAATTACTATTGATGAAAACAGGCAACCATGGATTTGGATTGGGTAATGCTAAAACAACGGTTCATTGGTTTCCCATTGCAATAGATTGGTTAAAAGAACAGTCGTTAATGAAATAAGTTTTAGATTACTTTTTGGTATGTTATTATACGAAAGTATTCAAGCTATATTAATTCAATTTTTCTTTGACCCAATAATCTAATACAGTAACCTTATCTAAAATATTGGGCAGCAATTTGGTGAATGCCAAATGTGCAGGATGCACTAAGTATTCATCGCGGTCTTTCTCGCTAGAAAAAGTTAACACAAAACAATGGGTTAAACCCTGGTTTAACTTTTCTGGACTATTGTTCACTCCCCATTCATAGCTTTTTATACTACTAATTTGTTTGGGCAATTCACCAAATGCTCGAATAGCGCTTTTTATTGATGCACTATCTACTCCTTCCTTCCATCCAAATAAAACGACGTGGCGGAGTTCTGAAGTAACAGGTAAAAGTTGCTTTGCCATTTGTATAGAGTTCTTTAAAGAATTAATATCTCTCCAATCACTATGTGTAGTAATGATAAATTGGGGATTTGAGAATTTTTGCTGAACCTTCAAAAGGGTATTGGCATATTCACTTGTATTGCCATCGCCTAAATAGCCCAGATTGGTATCTTTGGCCCCTTTAATTAAACACCCACCTAATAAAATCCTTTGCTTTGGAAACCAAATGACAATATTGTCTTGTGTATGCCCTTCTCCAGGATAGTAGGTTTCAAATTGATATTGATCTACTAAAAATGATGTGTCTTTAGTCATTAATAATTGGGCTCTCTTAGCATTGTACTTTTTACTCAAAACATCTGTTAACTGGGTGGTATAGGTTTTTATTCCTAACTGCTTATAATACTCGAGACCTGCGGTTTTATCGCTATGCCAGTGAGTAGCAAAAGCCATAATTACTTTTTTATTATGTCTGGCAGCAATACTATCTAATAAAGGTTGAAATTGGGTTGTATCCCAAGGCGTATCAAATAATACCACTCCTTTTTTGGTAACTAAGTAAACTCCGTTTGCACGCACTTTGCTGTCTTGATATATGTTATAAGTGGTATAAACATAGAAGTTTCCAGATAAGTGTTCAATCAATAATTTTTTGTTGGATTGCGCAGAAACTTTTCCAAAAAAGATTCCGATTACACAAGTGAGTATTAGTTTGTATTTCATTAGAAGAGAATAAATAATTATTTTGACTTCATCGCTTTAATTAGTTTTTCGTTGCGTTTATCGGCTCTTGAATTTTGGAGAGATATTACAGCCCAAATAGCTGCTGGAATCCATCCAATTAAAGTGATTTGTAAAATGAAACAGATAAAAGCGGTAAAAATTCTACCCCTAAGAAAGAAGGAAAGTGCAGGGAAGAAAATTGCTATAAGTGTCATAAGGAAAATTATGAATTAAATATACCAATTATTGATACAATATCACTGCAGTGCTTCCATCAATAATTAATTGATTTCCTTTCATTGATGACTTATGGCTGATTGAAGCAATTTTCCAATTTCCTCCCGGAAGACTGAGCGTTTGTGACGTTTGAGCGCCATTAAAGCCCACCCATATTTTTTTCCAACTATCCCCTACAGGGGCCCCATTCAACGTATAAGCTATAATCCCCTCGGGTAAATTATGATGAAACCTCAAATGATTGGCTATTTGTTTTGCCGAAGTCATTCTGAAAGCAGGATGTGCCCTTCTAATTTTAACAAGCGTTTGAATGTATTGATAAGTGGAAGCATTACGGGTCTTTAAATCCCAGTTAATTCCATTGACTAAGTCGCCTTTATCAAAAGAATTCTCTACTCCATTCTTTGTTCTTAAAAATTCAGAACCTGCAGTTAAAAAGGGAGTACCCTGCGATGTCAATACAATGGCATAAGCCAATTCGTGCATTTTAATTCGATCTATTTCAGTAGCATCTTTATATGAAAGTGCAATCTTATCCCACAAAATATTATTGTCGTGACAATCTGCATAATTAATTAAGCCGGCAGGGCTGGCAGTATAAGGCGCTTTGGAATAATTGACTTTGGTATAATCAATTTGTGGATGTTTTCCTGCGGCAACAATGCCAAACTTCACTGATTCGCTGTTGGCTAATTTTCCTGTTGCGAAACCCCTATCATCAATATTAAATACACTACCCTTTATGCCATCTCGCATATCGTCACTAAAAACAGCGATGCCGTTTAACTCAGTTGCATTCTTTTTGATGGCTCTTTTATCTTCGGTAAGTGGAGAACCACCAGCAGTCCATCCTTCTCCATATAACACAACAGAAGGTTTTATTTTTCGCAAAGTATCTGCTATTAAATTCATGGTTTCAATATCATGTATACCCATAAGGTCAAAACGAAATCCATCTATATGGTATTCCTTTACCCAGTACAATACACTTTCTAACATGAATTGTTGAAACATTACTTTGTCGCTTGCTGTTTCATTGCCACATGCACTTGCATCAGAGAAGGTTCCATCATTACGTTTTCTATAATAGTAATCAGGTGCTAGTATATTAAAATTAGAATTAGCAGTTAACGCAGTATGATTATAAACAACATCCATTATGATTCTCAACCCATTGCTGTGCATGGTTTTGACCAACTCTTTTAATTCTTTAATGCGCACTTTACCATCTGAAGGATTGGTGCTGTATGATCCTTCGGGAATATTATAATTGACTGGATCATATCCCCAATTGTATTGATTGGGTTTGGTTTCATCTACTGAATTGTAATCGTAAAAAGGCAGCAAATGTATATGCGTAACACCCAATTCCTTTAAATGCGAAAGTCCTGTGGATTTTCCTGAACTATTTTTGGTACCCAATTCTGTAAGCCCTGTAAACTTCCCTTTGTTTTTAATACCACTGTTTGCATGAATACTTGCATCCCGAATATGCAATTCGTAAATCACTGCATCTGTTTGTTTATTCCCCTTAGAAAAGTTAGGAGATTGATCTTGCTCCCATCCAATTGGGTTGGTTTCTTTCAAATTGATTATTTGTGCCCTAACTCCATTGGTACCACAAGCTTTTGCATAAGGGTCAATTATTTCATCGCTCCATTTATTATTAATCAACACTTGGAATGTATAGTATTGGTCTTTTAAGTTTTGTGGAATAGAGACAACCCAAACACCATTGGTTGCTTTTTTCATTTGCTCGGAGCAATCATACACGCCGCCTAAATCGGTCTTGTACAAATTGATTCTAACAGCTTTTGCTGTGGGCGCCCATATTTTAAATATGGAAGCTTGTGGCGCATAAGTAAGTCCTAAGTCATTGCCCTTGTATACCGGGTAATTGGCGGTAGGGTCTTGGGCAAATCCATAACCAACTATCGCAACAAAAATGAGTCCTAGAACACTTCTGTATAAGCGTTTATTATTGGTAGAATTAAACACGGTATTCATCTTTTTTCTTTTGAAAGTTCAGGAGTTGAGACACAATTTAGCAATAAACACAAACTAGCCATCATGCTTGATTAATGGAATAGAAAAAGGTATAATAAGTGTATTCTATAAAAT